>NZ_JBVHQD010000003.1:0-532159 GCF_055567595.1 Streptomyces sp. NPDC026515
AGGTCCGGGTGGACGGCGTCGTGTCCGCCCTCGGGGGAGCCGATCGCCCAGGGCACGCCGACGTCGTCGGGGGTGGGGGCGAGGGTGTTGTTGCGGCCCTTGCGGAAGGTGGTCCCGATGGGGTGGATCGGGGGGAGGTAGACGACGTCGAAGCCCATCTCCGCGATCGCCGGCAGGCGCCTGGCCGCGGTGCGGAACGTGCCGTGCGGCCGCTCGGGCGTGCCCTCCGAACGCGGGAAGAACTCGTACCAGGACCCGTACAGGGCCCGCTCCCGCTCCACCAGCAGCGGCAACGGCTCCGAACAGGTCACCAGCTCCCGCAGCGGATACCGGGCCAGGATCTCGTCCACGTCCGGGGCCAGCGCGCTCGCCAGCCGGGTGTGCAGGGGGAGGCTGTCGTCGCCCAGGGCCCGGGCCGCCGCCGCGACCCGCTCGCGCTCGGGTCCCGCGGGCATCCGGCCGGCCGCGCGCGCGTAGAGCTCGGTGCCCTCCTCCAGGACCAGACCGGTGTCGATGCCCGCCGGGATCTTGACCCGTGCGTGCCGTCGCCAGGTGGTCAGCGGTGCGCTCCAGGCCTCCACGTGATACGTCCAGCGGCCCGTCGCGTCCGGGGTGACCTCGGCGCCCCAGCGGTCGGTACCGGGGACCAGCTCCCGCATCGGGGCCCAGGGGCCGGCCCGGCCCGCGGGATCGCACAGCACCACATTGGCTCCGACGGCGTCCTGACCCTCGCGGAAGACGGTGGCGGTGACCTGGAAGGTCTCGCCGGGGACCGCCTTCGCCGGACGCCCGCCGCCGTCCACGGCCGGCCGTACGTCACGCACCGGGACACGGCCGATTGCCTCTGTCGCCTTCATGGGTCTCACCTCCGCCGTGTGCGGAGCCGGGCCCGGGGCCCGGCTCCGCGGTCCGTGGTGCACGGGAGGACGAGGTGTCCTCCCGCGGGGTCCGCCCGCGGATCACTGCCGCGCGGAACTCCGGTCCGAGGGCGGGCTCCGCCGGACCTTTCCGCTCAGCTGGGCCCGCCCGCCCTGGTCCCGGAGATAGGTGACGAGGCTGGTGCGCAGATAGCGCTCGGCCGCGTCCACCGCCTCCCGGGCGCATCGCTTGCCCATCAGCACACACAGCGTGTAGCCCGAGTCCTCGAAGGTGGACCGCACCTCGCGGTCCTGCGGCGAGGCGAGCATCACGCGCTCCCACGCCCGGTAGCGCCGCAGCTGCCGGGCCACCTCGGCCTTCGCGGGTAGCAGCATGGCCGTGTCGTTCCTTCCGACGCTCTCGAGTGGGCACGTGTCCCCGGGCGGGGAGCGTCCGGGCACGGAAGGGCACGGAGCCGTTACGGCGAATCGAGGCTTTCACTCATGGTGCACGGTTGACCTCGGAGCGTCTTGTTGGAGCTTCAACAACCTCATGCGTCTCTCAGGTTGCACGAATGGCGTAGCGACCGCACTGTGGGAAGTGACTCAGAAGCGATGAGTGCTCACGCTACGCGTCCGGAACGGATTTCCGGACGGGTGAGGGGAGCGGGAGCCGCGCCGGGTGAGGAGCAAGCGACAATGAAGACCGCAGTGCCCTGCTACTACCACCTCGACGTGGAGGTCAGCCCGGAACGGGTGGGACAGGTCAGCCGCATCCTGGCCGCCCATCTGCGCTACTGGGACCTCGACAACCTCGTGGACCGCGTCTGCCGCGGTGCCGAACTGCTGCTGACCGCCATCGACCATCATGCGACGGACAAGCACACGTCCATCGAGATGTGGTGGAACGGGCAGCACCTCATCACCGCCATCGGCGACGACGACCGTGACCTGCGCCCGGACCAGGACCTGCGGTCCTGCCTGGCGCACCTCGCCGCCACCAGCGACGGCTGGGGGTGCTGTGCCCCGGAGACCGGCAGCAAGATCATCTGGTTTTCGCAGCGAGCCCGGTCCGGTGAGCGCGTCCCGCTGGTCAAGACCGCGCCGTCGCCCAGCCTGCGCCGGACGCTGCGGGTGCCCCGCGCCTTCCCCGTCGCCCAGTTGGCCGCTTCCGCCGAGGGCGTTCTGGAGGGCGCCCGGTGACGGCTCGGAAGTCCCGGAAAGGGGTGTCCGTGTGGAGCGGGCACCCCTACCCGTTGGGTGCCTCCTTCGACGGGCAGGGCACCAACTTCGCCCTGTTCAGCGAGGTCGCCGAGCGGGTGGAGCTGGTCCTGGTGAACGATGACGGCACCCGGCGGGCGGTGCCGATCACCGAGGTCGACGGCTTCGTCTGGCACGCCTACCTGCCAGGCGTCGGGCCGGGACAGCGCTACGGATACCGGGTGACCGGCCCCTGGGACCCGGAGGTCGGGCACCGGTGCAATCCGGCGAAGCTGCTCCTGGATCCGTACGCGCGGGCGGTCGACGGTCAGATCGACAACCACGCCTCGCTGTACGAACGCACCCCGGGTGGACCGTCACCGGCCGACAGCGCCGGGCACTCCATGCTGGGTGTGGTCACCGACCCCTACTTCGACTGGGGTGACGACCGCCCGCCCCGGCGGTCCTACTCCGACTCGGTGATCTACGAGGCCCATGTCCGCGGCCTCACCCGCACCCATCCGGAGGTACCCGAGCGGCTCCGGGGCACTTACGCCGGTCTCGCGCATCCCGCGGTCATCGAGCACCTCACCTCGCTCGGCGTCACGGCCGTCGAGCTGATGCCGGTCCACCAGTTCGTGCAGGACGGGGTGTTGCAGGACCGGGGCCTGTCCAACTACTGGGGCTACAACACCATCGGCTACTTCGCCCCGCACAACGCCTACGGCGCCTTCGGCAGCCGGGGCCAGCAGGTCAACGAGTTCAAGGAGATGGTCAAGGCGCTGCACGCGGCCGGTCTCGAAGTGATCCTCGACGTGGTCTACAACCACACCGCCGAGGGCAACGAGATGGGCCCCACGCTGTCCTTCCGGGGCATCGACAACGCCTCCTACTACCGGCTGGTCGACGGCGACTGGGCGCACTACTACGACACCACCGGTACCGGCAACAGCCTGCTGATGCGGCATCCCTACGTCCTCCAGCTCATCATGGACTCGCTGCGGTACTGGGTGACCGAGATGCACGTCGACGGCTTCCGCTTCGACCTCGCGGCCACCCTGGCGAGGCAGTTCCACGAGGTGGACCGCCTCTCGGCGTTCTTCGACCTGATCCAGCAGGACCCGGTGATCAGCCGGGTCAAGCTCATCGCCGAGCCCTGGGACGTGGGGGAGGGCGGGTACCAGGTCGGCAACTTCCCGCCGCTGTGGTCGGAGTGGAACGGCAAGTACCGGGACGCCGTACGGGACTTCTGGCGGGCCGAGCCCGGCTCGCTCGGCGAGTTCGCCTCCCGGCTCACCGGCTCCTCCGACCTTTACCAGCACCGGGGGCGCAGGCCGCGCGCCAGCGTCAACTTCGTCACCGCGCACGACGGTTTCACCCTGCGCGACCTGGTGTCGTACAACGACAAGCACAACCAGGACAACGGCGAGAACAACCGGGACGGCGAGAGCCACAACCGGTCCTGGAACTGCGGCGCCGAGGGCAGCACCAAGGACCCGGCCGTGCTCGAACTCCGAGCCCGCCAGCAGCGCAACTTCCTGGCCACCCTGCTGCTCTCCCAGGGCATCCCGATGCTCAGCCACGGCGACGAACTCGGCCGCACCCAGCGCGGCAACAACAACGCCTACTGCCAGGACAACGAGGTCTCCTGGACCGACTGGGACCTCACCGAGGAGCAGCGGACGCTCAGCGACTTCACCCGGTACGTCATCGGGCTGCGCGCCGCCCACCCGGTGCTGCGCCGGCGCGGCTTCTTCCGCGGCGAGACCGCCGTGCACCGCGGACAGCCGCTGCCCGACCTGGTCTGGCTGCTGCCGGACGCCCGCGAGATGACCGACCGGGACTGGCAGCGCGCCGACGCGCACTCCGTGGGTGTCTTCCTGAACGGCGACGCCATCGCCGAACGCGACCCCTACGGGCGGCGCCTGGTCGACGACTCGTTCCTGCTGCTCCTCAACAGCTTCTGGGAACCGGTCGACTTCCGGCTGCCCGACGACTCCTACGGCGAGCGCTGGACGGCCCTCATCGACACCGCCGAGCCCGACGGCATCCCCGACGAACGCGAGCGGAAGGCGGGGACCAGGCTGCGCGCCGAGGCCCGCAGCCTGGTCCTGCTGTCCCGGCCCTCCCGCGGCAAGGCCTGAGGGGCCGGCGGCTCGGGAAGGTCAGGGGAGCTGCGGGCGGGCGGTCAAGGTGAACTGCGCCCCGTCCGGGTCGCGCAGGATGACCTCGGTGTCCTTCTCCTGGAGGACGCTGCCGCCGTGCTTCTCCGCCGCCCGGGCGCACTCGCCGACGTCGTTGACCGCGAAGTGGATCTGCCAGTGCGGCCGCACCGTGGGATCGGGGGCCGCCTCCACCGCCCCGGAGTCGATCCGGGCCACGGCATCGCCCCGGCTTCGCAGGACGACCTCGCCCCCCTCGTACTCCACCTCGCAGCAGCTGTGGTCCGAGGCCCAGCCCAGCACCTCGCCGTAGAAGATCGCCGAGTCGAAGGCGTTGCGGGTGTGCAGGCGGATGAAGGTCGGCGCGGCCTGCCGCCAGATCTCCCAGTTGGAGACCAGCTGGCCCTCCCAGATACCGAAGATCGCCCCGTCCCGGTCCGCGAGCAGCGCCGCACGGCCGGGCGGGAAGGACAGCGGCCCGACCGCCGGCGTGCCGCCGCGCTCGCGGGCCCTGGCGACCGCCTCGTCCGCGTTCTGGACGGCGAAGTACGGCGTCCAGGCCACCGCCATCTGCCACATGGCGGCGACCGCGGCGATGCCCGCGACCGGCACCCCGCCCGCCAGCGCGATCCGGAAGTGGTCGCCGAGCCGGACGCTGCGCCATCGCCAGCCCAGCACGGCGCTGTAGAAGTCCTCGGTGGTCCGCAGGTCACGGCTGGTCAGGCTCACCCAGCACGGGGAGCCGAAGACCGAGTCCGTGGAGATGACCTGCCGCTGCTTCTTCGCGGGGCCGGGGGCAGGCGTGTCGTTGTTCATGGCACTCGCGTCCTGGGGTCGGGGCCGGCCGGGGGAACCGGTCTGAGACAAGTGTCCAACCGGAAGCGGCAGGGGTGCCTGCCGAGTACCCCGGTGGCACTCGGCCAGACGAGTGGTGACGATGAGGGAGTGAGCGAGAACGAGGCGGACTCGGTCCTCCATCTCCAGGAGGAGATCGATCAGCTCAAGGAGGCCGTCGCCTCCCATGCCGTGGTGGACCAGGCGATCGGGATGGTGGTCGCGCTCGGCCGGGTCACCCCCGACGAGGGCTGGGAAGTGCTCAAGGAGGTCTCCCAGCACACCAACATCAAGCTTCGCAACGTCGCGGAGCTGATTCTCGTCTGGGGGCGCACCGGGGACATGCCCGCCGGGATCCGTGCCGAACTGGAGGACGCCCTCGACCGGTACGGGCCGACGCAGATCCCCGGCGCACCGCTCGGGTGAGGCTCAGCCCGTCTCGGCAAGCAGCTCTTCGCGCAGCCGCTCGACGCAGGCGGCGAGCAGGCGGGACACGTGCATCTGCGAGACGCCCAGCTGTTCGGCTATCCGGCTCTGCGTCATACCGCGGAAGAACCGCAGGTAGAGGATGAGCCGGTCGCGCTCGGGCAGTCCCTGGAGGCAGGGGCCGGCCGAGGTGCGGTCGACGACCAGGTCGTAGCCGGGGTCGGGGGCGCCCAGGGTGTCGCCCAGCGCGTAGCCGTCGGCGCCGGACACCTCGGCGTCCAGCGACAGGGCCGAGAAGCAGTCCAGGGCCTCCATCCCGGCGCGCACCTCGCTCTCGGTGAGCTGCGCCCGCTCGGCGATGTCCGCGACGGTGGGCGCCTCGCCCGGGGAGGTCTGGTCCAGCTCCTTGAGGGCACCCCGGACCCGGTTGCGCAGCTCCTGGACCCGGCGCGGTACATGCAGGGTCCACATGTGGTCGCGGAAGTGGCGCTTGATCTCGCCGGTGATCGTCGGCACCGCGTACGCCTCGAAGGCCCGCCCGCGCGCCGGGTCGTAGTGGTCGACCGCCTTGACCAGCCCCAGCGCGGCGACCTGGCAGAGGTCCTCGACGGCCTCCCCGCGGCCCCGGAACCGTACGGCGATCCGCTGGGCCATGGGCAGCCACAGCTCGACCAGCTCGTCCCGCAGGGCCCTGCGCTCGGGGCCTTCGGGCAGCCCGGCGAGCCGGACGAAGTCCGCTGCCGTGTCGGGGGCGTCGTCGTGCGGATGGGGCTTGGGGGTGGCAGCGGTGGTGATGGCGGTGGTGACACGCATGGCGTGCACCTCCTCAAGCGGGTGCTGTGTGGACGGACACCTGGGAGACACGCCACCCGGACCCCGGGAGAGCACGGGGGCACCGGCGGAAAGCGGCTCCCACACACGTGCCTCCGGTCCGAAGCACTCTTCACCAAATGCCCTGAAAGGGGTAAAGGAAAACATTCACCAAAAAAGGTGAGATTGCTCTCACTTCTTGACGTCCGACCGCTTGACCGTTCCTTGGTGGGGATTACCTCTGTAGCAGAGGTAATCTTCCAGGTGTGACATCGCAGACCACGGAGACCTTCCCGGAAGAGCTGGCCGGCGCGCTCGTCGGGATCCAGAGGCTGATCCGCCGCCGACTACGCCGCGGGCTCGCGCTGCCCCGGCTGCGCGGTGCCGAGGTGGAGCTGCTGCGTCTGGTCGAGTCGCGGCCCGGGATCGGTATCTCGGACGCGGCCAGGGAGCTGTTTCTGGCGGGCAACTCGGTGTCGACCCTGGTCAACCAGCTGGTCAAGGACGGCTTCCTGCTCCGGGAGACCGACCCCGCCGACCGGCGGGCCGCCCGGCTGCTGCTGACCGGGGCCGCCGAGAAGCGGCTCGCCGACTGGCAGCGGCGCCGCGCGGACCTCGTCGTCAGCAGTGTCTCCCGGCTCGACGAGGCAGACCGGGCGGCGCTCGAAGCCGCGCTCCCGGCGCTGCGCAGGCTGGCCGTCACCCTGCACGAGGAGGCCGAGGAATCATGACGCCGGACACCACCGCGGTCGCCTGCACGGGGCTCACCTACACCTTCGGCGAGACCAAGGCCGTGGACGGGCTGGACCTGACCGTCGGCCAGGGCGAGGTCTTCGGGCTGCTCGGCCCCAACGGCGCCGGAAAGACCACCGCCATCCGCTGCATCACCACCCTGCTTCCCGTTCCCGCCGGGATGGTCCGCGTCTTCGGCCACGACACCGGGCGGGAACGGATGGCCGTGCGCAGACTGCTCGGCTACGTCCCGCAGCAGCTGTCCGCCGACAGCGGGCTCACCGGGCGCGAGAACGTCGCCCTGTTCGCGCGGGTCTTCGACGTCTCCCGGCGCGAGCGCGGCGAACGGGTCGCACAGGCCCTGGAGGCCGTCGACCTCACCGACGCCGCCGACCGGCTGGCCGGCACCTACTCGGGCGGCATGGTCCGCCGGCTCGAACTGGCACAGGCCCTGGTCAGCGCGCCCCGGCTGCTGATCCTCGACGAGCCGACCATCGGCCTCGACCCGATCGCCCGCACCAGCGTGTGGGACCAGATCAACGCCGTACGCGAAGCCACCGGCATGACCGTCCTGGTCACCACCCACTACATGGACGAGGCCGACCAGCACTGCGGCCGGGTCGGCCTGATGCACCGGGGCCGCATCCGCGCCCTCGGCACCCCCGACGAACTCAGGCGCGGCCTCGCCGAACGGCAGGGCACCGACACCCTGCCCACCCTCGAAGACGTCTTCCGCGACGTGGCCGGAAGCGGTCTCGACGACCAGTCAGGAGGTTTCCGCGATGTCCGAAGCACCCGCCGCACCGCGAAGCGCGTCGGCTGAGGGCCCGGCGGCCTCCCTGCTGCTGACGCCGCCCGAGCCGCGCTCCGGGTGGCGGCTGCTGCCGGCCCGGGTCGTCGCCATGTGCGCCGTCGAGCTGCAAAAGCTCCGCCACGACCGCACCGAGCTCTACACCCGGGCGATACAGCCCGCCCTGTGGCTGCTGATCTTCGGGCAGACCTTCACCCGGATCAAGGCGATACCCACCGGCGGCATCCCCTACATCGACTACCTCGCGCCCGGCATCATCGCGCAGTCCGCGATGTTCATCGCGATCTTCTACGGCATCCAGATCATCTGGGAACGCGACGCCGGCATCCTCAACAAGCTCCTCGTCACCCCCACCCCGCGCTCGGCCCTCATCACCGGCAAGGCCTTCGCGGCCGGGGTGAAGTCCCTGATCCAGGCCGTCGTGGTGATCGTCATCGCCGCGATCCTCGGGGTCTCGCTCACCTGGAACCCGCTGAAGCTGCTCGGGGTCGGGCTGGCCGTCGTCCTCGCCTCCGCGTTCTTCTCCTGCCTCTCGATGAGCATCGCGGGCATCGTCCTCAGCCGTGACCGGCTGATGGGCATCGGACAGGCGATCACCATGCCGCTGTTCTTCGGCTCCAACGCCCTCTATCCGGTGGCGATCATGCCGGGCTGGCTCCAGGTGGTCAGCAAGATCAACCCGCTGAGCTACCAGGTCGACGCCCTGCGCGGGCTGCTGCTCGGTACGCCCTCGCACCTCGGCCTCGACTTCGCCGTACTGGCGGTGGCCGCGGCGCTCGGCATCACCGCCGCCTCCTCGCTGCTGGGCCGCCTGGCCCGCTGATCTTGCGGTGGGCGGGATGCCGACGTGATGTGCGGCACGCGCCTGCGTCCCGCCCCGGAGTCCCGGGGCGGGATAACCGCTGCGCAACGCTTTGATCAGCGATCAAAGCGGGCGAACCCCCTGGCCACAGCGCATTCCACGCATTTGACAGTGTGCTGAGCACACAGATAAACAGCGTGGGTCGAGAGGGGCACTGTGTACGAGCCGAACGTGGTCGGGGACTGGCACGAGTACGACGAGCATGCCGGTCTGCGGGTCCGCGTCCACCGCCTGGAGGCAGCCGAACCGCCGCGTGGCCGGGACGACGCCGCCGCCGGGCTGACGTACTTCAGTGTCCGGGTGACCGTGGAGAACCGCGGGCCCCGTCACTTCAGCGTCCAGCTGGAAGACGGCCAGATCGACGTGCGGGTGGGCCCCGACGGGGAGGGTGCGGTCATCGACTGGCGCAGTTCCCAGTTCATCGAGGGCTTCGACGTCTACCCGCTGCGCCGCGCGACCGCCGTGCTCTACGCCGCCGGACCCGAGGCCGCCCTCACCCAGGTCGACATCCAGATCCAGCTGCGGGTCGACGAGGACTGGACCGACCGGCGGCTGTGGGCGGGCGGCATCGGCGTACTGGAGTCGACCGCCCCCACCGCCTGCCAGAGCGCCGCACCGGGCAGCCTGGCCCACCAGGTGAGCGCCTTCCTCAAGGACCAGACGGAGCCCGGCCCGACCACTGCCTGAGTGCCGACGCGCTCCGGAAGGGCCGACGGTACGCCCTCACACCGCCGACCGGGTTCTAGTGCGGAATGCCGTCGATGATCTCGCGGGCGCCCTGACGCAGCAGGGCCACGGCGACCGAGGTGCCGAGCGTGGCCGGGTCGAGACGGCCGGCCCACTCGTGCGCGTTCAGCCGGGTCTTGCCGTCCGGGGTGAACACGCAGGCGCGCAGCGACAGTTCACCGCCGCCGTCCACCCGGGCGTACCCGGCGATCGGGCTGTTGCAGTGCCCCTGGAGGACGTGCAGGAACATCCGCTCCGCGGAGGCCTCCCGGTAGGTGTCCGGGTCACCGAGCCCGCTCACCACGTCGATCAGGTCGGCGTCCCCCTCCCGGCACTG
Source organism: Streptomyces sp. NPDC026515 (assembly GCF_055567595.1). NCBI lineage: Bacteria > Bacillati > Actinomycetota > Actinomycetes > Kitasatosporales > Streptomycetaceae > Streptomyces > Streptomyces sp. NPDC026515. Next base: position 9,758 of record NZ_JBVHQD010000003.1, read on the forward strand.
CAGCGCGAGGATGCCCGCACCGATGGGCGGCATCATCGTCTCCGGGTCGAGGACCTCGGTGATCACGTCCGTACGGTCGATCCGCTCCAGGCCCGACACGGCGAGCAGCAGGGCGTCGGCCTCCCCGGCGGCGAGCTTCTCCAGGCGCCGGTTGGCGTTGCCGCGGAACGGCACGCACTCCAGATGCGGATGGGTGGCCGCCAGCTGGGCGATCCGGCGGACCGCGGAGGTGCCGATCCGGGTGCCCGGCGGCAGCTGGTCCAGGGTCAGCCCGCCCGGGTGGACGAGGGCGTCACGGATGTCGTCGCGCTTGAGGAACGCCGCGAACACCGTCCCGGCGGGCAACGGCCGGTCCGCCGGCACGTCCTTCACACAGTGCACGGCGAGATCCGCCGCACCGGCGAGCAGCGCGGCGTCCACCTCCTTGGTGAAGGCCCCCTTGCCCTCCACCAGCGACAGGTCGCCCAGCCACTTGTCGCCGGTCGTCTTCACCGGCACGACCTCGGTGCGCACCTGTGGATGGAGGGTGGCCAACTCGGCCCGGACCCGGGCCACCTGAGCGAGCGCCATCGGAGAATCGCGGGAGACGATACGGATCAACTCTGGCACGGACATGGGGACACGATAGACCTCGGTGGCCGCGGCGGATTCCGACATCCTGTCGGCGGCCCCCGGCGCGGCGGGCCGCCGCCACACGGCCGGGGCGGGTGCCGGGGTCGACGACCTGCCTGTCCTGTCCGTCCGGCTCGCCGCGGCGGGGCCGTCGGCGGCGGGTGAAGGCGACGTCGCGGCGTTCGACGGAGGACTCCACGCCGTCGGCGGCGCCGGCGGAGTTCATCAGCCGGGCGGGGTCGGGCTGGAACCGGGCCGCTGGCGTGGCGTCTGCCTGCCCGCGGGCCCGGACCCGGCCCGCTCGACGGCCGTGGGTGGGCCCGTCGGGAAGGACCTCCTGGACCAGACCGATGCGGTACGCCTCGGCGGTACCGAAGCCCTCGCCGGTCAGGATGCAGCGCATGGCGATGGCCCAGCCCGTCGCACGCGGGAAGCGGAACGTGGCCCCGCCGAAGGGATGGCTGCCGCGGCGGACCGCCGGTCCGGCCGACGGCGCGGTCCGCCGCCACGCGGATGCAGGCCTCCAGCAGCACTTCGATGCCCGCCGTGCGCGCCCGGCCCGGGGGTCCGTCGCGCCGCCAGGGGGCACGGCCGCCGTCCCGCTCGACGGTGACCGTGACGGCCTGTTCCGATGCGGGGCTCGAGCGTGCGCACGCCGTGCCGGCGCCGCCGCGTCAGGTCCCGCGGACGGACCGGGCCGGGGCGGGATCGGCCGGCACCCGGGGAAGGAAATCGCGCCGGACCAGACCGAGGACGGTACGGGCCGCGAGCGCGGCGAGCGCCGACGTGGCGATCGCCAGCACCAGACAGGTCAGGACCTTCTGCCCGTGGACGTGTTCCACGGCCAGCCAGTGGATGCCGTCGGTGAAGGCGGCCGCGTAGGAGAAGGCGAACGCCCAGTGGCCGGGCCCGAAAGGCACCCGCCGGTAGGTGCTCGCCAGGCCGATCTGCACCAGGATCATCAGGACCGCGTATCCGGCGAGAAGCTCGGCGACGAGATCGAGCCGGCCGCCGTTGACGGCGAACCACGCGTTGCCCGCGACCACCGGCGGGGCGACTTCGATGGCCATGGTCGGCAGCAGCGGAGGAGGCAGCGCCGGCTGGGTGAAGAGCCGCAGCAGGAGGATCGACCCCAGGACGAACCAGCAGATCAGCCCGTAACCCAGCATCAGGTGCGACAACGTGGTCCACCCGAGGACGGCACTGCAGGCGGCCGCGATCAGGCCGCCCGCGACCGTGGGCAGGAAGTAGCCCGGATGCCACTGCGCGAGCTGGGTGTCGGAGCGGATCCACAGACTCGTCAGCCATGCGCCGAGGAGGACGGTGAGCACCAGGCCGACCGCGTAGACGATCTCGCCGGCGGTACGCGCGTGCGGGGCGAGACCGATTCCCAGCAGCATCGGCACGATCACGGCGAGAGCCGTGAACGGGCCGGTGGTCGGGTCCGGGACCTCCGAACGCAGCCGTCCCTGGGCGACCACGTTGCGCAGATAGGTCACCACGGTCACCAGCCAGACCACCGCCGCGAGGATCCACAGCACGTACGACGGCCAGGCCGGTGCGTCGATGGCGTCCGCGGCGGCGCTCCAGGCCTGGGCCAGGCCGGCGATCCCGAAGCCGATACCGAAGAGGTTGGGCGCCAGCCGATACGGGGAAGGCCTCGTCCTCGTCATGTCGCCCCACTTCCTCCGGTGGGCTTCCCGGCGCCGGGCTCCCCTTCGCCGGGCCCGGACCGAAAGGGTGTCGTTCCCATCTGACTACCGGCAACTCGAGCGTGCAAGCGGGTGAAGGGCGCCAGGGACGCGCCGGGTGCGGGGTGCGGGGTGCGGGGTGCGGGGTGCGGGGTGCGGGGTGCGGGGCCCGGTCCGGCCAGGGCCCGGCCACGGCGCTGTGCACGCACCGCCGTCGTGCGCGCACAGCGCCTCGGACCTGCCTCGGACTACCGGCGGGGTCAGGCGTTGGGGTCGAAGGTGATTCCGGACGGCTTCGCCGAACTGAGATGGGAGGCGAAACTCGCGTCCTTCAGGCCGAAGTTGGCGCTGCCGAAGTCGTGGGTGCTCAACTTGTCGCGAAGGCCCGCCGGATAGCCGTTCCAGCCGACCAGCGGCGGGTACTGCCAGGTGCCCTTGTGGTTCTCCGGCGGCTCGTCGTTGGGGTTGGCCAGCCGGAAGCAGTGCGTGCTGACGCCGTCCTTGTGGTAGACGATCTTCGCGTGGGTGCCGTCGAAGCGGACCTCGGACGCCGCGTGCACGGTGAACGAGCCGTGGTTGGAGGTCGACACGTACATGATCTGGCCGCTCTGCACCCACACCACGACGTGCTCCCAGTCGTGCCGGTGCCCGCCGATGCTGCTGCCCGCGATCGCCTGGTCCTTCTCGAAGTACAGGCCGTACATGTAGGCGCACCAGCCGTTGTTGCACTTGTAGCGCGAGTAGCTGTTGGTGTTGTCGAGGTCGGAGGCGTCCCGGCACGAGCCGTTGAGCGCGCCGGTCGGGTTGAGGCCGCCGTTGACCGTGCCGTCGGGGCCGATCGCGGGCGTCGAATAGCAGCCGTCGGTGTCGTAGTCGAAGGCCGGCTGGTAGGTCTTCTCGACCGTCTCGGCGTTGGCGGGCAGCGCCTGCGGCGGGGCGGCGAAGGCGGCGGCGGGGAAGGCGACGACCAGGGCGGCGGCACCGGCGAGACCGGTCAGCCATCTGCGGCGACCGATGCGGAACGTCCGTGACGACACGGAGGCCTCCAACTGCTGTGGGGAAAGGGACGTTCAGCTTCCCCTTCGGTCAAGGGCTTGCCAAGACGGTCCGGGCGTCCCGTTGGTGAAGCCCCGCCCAACAGTCGGTCGCCGGCGGCCGGTTCGGTGTCGGCGCCGGTCAGTCGAAGCCCGCCGGCAGGTCCGCCGCCGACTCCGCGGGCGCGAGGTCCGGGCGCAGCCGCAGCCAGGACGGCTGGCGCAGCAGTCCGGCGCGGGTGCGGGTGCTGTAGTTGACCTCGCCGACCAGCCGGGGCAGCACCCAGTGGGCGCCCGGGACCGACGGAGCCGGGTCGAAGGGACAGACGTCGGTGGCGGCGGCTCGCAACAGCGCGGCCAGTTCGGTCCGTTCGGCCTCGCTCCAGCCGGTGCCCACCCCGCCGACGTACCGCAACCGCCCGTCGGCGGCCCGCTGCCCGGCCAGCACCGCGCCCGGCAGTCCGGCCAGCCGGCCCTTGCCCGGCAGCCAGCCGCCGACGATCACGTCCTCGGCACGCATGTTCCGGATCTTGACCCAGGCACGGGAGCGCACCCCCGGCTCGTACACCGAGTCCAGCCGCTTGCAGACCAGGCCCTCGAGGCCGTGCTCCCGGGTGGCCCGCAGCGCTTCGGCGCCGTGTCCGACGAGGGCTCCGGGCGTCGACCAGCAGGGCCCGTCGAGCCCGAGCGACTCAAGCCGGGTCCGCCGCTGAGCGTAGGGCACCCTCAGCAGGGGGCTGCCCTCCAGATGCAGCACGTCGAACAGCACCAGGTGGACCGGGACCCGGGCCGCCATCCGGGCCGCCCGGGCCGGGGCGTGGGCCAGGCCCATCCGGCTCTGCAGCAGCTGGAAGTCGGCGCGTCCGCTGTCGTCGAGCGCCAGCACCTCGCCGTCCAGGACCGCCGGGACGCGGCCCAGCATCCCGCCCAGCGGGCTCAGTTCGGGATAGGCGGCGGTGATGTCCTCGCCGGACCGGGCGCGCAGCAGCAGGCCGCCGTCGCCGGGCAGGTAGACGACCGCGCGCTGGCCGTCCTGCTTGGTCTCGTACGCCCATCTGGCGTCCTGCGCGGCGGGCGGCAGCCTGCCGGGCGTGGCGAGCATGGGCGGGATCAGCGGCAGGGTGGTGGTCACGGCAGAAGATGTGAACCGGCCGCGGCCGTGGCACGCGTCCCGGGGCGCCGGTTCCCCCGAACAGCCTTCAGGAGGGCTCACCGGGGACGGCACCCGCGGCGGCCCCGGTGAACCCCCGACATGGGTCGGGTCAGCTCGTGGGCGTGCCGGCCCGCCACCAGACGCTGGACGCGGGTACGCCGGAGCGTGCCCGGGGAGCGGGCCGTCCGCCGACGGCACGGCCCGCTCCCTCACGACCCGCTCAGTGCACGGACTCGGCCGCCGGTTCGGCGGGTACCGGAGCGGGCTGCGCGTCCGCGGGCCGGCGGCCGGGCAGGAAGGAGGCGAGGACGAGGGCGAGCAGGGCCGCCCCCGCACCGACCGCCATGACCGTCTTGAACGCGTTCTCGGACGGCAGGGAGGTGTCGCCGAGGCTGATGGTCAGGTGTGCCAGGATCACGCCGGCGACGGCGCTGGCCACCGACGTGCCGATGGACCGCATCAGGGTGTTGAGGCTGTTGGCGGCGGCCGTCCCCGACGACGCCGGGACGGCACCCATGATCAGCGCGGGCATCGCGCCGTAGGCGAAGCCGATGCCGGCCCCGATGACGCAGGAGACCAGGACCAGGTGCCAGACCTCGGACATCAGGAGGATGTTCAGGCCGTGGCCCGCGGCGACGGTCACCGCACCGGTCATCAGCGTGATCTTCGGGCCCCGCGCCTCGGTGATGGCGGCCGGGACGGGGGCGAAGGCCGTCATGACCAGTCCCTGCGGGGCCATCACCAGACCGACGGTCATCATCGACCTGCCGAGGCCGTAGCCGGTCTGGGCCGGCAGCTGGAGCAGCCGCGGCAGCACCAGGGACATCGCGAACACCGAGAGGCCGAACGCGATCGGGGCGAGGTTGGTGAACAGCACCTGACGCCGGACCGTGGTGCGCAGGTCGGCCAGCGGCTGGGCGGTGCGCAGTTCGAAGAAGCCCCAGGCGGCCAGGACCACGACCGCGAGTGCGAACAGGCCGAGCGTGGTGCCGCTCGCCCAGCCCCGGTCGGCGCCCTTGGACACGGCGAGCAGCAGCGAGGCGAGGCCGGCCGCGAGACCCACGGCACCGACGGCGTCGAAACGGCCGCCCGAGCGCACCGCGGACTCCGGTACGAGCAGCAGGACCAGCGCGAAGGCGACGACACCGAGGGTGGCGGAGGTCCGGAAGAGCACGTGCCGGTCGAAGTGGCCCGCGATGGCCGCGGCCGGCAGGCCCAGCGCGCCACCGACGCCCAGTGAGGCGCTCATCAGCGCGGTGGAGCCCGCCAGGCGCTCCGGCGGGAGTTCGTCGCACATGATGCTGATGCCCAGCGGCACCACGGATGCGGCGAGACCCTGCAGAGCACGGCCGACGATCATCGGGACCAGCGAGTCGCTCAGCGCGGCCACCACCGAACCGGAGACCGGCAGCACCAGGCTGACCAGCAGCATCAACCGCTTGCCGGACATGTCACCGAGACGGCCGGCCACCGCGGCGGCCAGCAGGGTCGCCGTCACCGCCCAGGCCGCGTCGGACGCCGCGAGGCGTTCAGGTACTTCGGCAGCTCCGGGACGATCGGGATCACCAGGGTCTGCATCAGCGAGACGGTGATGCCGGCCAGGGCCGGCACCGCCACCACCGCGTTCGGACCGGAGCGTGCCGGTCTCACTCCTCCAGGTCGCCGGGCCCGGCCTCCAGTCCGGTGCACGCCAGCCTCCCCTCGACGTCCGCACACGCCTCCACCCCCCGGGGTGTCGGCACCGCGAGCATCGGGCTGGTGTAGCCGACGGAGTCGTCGGCGGGATAACTCGCGGAGAGCACGTCCTGCCCGGTCCGGACCGAGACCTCCCGGGCGTGCGGGGTGTGCATCCGCACCTCCGACCAGGCCGTGCCGCAGGCGGCGGAGTAGCGAAGCCGGACGTCGTACGCGGTGCCGGTGACCCTGCTCTTGGTCTGCGCGTCCCGGGCGCACGCCGAGGTGTCCGGCAACTCGCCCTGGCAGGACCGCCCGTGGCAGCGCGGCGCGCCCGACACCGGCTGCGCGCCCTGGGTGGCACGCCGGTCCGACACGCTCACGGCGGCCGCCGTCACCCCGGCCAGTGCGAGCAGTGCCAGCGCGGTCAGCGGCAGCCGCCACCACCGCCTCGTCCGGGGCGCCTGCGGTGCGGGGACCGCGGCCGGCTGCTCCTCGGCGGCCTCGCACAGCGCCAGTACGGCCGCCGGATCGACGCCCGCCAGCCGGGCCAGGGCCTCAACGGCCGGGCGCGGTGGCCGTTTCGCGCCGCTCAGATAGCGGTGCCAGGCGGACTTGCTGTACGGGGTGCGCGCGGCCAGTGCCGCCAGGCTCAGTCCCGTACGCTCCTTCAGCTCACGCAGGTTTGCCGCCGGTGACTCGTCGGGTGGGGTGGTGGTCGCGCCTTCGGAGTGCCGCATGTGGCGTGCCTCGACTTCATTACGCTATGGGCGTTTCGCCCCTGTTGTCGGAATGGCTTCCCCTCGGTGCCGGGGCCGCAACCCGCGAACAGGTGTGAAGACGGTGAATCAGGGGGTGCATGCCGAAGGCCTGTTCGGAAACGGCGTTCCCGAACAGGCCTCGGCGGTCAGGCGGTACGGCGGGACGGACCCGTCAGCACCACGGAACGGCGTGGCCGATCCGGACGTAGTGGCCGGAGACGTACCCCTTGCGGTGCGGGAGCCGGTACCAGGTGTGGTTGCCGCGCACCGAACCGCCGTACGTCTTGCAGGCCACCGGGACCAGCCGGTTGCTGTGACGGTGACCGACCACGTGGTAGCGGGTGCTCGGGCCGGACCGGACGTTGAGCCGGACGTGGCGGGTGGTCACCCGGCCCACGGTGCGGTAGTTGTGGTGGCGCTGTGCCGCCGGGGCGGGCAGGGTGGTGTAGTTGTAGTACTGGATGATTCCGTGCGGGGCCGGAATCGGCGCGGCGGCGCTGGCGGGGGCCGCCCCCAGCGAGGGCAGGAACGCGAACACCGCGATGGTGGCCAGCAGGCCGCTCTTCAGGATCCGACGGGACATGGAAACCTCCGTGCTGTCGTCCTCGTGACCACGAACGGTGATCACGATTCGGAGGATTGCCATGGCCGACGGCGGTCATGTCGTCCCTGCGTTCCCCGGGACGCCTGGGACGTTCCCGGGGACGGGGCTCAGCCCGTCCGGTCGTGGGCGGAGAGGCGCTCGACCGTCTTTCCCGTCCGAGTGAAGGTCCGGGTGACGTATCCCGACGAGTACACCCACAGGATCCGCAGCGGGGTGTCCCCGACGTTGCGGAACAGGTGGGAAACGGGAGACGGGACGCAGGTGGTGTCGAACCGCTCCAGCCGGGTCACCTCGCCGTCCACCCACACCTCCGCCTCACCCTCCAGGACGGTCACGCGCTCGTCGCAGTTGTGCGAGTGCAAGGGCGCTCCGGAGCCCACCGGACAGACACCGCGCCCCGCACGGGCACGAGGACGCGCGAGCAACCACGCTCCACCCGCTCCCATCCCGCAACACCAGCCCGGCAGAGGCTAAAGCACCTCCGCAGAAGTCACCGTGCGCTCCGTCAGCAGCGGCAGCACCACACCTGTGATCACCTCGGCGAAGTGGGCCGAGGCCCGGTGCGCCTCGAACCCCTCCCGGTCCGCGTACCGCTCGTACAGCAGGAACCCGCCCGGCTCGCCCTCCACGGCGTGCACCTCGTACATCAGGTTCGCCGGCTCGGTGCGCGTGGCCTGGCGCGCCTCGAGAAGCGCGGCGCGCACCGTCGCCGCGTCGGCGGCGGAGCAGCGGTAGTGGGCGACAACGGCGTATGTCATGGGTTTCCTCCAGGAGACGTGTCCGGCCCGCCGATTCCAGCATGGATCATGAGCCCGACGGCCCGCGCACGGCGCAACCAATACCTGCCCCAACGGGGCTGGTGGACCCGCTCCCACATGGTGTCTCGCCGCATCCGGCCCGCACGGGCGGCGCCGCGGACGACGAAGGAAGTGATCTCCATGCGCACGCTGGAATCCCTCTTGGGCGGGGAGTGGACGAGGACCGGCGAATGGATCGACGTCCGCGATCCCGCCGGCGTCCGCACCCCGCTCGATCGGGTTCCGGTCCTGTCCGTGAAGGACGTCATCCGCGCCTGCGACCACGCCGAGCGCGGCTTCGCGGCCCGGAGGCGCACCAGCCCCTTCGAACGGGTCCGGATCCTGACCGAGGCGACCGGCGAGACCCTCAAGGCCGTCGAGTCCCTGGAGCACTACGCCGGTGTGGCCCGGCAGGGCTACGGCATCCTCCTGCACGACGTACGCCCGAACCACCGTACGCACACCCAGCGCAAGCCGATCGGCGTGATCCTGGTGATCAGCCCCTGGAACGACCCGCTGATCACCCCGGCCCGCAAGCTCGCCCCGCTGCTCGCCTGCACTTCGCCCGCGCCCTGCACGACGCGGCCTGCCCGCCGGGTGCTCAACGTGGTCACGGGCCGGACCGCCGAGATCGAGGAGGCGCTCCCGGACGACCCGAGGATCGCCGGCGTCACCTTCACCGGGTCCAACGGCGTCGGCAACCGGATACGGCGCCGGCTCGCCGACCGCTCCGTCCGCTTCCAGGGCGGACTCGGCGGCGAGAACGCCTCGGTGGTCCTGCGTGACCCCGCCCGGCCGCCGCCAAGGCGGTCGGCGCCGCTTCCTTCGGCCAGGCCGGCCAGCGCTGCACCGCCATCAGCCGGGTGATCGTCGCGCTGCCGGTGTACGACGAGTTCCTCGCGCTGCCGCTCGCGGAGGTGGCGGCGCTGACGGTCGGTCCGGGCACCGACCCGGCGGCCTCGGTGCCCGCTGGCCGGTCCGAAGCAGCGCGACGGTGTCCTCGCGGACCTGGGCAGGGCGGTGGCGGAGGGCGCGAGCGTGCTCACCGGAGGGCGGGTGGCCGCCGAGCGGCCCCACGGCTGTTACGTGGAGCCCACCGTCCTCGCGGACATCACCCCGACGACGGCCCTCTGGCGCGTCTTCGCACCGGTCCTCGCCGTGCGCGCGGTCGACGACTTCGAGGCGGCGGTCGCGGCGGTCGACGACTCCGTCTTCGGCCTCGCCGCCGCGGTGTTCACCCGCGGCCTGGCCTCGGCGTACCGCTTCGCCGAGGATGCCGAGTGCGGGCAGGTCGCCGTCGACACGACGACCACCGGCTGGGACGTGCACCTGCCGTTCGGGGGGTTCCACGATTCCGGCACGGGCTACAGGGAGCAGGGCGAGGAAGTCCTGAGGTTCTCCACCCGCGTCAAGACGGTGGCCGTGCACTTCGGCGCCTGAGCAGGACAAGAGAGAGGAGAGCCCCTGTGGCTGACGAGACGGTCGGTGTGGTCGGTGCCGGAATCGTAGGCCTCGCCACGGCCCGCGAGATCGCCCTGAGCCGCCCGGGCACCCGGGTCGTGGTGTTCGAGAAGGAGCCGGAGGTCTCCCGGCACCAGACCGGCCACAACTCCGGTGTGGTGCACGCGGGCATCTACTACACCCCGGGCAGCCTCAAGGCCGACCTGTGCGTGCGGGGCGTGGCGCTGCTGCGCGAGTACTGCCAGGACCGGCGACTGCCGTACCAGGAGATCGGCAAACTGGTGGTGGCCGTCCGCGAGGACGAACTGGGCCGCATGGAGAACCTCTACCAGCGGGCCAGGAACAACCACGTGCCGGAGTTGCGGAGGATCTCCCGCGAGGAGATCAGGGAACTGGAGCCGCACGCCGGCGGTATCGCGGCCCTGCACTCACCGCGCACCGCGATCACCGACTACCCGGCGGTCGCCAGGGCCTTCGCGCGGGACGTCGTCGCCTCCGGCGGTGAGGTGCGGCTGGGCTTCCCGGTCACCTCGATCGCCACGGTGGCCGGGGGCATCGAGGTCGGGTCCGGCCAGGACCGCGTGCGCGTGGACCGGCTGATCCTCTGCGCCGGCCTGCAGTCCGACTCGGTCGCCAGGCTCGCGCAGGACCGTCCAGAGCCCCGGATCATCCCGTTCCGCGGTGAGTACATGCTGCTGAGGCCGGACCGGACGGATCTGGTGCGCGGCCTCATCTACCCGGTGCCGGACCCCCGTTACCCCTTCCTCGGCGTGCACTTCACCCCGCGCGTCGACGGCTCCGTGGAGGTCGGCCCCAACGCCGTCCTCGCCCTTGCCAGGGAGGGCTACCGGCGCAGCCGGATCTCGCCCCGGGACCTGCTCGGCCTCGCCGCCTACCCGGGGGCCTGGAAGATGGCCGCCCAGCACTGGCGCACCGGCGTCAAGGAGTACCGCGGGTCCTTCTTCGCCTCCGCCTTCATGAAGGACGCCGGGCAGTACGTCCCGGAGGTGGGCGTACGCGACGTGGTGCGCGGCGGAGCGGGCGTACGCGCCCAGGCCCTGGACCGCGACGGCACGCTCGTCGACGACTTCCGCATCCACCGGGCCGGCCGGATCACGGCCGTGCGCAACGCCCCCTCGCCGGCCGCGACGGCCTCCATGGCGATCGCCGAACACATCACCGCGGTCGTCTTCGAAGACGCCTGAACCGGTGGCCGTTTGCCCCGCGAACGAATGGATCCTGGGCCGAGGTATCTCCGAGGTCCTGAACAGGCCGGTCGAGGGCTGAGCGCCGAGCACGCCCGTACCACCGCCGACGGGTTCGTCTGGGCCGCGCAGCGCGGTGTCGACTCGCACGGCACCGCGCGCGTCCCCGCCTACCGGACCTGCTCGCCAGGGGCGTCGCCAACGCCGAGCCGCGGCTCACCGTCGAGTCCACGGCCCCGGCCGCCGCCGTCCTCGACGCCGACCGCGCGCCCGGCCCGGTGGCCCTGACGGCCGCCGCGGAAAAGGCGGTACGGCGGCCCCGTGAGACCGGCATCGCCTCGGTGGGCGTGCGCCGCACGGTCCGCACCGGCGCCATCGGCTACTACGTGTCCCGGATCGCCGGCCAGGGCCCGGTCGGGCTCGGGTTCGTGGCCGGCATGCCCACCATGGGGTGCGCCGGTGTCCAGGGCGCGGCCGTCGCCACCAGCCCCCTCGCCATCGCCGTACCGGCCCGCGAGCATGCCCCGCTGCTGCTGGACATGGCCACCGTCACCATCGCCCTCGGCGGGATCCGCCAGGCGCGGGCGAGCGGCCCGCCGCTGCCCGAGGGCGCGGCCGCGACGGGGGACGGCGCCGCGACGGCCGACCCGGAACAGGCGGTCATGCCGCTGCCTTTGGGCGGCGCGAAGGGTTCCGGGATGTCCTGGCCTTCGTGGCGGCGGTCGACGACACCCTGGGCATGCTGAAGAGCGTGCCGGTCGCGGCGGGTGCGGACGGCGTGTCCTATCCGGGGAGCGCAGCGCGGCGGTGGCCGGGGAGCGGGCGGGGAAGGGGGTGCCGGTGGCGCCGAAGGTGTGGCTGGAGATGAGGGAACAGGCGGAGCGACTGGGCGGGCCGGTGCCGGTGCCGGTGCGGCAATTTACTTGAGTTACGCAACGATGTGGTAAACTGGCCGGTATGTCCACAGAACCCCTGCCGGTCGTCCCCGCCGCCAGCCCGGAGGTCATGGAGATCGAGCGTGCGCTGACTCGCATCACCTATCTGAGCACCCGGGCCCGGCAGCACGAGCGGCTGATGGCGCTCGCCGGCGTCCCGCTGGACCGCGCCGCGGTGGCTCTGCTGCGCCAGATCGCCGACTCCGAGCCGCTGCGCCCGGGAGAGCTCGCCCAGCGGCTCGGCGTCGAGGCGTCCCATGTGACGCGCACGGTCCAGCAGCTCCAGCGGACCGGCCACGTCACCCGGGCCCCCGATCCCGACGACCGCCGCGCCCAGCGGATCGAGCTCACCGACGCCGGACGGGAGGCCGTCGACCGGGTCCGGGACGCCGGGGCGCGTGGGATGCAGCTGGCCCTGGCCACCTGGAAGCCGGAGGAACTGCGCGAGCTGGCCACGCTGTTCCACCGCATGGTCGACGACTTCCTGGCCTACGCGGTCGAGGACGAGCCCGGCCAGGAGCCCGGCGGGACGGTGCCTTCCGGCCGCAGCGTGTGACGGGGCGCCGCGCTCGCGCGACCCGGCGGCGAACGGGCCGGAACCGCCCGGTAATATGCGGCGCCAGGTCTTCCGAGGAGGCGTCGTGGCCCGATCCGAACGCTCACCGCTGCTGCTGGCGGGACTGCTGGCCGGCGCCGCAGTGGCCCATTTCGCGGCCCCGAAGTCCTTCGACGCCACGATCCCGAAGCCGCTGCCCGGCCCGCCCCGGGCCTGGACCTACGGCAGCGGAGCGGTGGAACTGGCACTGGCGGCCGGCATCGCCCTGCCGCGCACCCGCAGGACGGCGGCCCGGGCGGCCGCCGCCTTCTTCGTCGGCGTGTTCCCTGCCAACGTGCAGATGGCCGTCGACTGGCAACGGCGGCCGCAGCCGCTCAGGACCGCGGCCCTCGTCCGCCTGCCGCTCCAGATCCCCCTGGTGCTGTGGGCCCGCGGTGTCGCGCACCACGTCGCGCACCACGAGGAGGGCCGATAGATGGCGGGAACCGTCGAGGCAGGAAGCAGGATCGAGGACTTCGCGCTGCCGGACGAGACCGGTACCACGCGCACGCTCACGGAACTCCTCGCCGACGGGCCGGTGGTCCTCTTCTTCTATCCGGCCGCCCTGTCGCCCGGCTGCACCACCGAAGCCTGCCACTTCCGGGACCTCGCGGCCGAGTTCGCCGCCGCCGGCGCCCGTCCCGTCGGGATCAGCGGGGACAGCGTCGAGCGCCAGCAGGAGTTCGCCGGGAAGCACACGCTCGGCATGCCGCTGCTCTCGGACGCCGACGGCACGGTCCGTGAGCGGTTCGGCGTCAAACGCGGCATCGCCCTGGCCCCCACCAAGCGGGCCACCTTCGTCATCGCCCGGGACCGCACCGTCCTGGAGGTGGTCCGCAGCGAGCTGCGCATGAACACGCACGCCGACCGGGCGCTCGCCGCGCTCCGCGCCCAGCGGGGCTGACCGCCTCTCCCCGCGCTTGATGCGGTGGGACACAGGTCCCATCCTGGGGCGTATGGAGCGTGTCGCGGCCGCGGCGGTGATCGATGCCCTGGGCAGGGTGACGGGGTGGAGCGAAGGCGCGCGCGCACTGACCGGACACCCGGCGGAGCAGGTCGTGGGGCTGCCCGCCGCCGACCTGCTCGCCGAGGCGGTCCCCGCGGCGGTGCTCGCCGCCCGCGCCGGGACCGTCGCCCTGCGCCACGCCGACGGAGGCCGCACGGAGATCGCCCTGACCGCCTGCCCGGTCCTCGGCCCCGACGGCGGGACCACCGGATACGTCCTGACCGCGGACCCGCCCCCGGGGCCCGGGCCGACCCTTGCCGAACAGGCCTTCCAGCAGGCCTCCATGTCCATGTCGGTCTTCGACGTCCACCAGCGCTGCCTCCGCGTCAACGACGCGGTCTGCCAGGCCATGGGCGTCCCCGAGGAGGCCCTGCGCGGGCGTTTCTTCCTGGACGCGGTCGAGGACGTCCCGCACGGCCAGGGCTTCCTGAGCCATCTGCGACAGGTCGTCGAGACCGGCCGGCCCACCCGCTACGAGAGCTTCACCGGCGCCCCGGCCCTGAGCCGGGAGCACGCCTGGAGCATCGAGATGTGGCCCCTGCGCGACGACGGCGGCGAGCTGACCGCCGTCGCCCTCGCCGCCTTCGACAGCACCGAGCAGTACCTGGCCCGGCTGCGGCTCGCCCTGCTCAACGAGGCGTCCAACGCCATCGGCACCACCCTGGACGTGGTGCGCACCGCCGAGGAGGTCGTCGAACTCATCGTCCCGCGCTACGCCGACTTCGCCAGCGTCGACCTGCTCGACTGGGTGCTCTCCGCCGAGGAACCGCCCGGCATCCCGCAGGGGGACATCGTGCTGCGGCGCGTCGCCCACGGCTCGGCGAACGAGGGCACCCCCGAGGCGGCCGTGCGACTGGGGGAGATGGAGGTGCACTTGGAGTGGTCACCGCCGGCCCGCGCGCTGCGGGAGGGGCGCGCGGTGGTCAGCCAGGCCGGCGAGCCGGAGTTCCGCCGCTGGGTACAGGAGCGCAACGCCCGTTCGCCCGAGGGCCGTGCGTACCGGCAGGGCGTCCACTCCATGATCGCCGTACCGCTGCGGGCCCGCGGCGTGCTGCTCGGCGTCGCCGTGGGAGTGCGCATGCGCCACCCCGACGACTACGCCATGGACGACACGGTGTTCGCCGAGGAACTCGGCAGCCGCGCCGCCGTCTGCATCGACAACGCCCGCCGCTTCGCCCGCGAGCGTTCCACCGCCCTCGCCCTCCAGCACAGCCTGCTGCCCAGCGGCCTGCCCGGGCAGGCCGCCGTCGAGGTGGCGCATCGCTATCTGCCCTGCGGATCGGTGGCCGGCATCGGCGGCGACTGGTTCGACGTGATCCCGCTCTCCGGCAGCCGGGTCGGCCTGGTCGTCGGCGACGTCGTCGGCCACGGCATCCGCTCCTCCGCCACCATGGGCCGGCTGCGTACGGCCGTACGCACCCTCGCGGACGTCGACCTGCCACCCGACGAACTCCTCACCCACCTCGACGACCTGGTCACCCACCTCACGGCCGGCGGCAGCGGCGAAGAGGTCGCCGAACTGGGCGCCACCTGCCTGTACGCCGTCTACGACCCCGTCTCGCGCCGTCTCTCCCTCGCCGCGGCGGGCCATCCGGCGCCCGCCGTCCTGCTGCCCGGCGGCGAGGCCGCGCTGGTCGCGATGACAGCGGGACCACCGCTCGGCGTCGGCGGTCTGCCCTTCGAGGCGGCCGAACTCGACCTGCCCGAGGGCGCCGTCCTCGCCCTCTACACGGACGGCCTGGTCGAGGACCGGGACCGGGACGTGGATTGGGTCACCGAGGAGATGTGCCGGGCGCTGAGCGCGCCTGCCGACTCGCTGGACGCCCTCAGCGACAACGTGCTCAAGGCCGTCCTGCCGGAACAGCCCTCCGACGACGTCGCCCTGCTGCTGGTCCGCACCCGCGCCCTGGGCGCCGACCGGGTCGCCACCTGGGACGTCCCGCCCGACCCCGCCGAGGTCGCGCACTTCCGGCAGGAGGCCACCGAACGCCTCACCGCCTGGGGCCTGGACGAGGCCGCCTTCGTCACCGAACTCGTCGTCAGCGAACTCGTCACCAACGCTATCCGCTACGGCGAACCGCCCATCCAGCTGCGCCTGATCCGCGACCGCGCGCTCATCTGCGAGGTGTCCGACGGCAGTTCGACCTCCCCGCATCTGCGGCGCGCGCACGCGTACGACGAGGGCGGCCGCGGCCTGCTCCTGGTGGCCCAGCTCACCGAGCGCTGGGGCAGCCGTCAGACCGGCAGCGGCAAGACCATCTGGGCCGAACAGCCGCTGCCCGAAGGGCCGTTGCCGGCCGTCGAGGACTGACCGCGCGGGCCGGAACCGGCACCGGTCCGGGTGGCCGAGCCGTGCGCGCCGAGCTTCGGTCAGCCCCTGCCGGCGTCCGCCGCGACCTGGGCGAGGGTACGGCCCGAGGCCACCGAGCGGGCCCGCCGGGGATCGGGCGTGCCGTGGCCGCCCGAGCGTGCGGCTCCCTTCTTCACCAGCAGCCAGGCGTCCTCCCCGTCGCGGCCCCGGAACCGGGTCAGCGCGTACTCGCCGTGCAGCTTCGCCCCGTGCAGCCGGAACGTGGCGTGCCCGCGCTCCAGCGACCGGGCGAAGCCGACCGGCCGGCCCCCGCGGTCGTGGCTGAGCGGCTCGTACCAGCCGTGGTCCCAGACGATCACGGTGCCGCCCCCGTACTGGCCCTTCGGGATCACGCCCTCGAAGTCCTCGTACTCCAGCGGATGGTCCTCGGTCGGCACGGCCAGCCGCTTGTCCCCGGGATCGGCCGACGGGCCCTTCGGTACCGACCAGGACTTCAGGACCCCGTCGGCCTCCAACCGGAAGTCGAAGTGCATCCGGCGCGCGTCATGGATCTGCACCACGAACCGGGGCCGCCCGCCGTCCGGCCCGGCCCGCCCGGACGGCTCCCGGGTCCGCCCGAAGTCACGCCTGTCACGATAGGTACGCAGCCGCTCTTCGCCACCCATCGAGGCTCCCTTCTCCGGAGACACGCCCCGAGTACCCGGACCCGTCTCTCCGATCAGCCTGCGGCGTGCTGCCCGATCCCGTCCAGTTCGGTGATCGCGTCCTCGGGGAGCACCAGGGCGGCGGCCGCGATGTTCTCCCGCAGGTGCTCCGGCGAGGAGGTGCCCGGGATCAGCGCGATGTTCGGGGACCGCTGGAGCAGCCAGGCCAGCGCGATCTGCTGTGCCGAGGCGCCGAGCCGCTCCGCGACCTTGGCCAGCGTGTCCGACTGGAAGGGGCTGAAGCCGCCCAGCGGGAAGTACGGCACGAAGGCGATGTTCTGGGCCGCGGTCCGTTCGACCAGGGCGTCGTCCTGCCGGTTGGCCAGGTTGTACAGGTTCTGCACGGTGACCACGGGCGCGATCGACTGGGCCTCGGCCAGCTGCCGCGGGGTGACCGAGCTGACCCCCAGATGCCGGATCAGGCCCCCCTCACGCAGCTCGGCCAGCGCGCCGAACTGGTCGGCGACCGGGTCCTCGTTCGGACGCTCGGCGGTGCCCAGCCGCAGATTGACCACGTCCAGCGTGTCCACCCCGAGGTTCCGCAGGTTGTCGTACACCTGCGCCTTCAGGTCCTCGGGGTGCCGCATCATGACCCAGTTGCCCTCGGCGTCACGCCGGGCGCCCACCTTGGTGACGATGTGCAGGTCCTGCGGGTAGGGGTGCAGGGCCTCCCTGATGAGTTCGTTGACGACCACCGGACCGTAGAAGTCGGCGGTGTCGATGTGCGTGACGCCCGCCTCGACCGCGGCCCGCAGCACGGCGACGGCCCGGGCACGGTCCCTCGGCGGGCCGAAGACGTGCGGGCCGGCCAGCTGCATGGCGCCGTAGCCGACGCGGCTCAGGGTCAGGCCGTCCGCCGGGGTCAGGGTCCCGGCGAGCTGTGCGGTCATGTGTCGTGCCTCTCCGAAAGTGCCGGGGGAGACCGGTCGGGTCCGGTGTCCCTCCTCGGTGTCCACCCTGCGGCGGACGCCAGGGACGTGGCTAAGCCCTGGCGTTCCTGGGAGTGGCAGGACCAGGAACGCCGGGCGGCCGGACCGTAGGGTGGGGGCGTGGACGGTTCGAACGCGCTCGGTGAGTTCCTGCGTGCCCGCCGGGCGCTGGTGCGGCCCGAGGACGTGGGGCTGCCCGGTGGCGGCCTGCGCCGGGTGCCGGGGCTGCGCCGCGAGGAGGTCGCGCTGCTCGCCGGCATCAGCTCCGACTACTACCTGCGGCTGGAGCAGGGCCGCGACCGCAACCCCTCCGCCCAGGTGCTGGAGGCCCTGGCCCGGGTGCTGGGCCTGGACCCGGACGCCACCACCTACCTCGTCGCCCTGACCCAGGACCGCCCCGCCGACGTACGGCACGCCCGGCGCACCCGGGACCCGCACCAGCCCGAGCAGGTGCCCGGGACCATCCTCCAGCTGATCAACGGCTGGACCCGCAACCCCGCCTACGTCCAGAACCGCTACACGGACATCCTGGCGGTGAACGAGCTGTGCACAGCCCTGTCGCCGAACTACACGCCCGGGGTCAACCTGATGCGGGCCGTCTTCCTCGACCCGGCCGAGCGGGAGCTGCGCCGTGACTGGGAGGACCTCACCGAGGAGGGCGTGGCCGCGCTGCGTGCCTACGCGGGCCCGGACAGCGACGACCCGAGGCTGCGGGACCTGGTCGGCGACCTCTCGCTGCGCAGCGAGCGCTTCCGCACCCTGTGGGCCCGGCACGAGGTACGGCCCCGGCGCGGCCGGATGAACCACCTGACCCATCCGCTGGTCGGCGACCTCGACCTGCAGTCCAGCAAACTGTCGATGGACGGCACCGACGGACTCACCCTGGTCGTCTGTCACGCCGAGCCCGGCAGCCGCAGTGCCGAACTGCTGGACATCCTCGGGAGCCTGACCGCCGGCGGCGCGGAGCGGGCGGCTCCCCAGGAGCAGGCGGGGGAGCACGTGGAGGAGCACGCGGAGGAGCAGGGGGAGTAGCCGGCCGCCCGGGCTAGAACTCCTCGTGGCTGTCCGGGTCGCCGCCGAGCCGCCGGTGGGAGCGCTCGGAGACGGCCGCCATCTGGGCGGCGTCCAGTTCGAAACCGAACAGGTCCAGGTTGGCGCGCTGCCGCCCGGCGTCCGCCGACTTCGGAATGGGCAGGGCCCCGAGCTGGACGTGCCAGCGCAGCACCGCCTGGGCGGGCGTCACCCCGAGCGCCCCGGCGACGGCGACGACCGCCGGGTCGTCGAGGAGCCGCACGTCCCGGCCCAGCGGGCTCCAGCTCTCGGTGACGATGCCCTTCTCCGCGTGGAAGGCCCGCAGCTGGTCCTGCGGGAACAGCGGATGCAGTTCCACCTGGTTCACCGAGGGCAGCACCCCGGTCTCCTTCTCCAGCCGGGTGAGGTGCTCCTGGGTGAAGTTGGAGACGCCGATCGAGCGGACGAGCCCCTCCTCGCGCAGCTTGATCATCGCCTTCCAGGAGTCGACGTACTTGCCGACCCGGGGGTTGGGCCAGTGGATCAGATACAGGTCCACGTACTCCAGGCCCAGCCGCTGCCGGGACTCCTCGAAGGAGGCGAGGGTCTCCTCGTAGCCGTGGTGGCGGCCCGGCAGTTTCGTCGTCACCAGCACCTCCTCACGGGGCACCCCGCTGCTCGCGACACCCCGGCCGACCCCGGACTCGTTGCGGTAGTTCACCGCCGTGTCCACGAGCCGGTAGCCCAGCTCCAGCCCGTCGCGGACCGCCTGCTCGGCCTGCGCGTCGTCCATCGGCCAGGTGCCCAGGCCGGTGGCGGGGATCGTCGTACCGTCGTTGAGCTCGTACGCCGGAATGCTGATCACGATGTGGCCTTCCCTCGACTGTGTCGTCCCCCAGCCTCGCGGACCGGGCGGACGATGATCAACCCGGGCCGGGTGCTCCCTTCCGCGGTGCGCGCCGGGCTGTCACGATCTTCACTGGACGGGTACCGACGACCACTCGGAGTACGCATGACGACGGAACGGGGCACGGCACGACGGGCACAGGGGGTCGCCGGAGCCGAGGTGAGACCCGTCGCCGGGCACATCGGAGCCGAGATCACCGGCGTCGACCTGGGTGCGGAGCTCGACGACGCCGTGGTCACGCTGATCCGGGAGGCGGTGCTGCGCTGGAAGGTCGTCTTCTTCCGCGAGCAGCGGCTGGACCACGCCGGCCATGTCGCCTTCGCCCGGCGGTTCGGCGAGCCGGTCGTGCCGGGGCGGCGGGGCAGCGCCTCACCGGCCGGCTTCCCCGAGGTGGAGACCACCGCCGACCGGCTGGAACTGGGCGGCCGGTTCGGCATGGCGCACGAGGAGTGGCTCCAGCGCCGCCGGCACACCCTGCTGCGCGGCTGGCACTGCGACCACGGCGCCCGCATCGACCCGCCCGCCGCGACCATCCTGCGCGCCGAGACCGTCCCGCCGTACGGCGGCGACACCACCTGGGCCAACCTGGCCGCCGCCTACGCCGGGCTCTCCGCGCCCGTGCGTGCCTTCGTCGACGGCCTGCGCGCCGAGCACCGCCTCGGCGTCGGCTACCAGCCCCGCCCCGGTGACGACGCGTATCTGCGCCACCTCCTCGACCACCAGGTGGCCTCGGTGCATCCGCTGGTGCGGGTCCATCCGGAGAGCGGCGAGCGGGTGCTGTACGTCAACGGCTACTACGTCGAGCAGATCACCGACGTCTCCCGCCCGGAGAGCGCCGCACTCCTGGAGATGCTGCTCGAACAGGCGGTACGGCCCGAATACACGGTGCGCTTCCGCTGGGAGCCCGGCAGCGTCGCCTTCTGGGACAACCGGGCCACCATCCATCTCGCGCCGAGTGACAACGCCCACCTCGGCCTCCCCAGGGTCATGCACCGGGTGATGCTGCACGGCGAGGTGCCGGTCGGGGTGGACGGCAAGCCGTCGGAGCCGGTGACCGGCACGGAGCCGGGCCGCTGGTGACTCAGAGGACGGTTCCCGGTCGCCAGCCGAGTGCCGGACCCAGGTGGGCCGCCATGTCCGTGAGGATCTGGACGTAGTCCTCGTGCTCGAACGTGAACGGCAGCGCGAAGGCCACCTCGTCGACCTCGCGGAACCCGGCGTGCGCGTGCAGCCGTTCGACGAGCTCCGCCGAGGTGCCCACCAGGTCCGGCGCGAACAGCAGCCGCGCCGGGCCCTGTGGGCTTCTGGTACGGGGGAGGCGCTTGGCAGCGTACGCCTCGTACTTGGCGCGCTGCGCGGGCGTGGCGGAGTCGGTCGGGATGACGACCAGGCCCTGCGAGACCCGGGCCGCCTCGCCGTCCGGGTGATGGGCGCGGAACTCGCGGATGTGCGACAGCTGGATCTCCGCGAAGTCGTTCGCGTCCTCGGGGTCCGCGGCCCGTACGACACTGCTGGTCAGGAAGTTCATGCCGTGCTCGCCCGCCCAGCGCGCCGAGCTCAGGCTGCCGCCGCCGTACCAGAGCCGCCGTCCGAGCCCGGCGGAGTGCGGCTGGACCACGTCGGAGAACACCTCGAAGCCCTCGACCCCGCTGAAGTCGGTGGCCGGCTTGCCCCGCACCAGGTCCAGCAGCCGCCGCACCCGTTCGTAGCCGAAGTCCTCGGCGTCCGCCGTGTCCGGGTAGAGGGCTTCCCTGACCCGCTCGTAGTGCATGGGCGGGCCCACGCTCACCCCGGGGTTGAGGCGCCCTCCGGACAGGATGTCGACGGTCGCCAGGTCCTCGGCGAGCCGCAGCGGGTTCTCCCAGCCCAGCGGGATCACCGCGGTGCCCAGTTCGATACGGCTGGTGCGCTGCGTGGCCGCCGCCAGAACGGCCACCGGGGACGAGATGCCGTACTGGAGGTGCCGGTGGCGCACCCACGCGCTGTCGAAGCCGAGCCGTTCGCCCAGCTCGATGATCTCCAGCGTGGACTCGTGCCCCCTGCCCGGATCCGCCCCGTCGAACAGGCCGATGGTCAAGAAGCCCAGTCTGCGCAGCGGGCGGGGGGTGGACGGCACGGGTCCTCCAGCGGTCGTACGTCAGTTCTGCCCCGATTGTGGCACCCGAACGTTGCGGGAGTGTGATCGGCTTCGGATCAGGTCAGGGGGATGACGATCTCGTCCTCGACCGGCGGTTCCAGCTCCTGCGCGCGGTTCCCGGTCGCGGCGAAGCAGCGCAGCCGTACCGTCTCCGGGCTCACGTCGAGGCGCAGGAAGCACTTGAAGAAGGGCGGGGTGTAGGTGGCCGAGCCCGGGGAGAACAGCTGCGTGTAGATCTTCTTCACCGGCAGCCGGAACCGGGAGGTGCGGTCCGGGTTGCCGCCGGCCCCCAGCAGGCTCGCCACCAGCCGGGTGCGGCGGGTGACCTGGGTGTCCGGGCCGGGCGTGCGGCCGGGCTTGATGCCGAGGCGTTCGGCGATCACGGCCGTCGCTTCCTCGGCGGTGAGCGTGAAGAACCGGGGCATGCGCAGCCGGCGGCCGTACAGCCGGCTGTAGAAGGCCAGGGAGTCACCGCGCAGCGGGTAGCAGCGGAAGTCGTCCTCGCTGACGCCCGCCACGGAGACCCGTGGGATGGTGTGGGTGGCGTGCATGAAGGCACCGCCGCCGCCCGCGACCACGTACTGGACGGTGCGGCCGGCCACGTCGACCGGGTAGCGCTGGTAGTTGTGGATGTCGCCGCCGATCGCCGCCACGTAGTGGTGGGCCGGGTCGCGGACGATGTCGTCGACCGTGCCGCCGCCGTCGATCGGGCACGGATGGTGCTCGCCGTCCACGTACAGCGGGGAGCCGGTGACCAGGATCTTCGGGCGCGGCCCCCGGGACACCTCGCGCAGCCAGGCGCCCTGTTCGGCGTCGACCGTGCCGAGCAGACCGGTGTCGATGCCGACGATCCGCACCGGGCCGGCGTCGATGGCCCAGTACGGGCCGGGCTGTACGGCCGCCTGGCCCGGCGCCGACCGCAACGTCCTCGCCTGTGCGAGGAGTTGCTCGTCCGCCGGGCTCGGCCGGTGCCACAGCAGGGTGCGCCACCAGGCGCGGGAGAGCGGACGGGGCTTGGGCTCGGGCGGCAGGGCGGGGGCGTCGTCGCAGAAGACCCGCATGAACGCGCCGAGGCCCTCGTACCAGTCGTGGTTGCCGGGTATCGCGTAAATCGGCGCGGGATAGTCCTGGTACGGGCGGAAGAACTTGGTGCCGTAGTCGTCGGTGGCGCCGACCGGATAGATCACGTCGCTCGCGATCACCGCGAAGTCGGTGTCCTGACTCGCCTTCAGGAAGCCGGGCACGACGGCGTACTGGGAGTCGTCGCCCTCACCGGTGTCACCGATCACCATGAACGAGAACCGGTCGGCCTCGGTACGCCGGACCACCTTGTCGTCCGCTGCCCCGCCGGCCGTCCGCTGCGCCACCCAGCGGCCGCGGGTGGTGCCGGTGGGGTCGCCGAACCAGGACGCCAGCACGCCGTTGCGGGCGGCCCACATGGTTCTGGGGTTGAACCAGAACAGCTTCTCGACATGGCTCGGCATCAGCCGGCGGTAGGCGCCGCGTTCGGCCTCGCCCCAGCCGGCGCCTTCTGCGGTATCGCGTGAGGAGTCAGACACGCGGGCACCGTAGCAACGATCAACGAGCGGGCACGGTGGAGGGGTTGGTGTCCGGCGGCGCGGTCACCGGTCGGAGGGGTTCGGGGGGCGCCGTACGGGCCCTCGGGACGGGTGGGGGCGCCGTACCGGCCGGGGCCGCCGGGTGCCGGGCGGCCCGGAGCCGGCGGTGCGGCGTGCGCCGCGGTGCCGAACCGGCCCGTGGCACCGCCCGCCGCCGGGCGCGCGGGACGGCCGTGCCGGCTCCCCCGGGTGCGCCCGCGGCGCGGCGCCGGCGGCGGTGAACGGGCCTCCCGCGACGGCCTCGGCGACCCCGCCGTGCCTGCCGCCTGCCGGTTCCCCTCGCCCTCGCCCGGCACCAGCGGCGGATCGGACATCACCACCACCCCGGCCAGCGGCAGGAAGACGGCCGGGCCCAGCAGCACGGGGAGCAGCAGCGAGGTGGGGGACGCGTCCGACCACGAGGTGGCGGACGCCGGATGCACGTCGACACTCACCGCCGCCATGGCGGTGAAGAGCACGCCGGACACCGCCAGGCTGGCGCCGAGGCTGGCCGGGAAGCCCCGGACCGACTCGGCGGCCCACAGGGCGGCCGGCCGCCGCGATCGCGATCAGCACCGAGAGGGCGACCGTGAACCGGTCGTAGTGAATCGTTCCGTCAAGGCGGAGCGCCGCCATGCCCAGGTAGTGCATGGCGGCCACGCCGAGACCGGTGATGACACCCGCGGTCGAGAGCGTGGCGGCCGTCGCGCCCAGGTAGCCGACCGCGAAGACGCCGGTGCCGACCACCAGGATCGCCACCGCCAGACTGAGCAGGGTCAGGGCCGCGTCGTAGTGGATCGTGGTCTTCTGGACGTGGAAGCCGATCATGGCGATGAAGTGCATCGTCCAGATGCCGCGGCCGATCGAGGCCGCCCCGGCGCGAGCCGGCCAGGCTTCCACGGCTGCCCGCCGTCGTGGAGCGAGCGGACGGTGCAGCGCAGCCCCAGCGCTCCGCCCAGACAGGCCGTCAGACAGGCCGCCACCGGAGTGACCGCGCCGTGGTGGAACCCGCTCGTCGTGCCGTGCATAGAGGCAACTCCCCCCAGAGTCGCTTCTGTTGTGGGGGAAGGTACTACGCTGCGGCGGTGCGCGCCCCGGCATTCACCAGGACGTCGGGCCCCCTCGTGCACCACGGGGCGGGGCCCGGGGTTCAGGGGGCGACGATCTTGATCGCGCTCATCCAGCCGTGCCCCTCGGGGCGGTTCTGCAGGGCCATGTGCAGCAACTGGATGCCCTCCAGTTCGCGGGCGTGCCGGAGCCCGCCGACGACCACCGGGTTGAGCCCGCCGGAGGAGACCAGGTCGGCGACCTGGTCGCGGGCCGCCGCGTCGTCGCCCGCGATGAACACGTCCAGCGGCAGCCCGCCGACCTCGCCCGCGACCAGTGCGCCCGCGAACGTGGTGTTGAAGGCCTTCACCACCCGGGTGCCCGGCGCGGCCGCGGCCGCGATCTGCTGGGCGCCGGAGCTGTCCGGGGGCACGGTGAGCGAGTCGAAGGTGGCGAAGTCCACCGGGTTGGAGATGTCGACGACCGTCTTCCCGGCGAGGTGGTCCCCGTACTCGACCACCACCTGCTTGGCTACGTCGAACGGCACGGCCAGCACCACCATGTCCGCCGAACCGACCGCGTCCGGCACGGCGGGTGCCACGTCGGCGTCCGCCATGCGCGCGCCCAGGGCGTCGGCGAGGGTGGCGGCCTTCGCCGGATCGGTGCCGATCAGCCGGACCGTGTGCCCGCCCGTCAGCGCGCGGGTGGCGATACCGCCCGCCATGTTGCCTGTGCCGACGATGAAGACCCGCATGGATGCGCCCTTTCCGCGAGGGTGGGAGCTGCCGGCGCCCGGATCGGGCCGCAGTTCGGAGTAAACAGGATAAATCGCCCGATCGGTGACGGCTCGGGCTGACCGCCGGACCTGCCGCCGTCACCTGGTGCGACACATCGTGCGCGAAGGGTGCCGGCCCGCGTCCGAGGGGCCCCGGCGGGCGAGCGGCCGGCCTCGTCCGTCGTGGGGGCCGGGAGTTGCGGCCGGCGGCGCGCCTCCGTCGACCCGTCCGGCATAGGGAAAACCCTCGAATACCTCCACTTGAATGACATGCGCGGGTCAAGGCTGGAATCCTCGCTGCGCACGCCATCTCCACAGCGTGTCCACGGATCACGGACCCGTATCCCGGTCCGCCCGATCCCGGTCCCCGCACAGCTCAGCTCGTCCCGGACAGCACATCCCCGTCTGCCCGGTCTGTCACCGGCCGCGTCCCGGCGGCCGCAGCAGGAGGAGTACGAGTGAGACGTCTTCCCCACAGACGCGCCACGGTCGGAGCCGCACTGGTCTCCACCGTGGCGTTGTTCGCCGTCGGCATCCAGTCGGTCCCGGCGAACGCCAAGCCCGCCGCCCCCCACCTCAGCCCCGTGCGCACCGGCGGCCTGGAGGCCGAACTCAGCCCCGCCCAGCACACCGCGCTGGTCAAGAGCGCCCAGCAGCAGACCGCCGCGACCGCCCGGCAGATTGGCCTCGGCGCCCAGGAGAAGCTGGTCGTCAAGGACGTCGTCAAGGACAACGACGGCACCCTGCACACGCGCTACGAGCGCACCTACGCGGGACTCCCGGTCCTCGGCGGCGACCTGATCGTGCACACCCCGCCGGCCTCCCTGGCGGCGGGCACGGTCAGCACCACCTTCAACAACAAGCGGACCATCGAGGTCGCCTCCACCACCGCGGCCGTCGCCAAGTCCGCCGCCCAGGCCTCGGCGCTCAAGACCGCCAAGTCCCTGGCCGCTGAGAAGCCCGCCGCCGACAGCGCCCGCAAGGTGATCTGGGCCGGCAACGGCACGCCGAAGCTGGCCTGGGAGACCGTGGTCGGCGGCTTCCAGGACGACGGCACCCCGAGCCAGCTGCACGTCATCACGGACGCCACCACCGGAAAGGAGCTGTACCGCTACCAGGCGGTCAAGTCCGGTACCGGCAACACCCAGTACAGCGGCACGGTGACGCTGAACACGACCCTGTCGGGCTCGACGTACCAGCTGTACGACACCACGCGCGGCGGCCACAAGACGTACAGCCTCAACAACGGCACGTCGGGCACCGGCACCCTGATGACCGACGCCGACGACGTCTGGGGCACCGGAGCCGGCTCCAACACCCAGACCGCCGGCGCCGACGCGGCCTACGGCGCCCAGGAGACCTGGGACTTCTACAAGAACACCTTCGGCCGCAGCGGCATCAAGAACGACGGTGTCGCGGCCTACTCCCGGGTCCACTACAGCAGCGGCTACGTCAACGCGTTCTGGGACGACTCCTGCTTCTGCATGACCTACGGAGACGGCTCGGGCAACACCCACGCCCTCACCTCGCTGGACGTGGCCGGGCACGAGATGAGCCACGGCGTCACCTCCAACACCGCGGGCCTCAACTACACCGGTGAGTCCGGTGGGTTGAACGAGGCGACCTCCGACATCTTCGGCACCGGGGTGGAGTTCTACGCCAACAACTCCTCCGACGTCGGCGACTACCTCATCGGCGAGAAGATCAACATCAACGGCGACGGCACGCCGCTGCGCTACATGGACAAGCCGAGCAAGGACGGCGGCTCCGCGGACAGCTGGTACTCCGGCGTCGGCAACCTCGACGTGCACTACTCCTCCGGCCCCGCGAACCACATGTTCTACCTGCTCTCCGAGGGCAGCGGTACGAAGACCATCAACGGCGTCACCTACACCAGCACGACCTCCGACGGCGTCGCCGTCGCCGGTATCGGCCGGGCCGCGGCCCTGCAGATCTGGTACAAGGCGCTGACGACGTACATGACGTCCAGCACGAACTACGCGGCCGCCCGGACCGCCGCGCTCAACGCCGCGACGGCCCTGTACGGCGCGAGCTCCGCCCAGTACGCGGGCGTGGCCAACGCCTTCGCGGGCATCAACGTCGGCAGCCACGTCACTCCGCCGACCTCGGGGGTGACGGTCACCAACCCGGGCAGCCAGTCCTCGACCGTGGGCACCGCGGTCAGCCTCCAGGTCTCGGCGAGCAGCACCAACAGCGGCTCGCTGACCTACGCGGCGAGCGGACTGCCCACCGGCCTGTCCATCAACAGCTCCACCGGCGCCATCACCGGCACCCCGACGACTGCGGGCACCTACAGCACGACCGTCACGGTGACCGACTCCACCGGCGCCACCGGCACCGCCTCCTTCGCCTGGACCGTCAGTTCCGGCGGCGGCACCTGCACCGCCACGCAGCTCCTCGGCAACGCGGGCTTCGAGTCCGGCAACACCACCTGGACCGCCACCAGCGGGGTCATCACCAACGACACCGGCCAGGCGGCGCACGCGGGCTCGTACAAGGCGTGGCTGGACGGCTACGGATCCACCCACACCGACACGCTGTCCCAGTCGGTGACGATCCCGAGCGGCTGCACCAACACCACGTTCACCTTCTACCTGCACATCGACACCGCCGAGACCACCAGCAGCACCGCCTACGACAAGCTGACGGTCACCGCCGGTTCGACCACCCTGGCCACCTACTCCAACCTCAACAAGGCCACCGGGTACGTGCAGAAGTCCTTCAGCCTCGGGTCCTACGCGGGCAGCACCGTGACGCTGAAGTTCAGCGGTGTCGAGGACTCCTCGCTGCAGACCAGCTTCGTCGTCGACGACACCGCCGTCACGACCGGCTGAGACACCACCGGCCGAGACAGCACCGGTTGAGCGGCCCGTACCCGGCATCCGGGTACGGGCCGCTCGCGCGTGTCAGCTCAGCGGGTCCATCGTGAGGTACGCCTGCTGCGGACTGCCGTCGTTGACCAGTGACTCCTGGTTGCCGACGTCGTCGAAGGCGAAGGCGTACGCCTTGCCGTCGGCCATCTGGGCGTGGACGGCGCGCGCGTACTGGTTGGTCACCGCGTCCTTGTAGAAGTCCGCCGGGTTGGTGTCCGGCTGGTTCGCGCTGGTGAGCAGCGTGGACCGGTTGAAGCCCGCGCACAGGGTGCGTGAGATCGGGCCGCGCACCTGGTCGTTGGGCGCGTCGAGCAGGTTGTGGCAGCCGAAGACGCTTCCCGCGTCGGGCTTCTGGAAGCTGGTCACCACCGCCCCGGCGGAGTTGGTGAAGTTCATGACGTTGCCCGAGACCCGGCCGAAGTACCTGGTGTTCGGCTGGTCGGTGAACGGGGTGACGGTCAGTGCCGTCGTCGCGTACTTCGTCCAGACCCGGTTGACGTAGTCGTTCAGGACGCTCGCCGGCAGCGCCCCGGTCTCCACGCCGTACAGGGGCGAGAGCGCGCGGAGCACGGTGCCGTCGGACCGGGTCTGCACCAGGTTCGCCCAGCCGCCCGACTGTCCGCGCAGCGCGTTGAAGAAGCCGTTGTAGCCGCCCGGCCTGAGGTGCCCCGTGGTGCTCACGGTGCCGTCGGAGCGCTGCACCCCGACCGCGTACGGCGCCGAGAACATGTCCACCTGGGTGCTGTTGATCCACAGCCCCGCGTCGTTGAGCGTGTACTCGGACCAGTTGAAGAGGATGTTGCGGTTGGGGTCGCTCGGATTCTGCACGGCGGGCTGGACCAGGCCACCGGTGGTCAGCCTGAAGTCGAGCTTCTGGCCGTAGGAGAAGTAGATCCGGCCGGAGAACTTCGGGATCCGGATGGTCTTCGACTGTCCGGCCGCCGGCCCCGTGATCGAGGCGTCCGGCGCGGGAGTCGGCGGGTTTCCGCCGGCCGGCCAGGCGTGGAAGGTGCCGTTCGCGTCGGCCCAGCCCTGCCGGCCGGTGGAGAGCTGGGTGCCGAGGTCGTAGACGTACACCTGGTCGCCGCGGCCGGAGTTGTTGGTGATCTTCAGGGGGATGGTGTCCGGCACCGCCGCGCCGGCCGATTGCGGGGTGCCCACGGTGAGCGCCCCGCCGATCAGCGCCGCGGCGGCCGCCAGGGGCAGCGTCCGGCGTGCGAGTCCTGTGCGCACTCTCCACCTCCGTGTGGGGTCGGGGTCGTACGGGCATTGGTCCGTACCAGTCTGAGAGCGCTCTCAGCGTGCCGGTGGGGCGGGTGCATGTCAATGAGTGGGGACGGAATCCGGGGCCCGCCGGATGACGGGCCCCCGGATTCCGGGACGCGCTCGGATCAGAAGGTGCGCTTCAGCAGACCGAGCAGCGCGTCCCAGTGCCGCTCGGCGGCCTCGGCGGAGTACGCGGGGGTGTCGGCCTGGGTGTAACCGTGCTCGGCGCCCGGGTAGACCTCGCAGGTGTTGCGCACCCCGGCGGCCGTGAGCGCCGCCTCGAAGGTGCGGATCTGCTCCGCGGTCATCGACTGGTCCTGGTCCGCGAAGCCGAAGTACAGCTCCGCCGTGATCCGGTTCGCCAGCAGGTGGGGGCTGTCCGCGTCCTCGGTGACCAGCCGGCCGCCGTGGAAGCCGCCCGCGGCCGCCACCCGGTCCGGGAACGCGGCGGCGGTCCGCACGGCCAGCCGGGCACCCATGCAGTAGCCGGTGATCGCCACCGGACCGTCGGCCACCAGCGGGCTCTCGGCCATCCAGTCCAGGTAGGCGGCCGAGTCACGGTCGCTGAGCTCGGACGTCAGCGACGACATGACCGGCATGATCCGCTGCCAGATCGTCGGGTCCTGCGCGGGGTCGATGAACTCGGGGAGGTCGACGACCGGGGTGCGGCCACTGCGGTAGAAGACGTTCGGCAGCAGCACCGTGTAGCCCGCGCCGGCGAGCCGGTCCGCCATCGACTTCAGGTGCGGGCGGATGCCGTAGGCGTCCTGGTAGAAGAGCACGCCCGGGTGGGGCAGGCCGTCGGCGGGGTGGGCCAGGTAGGCGTCGGCGACGCCGTCCTCGGTGGTGATGTCCACGTCGGTTCCCTGTACGGCGGTCATGGCGCAGTGCCTCTCTGTGGAGTCGGCGTCGGGTCGGGGGAGGCCCGGCGCGGCATGTCACGATCATCGTGGCACGCGAAGGGGAGAGGACCGCGGCCCGGGGACCCCGTCGTCACTCGAAGCGCGAGATGTCTCCCGCGCCCCGGCGGACGATCACCGCCTCGCCGTCGGAGAAGTCGATGACCGTGGTCGGCTCGGTGCCGCAATCCCCGGAGTCGACCACCGCGTCCACCTGGTGGTCCAGGCGGTCCTTGATCTCCCAGCCCTGGGTCAGCGGCTCCTTCTCGTCCGGCAGCAGCAGGGTGCTGGACAGCAGTGGCTCGCCCACCTCCGCGAGCAGCGCCTGGGTGACCACGTGGTCGGGGATGCGCACCCCGACCGTCTTCTTCTTCGGGTGCAGCAGTTTGCGCGGCACCTCACGGGTCGCCGGGAGGATGAAGGTGTAGCTGCCGGGGGTCGACGCCTTCACGGCCCGGAACACGTCGTTGTCGACCCGCACGAACTGGCCGAGCTGGGCGAAGTCCCGGCACATCAGGGTGAAGTGGTGCCGGTCGTCCAGGTGCCGGATGGAGCGGATCCGGTCGATGCCGTCCCGGCTGCCGAGCTGGCAGCCCAGGGCGTAGCAGGAGTCGGTCGGGTAGGCGATGAGCGACCCCGAACGCACCGCGTCGGCGATCTGGGAGATGCTGCGCGGCTGCGGGTTGTCGGGGTGCACGTCGAAGTACTTGGCCATCCGCCGAGCTTATGCCGTCCGGGCCCGGACGGCTCCGCGGGCTCGACGGAGGGTCCGGGCTCCGGCGTGTCGCCGGCTGTCGTCTCCCGGTGCGCTGGTGCGGCGAACCGGTGCCGCGAGGGGGATATGCGCAGCCCGAGCGGGTGACGCGCGGCCCCGGAACCGGCCGCGACCCCGAAGACCCCCCGCTTCCCGGCGGCGGAACAGCCGCCGGGCACCGATACCGGCGTCGGCCACGCCGCGTGGGGGTGACCGGGCTTTCCCTCATGCCGTGGGCGGTTCGGGAGAGTTCCGCCGGGCACTGTGCGGCGGACTCGGTCAGGCCTGCCTCCGGTCGTGTCCGGGCGTACGGCGGGGTCTGGGAAGGAGCCGGGGCGAGGCCGCGGAAAACTCGTGTGCATGCCTGCCGGAATCCGGGGAACCAGCGTACTCAGCCGCCCGAGAGCCATCCCCCCGGCTCCGGGTGAGGCGTTCTTCGCCGGCGGCCCTTCCCCCGAGGGCCGCCGGCGAAGGTGTACCGGGCGGTCGGGACCTGCCCAGGTTCATCGGGTAGCGTCCGTAGACCGAGGTCGACGCTACGGACGAGGAGCAGGGCGAGATGGCTGGCCGGGCAGACGAAGGCCCGTACCCCCCGACATCCCCGACCGACGTCTGGGCCGCACAGCTCCTCGACCACCTGCGCCCCGGTGCCCGCGACCCGCGCCGGGTGGTCACCTGGCTGGCCCGTGCGGTGCGGGCCACGGTCTGTCTCCAGGACGCCGACGGCACCGTGCTCGCCGGGGAGCAACTGCCCCTCGACGACGGCCTGGTCGCCGAGGTGGTCGCCGGCCGGATCTCCGCCGCCGCCGTCGAGGACGGCGACCGGCACCTGCGCCTGGTCTCCGTGCACGCCCCCGACCCGCGTCCGGGGGCCACCTCGCTGCTCGCCGTGGCCCGTGCCACCCCCTTCGACCGGCGGGCCGCCGAGATCGTCACCCGCACCGCCGGCGTCCTCGAACTCCTGCTGCGCGAGCGCGAGTCGACGGCCGCCGGGCGGCGGCTCCGGCAGGCCACCGCCGACCTGCGCCTGGCCATCCTGCAACTGCTGATGGTCGAGGACACCGTCTCCGCCCGCCGGGTCGCCGCCGGACTGTGGCCCGGCCTCCTCGACACCGACAGCGCCTGCGTGTACGTCGTCGAGGGCCACCCGGCCGAACGCGACGGGCTCGCCGAGGACTGCCTGGACATCACCCGCGGCCAGGCCCTGGTCGTGCGCTGTCCCGCGGTCGACGGCCATGTCATCGTCGTCAGCCCCGCTCCCAGGGCCGGGCAGTGGCTGCGCTCGCTGGTGGACGGCCGCCCCGGCACGTTCCTCGGCGGCAGTGTCCGGCAGAGCCTGGCCCGCACGGCCACCGCCTACGGCCAGGCCGTCAGCGCCCTCGCCGTCGCCCACTTCCGCTCCGACCAGGCCGCCGTCTACGCCGAACGCACCCACCCGGAACGGCTGATGGACCCGGCCGCTCTGCACGCCTGGTCCGCCGCCGTGCTCCGGCCGCTGGACACCCTGCCCCACCACA
Organism: Streptomyces sp. NPDC026515; assembly: GCF_055567595.1. Classification (NCBI taxonomy): domain Bacteria; kingdom Bacillati; phylum Actinomycetota; class Actinomycetes; order Kitasatosporales; family Streptomycetaceae; genus Streptomyces; species Streptomyces sp. NPDC026515. The sequence continues at coordinate 42,035 of NZ_JBVHQD010000003.1, forward strand.
CCCGCGCGGAGCTCCTCGCCACCACCCGCCTGGGACTGGAGTTCACCGCCGTCAGCGCGGCCAAGGTCCTCGGCGTCAGCCGCAACACCGTCCGCGCCCGCATGGACCGCGTCGAGGCACTGCTGGACGCCGACTTCTCCGACCTGGCCGTGCGCGCCACCGCCCATCTGGCCCTGAACACGCAGGCGGCCTGGACGGAGGACCTCCGCGCCACGGCACCCGAGGCGCCCGGCGCACGGCTCGGGGATCTGCTGGCCGGTCCCGGGCTGCGCGCGTGGGCGCACGATCTGCTGGACCGGCTGACCCGGGACGGCCGTGATCTGCGCGGTACCCTGCGGGCCTGGATCGCCGCCGGCGGCAACGCCGAACGCGCGGCCCAGGACCTGGGGGTGCACGCCCAGACCGTCCGTGAACACGTACGCGGCGCCGAACCCGTTCTGGAACGCCAGCTGCTGGCCGCCGGCACCGACCTGTACGAGGTCGTCCTGGCCCACCTCGCCCTCGGAGACCTCACCGCCCCCACCCTGCCCCGGGCGAATCCGGGCCAACCGGGCTCACCTGTGCACGGGTGAGCCCTCCGGTCGCCCGAGCGGGCATCGACGCGATACCCAACGGCCTGATCCGCACGTAAGTTCACCTCCCGCGGGGGCACGACCGGAACGGGGGACCGGTCGCAGCCCCCGCGACCCCGGACGGGCTCCGGACTCAACGTCCCAGTCGCACCGGGATCTTTTGCCAGCCGAAGGCGATGAACGACGGGACCTGCCGCAGCTCCTGTGCGCCGACGGCAAGCCGCAGTCCAGGGAAGCGGTCGAACAGGGCGGGCAGCGCGGCGAGCGCCTCCGCCCGGGCCAGCGGCGCGCCGATGCAGCGGTGCACCCCGAGTCCGAACGAGAGATGGTCGTCGGCCCCGCGGGCCGCGTCGAACACGTCCGCGTCCGCCCCGTAGTGCTCCGGATCCAGGCCCGCCGCCGCGTACGTCGTGATGATCGCGTCCCCGGCCGGAACGGTGACGTCGGCCACCTTCAGGTCGGTCACCGCGAACCTCAGCGGCAGCGCGGCGATCGACGGATGCACCCGCAGCGTCTCGTCGATCACCGCGTCCCAGCCGACCGTCCCGGCGCGTACCGCCGCCAGCTGTACCGGACTGGTCAGCAGCGCCACCACCGCGTTGCCGATCAGGTTGACGGTGGTCTCGAAACCGGCGCCGATCACCAGCAGCAGGGTGTACAGCAGTTCCTCGTCGCCGAGCCGGTCGCCGTCCTCGTCGCGGACCCGGATCAGCTCCGTGGTCATGTCGTCGCCGGGACGGGTGGCCTTGTACGCGATCAGCCCGCCGAGGACCGTGCCGATCCGCTCCTGCACGAACGCCGCGTGCTCCGGGGTCGGATCGGAGGTGTCCATGATGGCCGCGATCAGCTCACCGGTGCCGTCCCGCAACTCGTCGGGCACACCGAAGAGTTCGCAGATCATGCGCATCGGCAGCGGATGCGCCAGCTCGGCCCGCAGATCCACCGCCGAGCCGTCGGCCCCGGCCGCCGCCACCGCGTCGAGCAGCTCTCCGGCGATGGCCGTGACGCGCGGCAGCATCGCCTCGGTGCGCCGGTGCGTGAAGCTCGGCGCCACCAGCTTGCGCAGCCGGGTGTGGTCGGGACCATAGGCGGAGAGCATGTTGACCACGCCGATCCAGCCGAGCACCCAGCCCCAGGACGGGTGTTCGCCGATCTGCGGCCACAACCGCCAGTGCCTGCGAGGATCCTTGCTGACCCGGGGGTCGAGGATCAGTTCCCTGAGGACGTCGTAGCCGGTGGGGGCCCAGGCCGGTATGCCGCCGGGCAGTTCGACAGGTACGAGGGGACCGAGGGCGCGCAACCGCGCGCTCTCCGCCGGGATGTCGGAACCGAACGGGTCGAGAGCGATGCGGTCGGTGACGGTCACGACGACTCTCCAGGCTGGTCGTGGGCGCGGGGGCTGAACCGGACGGGCAGGGACGTCAGCGAGCGGTGGAACGGGCCGGGCCGCCAGCTGAGCCTCTCGCGGGGCAGGACCGGGTCGAGGTCGGGCAGCCACAGGGTGAGCCGCTCGATCGCCTCGGTCGCGATGAGCAGCGCGTGGTGGCGCACCGGGCAGGCGTGCGGGCCCGCACCCCACGACAGGTGTGAGGCGTCCCCGGCCCGCCGCCCGTCGGTGACCTCCCGCTCGGCGAACAACCCCACGGCACCGAAGGAGACGACCACCGGGACCGCCGGCCTGACCCACGCCCCGTGGAAGGCGACGGGCCGGCGGGCGTAGTAGATGCCGTAGTTGGCCAGCGGGGTCTCGTGGTGCAGTACTTCGATCACCGCGTCCATGACCGGACGGGCACCGCTGGTCAGCGTCGAGTAGTAGAGGGAGTTGCCGAGGATCCGGGACAGCGCGTTGGACACCAGGTTCGTGGTCGGCTCGTACCCCGCGCCGAGGGTGAGGAAGACCTGCCAGGTGACCTCCTCCGGGGACAGCCCGGCCGGATGGTCCAGGAGCATGCTCGGCAGGTCCTCGCCGCGCTCGGCGACCTTGGCGGCGACCAGCCGCAGCACGTAGTCGGCGAACTCGGCCTCGCCCTCGGCGGCCTGCGCGCCGCCCTCCATCATCTTCAGCAGGCCCTCGCTGAGCCGGTCGCCCTGGCTGTCCGGCAGCCCGAACAGGTTGTTGAACACCAGCGCCATCAGCGGACGGGTGAAGTCGGCGACCAGATCCGCCTCGCCGCGCGGCCCGAAACGGTCCACCAGCAGCCGTACCGCCCGGTGCACCAGCGCGCGCAGATCGTGCGGCTCGATCAGGTCGAACACGTCGATGAGACTGGCGCGGTAGCGGATGTGGGCGTCGGCGTCCGAGAACAGCGCGTTGGGCCGCCAGCGCATCATGCCGAGCAGCGGGGAGTCCTCGGGGACGGTGGCCTCCCAGTCCCGCGGGTCGTGCGAGAAGGCCTCCACGTCCCGCAGCACGTCGAGGGCGGCGCGCCGTTCGGTGATCACGTACGCGGGTGTGCCCGGGGCGAGTTCCGCCCAGCCGACCGGGCCCTGGGCGCGCAGCGCCGCGTAGTAGCCGTGCGGGTTCCGGGCGAAGCCGTCCTCCCACAGGCGCACCGGTCCAGAGACGGTGAAGGAGTGCTGCACGGTCATCGGGCCTCCGCCGGCCGGTCGTCGATCAGATGCTGTACGAGGGCGAGCAGCGCGTCGACCGAGGAGTGCGGGTCCCGCGCGTCGCACCGCACCATCGGGGTGCCCGGCTCCAGGTCCAGGGCGGCGCGCAATTGTTCGCCCGTGTAGTGGCTCGGCGCGTCGGGGAACGCGTTGAGGGCGACCGCGTACGGCAGGCCCGTCTCCTCCACCAGACCCAGCACGTCGAAGGAGGCGTCGATCCGCCTGCTGTCGACCAGCACCAGGGCGCCCAGCGCGCCGTAGGAGACGTCGTCCCACAGCGTCCGGAACCGCTGCTGTCCCGGTGTCCCGAACAGATAGAGCACGATGCCTCCGGCCAGGCTGATCCGCCCGAAGTCGATCGCGACGGTCGTCGTCTCCTTCTCCCGCACCCCGTCGAGCTCGTCGACATGGACGGAGGCCTCGGTGAGGCGCTCCTCGGTGTGCAGCGGGCGGATTTCCGACACCGAGTCGATCAGGGTCGTCTTGCCCACCCCGAACGGGCCGGTGACCAGGATCTTCACCAGGTCGCGGGCGGTGTCGGGGAGATGAGGGCCGCCCGTGCGGGGCAGTTCACCGGTGCTTGAGGGCGCGGAGGCCATCGGCCACTCTCTTCAGCAGGTCGGGATCGAACCGTTCGGCGGCCGGGATCGGCGCGCGGGCCTGGACCAGGTCCCGGTCGACCAGGTCGGCGGCCAGCACCCGGACGGCGGACACCGGCAGCCGCAGCAGCGCCGCAGACTCCACCAGCGTCAGCGCGCCACCGGACAGCAGCTCCAGCAGGGCCTGTTCGGCCGTGGGCAGACCGGCGGGCGGGGGTGCCCCGTCGCGGGTGAGCACCGTCAGCCGTTCCAGATGCGGACGGCTGGGCCGGGCCACCCCGCCGGTCGACAGATACGCGGGGACCAGGGGACGGCCGCCACGGCGGCCGGTCATGCCGGCGCGCCGCCGTCGGAGCCTCTGGGCGCCGCCGCCATCGCCTTCTCGCCCAGCCGTGCCACCTGCGAGTGCACCCGGTGCGCCAGCAGGTCCAGCCGTACCTCCGGGTCGCCGTAGGCCGCCACACAGGTGCCGTGGTCGGTCGGCACGATCAGCACGTACCCGTGGTCCGACTCGATGACCACCTGCCGGACCTCCGCCCGGTCCCGGTCGGCGAACTCGGCGGCCGCGGCCCGGCAGGCGCCCTGCACGGTACTGGTGATCGCGGCCACCCGCTCGGCGGTCGCCTGGGACAGGGCGTCGGTGTACCCCGTCGCGAGGCCGTCCCGGGTGAGCAGGACGGCGGCCAGGACATGCGGTATCTGCAGGACCGGATCCAGCACCCATGCCGTCTCGCCCGCATCGCGGCTGCTCATCTGGCCGCTCCTCCTTCGTCGTAGGTCCGTTGGGGATCGGGCGGGTCGGCCCGCTTGGGGGTCCGCGCCGCCGCGGTGCCGTACTGCAGTGCGGCGAGCGCGGCGGCCGCCTCCTCGGGCCGCCGCGCGGCCGGCTGCTGCCGGGGTGTGCCGGGGGTGTCGGAGTCCTCGGGGCGGGTACGCCGCCGCCGCTGCGGGAGGCCGCCCGGGTCACCCGGTTCCTGGTGGCCGGGGGCGCGCTCGTGCTCGGTGCCGGTGCCGGCCGTGGCGGGCACCGGAGCGGCGGGGGCGGGAACCGCCGGGGCAGGCACCGCGGGGGCCTGGGGCTCGGCCGCCGGCGTCTCGTGTCCGGCCGGTTCGTGCGCCGGCTCGCGGCCCGGCTCCGGGCGTAGCGCCGCGCGCTCGCGCGTCGAGCGGGGCGCACTGGCGGACGGCGGCCGCAGATCCGGGTCGATCCGGCCGAGCAGGTGGGTGTCGATGCGCAGCACCGCGCGCACCCCGCCGTACGGCGAGGGGGAGGAGACGTCGACGCCCAGGTCGAACTGGCGGGTGAGCCGGCCGACCGCGGCCAGACCCATGCGCGGCGGATCGCCGAGGTCGGTCAGCAGGATCGGGTCGCTGCCCGCCACCAGCCGCTGGGCCTTGGCCCGTTCGTCCTGCGTCATGCCGAGGCCCGCGTCGTCGACGGTCACGCACACCCCGTGGTGGACGTGCTCCAGATTGACCACGACGTCGGTGTCCGGCGCCGAGTGACGCAACGCGTTGTCGAGGAGTTCGGCGACGATGACGGCGACCGGCTCGACCGCGTGGGACACCAGGGCGGTGCCCGGCTCCAGATGGTTGTGGACCGTGACCCGGTGGTAGCCGGCGAGCCGGGCCTGGCCGCCGGTCACGGCGTCCACCACGTGGGACTCCTCGCGGGCCAGCCCCACCCAGGCCCCGCAGACCACCGCGGCCACCTGCGCCCGCCGCAGGGACTGCTCGTTCTCGTGATCCAGGGCGAACAGCGTCTGCGCCAACTCCGGTTCGTCGTAGCGCTGCTGGAGTCCGCGCAGGGCGTCCTGCAGGCGGTACAGGGCGGCCTGGATCTCCCGGGTGGCGCCGCGCAGACCGGCCTGCGCGGCCGCGTCGATCCGGGTGCGCTGTGCGGTCAACTCCTCGCGCAGCGCGGTGAGTACGTACTCCAGCGCGATTCCCGTCGGGGTCCCGGGCGTCTGCTGCCCCGTGGGACCGGGCACCTTGAGGTGCGGATGCGTGAGCTGCGCGGCCGCCGCGGGCATCCGGCGGGTGGCCAGGTGCTCGACCTCGGAGACGAACGTGCCCTCGGCGCCCCGCAGCCGGGTGCGCAACTCCGTCACCTCGGCCCGCAGTGCCGCCCTCTGGCGCCTGGCCCGCAGCAGGCCGCCGCCGAGGGCGAGCGCGGAGAGCGTTCCGGCGGCGAGACCACCGGCCACCAGTTCCGGCAATTCGATCATGGAATCGGTTTCCAGGGGGGTAGGGCAGCAGTGGGCACGGGGAGCCCAGGGCCCTCCCGTGTGGCGCTCGCAGCACAGTACACACCGTCATCGACTGGCCCCGCACGGTGAATCGCCACATCGCTTCGAATCTGCTCGACGAGTCTTCGCTTCTGTGTCAACTGTCGGAAATGCCGTGCACAGGAGGCGAGTTGGGGATCCGTCCGGTCTGTGCCGTCAGCGGGTGGCGGCGGCCGCGCCGGCAGGTCGAAGGCGTGGCCGGGCGAGATGATCCGGGTGATCGCCCGGCCGGACAGGGTGCTGGGCTCGACGGCCCCGGTAGCTGATGGCGGTGTTCAGCAGTACCACCGCGGTCGTGCGCGCCGACGGCAGACGGGCGGTCAGGCTCTCGTGGCCGGGCAGCGAGCCGTTGTGCCCGATCAAGCCCCGGACGTCGAAGATGCCGAGCCCGTACCCGGCGCCCGCGATCCCCGACGGCCGGGTCGTCAGCCGCTGCTTCTGGACCGCCGGGCCGGCCATGTCCGTGCCGTCGGGGAAGGTCCCGGTGGCCACCGCGGGCCCAGGTGCCGAGGTCGTCCAGGGCGGAGGTCATCACGCCGGCCGCCCGGGCCCGCCGGAGCGAGGACGTGCTTCCGGAGCAGGAGAACTTCTCCCCGGGCTGGAACATCAGCGGGTGCCTGAAGGAGTGGGCGAGCAACTGCCCTGGGGTGCGGCCGGCGCGGTGTCCAGACGCCGACGGTCACGCCGGGTACGTCCGCCTCGCGCACGACCTTCCCCGCGGCCGCGTCGAGTGGGGCGGCGACGGCCGGGGTCAGGTCGCGGACGTCCGGATGGCCGGACGGTGACGGAGTGGGCGAGAGGGTGGCGGGTGCGGCCGGTGCGGACGCGGCCGCCTTCTGGACGGACGGCACCCGACAGCGTCGCCGGCGCGACGGCGGTCACGGCCGCGCCGCGCAGCGTGGCGGACTTGTGCGACATGGGCTGACTCCCGGCACGTGAGAAGGAACGCGCGGTGGGGGCGGACGTCGCAACGCTGCCTCCGAAGGATTCGAGCGCGCACCGGACGGCGCCTGTCGGCCGGGCCCGCCGCAACGCCCGCCGGAATGCTTGTAGGACCGGCGGGCGGGTCCGATCGGGCGGGTGTGCTCACCCGACCCGGTGAGCGCGTCGGACGGCGCGTACCACCGGCGCGTTCCGGGCGTTGCGCCGGTATGGACGGATCCTCACCCACGCCCGGGCGTCCGGCCCGGAAGCCGCGCGCCCCTCGCTCCCGTGAGCCGATCTACACCCAGCTCCTGCGGGAGTGGCGGGACCAGGGCCGTACCGTTCCGGCCGGGCCCGAGGGCCTGAGGGGCGCCGTGTTCGTACCGTCGCCCCGTCGCTGACCTCGGCTACTCGCCGTACATCGGGGACAGCACCGCCAGCGTGCCGTTGGCCTCGCGCAGCGCCAGTTCCAGTGTGCCGGGCGCATGCAGCGAGCCGCTGCCGTCCGGCGGCACCAGCCATTCCAGATACCGGGCGGCCCGGTACGGCGGCGGTGCGGCGACCCATGCGCCCTTGGTCGCATAGCGCAGACCCGAGCCGATCCAGCCGCCGGACGGATCGGGCGGCACCAGGAAGCCGATCCGGCCCGCCGCGCTGTCCGCCAGGGTGGGCCCGGGCACCGGCAGCGACGGCCGCCACAGCAGGTCGAGCGTGAGCAGGCCGAGGCGGTCCGGGACGCTCAGCACATCCCAGAACCGGCCCGCTTCCAGCAGGGCGACGCCCTCCCCGTGGTCCCAGTCCCACTTGCACGCCCGGGGGTCCGCCGCGGCCGCCGCGAGCCATTCCACACCTTGCATCCACATCACGTTCGTCACGCACCGCTCCGGGGGATCACCGCACACCTGTTTCGGGGGCAGGGAATGACCGGCACCGGGCACCCGGTGCGGTCCGCCCACCAACCCGGCATATGCATGCTGGTAGATGTTTCTATGTGGCGGAAGGGGTGGCGAACCCTGGCGTTTTGGGGCGAATGTTCGAACATGGAGCGCCCGTGCGTTTATCGGTCGGCGCGCGGAACATTTCCTTGATCGTCTGGCGCTCGAATCCGTCGTCATGACGATCGATTCGATTGTCAGATCTTGATGATGTACGGGTTTCGGTCGTAGGCTCCCGCCGTTCCGTCGTCGCCGAGTCCGAGCTGGGGTATTCCATGGATCGCACCCGACTGCATGCTCTGCTGGCCCGGGAGAGCGCCGAGGCCGAGCGGCGAAACCCCCGCTCCCGCGCGGCATATGTCGACGCCGGCCATCTCTTCGGCCGGGTCCCGATGACCTGGATGAACAAGACCGCCGGCGCCTTCCCGCGCTACCTGGCGACCGCCCGGGGCGCCCGGGTCACCGACCTCGACGGGCACGCGTACATCGACTTCTGCCTCGGCGACACCGGTGCGATGGCCGGCCACTCGCCGGCCGTCGTGACGGAGGCGGTGCACCGCAGGTTCGCCGAGCTGGGCGGGGCCACCGCGATGCTGCCGACGGAGGACGCGGAGTGGGTGGGCGCGGAGCTGACCCGCCGCTTCGGGCTCGCCCGCTGGAGCTTCTCGCTCACCGCGACCGACGCCAACCGATGGGCGATCCGGCTCGCGCGGGCCGTCACCGGCCGCCCGAAGATCCTGGTGAACAGCTACAGCTACCACGGCAGCGTCGACGAGTCCCTCATCGTCGTGGGCCCCGACGGCGCGGGCGTGCCCCGCCCCGGCAACGTCGGCGCGCCCTGTGACGTCACCCTGACCAGCCGGGTCGCCGAGTTCAACGACCTGGCGCAGCTGGAGCGCGAACTCGCCCACGGCGACGTGGCCGCCGTCCTCATGGAGCCCGCGCTCACCAACATCGGCATCGTGCTGCCCGAACCCGGCTACCTTTCCGGCGTGCGCGCCCTGACCAGGCAGTACGGCACGCTGCTCATCAACGACGAGACGCACACCTTCTCCGCTGGACCCGGTGGCTGCACGGCCGCCTGGGACCTGGAGCCGGACCTGCTGACCATCGGCAAGGCCATCGGCGGCGGCATCCCGGCCGGCGCCTACGGCCTCTCCGCCGACCTCGCCGAGCGCCTGCTGGCCCGCGCCGACCTGGACCTGGTGGACATGGGCGGGGTCGGTGGCACCCTCGCCGGGAACGCGCTCTCGGTCGCCGCGACCCGGGCCACCCTGGAGCACGTCCTCACCGACGAGGCGTTCGACCGCATGGGACGGCTCTCCGCACGCTTCGAGACCGGCGTCCGGCAGGCCGTCGAGGCGCACGGCCTGCCCTGGTCGGTCAGCCGGCTCGGGGCCCGCACCGAGTACCGCTTCGCCGCCCCGGCCCCGCGCACCGGGACCGAGTCCGCGGCCGCCGCAGACCCCGAGCTGGAGGACTTCCTGCACCTCTACCTGGCGAACCGGGGCATCCTCCTCACCCCGTTCCACAACATGGCCCTGATGTGCCCCGACACGACCGAGCAGGACGTCGACACCCACACCGCGGTGTTCGGCGCCGCCCTGCTCGAACTCGTCGGCTGAGGAGAGGAGCCCAGGTGCACATGGACGACATCGACCGGGCCATCCTGCGCGAGCTGCAGGCGGACGGCCGGATCGCCTACGCCGACCTCGGACCCAGGGTCGGGCTCTCCCCCTCCGCGGCCCGGCAGCGTTTGCAGCGCCTGCTGGACGCCCGGGCCGTCCAGGTCGTCGGCGTCACCGACCCGATGGCCATGGGCGGCCAGGCGATGGCGCTGCTCGGCATCGGCGTGGACGGCGACCCCCGAGCCGTCGCCGACGCCCTCGCCGCACACCCGGAAGTGGTGTACTCGGTGTTCACCTCGGGCGGCTTCGATCTGTTCGCCGAGGTGGTCACCCCTGGCCCGAAGGACCTGCTCGACTTCGTCAACGACGTGGTCAGGCCCGTCGAGGGGGTGCGCGAGGTCCGCTCGTTCCCGTACTTCGGCATCCACACCCACCGCTTCCTGTGGGACGTGGGGTGAGCCGGGCCCCGGGCCAGTCCCTCAGGCGATGTCGGGCGCGAGGACGAGCATGGTCGCGTCGTCCCGCACCTCGTACCGCCGGGCCAGGTCGGCCCAGACCTGCTCGGTGAGCTCGGCCGGCTCCGCGCCGGCGAACCCGGCCAGCCGCTCCGGCAGCGGGTAGAAGCGTCCGGCGCGGTCGCGCGCCTCCCAGACCCCGTCCGAGGCGATGAACAGCCGGTCGCCGGGGCCCAGCTCGACCGTGATCTCCTTCGGCGGCTTCACCCCCGCAAGGGCGAGCCCCACCGGCGCGCCGGGCGCGACGGCCAGCTCGTGGGCCAGGCCGTCGCGCAGCAGTACCGGCGCGGGATGGCCGCAGGCCACCACCCGTACCGACCGCAGATCTGCGGAGAACTCCAGCAGCAGGGCCGTCGCGAACAGCTCCGCGTTCGGTACGTCGGCCGAGTCCACCGTCAGCCGGCGGTCCATCCGCGCCGCGACCGACTCCAGGTCCGGCTGGTCGAGGACCGCCTCCCGGAACGCGCCGAGCAGCGACACCACCGTGGAGACGGCGGCCAGCCCGTGCCCGCGTACGTCCCCCATCACCGCCCGTACCCCGAAGGGCCCGTCCCGCACGTCGAAGAAGTCTCCGCCGACCAGTGTGCCGTGCTGTGCGGCCCGGTACAGTCCGGCGCATCCCACCGCGCCGACCCGTTCCGGCAGCGGGGGCAGCACGGCCCGCTGCACCGCCTCGCCCACCGCCCGCTCGGTGACCAGCTGGGCGTCCCGGTGACTGCGGACGTAGGACACGAACACGCTCAGTAGCGCGACGAAGGTGACCGTGAGCAGGTCGGTGTCGCCGGGATGGTTCAGATGGGTGGCGGGCACGTTCAGCAGGAGTACGACCAGGCAGCTGAGCACGGCGGTCGCCAGCGGGCCGTAGGACAGCACGGCCAGCGGCGGGATGGCGCCGAGCAGGAAGCCGAAGTCGTGTCCGTCCGGGCTGGCCAGCGTCGCCGCGGTCACGACCGCGAGCAGGAGAACGGGCAGCACCCGCACCCAGCGCGGCGGAGGTGCACCCTGCAACCAGCCACGCCCGTCGCTGTAGTCGCGCGACCACCAGCCGCGCACCGAAGTCACATCCCCAAGTTACGCCCGTGCCCGGGCACCGGGCACGCGCATGGATCTTCGAGTGCCGCGGCGGAAAATCCGTGGACGTGCCCTGACCGGCGCCCTAGTGTGTGTGCCGCACGCCCTGGACCAGACGGAAGGAGGCGAGTGCCATGTCCATCTCATCCATCCCGCGCTCCCTCCCCGACATCCGGGCGTGACAGGTCAGAGCTGACCCGGGAGCGCTCCTCGCAGCACGTCTCTCCCGGAGGAATCCGTGACCGATCCGGTCATCCGTACGCTCGACGACAGCACCGCCCACCTCTTCGACACCCTGCCCGACCCGCTGCGCCTGCGCGAGACGCACCGGCGGACCCGCCACCGCACCGACTGGAAGCGAGTCGCCCTGCGCGACGGCCGGGTGGTCGCCCGCGCCGCCTGGTGGGGCGGCCCACAGGACACCGAGCCGCTGCTGGTCAACTGGTTCGACGTGGCCGAGGGCGAGGAGGAGGCCGGCGCGGAGCTGCTGCGCGGCGCGCCCTGGCGGGCCGACGAACTGGAACTCGACCTGCCCGCCGGCTGGCGTGAGGTGCCCGCTCTGTGCTCGGCCGCCGAGACCCGCTTCAGCGCCGCCCGCCAGGCGGGCTACGAACTGCTGGTGGAGCGCTACAACTACCGCTGGACCCCCGAGTGCGGCCTGCCCGACCGGCCCGGCCGGCTCGCTTTCACCCCCGAACCCGACGACTCGGTCTTCCTCGGCCTCCTGCGGGACATCAGCTCCGCGACCCTCGACGCCCACGCCCGCAGGGCCGTCGCGAAGGGCGGGGTGGAACTGGCGGCGCAGGAGGACCTGGAGATCTTCCACTGGTTCCCCTCGCCCCGTCAGTGGTGGCAGATCGCCCGCACCCCCGAGGGCGAGCCGGTCGGCATCCACATCCCGGCCCGCAACCCGTCCGGGCCGGTCATCGGGTACATCGGCGTCCTGCCCGGGCAGCGCGGCCACGGCTACGCCTACGACCTGCTCGTCGAGTGCACCCGCTTCCTCGTCGAACAGGGCGCCCGGACCATCGGCGCCGCCACCGACCAGGGCAACTTCCCGATGGCCGCGCACTTCGCGAAGGCCGGCTACCCGGTCGTCCGGGAACGGGTGAACTTCTGGGCGACGGCCGAGACCGCCGCCCGGTGAGGGCTGCCCCCCTGGCGGACCGCTAGGCGACGTCCTTGCCCAGCAGGGTCTCCGCCTCCGTGAGGACTTCGGTGACCCGCAGGGCGAATGCCGCGTCGCACGGATGCGGGTGACCCGTGCGCGCGGCGGCGACCAGGGCGTCGGCGGCCCGGGACAGGGCCGGGACCGCTCCCTGCGCACTCCTCGGCAGCAGCGTCACTCCCGCCGCGCCCCGCAGCTCGACGTCGGCCCCGGCCGCCGCGGAGGGAGCCGTCAGGCTCAGGGTCACCGTGCTGGAGGCCCCCGTGGCGTGGTCGAGGACGAGATGCACGGTGTCCGCCGGGCCGTGCACGGCGGCCGCGACCCGCCGTACGTCGCCCAGCACCGGCAGCAGCACGGACAGGGCGTGCGGGCCCACGTCCCACAGCGCGCCCTTCTCCCGCCGCCACGGTGATGCCGCGAACGGGCTGTCGTCGGTGAACACCGACCCGAGCCACTGCGCCCGTGCCGTGAACCAGCCCCCCGTGCCCGCCTGCTCGCCGATCCACGCCTCCGGCTCGGTCTGGAAGCGGGTGGTGAAGAACACCACCGTGGCGACCTGGGCCCGCTCGGCGGCCTCCACCACCGCCCGCCCCTCGGCGACGCCGAGCGCGAGGGGCTTGTCCAGCAGCAGGTGCCGGCCCGCCGCCGCGGCCCGCACGGCCAGTTCCGCCTGGACGGCCGGTGGCAGCGCCACCGCCACCGCGTCGACGTCGGCGAACAGCGCGTCCACGTCGTCGTACGCCCGGACCCCGTACTCCCCGGCCAGTTCCGCCGCGGCCTCCGGGCGGCGGCCCCACACCCCGGTGAAGTCCAGTGATCCGTGCCCCGCCAGCGCGGGGGCGTACGCCGCCCGTGCCCAAGGACCCGTCCCCAGCAGTCCGATGCGCATCTTCCGTTCCTTTCTCCGTGCCCGGTCCCGCCTCTCACCCGCCCGTCAGGGCGTCCTGCTCCGCCCGCCGTCGACGAACGGCCGGTACTGCTCCGTGCCGTGCGCCAGCCAGCCGGCGATGGTCGCGGCGATCGGCTGACCGGTGTCCATCTCGACGAAACCGAACTGGCCCGACTGGTTGCACTCCAGGAACCACCAGATGCCGTCGGCGTCCTCCGCGAAGTCGAAGGCACCGTAGGCCAGCTCAGCGTCCTTCATATACGTATGGACGGCCTCGGCGACTCGCGGGGGCACCTCCGCCGCCAGCCAGGCAGAGACGGACGGGGCGAAGCGTACGTCCACGTCGTCGGGCCGCGCGTCGGGGCTCACCGGCTTGCGGGCGGCCAGCAGCCGTTCGCCGACCACCGTCAGCCGGATGTCGGCCCGCTTGGCCACCCGCCGCTGCAGCAGCGTCGGCCCGAACGCCACCGCCGAGAAGTCGGCGTCCGGCGCCACCCGGCTGGTCGGCACCGCCCGCGGCGGCTCCTGCGGGTGCGCGCCCGACACCGGTTTCACCACCAGGTCCGGGAACCGCTCCGCGAACTCCCGAGCCGCCTGCGGGAACGTGGTGATCAGGGTCGCGGGCACGGCGAGCCCGCTGCGCTGCGCCAGCCGCAGCTGCCACGGCTTGTGGCGGGCCCGGCGGGCCGCGTCCGGATGGTTCATCCAGCGCGCGTCGGTCCCACGCAGCATGCCGTACAGCGCCTGTTCGGACTCCTCGGTCAGCCAGGCGGACGGCTGGACCGCCCGGGCGGCCGCCACTCCCGGCCTGCGCACCCAGATGGAGCGGAGGCCGTGCATGCTCACCAGACGCCCGTTCACGGACAGATGTCCGCGACTGGCGCCCTGCACATACTCGCCCGACAGGGCCACACCGCTGGTTAGATCGGCAGGATCGAGGCGGACGACGGGCACTCCGGTCTCGTGCAGCCGGAGGACCACCATGTCCGCCGTCACGTCCTCGTCACTGGTCAGGATGAGCACGGTCATCGTCAGGGTCCGCGCTCAGTCGTCGAAGTGCGTCTTGGAGCCCGCGGTTGAGGTCGTGGTTCCCAAGGCTCTGAGCATTGCGTGATCGGTGGCCGCGATCCGGCCATCGAGGAGAACGTTCAACTGCAGTCCGGAGTCATACGCGTACGGAGTGGTGACGTCCAACTGCACTGCGGGCTGTGCGTAGTTGAGCGCGAACGGTTGCATGGTCTCTCCCTGTTTCGTTCTTCCATGCACTTATACGATTCGAACGCGTGGTTGGTTTCCTTACTCTGCGTAATCTCAGTCCTAATTAAGGGCTCGTTAAGGAACCAGCCGGAAATCAACGGCGAATCGTTCCAACCCGTGGCCGATTTCACATGCCCGTCCGGCATGTGACGGCGTCAGATGCCCGCGATGGTCCGGGATGTCTCCAGAGTCTGTTCGGCGTAACCCCGTCCGAAGAGCACGGTGTGCACCAGCAGGGGAAACAGCTGGTGCACACCGACGCGCTCCGCCCAGCCGGCAGCCAGGGGGGCCACTTCCTGGTACCCCTCCAGGACCAGGTCAAGGCGCGGGCAGCCGAAGAGGCGGAGCATCGCGAGGTCGGTCTCGCGGTGCCCGCCGTGCGCGGCCGGGTCGATCAGCCGTACCGCCCCGTCGGCTCCCCACAGGACGTTGCCGCTCCACAGGTCTCCGTGCAGCCGGGCGGGGGGCTCGGCCGGACCCGCCACGTCCGGCAGCCGCTCGCAGACCCGCTCGACCACCGCGGCCTCGCCGGACCGCAGCGTCCCACGGTCGATCGCCGCGCGCAGATACGGCAGCACCCGGTACTCGGCGTACCAGCGCGCCCAGTCGGTGCCCGGCTCGTTGCGCATCGGGGCGAGGCCGATCCACGCGTCGCGCGGGCCGTCCGGCGGTCCCGCCCCGAAGGCTGGGGCCCCGGCGGCGTGCAGAGCGGCGAGGTCACGCCCGAAACGTGTCGCCGCCTCGGCGCCCGGACGTCCGGTGGGGATCGACTCGGTCACCAGCCACCGCTCGTCCTGCCCCACCACCTCGGGTACCGCGACCGCCCCGGCGGCGGCCAGCCAGCGCAGCCCGGCCGCCTCGGCCGGCACCGCGCGGGGCCGGCCGCCGCGCTTGACCATCACCGCCCGCCCGTCGGCGAGCGTCACCTCCGTCGGGCCGCCCGACCGTGGCCGCACGGCCGAGACCGGCCGCCCGGTGAGCCGGGCGGCCGCCGCGCCAGGGCCTTCACCGTTGTCGATCACGGCCACCAGGGTAGGGGCCGTCCGGGCTCAGGCCCCCCAGGTGCCCTGGTTCACGGCGCAGTTCCACCCCGTGCCGTGCAGGGCGAACTTCACCTTGTAGGTACGGGTGTTCAGCAGGTGCGTCTGCACCTTCACGCCGAGGCTGGTCTTCTTCTTCAGCGTCGTCGTGTACACCGACACCGTCTTCGACGTCTTGTGGCTGACCTTGCCGCCCTTGGCCGTGGCGCCGCCGAAGCGGATGTTCTTCACGTCCGTCACGGTGAACGTGACCTTCTTGAAGCTCTTGCTCGCGCTGGTGTTCTTGACGGCGAAGTACAGGCCGCCGTTGGTCACCCAGCCGCCCGAGTTCACGTAGAAGCGGCTCGGATAGACGATGTCGACCGGGCAGCCGGTGCTGCGCGCCGTCCCGGCCTGCGCGGACGCGCCGGTGGCCAGGCCGAGTTGGGCAGCGGTGACGACGCCGGCGGCGGCCAGGACACCGAAAGAAGTGCGCATACGGATCACTGCGGTGATACCTCCCCCTGTGGTACTCATCGGACCATAGAGGAGAATCCCACCTCCGTGGCGTGAAAGCACGTGCATTTCCACGGGACTCTCAGGCCGTCTCGATCCGGCCGATCGCGTTGCCCAGCAGTTCGGTGAACCACACCGTGCCGCCTGGGCCGGTGGTGAGCCGGAAGGGCGACCTGTCGGGCCCGGACGGCACCGGTACGACGCTGATCCCGCCGTCCGCCGTCCGCCGTCCGCCGTCCGCCGTCCGCCGACACCCGGCCGACGCGGCCGGACCGGTCGGTGAACCACACCCGGCCGTCCGGCCCCGCGGCGATCCCGCCGGGGTCGCCGTCCGTTCCGGGCAGCGGGAACCTGGTGACCCTGCCGCTGCCGTCGATCCGGTCGACGGAGGCCGGCCCGGACGCGGTGAACCACATCCCGCCCGGACCGGCGACGATGTCCTCGGGGAAGTCGGCGCGGCTCGGCAACGGGAACTCGGTGATCCGGCCGCTGGTGTCGATCCGCCCGACCCGCCCGCCGGCGAGTTCGGTGAACCACAGGGCGCCGTCGGGCCCGGCGGTGATCCCGGCGGGTGCGCCGGCCGCCCGGGGCAGGGCGAACTCGGCGACGGCGCCGGAGGTGGTGATCCGTCCGATGCGGCCGGCTGCCTGCTCGGTGAACCAGAGGGCGTGGTCCGGCCCCGCGGTGATGGCGAAGGGTGCGCTGCCGGGGGTCGGGGCGCGGCGGTCGGTGACGGTGCCGTCCGCCGCGATGCGCCCGATCCGGGCGGCCCCGGACTGGGTGAACCACAGCGCCCCGTCCGGACTGGCGGTGATCCCGGCGGGGAGGCTGTCGGCGGTGGTGGTGATCGGATACTCCGTCACCTCGCTGCCGCCTCCGGCGCGGGCGGGCGCCGCGACGGCGGTCACGCCGGTCAGGGCGGCGAGCAGGAGAGGGAGCGCAGGGCGGGGGAGTCGGCAGGGCATGCGCGGTCCTGGTCCTTGTCGGGCGGACTGTCCGGCCGAGGCCAGCCGCGGCCGTGCCGCCGTACGACCCGGCCGGTCCGGACGGGGGAAGTGCGCCCCTGACGCAGGCATGGGCGCCGGAAAGGCCGCCGGAACCGTCGGGGTGGAGGGGCATCCGCGTAACTCCCTCGTCACGCAAGGAATGACCGTTCCCACGCACCCCTCTAGTTTCTGACCGGCTCTCCGAACTGCGTTCGAAATATCAGGCACCCCGCCTTCTCGTCTGGAGCGCACATGAACGGCACCCCCCTGTCGCGACCCCACTTCCTCGGTGCGGCGGCGACCGTCCCGCTGGCCTCCACCGGCGCCCTGGCCCTCGGCGCCGGAGCCGCCCGGGCCGCCACCGACTCGGCCTATGTGATGTGCTGCTTCACCGAGTCCCCGGACATGCTGGCCGCCGACTACGGCCTGCACCTCGCGGTCAGCACCGACGGCCTGCAGTGGACCCCGCTCGACCAGAACAACCCCGTCGCGACCCCCACCGCGGGCTCCCTCGGCCTGCGCGACCCGTTCATCCTGCGCAAGCAGGACGGTACGTTCGTGGTGCTCGCCACCGACCTGAACGGCACCGACTGGAGCTACGTCAGCCAGTACATCCACGTCTGGGGCTCCACCGACCTGCGCAGCTTCACCGGCTACCGGCGGATGAAGCTGCACGACATGGACACCCACGGCTGGGCGCCCGAGGCGTTCTGGGACCCGGGCCGCGGCCGGTACGGCGTCATCTGCTCCGCGGTCGACGGCAGCGGCCACAACGTCATCATGATCAACTACACCGGTGACCTGGCGGTCGGCGTGAACGGCGTCAACTACCTGTACTTCAAGAGGAACTCGACCCTGGTCGGCGCCCGCTCCGGCTCCCTGGACCCGGGCAGCTTCACCGAGTTCAGCACGGCCGTCTCGTACAACGGCACCGAGGCCCCGGCCCTGGTCAAGTCCCTTGCCTCCGGCCCGACCTGGAACCTGTGGGGCGACACCTGGTCCCCGAACGGCGTCTTCTACGCCTGGCGGACCAGCGCCCTGTCCGCCGGCACCTGGACGGCCCTCGACCAGAGGGCCTACACCCAGCCGCTCAACTCCAAGCACTGCGGAATCCAGCCGATCACCGCCACCGAGTACGGCAACCTCGTCGCCAAGTGGTCCACCCCCGCCTGGAACCGGCTGAAGTCCTACAACTACCCGGCCCGGTACGTCCGGCACAGCAACTTCGTCGGGCGGATCGACGAGTACGCCTTCGACCCGTACACCGACGGCCTGTGGAAGCTGGTCCCGGGACTCGCCGACAGCGGCGGCGTGTCCTTCCGGTCGGTCGACTACCCGGCCCGCTGCCTGCGCCACTACAGCTACCAGCCGCGGCTGGACGAGAACGACAGCGCCACGGCGTTCGCCCAGGACGTCACGTTCTACCGGACGGCTGGTCTCGCCGACTCCTCCTGGGACTCGTTCCGGTCGTACAACTACCCGACGCGCTACCTCCGGCACTCCGACCACGTGCTGCGCATCGACCCGGTCTCCACGAGCGCGGAGCTGGCCGACGCCACGTTCCACGTGGGCTACTGACACCGCGGCGGGTCCGTCCCGCGACGACACGCCGACGACGGGTCAGAACACCCCCGAATGGCCCCGTGCCGCCGCACGGGATTGACCCAGCCGGGCGGTGTTGGGCGTGTCGTCACCACGGATGGGCGGCCTGGATGGTGCGGGGCCTGGCGCTGGCTGACGGTGGTTCATGTCGAGGCCGGGTCGTATAAGCCGATGGAGTATCCGCTGCCCGGCAACGGCGGAAGGACATCGAAATGCGTTCTGCCCGCATGATCCTTGCGACGACGGCCGCCACCGCAGCCCTCGCCTTCGCCGCACCCGGCGCTCAGGCCGCGGTCGCGGGGGACCGGGACGACGGAGGCCGTGACGACCTTTCCTACAGCAAGGAGCTCAAGGACGACAGCAGCCACGCTGTACTCGCCGTGGCGAAACTCAGTGACGACTGGAACTCGGACAGCGGCAACAACAGCAAGTTCGACCCCGAGACCTACAAGGGCAAGGGTGACGATCAGGGGGGCAAGGACGACCAGGGCGGCAAGGACGACCAGGGGGGCAAGGCGGACAAGGGGAGCGGGGGCCGTGACGGAGGCGGCTCGTGGGGCGACGACGAGGACAGCGAGAAGCCGCACGGCGGTATGCACACCGGTGGCGGCGCCCTCGCCACGCCCGGCGTGACGACCGGCGGGCTGGCCGTCCTCGGTGTGGGGGCCGCCGGCGCCTACGCACTGCGGCGCCGCAAGGCCGGCGGGTCGGCGTCCTGACGGGTTCGCGCATACGGGAGCCGGGGCCGCCGACCGTCATGGACGCGGCCGCGGCCCCGTCCGCCCCTCCCGCTGCCTTGCCCAGAAAGGTGACCTCCGATGGCAGCTGGCTCCTCCTGCCCGAACCCCGACGACCCCGACCCCGACGGACCTGATTTCGCGGAGGCGGACGGCACCCGGCGTACCGGACGGCTGCCCGTGTGGGTAGCGGCCGCCCTGCTCCTGACCGTGGCGCTGCTCGGCGGACACGGCAGGGCCTCCGACGCGGCGGGCAGGACGCCGGCCGAGAGCGCGGACGCCGCCCCCTCGCGCCAGGCCCGCCAGACCGGTGAGGCGCTGTCCCGCTCCGCGCCGACCCGCCTGCTCATCCCGAAGATCGCCGTGGACGCCCCCTTCACCACCCTCACCCTCGCTCCCTCGGGCCAGCTGGAGCCGCCGCCCGCCGCCGACACCAACCTCGTCGGCTGGTACGCCGAGGGTCCGGCGCCCGGTGAGGCGGGCACCGCGATCATCGCCGGGCACGTCGACACCACGATCTCGGCGGCCGTCTTCGTCCGGCTGGACGAACTGGAACCCGGCGACGGCTTCTCGGTGTTGCGGGCCGACGGGACGAAGGCGGACTTCGTCGTCGACAGCGCCGACACCTTCGCCAAGGACGACTTCCCCAGCGAGCGCGTCTACGCGGACACCAGCCGCCCCGAGGTGCGCCTGATCACCTGCGCCGGCGACTACGACCACGACGCGAAGGACTACACGGAGAATCTGGTCGTCTTCGCACACCTCGTCTGAGGCCGGAGGTGTGATCGCCTGGCGGACGGCGCGGACCGCGCCCGGGCACAGGCGGCGATCTCCCGCTCGTGGTACGGGAAGAGCATGTCGTCGGCCTTGACGAAGTCGACGCTCCACGCAGCGAACTGGGGCGCACCGTCGGGCTGTCGCCGTCCCGGGTGAGGTACTCGACCCACTCGCTCATCTCACGGACGGTGCCGGAGCCGGCGTTGCCGCTGATGCGGGGCTCGGCGCCGAGGAGTTCGCACAGGGCCATGAACTCGTGGGTGCCGAAGTGGTGGGTGGCGGCTGATGACCGGGCCGGCGATGTCGAGGTCGATGATCGCGGTGGCGGTGGACACGCGGGCACCCCTGTCCGGCATGCCGAACGTCGTCCGTGGCTCCGTTTGGACCGATAGAGAATCGCCACCGGGTGGGGGCGCGTCAAGAGCGCGGACGGCCCGGCCTCCTGTCCGCACAGGGGGCCGGGCCGTGGGAGGCGGAGTGTCAGACCGCCGTCGCCGGGAAGGTCGGGTACTCGACGCCGGAGACGTGCTGGACGACCCGGACCACCTGGCAGGAGTAACCGAACTCGTTGTCGTACCAGAGGTAGAGGATCGCGTTGTCGCCCTCCACCTTCAGGGCGCCGGCGTCGACGATCGACGCGTGGCGCGAGCCGATGAAGTCGCTGGAGACCGCGTCCGGGGCGGTGATGAAGTCGATCTGGCGCTTCAGCGGCGAGGTCAGCGACACCTCGCGGAGGTAGTCCAGGACCTCCTCGCGGGACGCCTCGCGGGCCAGCTGGAGGTTGAGGATCGCGATCGACACGTCCGGCACCGGGACCCGGATCGAGCTGCCGGTGATCCGTGCCTCGAGGTCGGGCAGCGCCTTCGCGACGGCGGACGCGGCACCCGTCTCGGTGATGACCATGTTGAGCGGCGCGGACCGGCCGCGACGCTCCGACTTGTGGTAATTGTCCAGCAGGTTCTGGTCGTTGGTGAACGAGTGGACGGTCTCGACGTGCCCGCGCAGCACCCCGTACTCGTCGGCCATCGCCTTCAGCGGCGGCACGATCGCGTTGGTGGTGCAGGACGCGCACGACAGGATCCGCTCGTCCGGCTTGATCGTGTCGTGGTTGACGCCGTGCACGATGTTCGGGACGTCGCCCTTGCCCGGCGCGGTCAGCACGACCTTCTCGATGCCCGGACGCAGGTGCTCGGACAGGCCCTCGCGGTCCCGCCACTTGCCCGTGTTGTCGATGAGGATGGCGTCCCGGATGCCGTACTCCGTGTAGTCGACCTGGGACGGGTCGTCGGCGTAGATCACCTTGACCTCGTTGCCGTTGGCGAGGATCGTGCTGTTCTCCTCGTCGACGGTGATCGTGCCCTGGAACTGGCCGTGGATCGAGTCCCGGCGCAGCAGCGAGGCGCGCTTGACGAGGTCCCCGCCGGCCCCGGCGCCGCCACCGCGCACCACGATGGCCCGCAGGCGCAGTCCGTTGCCGGAGCCCGCCTTCTCGATCAGCAGCCGGGCGACCAGGCGGCCGATGCGGCCGAAGCCGTACAGGACGACGTCCCGCGGCTCGCGCTGCTCGATCTTGTTGGCGCCGGTGGCCCCGGCGACCGCCTCCGCGGTGAACGCCTGGACGTCCAGACCGCGGTCGTCGGCCTTGTACGTGGCGGCGAGCATGCCGATGTCGATCTGCGAGGGGCCGAGGTCGAGCGTGGTGAGCGCCCGCAGGAAGGGCATCGTCTCGGTGACCGACAGCTCGGCGCCGGCTATCTGACGGGCGAACCGGTGCGTCTTGAGGAGGCTGACCACCGACTTGTTCACCAAGGAGCGGCTGTGGAGGAGGACGGTGACGTCCCGCTCCCGGTGCAGCTTCCCGATGATCGGGATCATCGACTCCGCGATCTCCTCGCGGTTCTTCCAGTTGGTGAACGAGTCGTCGTTGACAGTCACAGATCTACTCTCGATCGAGCTAGGTGGCGCTCATATGCTAAACCGGCCGGTCAGTGACCGATCAAGGGGGTCAGGGTGTGACGTGGGTCCAGGTGCCCCGCAGGTCGGCGGCCACATCGATCAGCAGCGTGCGGAACACGTCCGCCAGGGGGCCGGGGCGGTGTCCGACCGGGCCGCGGCGTGCGGGTCGCGGTGGAGCACCGGCTCGGCGAGGGGGCGGTGCGTGGTGCCGCGGACCGGGCTGAAGCCGGCCTCGTCGCCGCGCGGTCCAGCTGCTCGCGGGCGGCGTGCCCGGGCAGGATGGTCACCCAGGACTCGTCGCGCAGCTGCGCAGGGCGCAGCGGTGAGCCCTCGGGAGGCCCGGCGGCCGGCGGATGGTCGTCCGGCAGGACGATCACCAGGCGGTCCCGCGGCAGTGTGCGCACGGCGATGTGCGGCGACGGCTTTGGTGGCCGGCCCCAGGGGGTGATCACCACGACGTCGGGTTCGCCCGCCGTGACCCGGTTCGTCACGGCCGACTGACCCGTCCTCCTGAGCGGCATCGCGCCGGCGCCCTGCGGGCCCTCGTCGACGTCCGCTGGTACGCCTTGTTCACCTGGGGCGTCGGCCGGGGCCGTGACCTGGTGAGCGGACCGGCCGTGCGGCGCTCCCTGACCATCGTCACGGGCGTGGTGCTGTGCGGGCTCGGTGTCCGCCGCCGGGGGAATCGGAACGCCCCCGCCCGACAGGCGTGTGGGGACCTCACGTGTGCGGGTGGTGCCGGTCGGATCGTCGTGACCGGCACCACCCGCAGGAGTCTGACCGCGCGCGGCCTAGCGGGGGTTGAAGACCACGCTCGCGAAGTGGGCGCTGCCGGGCGCCGAGTGACCGGCAGCGATCTTGACCGCGGTGCCCTTGCACTTCTTCTTGCTGTAGACGACGAGCGCCTTCTTCGTGGAGTTCTGCGGACCGCGCGCCTCCTGCGCCATGTCCAGGCACCTGCGCTCCGGTGGGTTCTGGATGACGTACGCCTTGCTCTTGGGCCCCACCCAGACGAACGACCCGTCGGCGGCGGCCGCCGGACCCGTGCTGATGACGGCGAGGGCGAGCCCACCGAGAGCGGCGGTGAGCGTACGGGTGAAGCGCATCGTGATGTCCTTCGTGAGCGGTGAGAACGCAGAGAGACGGCGGCGATGAGACGGTGACGACGTCAACGCCGGGAGGGCCGAGGCCCGTCGCCATCCCATACCGTCACCGCGGCCGGACACTCCGGCGACACGGAAACGTCCCACGACCGAGGGACCCCCGCCGGCGTGTCGTGACGGACGGGGTGACGGAGTCGTCGGCGATTCATCGCCGCTCAACACGTACATAGGGGTAAATTCCCGCCATTGCTTGGGAGAGGTGTCACCGGCGGACGGGGCAGGAGATGAGCACGGACGACGGTGTCGCGGTGACGACCGGGATCGCGCGACTGCACGACTCGCCCGGGCTCGCCGGCCCCGGCCGGTTCGCACTGGTGACCAACCACGCCGGCGTGCTGCCCGATCTGCGCCCGGTGGCGCCCGCGCTGCTCGCGGCCGGCGCGCCGCTGGCCGCCCTGTTCGGCCCCGAACACGGGCTGCACGGCACCGGCCAGGCCGGCGAGTCCGAGGCCGCCGGGACGGACCCCGACACCGGCCTGCCGGTGTACGACACCTACCGGTGCGAAGGCGACCGCCTCGACAAGCTGCTGATCGACAGCGGGATCGACACCCTGGTGCACGACCTCCAGGACATCGGGGCCCGGTTCTACACCTACGCGTGGACCATGTTCGACCTGATGGTCTCGGCAGCCCGCACCGGCATCCGGTTCGTGGTCGCCGACCGCCCGAATCCGCTCGGCGGACTCGTCAGCGAGGGCCCGGTCCTGGAACCGGCGTGGGCCAGCTTCGTCGGCCGCGCGCCGGTCCCGGTCCGGCACGGCGTCACGGCCGGCGAACTCGCCCGGCACCTCAACACCTCGGCTGTACCCCAAGCAGCGGGGCAGGCAGTGGAGTTGACGGTGATCGAGGCCACCGGCTGGCGGCGCGCCATGGACGCCGAGGCCACCGGACTGCCGTGGATCGCGCCCTCGCCGAACATCCCGACCCCCGCCACCGCCCGCGTCTACCCCGGCACCTGCCTGTTCGAGGCAACCAACCTCTCCGAGGGCCGCGGCACCACCCAGCCCTTCGAGATCGTCGGCGCCCCCTACCTCGACGGGCGGTTCACGGCCGCGCTCGCCGAACTCGCCCTGCCCGGCGTGCACTTCCGCGACCTTCGCTACGTGCCGGCCTTCCACAAGCACGCCGGAAGGCCGCTGCGGGGAGTCCAGCTGCACGTCACCGACCGCGAGGCGTTCGCCCCCGTCCGCACCGCCGTCGCGATGCTCGCCGTGCTGCGCCGGCTGTACCCCGACGACTTCGCCTGGCACACCGCCGACGCCGGCGCCGAGGGCACCGGACACCGCCACTTCATCGACCTGCTGTGGGGATCCGACCGGTTGCGGCGCGCCGTGGACGCGGGCGAGGACCCGCTGCCGCTGTGCGATCCGCCCCGCCCGCCCGGCCGGTGGGCCGGCGACGACGTGCTGCTCTACCCCGCGGACCTGTCGCCCTGCCCGGAAGGATCCCCTCGATGACCGACCGCACGACGACGGCCCCGGCCGGGATCCGCGGCTTCCGCGCGGGTGACGGCCCGCGGGTGGTGGAGGCGTGGCGCCGCAGCGTGCCGGCCGACCCCATCACCACGGACCGGTTCCGCACCCTGGTGCTGCTCGACCCCAACTTCGATCCCGAAGGTCTGCGGGTCGCCGTCGACGGCGACCGGGTGGCCGGCGCCGCCTACGCGGTACGGCGGCTGACGCCCATGGCCGGCACCGACCTGGAGCCGGAACAGGGCTGGATCCCTTTCTTCTTCGTCGCCCCGGACGCCCGCGGACACGGCCTCGGCCGCCGGCTGCTGACCGAGGCCCTCGACTGGCTGCACGGCCACGGCCGTACCCGCGTGGACTTCTCGTCGTACACCCCGAACTACGTGTTCCCCGGCCTGGACGCCGAGGCCTACCCGGAGGCGGCCGGGCTCCTGGAGTCCCTGGGCTTCCACACGCTGTACGAGGCGGCGGCGATGGACCGCGGCCTGGTCGGCTACCGCCGCCCGGACGAGGTCACCCGCCGCCTGGACCACCTGACCGGACGGGGCTACCGGTTCGCCACCCCGGCCGACGACGACCTGGTGGACCTGCTGGCGCTCGCCGGGCGCCACTTCGGCCCGGACTGGGCGTGCACGATCCGGGCGTGTCTGACCGCGGGCACCCCCCTCGACCGGATCGTCGTGGCCCGTGACCCGGCGGGCCGCATGGTCGGCTGGGCGATGCACGGCGCGTTCGACTCGGTGGACGAACGGTTCGGCCCCATCGGGGTGCTGGAGGAGATGCGCGGCACCGGACTCGGCGAAGTCCTCCTCCACCTGGTCCTGGAACGGATGCGGGCGCGGCGCGCGCACTCGGCGTGGTTCCTGTGGACCGGCGCGCAATCGCCGGCCGGCCACCTCTACCGGAAGACCGGCTTCACCACGACCCGGGTGTTCCGCGTACTGCGCCGGGAGGCGGCCGTCCGATGACACCGACACGCCCGGCCGGCCGGCTGAACCGCCGTCACCTCGCGCTCGCACTGCCCTCGGCGCTGCTCACCGCCGGCTGCGCCGCGCCCTACCGGGGCACCGGACGGCCCGGCGAGCCGATCGTCCTCACCGTGCTCTCCCACTACGCGAGCGGCGAGCTGAAAGAGGCCCTGCAGGGCCCGGTCGACGAGTGGAACGCCACGCACGACCGGGTCAGGGTGGCGACCAAGGCCGTCGAGTTCACCGACCTGCTGACCACGTTCATGGTCCGCCAGGCCGCGGGCCAGGGCGCGGACATCCTCCAGCCGTACTGCCTGTGGAACGGCCAGCTCGTCCGGGCCGGCGTGTTGCGGCCGGCTCCCGCCGGACACGCCGAGGAGATCAGACGCGGTTACGGCGCCGCCGCGGTCGGCTCCGCCTCGGTGGCGGGCCGGGTCTACGGCTACCCCACCGAGACCCAGACGTACGCCCTCTACTACAACAGACGGCTGCTGCGCCAGGCCGGCGTCGACCACCCCCCGGGCACCTGGCGGGAACTGGAGGAGACGGCTTACCGCACCGCCCGGCGGGACGGCTACGGCAACACCCTGGTGCAGGGGTTCGGCCTGTCGACCTACGACGACTCCACGACCGTCGGCCAGACCCTCGCCCTGCTCAACGCGGCCGGCGGACGGTTCGTCACCGCGGACGGCAGGAGCACCGCCATCGACTCGACGGCCGGACGGGCCGTGCTCGACCTGCAGCACCGTCTCGTCGCCAAGGGCGCGAGCGACCCCGGCGTCAACGTCTACAAGGCGTTCGCGTCCGGGCAGGTCGCCATGGTGATCAGCGCCGGCTGGTGGACGGCCAACCTCAAGTCCCTGATGGGCCGCGCCTACCGTGACGTCGGCGTGGCGCCCGTGCCGCTGCCCGATGCGGACGGCCGGCGCGCCACGCTCTCCACCGGGTTCATGCTGGGCGTCAACACCGCCAGTGAACATCCGGGGGAGGCCTGGGAGTTCCTGCGCTGGCTGAACGCCGAGAAGGTGCGCGGCGTCACCCGGATGAGTGCCCTGCAGGCGTCGGTCGGCTCACTGACCGGCCGCGCCGACGACATGCGGACCCTGCTCGGCACCGGCGGCGACCCGAACCTGCGGCCGTTCCTGGAGGCGCTGGCGTACGCGGTGCCGGAGCCGAACGGACCGGGCGCACAGCAGGCCAAGTCGCTGCTGCGCAAGAACATCGAGGCGCTGTGGACCGGTCAGCAGACCGTGGACGAGGCACTGCGCACCACTTGCCGCCAGGTCGACCAGGAGGTGTCGCGCGCATGGTGAACGCCACCCTGACGGCGGAGGCCGCCGAACGGGCGGCCACCCGGCCGTCCGCCGTCGGCGTCCGCGGCAGCGGACGTGGCCGCCAACGACGCCGCCAGGCCGTCGTCGCCTACCTCTTCCTGGCCCCGACGCTGCTGTTCTACGCCGTCTTCCTCGCCCTGCCGCTCGGCTTCGCGCTGCTGCTGTCCATGTCCCACTGGGCGGGCTTCGACCTCGGCGACATCGACCCCGTCGGACCGGACAACTTCGCCCGTCTCTTCGCGGACGGAGCGACGTTCCTGACCCCGGTCCTCACCAACACGCTGCTGTTCGCCCTCGGCACCGTGGCCCTCGCGCTGGCCGGCTCCGTGCTCGTGGCCACCTGCATCGACAAGCTCCGGTTCCAGGGACTGTGGCGCACCCTGTACTTCCTGCCCATCGTCACGACCGTCGTCGCCGTCGGCAACGTCTGGAAGTACATGTACGAACCCGGCGGCCTGGTCAACGGCGTCCTCAACGCCGTCGGAGTGGGCTCGGTGGCGTTCCTCCAGGACCCGGACACCGCGCTGCCCGCGGTCGTCGTCGTCCAGGCGTGGGCCTCGGTCGGCTCGGCGATCCTCGTCCTGACCGCCGGGCTGAAGTCCGTTCCCCAGTCGTACTACGAGGCCGCGGCGCTCGACGGCGCCGGGCCCGTCACCGTCTTCTGGCGGATCACGCTGCCGCTGCTGCGGCCGTCCCTGCTGTTCGTGTGCATCACCCAGTTCCTCACCGGCCTGCAGTCGTTCGCGCTGATCATCGTCATGACCAAGGGCGGACCCGGCGACGCCACCGAGGTGGCCGCCCTGGAGATGTACCGGCAGGCCTTCTCCTACGGCGACTGGGGCGCCGCGAGCGCCGCCGCCTTCGTACTCTTCGCGGTGGTCCTCGCGGTCACGCTGGTCCAGTTGTGGCTCTTCCGGCGCAAGGGGGAGGACGCGTGATCCGCCGGCGGTTCCCCTGGCTGTCGTACCTGCTGGTCGTCACCGGCGCGGTGCTCACGCTGGTGCCGTTCCTCGACATGGTGATGACGTCCTTCAAGGGCGCCGACGAGGCCGGCCGGCTCCCCTACCGGTTCCTGCCCGAGGCGTTCGACCTGTCCAACTACCGCGCGGCCGTGCACCAGCTGGACCTGCCGGTGCTCTTCCGCAACAGCGTCGTGGCCACGGCCGTGATCAGCGGGTCAGTGCTGGTGACCTCGTCCCTCGCCGGCTACGCGCTGGCCAAACTCCGCTTCCCCGGCCGGGACTTCGTCTTCCGCCTGGTGCTGTCGACGATGATGTTCCCGCCGTTCCTCTTCCTCGTCCCGCACTTCCTGATCCTGGTGCACTGGCCGCTGGCGGGCGGCAACGACCTGTTCGGGCGCGGCGGCGCCGGGCTGACCGTCAGCATCGCGGCGCTCGCCATGCCGTTCCTCGTCAGCAGCTTCGGGATCTTCCTGATGCGCCAGTTCATGGTCTCCCTCCCGGACGAGGTACTGGAGGCGGCGCGGATCGACGGGGCCGGGGAGTTCACCGTGTGGTGGCGGATCGTCGTCCCGCAGACCCGGCCGGTCCTCGTCACCCTCGGACTGCTGACGTTCGTCGACGCCTGGAACGAGTACATCTGGGCGCTGCTCGTCTCGACCGCCAACCCGGACGTGATGACGCTGCCCGTCGGCATCCAGCTCCTGCAGGACTACGTCGACCCGACCCGCACCACGCCGATCGTCATGGCCGGCCTGGTCCTGAGCACCCTGCCGGTCCTGGTGCTCTTCCTGTTGCTGCAGAAGCACTACATCCGCGGTGTGATGCTCAGCGGCCTCAAGTGAACCGCCGATCCTACCCAGATCGGGTGTCGATACGCTGTTTGTCGTAGCACAGCGGATTGCGGCTGGGGGGTTTGTTCTCTCATCGGCCGTGCGGTACGCCTGCACCATGCATCAGTTCGGTCGCACCCCTTGTGGCGGGCGGCCTCAACTGCCCTGGCCAGCGACGTTCCTTGCGGATCCCGGCTAAAGGACATCCCAGCCTCAGCCCAACTTCTTCAAGTGAGCCCTTTCCAACCACCCTTTTTAGTTGGGTAGTTGGGATGACAGACAGATGAAGTCCTTCCTGGTGGATGGGTTTTCGACCAAGAGAACTGTGTCCACCAGAGGCTTCGCATGCTCACCTACCCGTCCGGTGTTGACGTGTCCAGCTCTGCCCTGCACTTCCGCGCCGCTAGCCTGAGGGAGCACCGCCGCCTTCTCGGAACCCGGTGGCGCCGCCTGAACGCAGGTCGACAGGCCCTCCTCGCCGGCGGTGTCAACCTGAACATCACTCAGGATGGCTACGACGTCAGCCGGGCGTTCGGCGCGATCTCACCGTCGGGGTGCTGCCACACCTTCGACGAACGGGCCGACGGGTTCGTGCGCGGCGAGGGCGGTGTCGTCCTGGTGCTCAAACCGCTGTCTGCGGCACTGGCGGACGGGGACGCCGTGCACGTGGTGATCCGGGGCAGCGCCGTCAACGACGACGGCGGCGGCGACTCGCTGAACGCCCCCGGCCAGGAGGCCCAGCAGGACGTACTGCGCCTCGTCTGCGCGGCCGCCGGGGTGTCCCCCGGCGAGCTCGACTACGTCGAACTGCACGCTACGCCGGCACCGGCCGCCCGGCACGACCTGCCGTACCACGTGATCGGCTCCGACCTGTCCGGCGTGGTCCTGCGTACCGGGGCCGGGGTGCGCCGCTGGCGGCCCGGTGACCGGGTGGTCGCGCACTGTCTGTCCGTCGAGCTGGAGGACGCGGCCGGCCACGACGACACCATGCTCGACCCGGAGCAGCGGATCTGGGGGTTCGAGACCAACTACGGCGGGCTGGCCGAGCTGGCACTGGTGAAGGCCAACCAGCTGATGCCCAAGGCCGGACACCTGACCTGGGAGGAGGCCGCGGCACCCGGCCTCGTCAACTCCACCGCCTACCGTCAGCTCGTCTCGCGCAACGGCGCCGCCATGAAGGTCGGTGACACCGTGCTGATCTGGGGAGCCGGCGGCGGACTCGGCTCGTACGCCACCCAGTACGCGCTGGCGGGCGGCGCGACACCGATCTGCGTGGTCTCCAGCGAGCAGAAGGCGGAGATCTGCCGGGCGATGGGCGTGGAGGCGATCATCGACCGCGGCGCGGAGAACTACCGGTTCTGGCGGGACGAGGAGACCCAGGACCAGCGGGAGTGGAAGCGGTTCGGCAAGCGCATCCGTGAACTGACCGGCGGCGACGACGTGGACATCGTCTTCGAGCACCCGGGCCGGGAGACCTTCGGGGCCTCCGTCTACGTGGCCCGCCGGGGCGGCACGATCGTGACCTGTGCCTCCACCTCCGGCTACCGGCACGAGTTCGACAACCGCTACCTCTGGATGCACCTCAAGCGGATCATCGGCTCCCACTTCGCCAACTACCGTGAGGCCTGGGAGGCCAACCGGCTCGTGGTGAAGGGCCGTATCCACCCCACGCTCTCCCGTACCTACCCGCTGGCCGAGACCGGCCGGGCCGTCGCCGACGTCCACCGCAACCACCATCACGGCAAGGTCGGCGTGCTGTGCCTGGCCCCGCGGGAGGGCCTTGGTGTCACCGACCCCGAACTGCGGGAACGGCACGAGCCGGCCATCAACCGCTTCCGTACCGAGTGAGTGTTTGGTCTGAACCATTGACATGTCCATGGACCAGGGCTTTCAATGCGGCACGTCTACGTATGTCTTCCGGCGTTCACGTACGAGGAAGGTCCTGGCATGACGACCCCCCACCCGGACACAGCCTGGCCCCGCACCCTGTTGAGACTCCTCGCCCTGCTCGCCGTGGTGCTCGGCGTCCAGGCCGCACCCGTGCACAGCGCCCGCGCCGCCACGCCCGTCAACGTGATCGCCTTCTACGACGGCACGTACGACGCGGCGCACATCAGCTTCGACCACGAGGCCGCCACCTGGTTCCCGCAGGCAGGCGCCCAGAACGGCTTCACCTACACCCAGACCACGGACTGGAGCCGGCTCAACACCGCGACGCTCGCCAACTACCAGGTCGTCATGTTCCTCGACGACTACCCGCACACCGCGTCGCAGCAGTCCGCCTTCCAGAACTACGTGGCGGGCGGCGGCGGATTCATCGGCTTCCACGTCTCGGCGTACAACGACAACACCAGCGACTGGCCCTGGTACCACAACACCTTCCTCGGCACCGGCACCTTCAGGAGCAACAGCTGGGGTCCGACCGAGGAGACCCTGCAGATCGACGACCCCAGCCACCCCGCGACCGCCAACCTCCCGGCCACCATCACGTCCTCGGTCAGCGAGTGGTACAGCTGGCAGAACGACCTGCGGCAGAACCCGGACATCGACATCCTCGCGTCGATGGCCCCGTCCACCTTCCCGATCGGCACCGACCCCAACCAGACCTGGTACAGCGGCTACTACCCGATCGTCTGGTCCAACCGCAACTACAAGATGGTCTACAACAACTTCGGCCACAACGCGATGGACTACAACACCAACACCACCCTGTCCTCGACGTTCGGCAGTGCCCAGCAGAACCAGCTCCTGCTCCAGGAGATCAAGTGGGCCTCCGGCCAGTCCGGTCCGGTCACCCCGCCGGCCGGCGCCACCGGCCCGATCCACGGCTACGGCGGCAAGTGCGTGGACGTGGCGGGCGCCGCCAGCGCCAACGGCACGGCCGTGCAGCTCTACGACTGCAACGGCAGCGGCGCGCAGAACTGGACGGTCTCCACATCCGGGACCATCGGCGCGCTCGGCAAGTGCATGGACGTGACCGGAGCCAGTACCGCCAACGGCGCCAAGGTGCAGCTGTACGACTGCAACGGCACCGGATCGCAGGTCTGGCAGGCCGGCGCGAACGGCTCCCTGGTCAACCCGCAGTCGGGCAAGTGCCTCGACGCGACCGGACCCAGCTCGGCCAACGGCACCCGGCTGCAGATCTGGTCGTGCGCGGGTTCCGCCAACCAGAGCTGGACACTGCCGTCCTGAACCGCCCGCCGTGCGGGGCCGGCCGCGCGCCGGCCCCGCACGGCGGCAGGGCGTCAGAACAGGGTGCGCACGGGTGTGCCGGCGCTCCAGGCGGCGATGTCCTCGACCGCGTCCCGGTAGAAGACCTCGTAGAGATCCCGGCTGACGTAGCCGATGTGCGGGGTGACCACGGCGTTCGGCAGGGTGCGCAGCGGGTGACCGGCCGGCAGCGGTTCCCGGTCGAAGACGTCCAGCGCCGCCGACGCGATCCTGTTCCCGGCCAACGCGCTGATCAGCGCCGCCTCGTCCACCAGGGGCCCGCGCGAGGTGTTCACCAGGACGGCCGTCGGCTTCATGAGGCCCAGCTCGCGCTCGCCGACCAGGCCCCGGCTGCGCTCGCTGAGGACGAGGTGGATGCTCAGCACGTCCGACCGGGCGAACAGTTCGTCCCGCGAGACGTGTTCCGCTCCCTTGGCCCGCGCGTCGGCAGGGGTGAGGTTCTGGCTCCAGGCGATGGTCCGCATTCCGAAGGCACGCCCGATCTCCGCGACCGCCGTCCCGAGCCGCCCGAGGCCGAGCAGTCCGAGGGTGCCGCCCCGCAGGCTCGTCCCCAGGCCCTGCTGCCAGCCGCCCCGGCGTACGGAGTCCACCTGCTGCGGGATCAGGCGTGCCGCGGAGAGGATGAGCCCCCAGGTGAGTTCCACCGTCGGATATCCGAAATACCCGGTACCGCAGACGGTGATCCCGGCCCGGCGGGCGGCGTCCAGATCGATCGCCGCGTTGACGGGCCCGGTGGTCACCAGCAGCTTCAGCCTCGGCAGTCTGCCGAGCGTCGTGGCCGCAAACCTCGTCCGCTCCCGCATGGCGACCACCACCTCGTACTCGGCGAGCGCCGCCGCCACCGCCTCCTCGTCCGCGAAGGCGTCCCGGAAGACGTGCACGTCGGCCCGGAGCGAATCCCAGTCGGCCAGGCCCAGCGCCACGCCCTGGTAGTCGTCCAGGATCGCGATCCTCATACGGATTCCTCTCCCTCTCGGAGGCCGGGCAGCGCCTCCCGACCGAGGGTACGGGGGCCGGCCTCCGGGACACGCGCGGCACGTGCGGACTTCTCGCGGACACCCCGAAGCTCCGCCACCCGGCCCCCGCTCCCGGGCACCGCGCGACCACCACGACGGCACCCGGTCCGGCAGGACCGCCGCCCCTGCGCGTGACCGGTTCCCGGCGTGCGACGCTCCCGGGCGGCGCAACCCCGCGCAGCAGGGTGCGCCGGGACTCTAAGCTCATGTGAAGCCGCACGTCCCGGGAGACGGGTGCGTCGGCGCTCACATGTCGGCACAGTCGGTACAGGGGATTCGGGGCGTACACGATTCGCCGTGCTCGGACCCGTCAGGGCCTGGCGTGGCGACACGGAACTGGTACTCGGACCGCCCAAGGAACGCGCGCTGCTCGCGTTGCTGCTCTCCGAGGCGGGGCATCCGATCGCCGTCCACCAGATCGTCGACGCGCTCTGGGGGCAGAACCCGCCGCACAGCGCCGTCAACGTCGTCCAACGGCACATCGGCGCCCTGCGCCGGCTTCTCGAACCCGGCCTCCCGGCCAGGGCCGAGTCCCGCCGGCTGCTGCGCGACGGAGCGGGCGTCGGCATCCACGTCGTCCTCGCCGGCGACGGGGTGCTCGGCAGCAGCCGGTTCTCCGGCACCACCGAGGACAGGATCGTGCTCAGGCTGAACGACCGCCAGGACTACTCCAGCGTCGGCATCCCCACCAGATCCGCGCCGACCGACCCCGCACCGGGCCGCGGCATCCGCACCCAGGACCTCAGCGAGGCACAGATCGCGGTGCTCGGCGAGGAACTGTCCGGCACCGCGCAGGCCGAACTCCTGATCGCCCTGGGCGGGGAGCTGACCGAGCGCGAGGCCTCGGTGCCGCCCGCCCGGCGCCCGATCCGCCTCGACGTCCTCCCTGACCGGATCACGTACGCCGACGCGCTGGCCCTGCACGCCCACGGCGGCCCGATGCGTCCTCTGGTGGCCGTCGGCGGCGACACCCTCACCTCGCTCGGCCCCGACCTTGCGGACGTACCGACCTTCGTGGTCGCCGGTCCGCCGCGCACCGGCCGCAACACCGCCCTGCTCACCGCGGCGGAGTCGCTGCCGGCGGCCGGGACCGGTCTCGTCGTCCTGGCACCGCGCCGCTCCCCGCTGCGGCGGCTGCGGGGAGCGGCCGGGCGTGGTCGTCGTCATCACGGACGCCGAGGTGAGCGCCGCGGAGTTCCGGCAGGCGCTCGGCAACGTACCGGAGGAACACGGCGTGATCGTGGTGGACGACGCCGAACCGTTCATGGGGGCCGAGATCGACTCCGATCTCGCGCTGCTCGCCCGGGGCGGTGCCGGAACCGGCTGGGGGGTCCTCGCGGCCGGCAACGCCGAGTCGCTGTCCCTGAGCCTGGCGGTGCGGCCGGCCTGTCGGCCTGTGGCAAGACCATCTCCATCGGTGACAGCTCGCCCTCGGCGACCTCGTCCGGCGCGGTGCCCTCCCCGTCGTCCTCCGCCACGGCACCCGGCCAGGGCGCGGGCAACCCGGCGCTCCAGGTGGTCGACTCCACCGCCCAGGACGCGGGCCTCAGCGGCACCGGCGGGACCGTGGCCGGGGCGGCGGTGCAGGAGGCGCCGCCCAAGTGGGTGCAGCTGTCGGCGGTGACCTCGGCGCCGCTGTCCGGCGCGCACCTGATCAACATCAACCAGGCGTCGCTGTACCGCTTCGACGCCGACACCGCCGACCCCTCGCAGACGGCCTGCACCGGTGCCTGCGCGGTGAAGTGGCCGCCGGTCACCGTCCAGGAGGGCGGCAACGTCTACCTGGCGGGCGTCGACCCGAAGACGGTCGGGGCCATCCGGCGGCCGGACGGCCAGGTCCAGATCACCGTCGGCGGTTGGCCCGTCTACCGCTTCTCGGGTGCCAGCAAGCCGGGTGATCTGGACGGCCAGGGTCTGGACGGCAGGTGGTTCGCGGTCTCGCCCACCGGAGAGAAGGCGACCCGGTAGCGGACGGCCGCGGTACGGCCACCGTCACAGGCCGCGCCACACGTTGTCGAAGGCCGCGTCCTCGATCTCCCGCCGCTGCCGGACGGCGGCCAGTTCGGTCACGGCGTCCTCCACGGCGGCCACCACCGTCACCGTCGCGTCGGAGACGGCCTGCGCGAGGTCCTTGGGCGTCTCGTCCTGGATGCCCACGGCGGCCGCGAAGGCGGCGAGCACGGGCTCACCCGACGTCCAGCGCTCGCGCGCCCGCGTGTGCTCGGGCGAGTCGGTGGGCGCCGTCCGCCCGGTCGGCAGCGGCAGCCAGCGCCGCCGCTGCCGGGTGACCGTCCCCTCCTCCTCCAGTTCGGCGAGGTAGGCGGCGGACAGGCCACGCCCGCGGCGCCACAGCCAGTCCTCGACCGACTCGTGGGGCGTGTCGGACTTCAGCGCCGCCCCCGCCTGGTCGAGGAGCCGGTCGCCCGTCCCGCCCTGAGGGGCGGGCACGATGATCTCGTCGTCGAGGGTGAGCGCCCCGGCGCCGAGGAGATCGACCAGTTCGGCTCCCGCGAGCGCCAGCGAGAGGTCACCCTGCTCGACGGACCGGCCGGCGGCGTCGTACACGGTGACGATGAACAGGTCCCGGGGTGTGGTCATGTCGGACTCCCCAACAGAGATGGCGGCGGAGACATCTGAGGCAATGGTGGCGCGGAGGAACACGATGCCCGGTACGGGCGCCACGCAGTCTCTCGTGCTTCGCGCCCACAGGTCACTCCTTCCGCCCTGGCGAGGCGCATGGCATGCCGCCTCGCGCGCCCTACCACCACGATGTGCCGCGCCGCCCGGACCCGCAG
The DNA here is from genome assembly GCF_055567595.1 of Streptomyces sp. NPDC026515. Lineage (NCBI taxonomy): Bacteria > Bacillati > Actinomycetota > Actinomycetes > Kitasatosporales > Streptomycetaceae > Streptomyces > Streptomyces sp. NPDC026515. Next base: position 77,852 of record NZ_JBVHQD010000003.1, read on the forward strand.
CGCGACGCCGGTGCCGACGGGGCCCGCGGCGCCGGGGGAGCGGGGATCCGGACGGGCCGGTGGCCGGGGCCCCTGCCCGCCAGGACCGGAGATCCGTCACCTCGGAGAAGCCGAGGACGCGGACGTGGCACCCGCGTCGGGATGCGGAGCCGGCATCCCCCGGGGGCCCGGTGATCCGTGCCGCCCGGAGCCGTGGGCCGCGCCGCGGTGGCTTGGATGGCGGTCCGCACGGCCCGGTGCCGTGGTGCGCGGTGCCGCCCCGGGGGGAAGCCGCGATCCGCGCTGCCCGGGAGGCAGGACCGCGGTCGCGAGGGCGGCGGGGGACCGTGCCGCCGGCCCGAGCCGAACCGCGGGGGAGGGGGCGGCCCGTACCCGAACCGTGCGGGTGGGGGCGGGTCCGCACCGGCGAAGGAGCCGGTGTGCCTGGTGGCCGGGGCCGCGATCCACAGCGCCGGTGGGGTGCCCGGACGCGCGGTAGGCTGCTTGGCGATCAGCAGGGTGACTGCGGCCGGAGGTGGGCGGACATGACAGCGCAGGCCGAGCCGTCGTCCGCCGTCGGTGCGGCCGGCCGGGACAGCCGGCTGGGCCCGTTGATCATCACCCTCTTCGGGCTGTACGCGCGCGGTGAGCACAACTGGCTCTCCGTCGCGTCGCTGATACGCCTCATGGCCGACCTCGGCGTCGAGGGCCAGGCCGTCCGCTCCGCGGTCTCCCGGCTGAAGCGACGCGGGGTGCTGCGCGGCGAACGCCACGAGGGGGCCGCCGGATACGCCGTCGCCGACTCCACGCTGGAGGTACTGGCGGAGGGCGACATACGCATCTTCGAGCGGCACCGGGCCGCGGCCGACGACGGCTGGCTCGTCGTCGTCTTCTCCGTGCCCGAGTCCGAGCGCGACAAGCGTCACGCCCTGCGCGCGGCCCTCACCCGGCTGGGCTTCGGCACCGCCGCCCCCGGCGTGTGGGTGGCCCCCGGCATCCTCGCCGACGAGACCCGCCGCACCCTGCAACGCCTCGAACTGACTCCGTACGTCGACATCTTCACCGGCGACCACTTCGCCTTCGGCGACCTGTCGGCGAAGGTCCGCGAGTGGTGGGACCTCGACGAGCTCACCGCGCTCTACTCGGACTTCCTCGCCCGGTACGGGCCGGTGCGCGAGCGTGCCGTCGCGGGCGGGATCGCGCCGCAGGAAGCGTTCGGGATCTACCTGCCGATGCTCACCGAGTGGCGCCGGCTCCCGTACCGCGATCCGGGCCTGCCGCTCTCCCTGCTGCCGCGGGGCTGGCACGGCGAGACCGCCGGCGCGCTCTTCGAGGAACTCGACAGGAGACTCCGTGCGCCCGCCCGCGAACACGCCCTGGCGGTCATCCACCCGGCCTAGACCCCGTGCCTACGGCCTGACCAGCCGCTCCTGCGGGATCACGGCCACGCCGAGGATCTCGATCATCGCCTCCGGCTGCCAGAGCGCGGTGCAGCCGATGCCCGCCATCGCCGGATACACCGGCCCGGCCAGCTCCCGCCACACCTTGCCGATCTCCTTGCCGTGGGCCTGGTAGTCGGGGATGTCGGTGAGATAGATCGTCACGCTCACCAGGTCCGCCGGCTCACCGCCCGCCGCCCGCAGGGTGGTGAGCACGTTGCCGAACGCCTGGCGGAACTGCTCGACGATCCCACCCGGAACGATCTTCATATCGGCGTCGAGCGCGGTCTGGCCGCCCAGATGAAGCGTGTTTCCCGCGAGTGTTCCGTGCGAGTAGCCGCTCGGGGCGGGCAGTTCGGGCGGGTTCACGGCGACGGGAGTCATGAGGCCTCCGGTTCGGTGGTGTCCGGCTCCGGCCGCACGGCCGGTCGTATTGACAATAAATGACGACCGTGAAAGATACGAGATACAGCGCGCGGTCCTCTTCCGGACCCCGACAGGCCGACGACCCCGACGGGCCGACACCCGGCAAGCCCACGGAAACGGAGCCGTTCCATGGAGCCCGACCTCAGCAAGTACCGACTCGACGGTGACAGCGAGATGTACCGGCTGCCCAGCGGCATCGTCGCGCCCGTCGTCACCCGCGCCGGTCAGGAGGACGTGAACACCGCCGACTCGGGCGGCGCCGTCCGGGTGTCGGGCGTCAGCGCCCAGCACACCACCGCGCGCCGCCTCTGGTACGGCAAGGTCAGCAACGAGCCCGGCTACCGCTCGGTCACCCACCACCACGGCGAGGCCGAGACCGGCGGCTACGTCCTCTCGGGCCGGGCCCGGATCTACTTCGGCGAGAAGTTCGAGGACTACGTCGACATGACCGAGAGCGACTGGGTCTTCGTCCCGCCCTTCATGCCGCACGTCGAGTGCAACCTCTCCCGCAGCAGGCCGCTGGTGTGGATGACCACCCGGACCCCGGAGAACATCGTGGTGAACCTGCCCGACGTGGCCGACACCGATCTGCGCGACTGGCTGAACCGATGACGGCCGACCCGACCTCCGCGATCGTCACCGCGGCCCTCACCCTCAAGCCCGCCGCACCCGAGCATTTCGACCTCGCCTTCACCGCCACCACCCAGCCGTGCCCGTGGCCCAAGGCCTACGGCGGCGACCTCGTCGCCCAGGCGGCCGCGGCCGCAATGCGCTCGGTGGCCGACGGCAAGTCGCTGCATTCGATGCACAGTTACTTCCTGCGCCCGGCCGACATCGGCGCCGAGGTCCGCTACGAGGTGGAGGTGGTGCGCGACGGCCGCGGCTACAGCACCCGCCAGGTACGCGGCTACCAGAACGGCAAGGTGCTCTACGTCTGCCTCGCCAACTTCGCCGCGGGAGAGCCGGGCGGTTGCTTCCACACCGAGTCCGCGGCCGGGATCCCGGCCCCCGAGACGCTGCCCAGCTCGGCCGAGTACCTCGCCGAGCGCCCCGGCGGCACCATGACCGACGAGTCCAGGGCCTACTGGCGCGGCGGCCGCGGCTTCGACATGCGGCACGTCCCCGGCCCCGTCTACCTGACCGTCGAGGGCGAGCGGCTGCCTCATCAGGCGGTCTGGCTGAAGCCGTTCGACGCGCTGCGCCCCGTCGAGGGACTCACCGACGCCCAGCGCGACCTCGCCGCCCTCGCCTACGTCTGCGACTACACGATCCTCGAACCCGTCCTGCGGGTCCTCGGTCTGGCCTGGGCCGACCCCGGCCTGGTCACCGCCAGTCTCGACCACGCCATGTGGTTCCACCGCTCCGCACCGGTGGGCGAGTGGCTGCTCTACGCCCAGGAAGCGGTGGCCGCCGACGCGGGCCGCGGCCTCGGCACCGGACGTTTCTTCACCCGCGACCACCGTCACCTCGCCACTGTCGTCCAGGAGGGCATGATCCGCCCTGCCTGACCGCCCGCCGCACACCACCGGCGGGCTCCCGGAAGGAACCCCACGTTGGCTCTTCCGCTCTCACCTACCTCGCACCTGGACACCTTCGCCCGGGACCATCTGCCGCCCGCCGAACTGTGGCCCACGATCGAGTTCAGCACGCCCGAACTGCGCTACCCGGCCCGCCTGAACGCGGCCACCGAACTCATCGACAGGGCCGTCGAACGGTTCGGTCCCCACCGCCCGGCCCTGCGCACCCCGGCCGGTGAGCTGTGGGCGTACGGCGAACTGCGCACCCGGGCCAACCAGGTCGCCCAGGTCCTGACCGAGGACCTGGGCCTGGTGCCCGGCGGCCGCGTCCTGCTGCGCGCGCCCAACACCCCGTGGACGGTGGCCTGCTGGCTCGGCGTCCTGAAGGCCGGCGGGGTCGTGGTCACCACCATGGCCGCCCTGCGCGCCCGGGAGCTCACGCCGATCGCCGAACTCACCGAGCCCGCGATCGCCCTGGTGGACCACCGCTTCACCGACGAGATCCGGACCGTCCTGCCCGGCCGCCTGAAGACGGTCGAGTACGGCGGCCCCGGCCCCGACGACCTGGTGGCCCGGTGCGCCGCCAAGTCCGGTGCGTTCAGGGACGTGGAGACGGCCGCCGACGACGTGGCACTGCTCGGTCCCACCTCCGGCAGCACCGGCGTCCCGAAGATCACGATGCACTTCCACCGGGACATCCTCTCCATCGACAACACCTTCGGCCGCCACCTGCTCGGGCTGCGCGAGGACGACCTGGTCGCCTGCACCGCGCCGTTCGCCTTCACCTTCGGCCTCGGGATGCTCGTCGTCTTCCCGCTGCGGGCCGGCGCCTGCGCCCTGCTGACCGAGACGGCGACTCCGGCCCAGCTCGCCGACCTCGTCGAGAAACACGGTGTCACCGTCCTCGCGACCGCGCCCACCGCCTACAAGGCGATCGTGCGCGACGGCCGGGAACAGCAGCTGAGCGGTGTCCGGGTCGGGGTGTCGGCAGGCGAGCACATACCGCTCACCACCTGGCAGGAACTGCGGGACCGTGTCGGGCTGAAGGTGATCGACGGGATCGGCGCGACCGAACTGCTGCACATCTTCATCTCCGCCGCCGGCGACGACATCCGGCCCGGTGCCACGGGGCGTCCCGTGCCCGGCTACCGCGCCACGATCCTGGGCCTCGACGGCGCGGAGCTCGGCCCGGGGGAACCCGGGCGGCTCGGTGTCATCGGCCCGGTAGGCTGCCGTTACCTCGACGACGGACGCCAGCGGGACTACGTCGTGGGCGGCTGGAACGTCACCGGTGACATCTTCCACCGCGACGAGGACGGCTACTTCCACTACCACGCCCGCAGCGACAACATGATCGTCTCCTCCGGGTACAACATCGGCGGGCCCGAGGTGGAGGCCGCCATCGACACCCACCCGGACGTCGTCGAGTCCGCCGTCGTGGGCCGCCCCGACCCGGAGCGCGGCTCGGTGGTCTGCGCCTTCGTCGTCCTGCGCGAGGGCGTCACCGGGGACCCGGCGAAGGCCGAGGAGATCCAGAACCACGTCAAGCAGGTCCTGGCGCCCTACAAGTACCCGCGTGACGTCCGCTTCCACGACGTCCTGCCGCGCAACACCAGCGGAAAGCTCCAGCGGTTCGCGCTCCGGAAGATCATCGAAGCCGAGCAGGCCGCCGGGCAGTGAGAGGAACTCCCTTGAAGATCGCGATCATCGGCGGTGGCCCGGGCGGGCTCTACCTGGCGGCTCTTCTCAAACAACTGGACCCCGCCCACGAGATCACCGTGTGGGAGCGCAACGCCCCGGACGACACCTTCGGTTTTGGTGTGGTGTTCTCCGACGAGACACTCGGCGGCATCGAGAACGCCGACACGGTCTTCGCCGAGGCCATGGCGCGCCGCTTCGCCCGCTGGACGGACATCGACATCCACTACCGGGGCGAGAGCCACACCGTCGGCGGGCAGGGCTTCGCCGCCATGAGCCGCAAGGAACTGCTGCACCTCCTCCAGGAGCGCTGCCGGGAGCTGGGCGTCACTGTGCACTTCTCGACCCCGGCACCCGAGGTGGCCGGGCTGCGCGCCTCGCACGACCTCGTGGTCGGCGCGGACGGCGTCAACTCCGCTGTCCGGACCGCCCACGCGGACGCCTTCCGGCCGTCCCTGGACCGGCGGCACAGCAAGTACATGTGGCTGGGCACGGACCGGGTCTTCGAGGCCTTCCAGTTCTTCGTCAAGGAGACCGAGTGGGGGGTGGTGCAGGTCCACGGCTACCCCTACTCCGAGACCGGCTCGACCTTCATCGTGGAGATGCACGAGGACGTCTGGCGCCGGGCCGGCTTCGACGTCACGGAGGACGCCGGGTTCGGGCCGGGCGTCTCCGACGAGCAGGCCGTCGCCCGGATCCGGGAGCTGTTCGCCGACGAACTCGGCGGGCACCGGCTGTTCGCCAACAACTCCAAGTGGCTGAACTTCACCACCGTCCGCAACGAGCGCTGGCACCAGGGCAACCTCGTCCTCATCGGCGACGCCGCCCACACCGCCCACTTCTCCATCGGCTCCGGCACCAAACTGGCCATGGAGGACGCCCTCGCGCTCGCCGCCTGTCTGCACGAACACCGCGACGCGGAAGCCGCGCTGACCGCCTACGAGAGCGAACGCCGTCCGGTCGTGGAGTCCACCCAGCGGGCCGCGCAGGCCTCCCTGGAGTGGTTCGAGAACATCGGCATGTACGCCGGCCAGGACCCCACCCAGTTCTGCTTCAACCTCCTGACCCGTTCGCGCCGTATCACCTACGACAACCTGCGCACCCGGGACCAGGAGTTCGCCGACCGCGTCGACGCCGCCTTCGCTGCGGCGCAGGGACTGGACAGCGAGGCGCCCGCCATGTTCCAGCCGTTCCGCATCGGCCGGCTGGAGCTGAAGAACCGGGTGATCGTCTCCCCGATGGACATGTACTCCGCCGTCGACGGCATGCCCGGTGACTTCCACCTGGTGCATCTGGGCTCGAAGGCGATGGGCGGGGCGGGACTGGTGATGACGGAGATGGTCTGCGTGTCGGCCGAGGGCCGTATCACCCCCGGCTGCACCGGTCTGTGGAACGACGAACAGCTCGGCTCCTGGCAGCGCATCGTCTCCTTCGTCCACGACCGCAGCAGCGCCCGCATCGGCCTCCAGCTCGGTCACTCGGGCCGCAAGGGCTCGACCCGCCTGATGTGGGAGGGCATGGACGAACCGCTCCCCGACGGCAACTGGGACGTCGTGGGCCCGTCCGGGCTGCCGTACGGCCCCGGATCGCCCGTCCCGCGTGCCCTGACCCGGACCGAACTCGACGCCGTCACCGCGGAGTTCACCGAGGCGGCCCGCCGTGGCGCCGAGGCCGGGTTCGACCTCCTCGAACTCCACTGCGCCCACGGCTACCTCCTCTCCTCCTTCCTCTCGCCCCTCGCCAACCTGCGCACCGACGAGTACGGCGGGCCGCTGGAGAACCGGCTGCGCTATCCCCTGGAGGTCTTCGACGCGGTCCGGGAGGTCTGGCCCGCCGAACGGCCGGTGACCGTACGCATCTCCGCCACGGACTGGGCCCCCGACGGCAACACCGAACACGACGCCGTGGAGATCGCCCGGGCCTTCATCGCGCACGGCGCGGCCGCCATCGACGTCTCCACCGGCCAGGTCACCAAGGACGAGCGCCCCGCCTACGGCCGTTCCTACCAGACCCCCTTCGCGGACCGGATCCGTCATGAGGTGGCCGCGGAGTCCGGCGCGGCCGTGATCGCGGTCGGCGCGATCGCCTCCTACGACGACGTGAACTCGATCCTGCTGGCGGGCCGCGCCGACCTATGCGCCGTGGGCCGGACCCATCTGTACGACCCGCACTGGACCCTGCACGCGGCGGCCGACCAGGACTACCGCGGGCCGGCCGCCGAATGGCCGGTCCAGTTCGGGGCCGGGCGCCGCAAGCCGCCCACGGCCCGCACCGACGCCGTTCGCCCCCGCCTGTCCCTGCTGCGGGCGGACCCGGCGGGGGAGAGCGTCCACCTGAGGTGGAAGCCCCTGGGGGAGGGGCTACCGGTGGTGGGGTGACGCCGGGCAGTGCTGCCGGATCAGCTCCTTGCCGTAGTCGTCGCCGTTGGGCGCGTGGGTGACGGAGCGGACGTGCGTCCGGGTCGGGGCGCCCCGGGGGCCGCCGTACGCGCCGCGCAGTGGGTCGGGGCCCAGGTCACGCACGTGTCGTCGAGGTGGGACCGCACCTCGGCCGGCCCGGTCATCCGCGCCGACCGGCCGGAGACGCGGCGCCGGGTCAGCTCCGGTTCGGTCTTCCCGGTGTCCGCGCCCATCAGCATCAGCTCGGGGTACCCGGCGCTCGAGGCGAGCGGGGTGCGCAGTTCGTGGCCGGCACCCGGGTGAGCCGGCACGGTCCGGGTGTGCGGGGTGCGGTCCGCCGGGAGACCGCCGAGGGCGGCACGTCCGGCGGCGGTGAGGGTGGAGCAGCTCGGGTTCGTCGTCGACGATCAGCACGCGGATCGGGTCCACCGCGGGGCGTGGGGGTGTCAGGCACGCCCCGATGCTCTCCCGGCGGGCTGTACACGAGCTGTGGAGTGCCCCCGGAAGTACCCGACGATCATGGAAAACCGCTCGGTTTCCACCCTCCGGAGGGCCCCGGACGCGTGACGCCACCCATAGGAGCCAGGTCACATCCTATCGGGGGTCGTAGGCGCGTGACGCCCCCGGCGCCGCGCAAGCTGCATCAAAAAGGGCATTTCGGCGATTTCTACGATGTTCCGTAGTACGTCACATCATTGCGTCCCGCTCTGGCGATCGCTAAACATTGCTCTCGTCGCCGGGAGACGGGCGATGGGCCGAGCGGACATCCGCCGGGTCCGCCCACTCCCGCCGGTTGCACGGGGCTCCGCCCCACGCCGCCGCACACAGCGGCCGGCGCCGACGCCGTCCCCACCGGAGATTCGCTCACATGACCATGACCACTCGTACCCGCATCGCCCGCCTCCGCACCATCGGCCTCACCGGCCTCGCCACCACCGGCGCCGCGGCGGCAGCCCTCACCCTCATGCCGACGACCGCGCAGGCCGCCGAAGCGACGCAGGCGCACATCTCCACAGCGGTCACGGCCTCCAGCAGCGACAGCCAGAAGTCCGGTTACGCGAACAACCTGGACGGCTGGATCAAGCAGTCCCTGCGGATCATGAAGTCCAAGGGCATCCCGGGCAGCTACGACGGCCTCAAGCGCAACATCATGCGCGAGTCCGGCGGCAACCCCTCCGCGCAGAACAACTGGGACGTCAACGCGCAGAAGGGCACCCCTTCCAAGGGTCTGCTCCAGGTGATCGACCCCACCTTCAACGCGTACCACGTCAGTGGCACCGCGAAGAGCGTCACCGACCCGGTGGCCAACATCACCGCGGCCGCCAACTACGCCGCCCACCGCTACGGTTCGATCGACAACGTCAACTCCGCGTACTGAGCGCGGCGGTGACTCGGCGGGCCGAACCCGGCCCGACGTGCCGCAGCAGGAACGCGTGGGCCAGGGCGTCGGCGAACACCTCGCCGGCCGGCCCGCCCGAGACCAGTACGCGTTAGTGGAGCGGACCCACCAGCTGGTCCGCCTCGGCGTCCGGGTCGAGCCCGGCGGGCAACTCGCCCGCCCGTCACGGCCCGTTCCGGCAAAGCACGGTCGCGCCGGCGCCGTGGCTCCAGACAGCGCGACCGGAACTCCCCGGCGAACGCCGGATCGTGCTGGACGTGCGCGAGCAGCGCCCGGAAGACGGCACCGGAGTCGGACGTACCGACAACCCCGCGAGCCGGCACAGCCAGTCCCGCAGATCGGTGGCGAAGTCCCCGGAGCCGGGCGGGGTGAGATCTTCGTCCGCGTCCTGGAGACAGGTGTCCAGCAGGACGCCGGCCTTCGTGCTCCACCAGCCGCAGAGGGTGTGCTCGGACACCCCGGCCCGCACGGCGATGCCCTCCATGGGGACGCCCGTGGAGCCCTTCTCGACGAGCAGGTCGTCGGCCGCCTCCGGCACCGCCGGCCGGGCCTCCTCGCTCCGGCCGTGCCGGTTGCCGTGATGCGGCCGTTCCGCACCGGCTGTCATCTCGCCCCTCTCGGCAGGGAGTTCACCCCGGAAGGGGGCCGAGAATCCGTCGAGGACGCCCTGCGCCGGATGTCCGCGCAGGCCGAGCAGGACGACGCGGTCGCGGAGCGGATCGACTGGGGATCCGGCCCGAAGCCGATGTCCCCCCAGGAACACGCCGACGCGGCCGCGGAGATCTGCCTGCCGGTCTCGGCCGCGGGCGGTGAACTCCTCCACAGCCCGGTCCGTGCCGTCCGCCCGGCGACGGTGGTCGGGTTCGGGATGTCGTACGGGATCTCCACGCTCCGCCTGGCCGCCGTGGTATGGACGACGGCGCGGGGCCGGTCGTCACCACGGAACTCAGCAAGGAGAAGACCGCCACCGCGCGGCGCACCTTCGCCGAGACCGGCCTGGACGATCTGATCACGGTGCTGGAGGGAGACGCCCGCGACAGCCTCGCCGGCCTCGGCGCCCCGGTCGGCCTCGTGCTCCTCGACGGCTGGAAGGACCTCTGCCTGCCCGTGCCGAAGACGCTGGAGCCGTGCCTCGCGACCGGCACGCCCGTCGTCGGCGACTCCAGCTCCGCGAGCACGCGGCCCTGCCCCGACCACGTGGGCGCGAGGTCCCGGTGCGGGCCGCCCGCTCGGAAATCCGCGCGCGCCGGCGGCGTCGCGCTGCGATACTCCACCGATGATCGACATGCCCACACCTGTGCTGGACTCGCTGTCCGGGCTCGCGTTCGGCGACGCCTTCGGCGACCGGTGGTTCGCCGTCCTGCGCCGGCAGGGTCCGGCCGGCCTGGAGGCGCGGACGCTGCCCCCGGAACCGCTGTGGCGGTGGAGTGACGACACCGCCCAGGCGATCGTGCTCGTCCGGGAACTCGCCGAGGGTGGCGGTACCGTCGACCAGGACCGCCTGGCCGTGGGCTTCGCTGCGGCCTACGCCGAGGACACACACCGCGGCTACGGAGCCTCGATGCACGACGTGCTGCGCCGGATCGGCGCGGGCGAGCCCTGGCAGGACGTGGTCGCCGGACAGTTCGGCGGCCAGGGCTCCTGGGGCAACGGCGCGGCGATGCGCGTCGCACCGCTCGGCGCCTGGCACGCCGCCGACCTCGACGAGGCCGCCGAGCAGGCCGCCCGCCAGGGCGCCGTCTCGCACCACCATCCGGAGGCGACCGCCGGGGCGGTGGCGGTCGCCCTCGCCGCGGCGCTGGCAACTCGCAGCCGGGGCGGCCCCACCCCGGCCGGGCCGGAGTTCCTCCACGCGGTCGCCGAACGGCTCCCCGACAGCGACGTCCGGTCCGGTGTGCGGATCGCGTCGCGTATGCCGGCACACACCTCGGTCCGGCACGCCGCGGAGGTGCTGGGTTCCGGCTACCGGATGTCAGGGCCGGACACCGTCCCGTACGCGCTGTGGTGCGCGGCACGTCACCTCGACGATCTGCAGGAGGGCCTGTGGGCCACGGTCGCCGGGCGCGGCGACATCGACACCACCTGCGCCATCGCGGGCGGGGTGATCGCCGCCCGCACGGGCGTGGCCGCCCTCCCCGCCGCCTGGCACGCGGCCCGCGAACCACTGCCCCCGGTCGTGACAGCGGCCTAGCCGGGGCCTGTCCGGCGGATCAGGCGCGGGAAGCCGAGGGCCCCCCGAGGGGGAGGGCGTGGCGGTCCCCGCGTCCGCGGCGTGATCCGCCGGGCTGGACCCGGGGGCCACTGCGTCCGGTCGGTGGCGGCCGCGTTTCCCGGGAGCCCTACGGCTCACGGTGTTCGTGGGCCGCCTGCTCCAGGGCCGCCGCCTCGGCCTCGGCGATGCGGGTCTCCGCCTCGACGTCGATCGACCGGGTCAGCCACCAGTACAGCAGCGCCGAGACCGGGAGCCCGACGAACAGCGAGATGTCGGCGCCGTCGAGGGCCTTGGCGGCGGGGCCGACGAAGAGCGTGCCGACGGAGAAGAACGGGATCATGACCGCGAACCCGACCAGGTAGGAGATGATCCCCTGCCAGCCCCAACGGCCGTAGATGCCGTCCGGTTTGAAGATCTCGGCGATCGCGTAGTGGCCGCGGCGTACCACGTAGTAGTCCATCAGGTTGACCGAGGTCCACGGGATGAACAGGTAGAGCACCAGCAGCAGGAAGTTGTTGAAGTTCGTCAGGAAGTTCGAGGTCGCGGCCAGTGCGCCCACCAGGGACAGGGCCGCGGTCACGCCGATGGTGACCAGGCGGACTCCGAGCGTCGGCCGCACCCGCTTGAACGAGTCGATGGCGCTGATCAGCGTCAGTGAACCGCCGTACATGTTCAGTGCGGTGACGGAGATCAGACCGAGGGCGGCGAACAGCAGCACGATCGCGCCGAACCCGTCGAAGACCTTGTCGCCGGCGGCGTTGATGGAGGGGATCGTGTCGAAGCTGTCGCCCGCCCAGGCGGCCAGCAGCGTCCCGAGCACCATCAGCCAGATACCGCCGAGCGCGGAGCCGAAGTAGGTCCAGTAGAACGTCTTGCGGACCGTCACGTCCGGCGGCAGGTAGCGGGAGTAGTCCGAGACGTAGATGGCCCAGCTGATCTGGTAGCCGGCGACCACGCCGAACTGCGCCAGGAACGGCGTCCACTTGAAGCCCCCGAGGTCGAAGGAGCCCGGCGGATAGTGCAGGGTGACCAGGACGCCGACGGTGAAGATGCCGAAGATGACGAGGAACGTGTAGGTCAGGAACCGCTCGGCCTTGTGGATGATGTCGTAGCCCACCAGGGCGATGACGAACGCGACCACGGTCACCACGATCACCCACAGCTTCACGCCGCCGTGGATCGTGGAGTCCAGCGCCTCACCCGCCAGGCTGGTGTTGAACACGTTGAACCCCGCGTACTGCACATACGCGAACAGCCACACCAGCAACGCCCCGACATAGCCGAACTGGGGCCGCGACTGGATCATCTGCGGCAGCCCCAGCTGCGGCCCCTGCGCCGAGTGGAAGGCCATGAAGAAGGTGCCGATCACGGTGCCCGCGACGATCGCCAGCAGCGACCAGATCAGATTGCCGCCCTCCGTGATGCTGATCAGCCCCACGGCCAGGGTGGCGATCTGCGCGTTCGACATGAACCACAGCGGACCCAGATGCCACAGCTTGCCGTGCCGCTCGTCCAGCGGCACGTAGTCGATGGACCGGACCTCCAGACCGCTCACCCGCGGTTCCGCCGATGTGCCCATGGCACCTCCCAGGGGTCGGTCCGTCACTCTGATCACATTCTTCCCCCGAAAAGGACCGGATGAGGCCTGCGGAATCCGTGTTCCGCACCCCGGATCCCGCCTCGTCCGCCGCCTTGTTGCACTCCTCACAATGTGCCCCGAACCGCCCGTTTCGTGGCGGTGGTCACGTCGCCGACCGGGCATTTTGTCTATGTTCGCAGTTCTGTGTCCCTCCGACCTGAACTGCCGAGGCCCCCGCATGCTCAACCGCACCCTCGCCGTCGCGGCCACGGTGGTGACCCTGCTGACCGGCGCCGTGCCGGCTGCCCTGGCGGCCACCTCCGGTTCCGGCCCCGCCACCTTCCGTACGGCCGTGCAGGCACCGGCCAAGACACGTGTGACCGCCGCCGTCCTCGACCTGGACGGCAGCGGCCGGGAACCCGCGGTCTACGGCGACGACACGCCGTACGACACGGCGAGCATCGTGAAGGTCGACATCCTCGCCTCGCTGCTGCTCCATGCGCGTGACCATCAGCGGGCCCTCACCGCGCGGGAGACCGCCCTGGCGCAGGTGATGATCCGCGACAGTGACAACAACGCGGCCAACGCCCTGTGGCACTCCATCGGCGGCGCCCCCGGCCTGGCGTCCGCGAACAAGCGGCTCGGGCTGACCTCGACCACGCCCGGCACCCAGGGCCGCTGGGGGCTCACCCGGACCACGGCGGCCGATCAGATACGGCTCCTGCAAACGATCTTCGGCTCCGGCCGCACGCCGCTCGACACCGCGTCCCGGAACCGCATCGCCACCCTGATGACCCAGATCTCCGCGGATCAGTCCTGGGGCGTCTCGGCGGCCGCCGACTCCGGATGGGCGCTGAAGAACGGCTGGCTCATGCGTACCACCACCGACCTGTGGGACATCAACAGCGTCGGACGCGTCACGGCCGGCCGCCACCACTACCTCGTCGCGGTCCTCTCCAACGGCAGCGCGTCCATGCCGGACGGCGTGAAGCTCGTCGAACGAGCCGCCCGTACGGCCGTCACCGATACGGCGGGCCACTGACCCCCTTGGCCCAGCGCACCCCGCCGACCGCCCCCGCTGCCCCTAACGTGCACAGGAGGTGCTCGTACGTGCACCCGAGGTGACGGAGGCCGGCAACGGGAGGCGCGGTGGCGGGTGCGGGCGGACCGGCAGCCGGGCGGGGCCGGGCACCCGGGGCGCGCGGCGCGGGGCGCAGCACCCGCTCCACCCGCGCGGTGCGGATCCGCGGACGCACCCGGGATCCGCATGCCTCCGCCTCGGTCAGCGCGGTCGTCGAGCCCGGCCTGCGGGTCGCCGCCGCCTACGCCTGGCGGCTCCTCGTGCTCGGCATCGTCGTCTACGGCGTCTTCATCGTCCTGGGCCGCTTCCAGCTGATCGCCGTCGCCCTCTTCCTGGGTCTGGTCGTCACTTCGGTGCTGCGCCCGGTCACCGACCTGCTGAACCGGCTGCTCCCCAGGCCGCTGTCCGTGGCCGTGAGCCTGGTCGGCAGCATCTGCGTGTTCTTCGGACTGCTGGCCCTGGTCGGCAACGCCGTCGCCCAGGAGTCGGCGACGCTGGCCGACGAGTTCCGCGGTGGCATCCACCGCATCGAGGTCTGGCTCCAGCGCCCGCCCTTCCGGCTCGGGCCGGGCGCCCTGTCGCACCTCCAGCAGCAGATCGTGGACTACATCCAGGCCCACCGCTCCAACCTGGCCAGCCAGGCGCTCAGCGGCTTCGGTACGGTCGTCGAACTGATCACCGGGGGCGCCCTCGCGCTCTTCGCCTCCGTCTTCTTCATCAACTCCGGCGAACGGCTGTGGACCTGGACCAGCCGCGAGCTGCTGCCCGCCGGTGCCCGGAGCGCATGGGACCGGGCGGGGCACGCCGCCTGGCGGACGTTCGCCGGGTACACCCGGGGCATCATCATCGTGGCCGCCGTCAACGCCGTACTCGTGGGGATCGCCCTGGTGGTGCTGCGGGTGCCGCTCGCGCTGCCGCTGACCCTGCTGGAGTTCTTCGCCGCGTTCGTCCCGCTGGTCGGCTCACCGGTCGCCCTGGGAGTGGCCACCGTGGTGGCGCTGGCCGGGCGCGGCCCGCTCACCGCCGTGGGCGTTCTCGTGCTCATCGTCGTCATCGGCCAGCTGGAGGGGCATGTGCTGCACCCCCTGGTGATGAGCTGGGCGGTGCGCCTGCACCCCCTCGTCGTCGCCGTCTCCGTCATCGCGGGCAGCATCGTCGCGGGGGTGATCGGCGCCGTCGTGGCCGTGCCGTTCGTGTCCGTCGTCTGGGCGGTGGTGCGGGCCCTGCGGACCGCACCGCCCTGACCCTGCTGCCCGGATCAGCCGTCCCCGGCGGTACGGCGGGCACGCCTGGAGGCCCGGCGGGACCGTCCGGACGGGGCGGGCGCCCCGGGCGGGCCGGCCGCCTCGGACGGTGTGCCCGGAGCGGGTGCCGGGATGCCGTCCTGCCACGCCTCGTGGCCGCCGAACGGGTCGGCGGGCTCCTTGGCGAGCAGCGCCTCGACGCCGGTGGCGGTGCCGGACCTGGCGCCGGACCTGACCGTGGCCAGGGCCAGCGTGTCGGCGTCGGACGCCGCGCCGTCGCGCCACAGGACGGTGCCCGGCAGCATGACCAGCGAGGTCGTCCCCGACTCCCGGGCGGCCGGGCGGAGCTGGACCCGGACACCGTGCCGGTCGGCCAGCCTGCCGACCACGAACAGGCCCATGTGCTGGTAGACGGAGACGTCGGTGGTCGGCGGGTTGGCCAGCTTGTGATTGATCAGCGCGAAGTCCTCGGGCATCAGGCCGATGCCCTTGTCATGGATCTCGATCATGGTCTGGGCGTCCGGCAGCCGGGACGCCGTGACCCGGACCTTCGAGCGCGGTGAGGAGAACGCGGTGGCGTTCTCCAGCAGCTCGGCGAGCAGATGGACCAGGTCGGTGACGGCCCGGCCGTGGATCTCGGCCTCCGGGATGCCCGACAGCTCGATCCGCTCGTACTGCTCGACCTCGGAGGCCGCGGCACGGAGGACGTCGACCAGGGGGAGCGGGTGGTCCCACTGCTGGGCGGGGCGTTCACCGCCGAGCACCAGGAGGTTCTCGCCGTTGCGCCGCACCCGCGTGGCCAGGTGGTCCAGCTTGAACAGGTTCGCCAGCTGCTCGGGGTCCGCCTCGCGCTCCTCCAGATCGGTGATCAGGGCCAGCTGCCGCTCGACCAGCGACTGGTTGCGGCTGGAGAGATTGGTGAAGACCGTGTTGATGTTGCCGCGCAGCAGGGCCTGTTCGGCGGCGAGCCGGACCGCCTCCCGGTGCACGTGGTCGAAGGCCCGGGCCACCTCGCCGATCTCGTCGGTGGTGGTGATCGGGATCGGTGTGACCCTGGTGTCCACCTGTCCGGGCACGGCCAGGGACAGCTGCGTGATCACCGCCGGCAGCCGCTGCTCGGCGATCTCCATCGCCGAGGCGCTCAGGCGGCGCATCCCCCGGCTCATGGAGCGGGCCACCCAGGCCGCGAGCAGCAGCGCCGCCAGCACCGCACCGAGCGCGAGCGAGCCGTTCGTGATCGCGTCGGTCTTCGCGTCCGCGGCGATGCTCCGGGCGTCGGCGAGCGCCGTGTCGGTCAGATGGACCTCGATACTCCGGCAGGCGTCGAAGGCGAGGGTGGACGCGGCGAAGAACGACTCGGGCGTGATGCCCTCCGCGGCCAGCTGCTCGGTGGGCTTCCCGCCGGCGATCTCGCTGATCATCGCCGCCAGCTTGGGCGGAGCCACGAACGTCCGCCCGGCGGCCCTGGCCGCCTCGGCCGCCTCGGCGGTCTGTTCCGCGCCCTTCTTCTCCGCGTTCGCCAGCGCCGTCCGCAGCCGGGTCATGTCCTGCGCGGTGCCGGCTCCCGCGTACTCCTGGAGCGCCACCTGTTCCAGATAGGCGTACGAGCTGAACGAGCCGAGCTGGGTGGGCAGTTCGCCCTCCGCGAGGGCACTGCGGTCCTCGACCAGCAGATGCGTGCCGATGGACCGGATCAGGGACTCGGCCGCCTGGGTCAGGGAGATGGCGTAGAGGGTGCGTCCGAAGCTGGCCTGGTTGCTGCTGCCGAAGCCCAGTTCGTTGGAGAGCTCCATCAGCGGGTGCTGGACGGCGTGATAGCTCTCCTCCGTCTGCACCCCGGTCAGCCGGTCCGTGAACGCGTTGGCCCGTACCGCGGGCAGCTGCTCCTCGCCGGCCCGGACCAGCTCGATCCGCCTGACGAGGCCCGCGGTCCTCGGCGCACGGGCCACCGCCCGGTCGAACGCCTCGGCGTCCGCGTCGGTCCCCCGGCGTGCCGCCGCCACCGCCGGCGCGTTCCGTTCGCCCTTCAGCAGCGGGATGACGGACACGTCCCGTTCGTCGATGGCGTCACTGGCGTAGGCGTTCGCCGCCTGCACCAACTCAGCCACGCGCACCGCGTCGTCGGCGTCCCGAAGGGTGTCGACCGAGTTCTTCACCCGGACCCCGCCGAGACCGAGAGCGACCAGCACGGGGATGAGCAGAATGGCCTGGAGGCGTCTGGCGACGCGCCAGTTGCCGGTCAGGGATCTGGACTTGGGCAAGGTCGTTCCACTTCACACCGGAGAGGGTGCGCGAGGCCGTTGACGGCCCGACGCTCTGTGGCCAAGTTCTAACACCCGGCGATCGAGTGTGACCGGTGTTTGGGTGAAGCGATTTCCAGTGAAGCGGTACAAAGCTCAATCAAAACCATCGGTGGTCAACGCACGTACCACTGGGGCGATCTCCTGTGTCCGGACACCGTCCGACGGTGCGAACGGTCAGCGCTTGCCGCAAGGCAACGAACGGTGGCCGCGAACCGGTCGAGCCGTGCTCCCGGCGCAGGCAAAGGGTGCGGATCCCGAAGCTCGCCAAGGCCGGCGGGATCGTCGCGGCGCTCACCGCCGTCCTCATCCGGCACGGCGCCGACATCGTCTCCCTCGACCGGTACTCCGACGATCAGCAGGGCGGCGCCTTCTTCCTGCGCACCGTCTTCACCCTCCCCGGCCCGCTCGAGGACCTGGGGCCGGCGGAGATCGACCGCACCCTGGCGGTGAACGTCCGGGGGCCGTACGTGGCGTCCCGGGCTGCACTGCGGCACAAGGGTCAGGGCGGCCGCATCATCAGCATCGGCAGCACTGTCGCCGAGCGAGCGGTCTTCCCCGGACTGGCGCTGTACTCGATGAGCAAGACGGCACTGGTCGGGATGACGAAGGGTCTGGCCCGGGAACTCGGTCCGCCGGGAATCACCGTCAACCTGGTGCACCCCGACCCCACCGACACCGGCATCGACACCGATCCTGCCGGCGGACCCGATGCCGAGGCGATCGCCGCCCTCACGTCTCTGGGCCGCTGCGCGGAAGCCTCCGAGATCGCGGCGACCGTCGCCCACCTGGCGAGTGCGGACGGCTCCTACGTCCACCGGTGCCTCCATCCACGTCGACGGCGGCTTCACCGCCTGACACGCGAGCCCGACGGCCTGCCGGACGTCCCGCACTCCGGGGCATGCCCCCCGGCGTCGGTCAGCCCCAGCCCGCCGATCAGCAGGCCGTCCCGTGCGGCCGCCACCGCAACGGCGTCCGGGACGGCGGGGTGCCGTCGGAGACGGTGAAAGCGCTGTCCCCGGCAGGGGGCAGGACCGGGCCGGCCGGCGAACCGTTCGTGGCGTTCGCCGGCCTGCCGGACGCGGTCAGCGCTTGGTGTAGATGAAGCCGACCTTGTCGAGTTCGTCACCGGAGCGGCCGTGGAAGCCGGCGATCTGCCAGCCCGTCGGCGCGGTGCGGGTCACGCAGTCCGAGGTCGTCGTGCCACCGGCCAGGGTGTTGCCCAGGTTGGTGGTGAACTTGGCGTAGAAGATGCGGGTGGTGTTGCTGTGCTTGCCCTCGCACAGGTACGCCGTGGTCACGTACTCGCCGCTGCCCAGCGTCAGCGAGGACGCAGTGCCGCCGGTACCGCCGTGGGCCAGCGTGGTGCCGTTGCCCAGCGTGATGCCGACCTGGTCGACGCGGGAGCCCGCGCGCAGCGAGACGGCGGTGGCGCGGGCGGCGGCCGGGACGCTCGGAAGGTCCTGGTAGTAGTCGCCGTGCGGACCGCCGAACTGGTCGCCGAGCTGGAAGTCCGGGTTCTGCGACCAGGAGAAGCCGACCGTGATCGGGTCGTGGTCGGAGAGCATCAGACCGTCGTCGTTCAGGAACTCGGCGTGCTCGTTGGCGTACGAGGTCGCGTTCAGCGTGACCAGCTTGCTGCCGCGGTACAGGACCTTGTCGACGACCTCGCAGGTGTTGGGCACGGTGGCCCCGCTCTGGTCGCACACCAGGGCGTCACTGCCCTTGGCCGGCGCGGTGCCGCCACGGATCAGCTTGACCCACGCGTCGGTCAGGCCGTTGGCTGAGGCGAACTCCGCGATGGTGTCGGCGCTGCGGGTGTACCGGGTGTTGGTGTCGCCCATGACCACCACGGCGTTCCCGGCCGAGTGGGTGCCGATGAACGACGTCAGCTGGCTGAGGTTGTCGGCCCGGGAGGCCTCGTCGCCGTCGTTCGTACCCGCGTTGGTGTGCAGGTTGTAGAAGTCGACGTAGACGCCCTCGGCGAGCCGCTCGCGCATGAAGGTGAAGCCCTTGGGGGTGAGGCAGTCACCCGAGTCGAGCTGGCAGGAGTTCCAGCCGACGCGCTCGAAGTCGTCGCCGTCCCAGGCGTGGTCGGAGACCGTGTTGAGCCCGCTGCCGATGCCCGCGCCACCACTGGTCGCGGTGCGGTGGGGATGGGTGTCCGTGGCGTACAGGTAGGCGTGGTAGTTGAAGTCCTCCTGGACGTTGACGATGTCGTACGGCGCGATGCGCCGGCCGATCTCGGTGGTGCTGGTGTCGCGCGGTGTGGACGCGCTCGACAGCGACTCCGGAAGCCCGGCGACGTTGTACGTGAGCACGCTGAACGTGCCCGCTCCGGCCACCGCGGCCGGAGCGGCCGTCGCCGTGAGCCCACCGAGGGCGGCCACCGCGGCCGCCAGGCAGGCAACGAGTCTGCGCATGGGGGTGTCTCCTACGGGGAGGTTGCGCTGAGAGGGTGTGGGCATGCCAAATGGCACGCCGAAACCTAGTGGCAAACGCTTTCCCCGAGCCATGGTCGTGGCCGGCCGATCGAGGAATTCCATACGACGACCAGAAGATCATCCTGCGGTGCCCCGGTCGGCCGCTGACTGTTACTCACTTTCGGGTGAGCGGGCCCCGTTCGCGGGGCACCCCGGGCGCGGGTGAGGTGTCCTGGGGCCCGTTGATCGCACGGCTTGCGGGCCCCATCTTGCGATAAATCGGTGTATTCACTTGATAAATGGACGTTACAGTCGAGAGTCATGGGAAAGCGATAGATCGGTAATGGGCGTGATGTGTGCCCGACGTGTCCCGCCACCCCGTTGCAATGTGTGACTGCGCGGCCGCCCGGCCGTCGCACCGCACCACACACCCCCTCGCGGACCGCGGCTTCGCGCCGCACGCGGAGGGGCGTGCCCGAACCCCGTAAAGGGGGACCTCGTGTCCGTTACCGTCTTCGCGACCGCCCGCCGTCTCGGTTCCGCCACCGCCGTCGCGGCCGCCCTCGTGGGCGCCGCGACCCTGCCCGCCGTGGCCGCTGCTCCGCACTCCGCGCACCGTGACGCGGTCGTCATCAGCGCCGTCCAGCACGACCTGCAGGGACGCGCGGTCTATGCCGGCCGCGCCCTGAACCGGGAGTGGGTGGACGTCACCAACACCGCCCGCCGGGACGTGAACCTGAGCGGCTGGACGCTGTCGGACGCCGACGGCCACAGCTACACCTTCCGGCACTTCTGGCTGGCAGGCCACGGCACCGTCCGGGTCCACACCGGGCAGGGCTGGGACACCATGAGGGACGTGTACCAGGACAGGACCCGCTCCGTGCTGAACCACGACCGCGACACCGTCACCCTGCGCAATGACCACGGGCGCTTCGTGGACTCCGCTTCCTGGGGTCTGCACCGCCGTGACGGTGGTGACCGGCACGTGGGTGGTGACCGCCACGTGGGTGGTGACCGCCACGTGGGTGGTGACCGCCACCTGGGGGATCACCGCCGCTGAAAATCCTACGGCCGCGGCCGCTGCCGGGTCCCGAAGGGGGGCTGGCAGCGGCCGTTTCGCGACGCCCTCAGCCGACGACGGGACCGTGCACGGTGGAGGTGAAGACCGTCTCGCCGGCCTGTCGGCCGACGACCTGCACGGTCACCGTGCCGTCGTCCTCGGGGGTCACCCCGGTCACGTCCACCCAGCACGGGCTGTCGAGTTCGACGTAGCGGTCGAAGGTCGTGGACGTGCTCACCGGTATCAGCGCGCGGGGTGCCAGCCGGGCGCAGGCGGCCTGGCGGGCACCCTCCAGCAGAACCATGCCGGGCAGATGGTCACCGCCGTGGTCGAACAGGATCGGATGGGTCAGGTCCGGGGTGAGCAGCCATCGGTCGGGCGCGTCCGTGGGGGTCAGCACCACGTCGGCGGGAGAGGTGCGGCCCACCACGGACGGTTCCATCGGGTCGGCCGCGATCACCGGGTCCACCGAAGCCGCACGCGGTCCCGGCCGGCTGGCCCGCAGACGCGCGTAGACGGCCGGCGTGACGATGGAGTACAGCCCGTCCCCGTGGGCCACGGGCCGGCCGTCCCTGCGCAGCGCGAACCCGATGCCCATCCGGCGCGCCGACGCCCTGCCGCGCGGTGCGGTGTCCGGGCACGTCACCTCGAGTTCGAAGTCGGTCGGCCGGGAGCCGATGCGCAGCTGCTCCGGATCGGTGTGGCAGCTGAGCGACCACAGCACGAAGTGATGCCCGAGCGGTACACCGTGTTCGGCGTGCGTCACGAACATGCCGGCCTGCCGGAACGTCTCCGCGGCCTGCAGCGGGTCATGGCTGGAGCCGTCGGCGCTGTTGAAGAAGGTGTGGGCGCGCGGCCACTGTCCGGTGAGGGAGAACCGCAGCCCGTCGTCCTGCGCGGTACACCCGGTGAGGAACACCTCGGCCAGGGACGCCCGGTGGACATACTCCTTGGGCACCGTGGTGGTCAACCGGGGCAGTACGGGCAGACCGACTCCGATCTCGCTGGCGGACAGGCTCATCGACAACCCCCCGTCGGAAAGCTCTTCGTTGGCTGAAGCTCTGTTCGACGCCTATAAGATACGGACCTACCGGTTTTCTCGGGTCGGCCACAAGGTAAAGGATTCACCAAGCGTGGTGGGACTCGATCCATGCATGACTCCGCTCCGTGGTGGTTTGGCCAAGTATTTTTGCGCTCAATCACGTCGGAGGCACGGCGAAAAACGGACTAACTGGCAGATGTCGGGGGCCGGTTACCGGCGGGTGAGGGGTCCGGGCGGCCTGGATCAAAACCTGTCCAGCGGTCTCTTTCGGCCATCTGCCCGGGAGTTCGCCGACCGCCGGACCACCCGGCCCGCCGCCGGCACCGACGGCCCCTGCATGATGTTCGAACGGCCTGCGAGAGGGAGACCCGATGGAACCACTGCGCACCCTGCGCCTCGCCGCCGTCAACATCGACGGCGTCCTGCTCAACGACAGCTTCAGCCCCGTCCTGCACCGCCTCGTCCTCAAGTACGGCGGCACGTACACGCGGGAGCTGGAGCAGCGGCTCTTCTCGCAGTCCCGCCTCGCCGCCGCCCGGGTGCTGCTGGAGGAGACCGGCGCCGAGGTGAGCGAACAGGACGCGATCGCCGACTACTTCGCGGAACGCGAGCACTACCTGCGGGCCCACCCCGTCCACCCGCTCGACGGCGCCGAGGAACTCCTGCACCGACTGCGCGCCGCGGGCCTGGACGTCATCTGCTACGGCGGCCTCGACGAGGACCACTTCCGCCGCCATCTCGGGTCCTGGGAGCAGCTGTTCACCGCTCCGTACTACATCTGCACCAACGACTTCCGCCCCGGTATCCGGGAGATCGGCGAGGACCGCTTCGGTCTCGGCCGCCACCAGGTCCTCTTCATCGACGACGTGGCCCGCTTCGCCGGTCACGCCAAGGAGCTGGACGTTCCGTTCGTCGGTCATCCCAGCACCTTCGAGCACGGCTTCCAGCGCGAGCTGATGCGTGAACTCGGCGTCCGGCACCTGGTCGGCGGCCTCGCCGAGATCGACGAAGAGCGCCTGCGCACCCTCGACCGGGAGGCCGGGCTCGACGTCTTCTGGCATGATGCCGACTCCCTCTCCACCGCCCCGGAGGTGACCAGGTGACCGCAGCGGAAGGTGCCGCACTGGCGGGCCGGGTCGCCCTCATCACCGGTGCCAGCAGCGGCATCGGCGCGGCCGCCGCCCGGGTGTTCGCCCGGCAGGGTGCCACCGTAGTCCTGACCGCCCGCCGCGAGGACAAGCTGCGCGACCTCGCCGACGAGCTGCGCGCCGGGGGCGCCGAGGCGAGTCATCGCTCTCTGGACGTACGCGACGGAGAAGAGGTGCGCCGGGCCGTCGAGTTCACCGTCGGGCGCTACGGCCGTCTCGACGCCGCCTTCAACAACGCGGGCGTCGCGCTGCCGAAGA
The DNA here is from genome assembly GCF_055567595.1 of Streptomyces sp. NPDC026515. Classification (NCBI taxonomy): domain Bacteria; kingdom Bacillati; phylum Actinomycetota; class Actinomycetes; order Kitasatosporales; family Streptomycetaceae; genus Streptomyces; species Streptomyces sp. NPDC026515. Next base: position 101,056 of record NZ_JBVHQD010000003.1, read on the forward strand.
CCCCGATGCACCTCATCGGCGACGCCGACTACGAGCGGGTGACCGAGACCAACGTGCGGGGTGTGTGGAACTGCCTGCGCCACGAGATCACGGCGATGCTGGAGACCGGGGGCGGCTCGATCGTCAACACCAGCAGCGTGGGCGGCCTGGTCGCCTCCTCGACGGCCGCGCCCTACATCGCCTCCAAGCACGCGGTGATCGGACTGACCAAGGCCGCCGCCGTCGAGTACGCCCCGCACCGCATCCGCGTGAACGCCATCGCCCCGGGCCTGACCCGTTCCGAGATGATCGACGACTGGTTCGCCAAGTCGCCGGAGAACGAGGCACGGGCCTACCGCTCCGCCCCGCAGGCGCGCGCCGCCGACCCCGAGGAGGTCGCGGAGGCCGCCGCCTGGCTCTGCAGTGACAAGGCGAGCTTCGTCACGGGTGCCACACTTACCGTGGACGGCGGGCGCACCGCCTGGTGAACTGCCCGACGAGTCCCGTGCCGACGCCCCGGCGCGGGCGCGGGACCGACCGGGAATCGGTCCTGTGCGGCCGAAATACCGACCCCCGATTGGGGTAAGGTACGTCACGTCCGGTTTTGTTTTGACCGAGGAGGGGTCCTCATGGCGCGTCAGGAGCGTGCGATTCGGACCCGCCGCGCTGTTGTCGAGGCCGCAGCCGCGGTCTTCGCCGAGCGCGGGTACACGGCGGCGACGATCGCCGAGATCCTCGAGCGGGCCGGAGTGACCAAGGGCGCCCTCTACTTCCACTTCGACTCCAAGGAAGCCCTCGCGCGAGGCGTGATCAACGCTCAGATCAGCGACGACTACTGGGTGCCCCGTGAGCTGAAGCTCCAGGAGTGGGTGGACATCGGCATGACGCTGGCCCACCGCATCCCCAAGGAGGTCATCCTCCTCGCCGGTATACGGCTGTCGGCGGACCTCCAGGGCCGTTCGCTGTTCGGCAGCGCCTGGCCCGCCTGGACCGAGGTGGTGACCGAGAAACTGGTGGAGGCCAAGGAACGCGGCGAGGTACTGCCGCACGTCACGCCCCGGGAGACCGCCGAATGCTTCCTGGGTGCCTGGATCGGGACCCAGTTCATGTCCGAGGTGGTCTCCGACTGGACGGATCTCAACGACCGCATCTCCGTCCTCTACAACCACGTACTGCCGGCCATAGCCACTCCCGCGGCCCTGATCCGGCTGGACACCGCGCCCGACCGGGGCGCCCGGGTCGTCGAGGAAGTCGAGCGTCGGCGGCAGGAATCACTGGTGGCGACCGAGGCCTGACCCGCCTCGGAACCGAACCATCCGCCTGGTTCGCTGTCCGCAGGGAGCGCCGTCTCCCGACGACCGGGAAGGGCCACCCGCTCCTCCCGCCCGCACTCTGCGCTCTGCCAAACCTACTCAGCGTGCTGTTTGCTAGGGTTCTCGAATCGGAATGTTGCAGGCCCAGGGGGAATCGGACCGTCCAACTCCGGATTCGCCCGGACCAACAGGGGGATCGCGATGGTCAAGCAGCTCCGGGCGGCCCGAACCCGCCAGGCCCTCGTCCATGCCGCCGCCGAGACCTTCGCGGACGACGGATACGCGCTGTCCTCACTGCCCGCGATCAGCCGGCGGGCCGGAGTCAGTGCCGGAGCGCTGCACTTCCACTTCCCCAGCAAGGACGCTCTCGCCGTCGAGGTGGAGGCTCTGGCCCGGCGGAACATCGAGCAGATGGCCGCCGACCGGCGCCCGTCGGCCGCCTCCGCGCTGGACCTGCTGGTCGCCGTCACCCGGGACCTGCTGGTCATGGTCGCCACCGATGTCGTCGTCCGTGCGGGCTTCAGGCTGAGCCTCGACCCCTCCCGCAAGAACGGCATGGGCTTCGGCTGTTGGTGGCGTACCTGGGTGTGCGATCAACTGGTGCGGGCCCAGCGTCAGGGTGAGCTGGCCGAAGGGGTCTCGCCTGACCGGGTCGCCGCGGTGATAGTGGCCGCGACGGTCGGGTTCGAGGTGCTCGGCGCGGCCGACCGTGACCGGATCTCGCTCCAGCACGCCGAGCAGTTCTGGTCGCTGGTGCTTCCGCAACTGTCCGCACGCAGCGGCCAGTTCGCGGGCGCCGCGCTGTCCGACTCCTGACTGTCGGTCAAGAGCCGACAAAGGCGGCGGGGTTCGGTTTGACAAACCGCCCATGCCGTTTTTGACTCGGGTGCCCGGGACTCGCCTCGGAGCACCCGAGGGGCGGACGGCCAGGGGGACGGCGTGGACATCGGCATACTCGGCACGCTCGACGTGCGCGAGAGGGGCGTCTCCATCACACCGACCGCGGCCAAGCCGCGTCAGGTGCTCGCCCTGCTCGCCCTGCACGCCGACCGGGCGGTGACCGTCGCGACGCTCACCGAGGAACTCTGGGGGCGACAGCCACCGCGCAGCGCACGCCCCACGCTGCAGACGTACGTCATGCACCTGCGTGAGCTCATCGCCGGGACGTCGGCGGCGACGGGCGGCGACGGTTCCGGACGCAGCCCGAAACAGGTGCTGCGTACCGTACCCGGCGGCTATCTGCTCGACAGCGGTGAAGGCACCAGTGACCTTTGGGAGTTCGAGCGGCTCACCAGGGCCGGGTACCGGGCGATGGACGTGGGGGACCATCGCGCGGCCGCGCGGTCGCTGCGTACCGCGCTCGACCTGTGGACCGGCCCGGCCCTGGCCGACGTCTGCGCCGGAGACTGTCTGCGCGCCGAGACCAGGGGGCTGGAGGAGAGCCGGCTGTGCGCGCTGGACCGGCGCATCGAGGCCGATCTGCGGCTCGGCCGGCACCGCGAGCTGATCGCCGAACTCACCGTGCTGGTCAGCCGGCACCCCACCCACGAGAGCCTGTGCGGACAGCTGATGCTGGCCCTGCACCGCTCGGGCCGCCGCGGCGAGGCCCTCGCCGCGTACCAGCGCCTGCGGACCACCCTCGTACACGACTTCGGCCTGGAACCCTCGGCCGTGGTGGGCAGGATCCGGCAGGCCGTGCTGACGGCCACCGAGGACGACCCGCCCTCGTCCGGCGCACCGGACTCCTCGGAGCCCACCCATGGGGACGTTCCGAACGGTTCCACGGCGGTGATCCCCCGGTGACGGTCACGGCCGCGCCGACTGGTCGTACCGCCGGACCGGAGAGGCCGCGGTCCTCCGGGCCCGGACGAGGGCCGGGGAACCCGGACGCCCGGCTCGAGCCGGGCAGCGGCTGACAGCCCGCTCGCCGAACAGGACCGCGCAGGCGCCGACGGTCAGCAGGCCGCCCGCCAGGAAGACCGGCCGGACCCCGGCCGGTGGCAGCAGCAGGCCGCCCAGTGCGGCGCCTGCCGCGATACCGGCGTTGTAGAGGCCGGAGTTGGCCGCGAGGGCGAGGTCCGTGCGGCCCGGCGCGCAGTGCAGCATCGCGTTCTGGGTGGCCATGAACACCGGTCCGAGTGCTCCGCCCGTCAGGACCAGGAACACCACCGCCGCCACCGGCCGGCCGCCCGCCGCGTACAGGCCGAGCAGGCCCACCGCCTGGACGGCCACGGCGGAGGTCAGCGCGGACTGCGGGAAGCGGTCGAGGAGCGCCCCGGTCACGGCCGCGCCCGCCAGACACGCCACCCCGAAGACAACCAGCAGGGAGCCGACCGAGGCGGCCGGGAATCCGCTCACGTCACGCAGAAACGTCACGATGTAGGTGTATCCCGCGAACGCCCCGGTGGCGGACAGCGTCCCGGCCGCCAGCACCGTCGCGAACCGGCGGGTGTCGGGGCGGCTCCCGTGGGCCGCGGGCGCGTCTTCCGGGCGCGACGTCGGCAGCAGTGCCGCGATCGTCATCAGCGAGACGAGTCCCGGCACCGCCAGCGCGGCGACCGGCGTCCGCCAGTCGCCGTGGCGGCCCAGCCAGGTACCCGCGGGCACACCGAGGACCAGGGCGAGCGAACCGGCGACGGACAGCGCCCCGACGACCCGTCCCCGGACCCCGGGCGCGAACAGATCCACCGCGACCGGTCCCAGTACCGCCCAGAACAGCGCCTGGGCGAGCGCGGTCAGCAGCCGTGCGACGAGCAGTTGCCAGTAGGAGGTGGCCAGAGCCGCGGTCGTGCTGGAGACGACGAGCGCGGCCAGCAGCCCGGTGAGCACATGACGCCGGGGCAGGGCCCGGGTGACGTGGGCGAGCGGAAGCGACGCCACGGCCACCGTCAGGCCGTAACCGGTGACCAGCAGACCGACCGCCGGCAGGGACACCCGCAGACCCGCGGAGATCGCCTCCAGGAGGCCGACCGGCAGGTTCTCGGCGGTGTTGAAGGTGAACGCGGCCAGCATGAGGGCGCCGAGCAGCGCCGGCCGGTGCCACCTGGCCGGTCGCCGCACACGCACGCGGTCACCGGCCGGCCCCGGCCGTCGCACCCGCTCCACGGCACCGTCCATGGAGCCAGCTCACCGGGCTCACCGGTCCCGTCGCAACCTAATTCCCCTGCCCAGGAGATTCCGATGTGCCGGGCGGTCCGGACGGCCGCGAACTCCGTCCCCGCCACGAACCGCATCATCGGCCCGAACATCGGTGCCGCGAGCGAGCCCGTGAAGTACAGCCCCGGCACCGACGACCCGAACGTGCCCCGCAGCGCGGGAGCCCTCGAACCCGGGACGCAGGCCACCACGCGACGCACCGTGGGGGACAGGAACGGCAGGGCGTCCAGGTCCAGCCGGTAGCCGGTGGCCGCCACGTGGTCGACGGTGAGGGACTCGCGCTCGCCCCGGGGGCCGCCGACGTCCAGGCGCACCACCGGCCCGGAGAGGACCGCCCCGGTGACCCGGCGCGAGGTGTGCACCGGTACGACACCCGCCACCCGCTCCCGCAACCACCAGCCGCCCGAGGGGCCGAGCGCGGCGCCGGAACAGCAGCGGCCGGGCCGCCGCCGGACACCACCGCACACCGTCCGGCCCCGCGCAGACCCCGGCCAGCATCCAGCCCGTGCCCAGCGGCGAGGCCGGTTTGGCCACCCGCTGCGTCCACGGCCGGGCGAGGTCCGGGGGCATACCCCACAGCACCTTCCGCTCACGCACCGGCACCTGAGCCTCGGCGCCCGCCTCGTGCAGAGCGCGGCACTCTCCAGCGCGGACCGGCCGCCGCCGACGACCGCGACCCTCCGGCCCGCGCACGCGGACAGATCGGTGTGGTGACTGGTGTGCGACACCGGCGCCCGGAGGCCGGGCCCCTCGGGTGCGAGGTGCCGCAACTCGTCCGGGACATGGGCGAGTCCGTTCAGACCCGTCGCCACCACGACGGCCGAGGCCGCCGTCTCCTGTCCGTCGTCCGACCGGACCACGAAGCCGGCCCCGGGCGCGGGCCGCCCGACGGCGGTCACCCGGGCCGGTTCCACCTCGCCGACATAGCGCTTGCGGAACCCACTGCCCGTACCGCACGAAGACGTCGCACGGGATCGGGGTCAGCTCGGTCAGCTCCGCGTGGCTGCCGACACCACGGGGCGCGCTGGTCGTCCTGCAGCTCGGGGCCGTCACCACCTTCCTCTGCCACCGGCTCTTCGGATACGGCCTGCGGCACACCAACGCGCATCTCGCCACGGCCCTGACGCTGACCGAGCCCGTGGTGGCCGCCGTCCTGGGAGACGCGGTCCTGGGCGAACGGTTGCCGGTTGTCTCCTGGTGCGGACTGGCGGTGCCGGCGCTGGGGATCGTCCTCCTCACCCTTCCCGCCGAATCCCGCGGCCGGAGGCGCTGAGCCGATCCATGGTCACATAACCGACCGGATGGCTTCGTTCGGGCTGTTCTTCGGACGGGAAGCCCGCACGGCTCACGGCCGCCCCGAACCGTCCGGTCGGGGTCGACCAGTCCCGGGAATTGTTGAAAAGGCGACGTGGAGCGGGCAGTCCGGCGTTTCCGGGGAGCGCTGCGGCACCTGGTGGCCCTCAGCCGCGGGCGGGCCGGCGAACGGTCTGTTGACAGACCGGTTGCGCTGTTTTCTACTGGCGGAGTGTCAGGTGAGAGGTTCAGGGAGACGCGTGTGGACATCGGGCTGCTGGGCGCACTGAACGTGCGGGAGAACGGGGTCTCCATCGCCCCGACCGCGGCGAAGCCCCGCCAGGTGCTGGCCCTGCTGGCTCTCCGCGCCGACCAGGTGGTGCCCGTCCCCGCCCTCGTCGAGGAACTCTGGGCGGGCGCCCCGCCGCGCAGTGCCCGCACCACCCTGCAGACCTACGTCCTCCAGCTCCGGGAACACATCGCGACGGCGCTGCGCCAGGGTGCCGGTCCCGATGGCGCGGACGCGCCGTCCGCGAAGGACGTCCTCACCACCCTGCCGGGCGGCTACCTGTTGGCTTCAGGAGGAGGCGGCAGCGACATCCACGAGTTCGAGCGGCTCCGTGAACGGGGCTGCCGGGCCATGGACGACGAGGACTTCGCGGGTGCCTCCCGCACCCTGCGCCAGGCCCTGGACCTCTGGACCGGCCCGCCCTTCGCCGACGTCCACACCGGAGCCCACCTGGCCATGGAGGCCCGGCGGCTGGAGGAGGGCCGGCTGTGCGCACTGGACCAGCGCATCGAGGCCGACCTGCGGCTCGGCAGGCACCGCGAACTGCTCGCCGAACTCACCGTCCTGACCAGCCGCTACCGCTCCCACGAGAACCTGCACGCCCAGTTCATGCTCGCCCTGTACCGCTCGGGCCGGCGCGGCGAGGCGCTCCACGTCTACCAGCAGCTGCGCGCCCTCCTCGTCAGAGAGCTCGGCCTGGAGCCCTCTGGGCGGCTGCGCCGCCTCCAGCAGTCCATCCTCACGGCCACCGAGGAGAACCCCGGCTCGCCCGGGCACCACGACCGCCTGACCCTGCCGGCCCAGGGCGGCGGGCTCGCCCGCGTGCCCTGAGCCGGGTCGTGGAAGCGGCGCTCGAGGTCAGGACGGCAGCGGTGCGCACAGTACGGCGGCAGGTCCCGGTGTGCTGCCCACCCGGGTCGTGAAGGCGACCCCGGCGAGGTATTCGGCGGCCGCGCACTGGCCCTTGTAGGCGCCGTAGGCGAAGTCGTCGCCCGCCCCGTCGGCGGGGCGGTTGTCGGACCGGTCGAACCACACCGTCCGGCCGTTCGCGCCGATCGCGGCGCGCGCGGGCACGCACAGCACCGCCGACACCCGCTCCCCGCGGCGGCTGTACCCGATCACGAACTGGCCCGCCGGGCACTGCAGTTTGGTGTACCCGGAGGCCCAGTCGCCGCCCGCCGGAACGTACCGCTCGTCGGTGACGACGGTCTGGCCGCTGCCCGCGGCCCGCAGGTCACCGGCCGTCGCGTCGGTGCACAGGCCGCGTCCGCCGGAGTGCGCGAGGCCGGTCAGCCGCAGCCCGTCGGGGCAGACGGCCTTGTAGGCCCCCGAGTCCCAGTCGCCACCCGCCCGTACGCGCCGGGACTCGACCGCGTCGCCGTGGTCCGTGGCCAGCATCCGCCAGGTCGTCCCCGGTGCGACGTAACCCGTACGGCCGGGGGAGTCCATGAGGTGGGCCCAGGCCGTCGCACGCCAGTCGCCGCCGTCGAGGATGCCGGAGCGGTGCCCGGCGGTGTCGTAGCGCAGCAGCGCCCAGTCGTCGTGGCCCTCCCAGCCGACCAGCGGCCAGTAGGCGAAGTCGGTGTCGTGGTCGGCGAAGTAGTCGGTGATGTTGCCGAACCAGGTGCGGGCGGCGGTGCCCGTCTCGCCGGCGCCGATGCCGAACTCGCTGATCCACACCGGCGCGGTGTAGTGCCTGCCTTCGGTGGTGACGAAGAAGGCCTGGTCGGCCAGGACCTGGTACAGCTCGTCGCGGGAGAGGTCCTGGTAGCGCGGGTCGCTGGTCTCGCCGATGCCGGTGGCGCCGCTGTGGTGGGGGCCGGTGTAGCCGTAGAAGTGGGCGGAGTACACGAGCTTGTGCGCGTCCACCAGGGTGTGGGAGAGGGTGCGGACGGGGGCGAGGGTGGGGCGGTCGTGCGCGAAGCCGTCCACCGGGATCCCGGTCCAGTTGATGCCCTCGACGACGATCAGCAGGTTCGGGTTCGCCTCGGTGAGGATGCGGTCGGCGGCGAGCTGGGCGGCCGCGTACCAGTCATGGTTGTCGCCCAGGCCCCAGTTGGGGTCGTCGAGGACGTCACGGCGTACCTCGTTGTAGAGATCGGCGCCCACCACCCGTGGGTTCGCCGCGTAACGCCGGGCCATGAAGACCCAGTCGTCGGCCCACTGCTGGGTCGACTGGCTGCTGTTCCAGCGCTCGTTGCCGTCGACGCCGCAGCACCAACGGGAGGTGTTGGTGTGGTTGTTGAGGATGACGGCGAAGCCCGCTCCGGTCAGGGCGCTCACCACGGCGTCGTAGACCTCCAGGGGGGTCTCTCCGCGCAGTTGCGGATTCGCGGCGACGGCGGCGTCCGGTACCGGGGCCGTCGTACGGATCATCTCGTTCGAGAACGGCAGCCGGATGCTGTTGATGCCGAGCGCCTGGAAGTCCGCCAGCAGCTGGGGGAGGGAGGCGCGGTCCAGGCCCAGGGGGATGCCGTAGGAGTCCTGGCCGGCGTGGTGGTTGGCCGGGTCGGCGATGCTTCCGCTTCCGGTCCAGGACCCCTGGGCGCCGTCCCAGTTCCCGGCCTTGAGGCGGAAGCGGTTCCCGGCGGCGTCGACGATGTAGCGGCCCCGGGTGGACAGGGGTGCCTGCCAGGTACCGGTGGCGGACACGGCCGGTGCGGGCCCTGCGGTCGGTGGTGCGGCGGTCGCCGGCGTGGTGCCGGACAGGGCGAGAACCATCAGCAATACTGTCAGGTACTTGACAAGTGTGACTAACTTCGTGATCGACATCAGCCGTCCTCGGAGTGGATGCCGCGTGGGGGCGCGGCACTTTATCAGGACGCGGGTCAACGGAGAAGCGGCGCTTCGGCCCCGCAGGCCTCGGCCGTCCAGCCCTCCAGGTCACGTTCGGGGCGCAGCAGCCGGCGGACGGCGGCGGCCGAGGCCCGGTGCCAGTCGTGGCTGCGGCGGAGCATCGCGTGATCCCCGCCCCTGAGCAGCACCATTCCTGCCTGCGCACCCGAGTCACGGGCCCGCCGCACGTACGCGGCCGACCCGGCGGGCTCGGTGACCCGGTCCCGGTCGCCGTGCAGGACGACGATCCGCGTCCCGGCGAGGTCGTCCACGGGGTCGCCGGGCGGGCACCAGGGCGCGAGCGCGAGCACCCCGCGCACCGAGGGGTCGGCCGCGGCCCGCAGCGCGGCCCGGCCGCCCATCGAATGCCCGACCAGTACGACCGAGACGTCCCCGGCCCGGCCGCGCAGTTCGTCGAGGGCGCGCAGGGCGTCCTGGAGCGGGTCGGCGTCGTCGTTCCAGCCGCGGTAGCGGTAGCGCACCTGGCCGACCAGTACGTCGCGGGGTGAGGAGACCGACGCGGCGGCGCTCACGAAAGGGCGCATGCGCAGGGCCGCCGGTTGCCAGGGGCGAGCGGGCCTGAGCCCGTTCTCCTGCCCACCGTGCAGGACGAGCACCGCCGCGCGCGTCCGGTCCCGCGGCGCGCGACGCACCACCAGGGCGCTCCCGCCCGCCTGGACGACCCGTCCGTCGGCCACCGTGTCCACCCCTGTCTCCTCCGGCCCGGCGCGTGCTGCTGACATCAAACACCGCCCCGGGACGTCACAGCCACCGAGAAGGACCGGGCCGTCCGTGCCATCCCCGTGAACATCGGTCCTGTGAACGTCGGTACGGCGCACGTCGGTTACGCTCCACGGGCGCACAGGGGAGGCACGGCGGGGGTGGGGCATGACCGAGGTTTTCAGCGAGCCCGAAAAGCAGGGCAGACCGGCGGTCCAGGCGATCGCGGCGGTGGCCGTCTTCCTGGGGGTGGTCGGTGTGCTGTGGGCGCAGAAGGCCTTCGTCCACCCGCAGGACGCGCGCGGCGAACCGGCGTCCTGCTCGAAGTCGACCGACCGGCTGCCGGCCCGCTACGTGTCGGGCGCCCGCCTGTGCGAGGCGCTGAACCGCCCGGATCTCCCGGCCCTGCTGGGGACACCGAAGGAACAGGCCGAGACCGCCGGCGGCAGCGGGGACTGGATCACGCTCGCCGGGGGCACGAAGATCCCCTCGCCGGAGGCCACGGTGACCCTGAAGACGTACTCCGTGAAGCTGTCGGCGTCCTACGACGATCTGTCCGTCGCCGAGGCGGGCGGCCTGATGGGGGACGCGCGCAGGACGACCGTGCTGGGGCACCCGGCCGTCCTCTACGCCAGCCCGACCATCTCCATCGGCTTCAGCCTCGGCGGTGGCAAGGCGAGCACGGGGCCCGGTGGCACGGCGCGCTGCCTCCTGGTCTCGAAGCACGCGAAGGACGACGGGAAGGGCACGTTCGAGGTCGCGATCTGGCGGCAGGACGACGTACCGCCCGACGACACGGCTCTCGAACGAGTCGCTGAGCAGGTGTTGCCGATGGTCCCCGGCTGGGGCGGGAACTGACCCGCAGGTGCCGAACGGGCTCGCCACCGCGGCGTCCCCGCTGCGGGGCGCGGCGACGGCGGGTCACGGTTGCCGACGATCACTCGTTCACGGTACGGCGGGCAGCGACGGCAGCGCGGACACGGCGCCGAGCAGCTTGCTGACGGCGGCCTGGACGGCGCTCACCAGGTCCCCGACGGGATCGGCCGCCCGGGCCGAACGCTCGGTGCCGGTGCGCAGTTCCGTCAGCCGCTTCTGGAGAGCGGCGCTCCCCTCGCGTACGTCCTTGGCGTAGGCGGCGGCCCGGGACGCGTCGACGGCGGTGCCGTTCGCCCCGATCAGGTGGGCAGTGTGTCCAGGAGCGGCGTCAGGGCGGGGCCGTAGCGCGTCGTGTCCACCGCTTCGACGCGGTCCAGCAGGGAGACGATGTCGGTTCCGGGCTCCGGCGCCGACTGCGCGGCACCGGTTCCCGAGGCTTCTGGGCCCGCCTCGGCGGTGGCGGCTGAGGCGGCTGCCGGGCCGAAGACGAGGGCGGCGCGGACCAGGGGGGCCGACGAGGAGGCCGCGGGAGGGCAGGGCGCGCATGGGGTTCCTTTCGAGACTGCTGTCCTTTCACCCACCCTTGAAAGGCGCGCGGGACGCCGCAACCGGTGTCCTGACCGACGACCGGCCGGCAACTCCGCCCTGAGCTGGCGTTTTGTCGCGCCCCGAGGCCCGTTCCGGGTGGCGGTGGAAGGTGTGCCCATCAGAGCACCTGCGGAGGCCGCCGAAAGCCGCGCGCACCGGCACGGGTGGGCACAGGCGAAGAGCCCCGCCCCCGACGGATCGGGGGGCAGGGCTCTCGGGCGGAGCGCCGGGCAGGCCTTGCACCTGCATCTCCCCACAGGAAGTGGGGCGTCTTTCCTTGGACCACCAACGCATCGCGCGCCACCCGAGATCGGAGTGCCGCGCGCACGGTCGACCATAGCGTGGTCACAGGGCGGACGCCACGTCGCGGGCGGCGGCGCTATGCCTCGGGTACCCGTTCCAGGTCGTGCAGCCAGGCCGTGGCCGAACCGTCCGACGGGGCGCGCCAGTCGCCGCGGGGGGACAGGGAGCCGCCCGCCGAGACCTTCGGGCCGTTCGGCATGGCCGAGCGCTTGAACTGGGCGAAGGCGAAGAACCGGCGGCAGAAGTAGTCGAGCCAGTGCCGGATCGCGGCCAGGTCGTAGGCCTGGCGGTCGGACTCGGGAAAGCCGGGCGGCCAGACTCCCGCCTCCCTGTCGTGCCAGGCGTGCCAGGCCAGGAAGGCGATCTTCGACGGCCGGAACCCGTGCCGCAGCACCTGGTGGAGGGTGAAGTCGTGCAGCGCGTACGGGCCGATCCTGGACTCGGTGGACTGCAGTTCCTCGCCGGGCACCAGTTCGGGGCTGATCTCCGTGTCGAGGATCGCGGCGAGGGTCTCTCCGGTCTCCGGGTCGAACTGCTCGCTGCTGATGACCCAGCGGATCAGGTGCTGGATCAGCGTCTTCGGCACACCGGAGTTGACGTTGTAGTGGCTCATCTGGTCGCCGACGCCGTAGGTGCACCAGCCGAGCGCCAGCTCGGAGAGGTCACCGGTGCCCAGCACGATGCCGCCGCGCTGGTTGGCGAGCCGGAAGAGGTAGTCGGTGCGCAGCCCGGCCTGCACGTTCTCGAAGGTGATGTCGTACACCGGCTCGTCGGCCGCGAACGGGTGGTCCATCTCCTTGAGCATGAGCCGCGCGGTCGGCGTGATGTCGAGTTCGGCGGCGGTCACGCCCAGCGAGGCCATCAGCCGGTGGGCGTTGCCCTTGGTGTGCTCGCCGGTGGCGAAGCCCGGGAGGGTGAAGGCCAGGATGTCGGTGCGGGGGCGTCCCATCCGGTCCATCGCCCGGGCCGCGACGATCAGCGCGTGCGTGGAGTCGAGGCCGCCGGACACCCCGATGACGACCTTCGGACCGCCGATCGCCGTCAGCCGCTGCTGGAGCGCGGCGACCTGGATGTTGTACGCCTCGTAGCAGTCCAGGGCGAGCCGCTCGGGGTCGGCGGGCACGAACGGGAAGCGTTCGACCCTGCGGCGCAGGCCCAGGTCGGCGGCCGGCGCGTCGAGCCGGAAGGGTACGGTCCTGAAGTCGCCGGTGCGGGCCGCGTGGGTGCGCCGGTTGTCGTCGAACGAGCCCATCCGGGCCCGTTCCTGGCGCAGCAGGTCCAGGTCCACGTCGGCCACCGCGTACTGGTCGTCCAGCGGGAACCGGTCCGTCTCGGCGAGCAGCGCGCCGTTCTCGTAGATCATCGTCTGGCCGTCCCAGGACAGGTCCGTGGACGACTCGCCGAGCCCGGCCGCCGCGTACACGTACGCGGCCAGACAGCGCTGCGACGCCGAGCGGCACAGCAGCTTGCGGTCCTCCGCACGGCCGACCGTGATCGGGCTGCCGGAGAGGTTCACCAGCACGGTCGCGCCGGCCAGTGCGGCCTCGGCGCTCGGCGGCACCGGCACCCACATGTCCTCGCAGACCTCGGCGTGCAGCACCAGACCGGGGACGTCCTCCGCGTCGAACAGCAGGTCCACCCCGAACGGCACGGACTCGCCGCCGATCCGGATGCTGCCGCCCCGCTCGTCGTCGCCCGAGGCGATCTGCCGGCGCTCGTAGAACTCCCGGTAGGTCGGCGGGTACGACTTCGGCGCCACACCGAGGATCCGGCCGCGGTGGACGAACACCGCGCAGTTGTAGATCCGGTTGCGATGGCGCAGCGGGGCACCGACCACGAGGACCGGCAGCAGTCCGGCCGAACCGGCCGCCACCGTCGCGAGCGCCTCCTCGACCTGGTCGAGCACCACGTCCTGGAGGAGCAGGTCCTCGATCGAGTAGCCGGTCAGTCCCAGCTCGGGGAAGACGGCCACCGCGACCCCGTCCTCGGCGCAGCGGCGGGCCTGGCGCAGGACGGCCTCGGCGTTGGCACGCGGGTCGGCGATGACGGTGTGGCCGGTGCACGCGGCGACACGCGCGAAGCCGTGCTCATAGATCGACCAGAAGTTCAACGGGGCTTCCTCGGGAGAGACGGACACGGTGCGGATACCGGACGAGCAGCGTCGCCGTACCCGGGCGTCCTCTCCTTCGACGGTCCGGCGAACCTCCTGCTCCCAGAAGCATAGATCGGCGGCGATCGGTGCTGACCAGCGGATTCCGGGCGAGCCGCGGTGCCCGCCGAGCGGATGTACGGGGGCGGCCGCGGAGGTACGGGCAGGACCGCCCGGTGCGCGCCGTGCCCGCCCGGCCCGCTCTTCCGGCGGCCCGGGCGCTACGCGGCGGTGCCGCCCCGGCAGTCGCCGTCGAACGTGGACAGGGAGCTGCCGCTGATGTTCATGGGGCCGGGCCTCGCGGGTGTCGTCGGTGAACACCCCCTAGTCCCGGCCGGTCGGGTAGTACGGCGAGGTCAGGTCGCCGGTCAGGACCAGCGACCTGGCGGTGTCCACGGTGATGGTCCTCTGGTGGGTGCGGACGAATCCGGAGGGCGACCACGCGACCTCCACGCCCGCCTCGGTCAGGGCGCTGTGCGCGGAAGCGCCGGCACTCTCTGTGACGGACCCGGTCCAGGACCACCCGCACGGTGACGCCCTTGTTCCCGAGGGCGACGAGGTCGTTGACGTCCGTGGTGTCGTCCAGTTCGTACACCGTCATGTCGAGGGAGCTGGGTGAACGCACCATCACCCGTGCGCCGCCGGGGCGGACATGACGGACCCCGTGCACGTCGGGGCCGGTTCGTGGACGTCCCGTGAGAACAGGAGATCTTCGTGGCCGAGCCCGGCGGGGCGGGCCGGCGGATCGCGGTCGGCCGGAGCGGTCAGGAATGGAGAAGCGCCAGGGTTCGACCCCGGCTAGCGTGGCGGCCGTCGACGGAGGCCCCGCGCAGCGGATGGAGACGGGTTTGAGCATGGCCGGAAAGACCGAGAAGCAGGTGTCCACGCCGCACGTGGCGGACGGCCACGACCTGATCCGTGTGCACGGCGCGCGCGAGAACAACCTCAAGGACGTCAGCATCGAGATCCCGAAGCGCCGGCTGACGGTATTCACCGGAGTCTCCGGCTCGGGCAAGAGCTCGCTGGTGTTCGACACCATCGCCGCCGAGTCGCAGCGGCTGATCAACGAGACCTACCCCGCGTTCGTCCAGGGCTTCATGCCGAACCTGGCCCGCCCCGAGGTCGACGTGCTCGACGGACTGACCACCGCGATCATCGTCGACCAGCAGCGGATGGGCGGCGACCCCCGCTCCACCGTCGGCACCGCCACCGACGCCAACGCACTGCTGCGGATCCTCTTCAGCCGGCTCGGCACCCCGCACATCGGCTCGCCCAAGGCGTTCTCCTTCAACATCGCCTCCATCAGCGGGGCGGGAGCCGTCACCGTCGAACGCGCCGGACAGCAGGTCAAGGAGCGCCGCAGCTTCAGCATCACCGGCGGCATGTGCCCGCGCTGCGAGGGCCGCGGCGCCGTCACGGACCTCGACCTCGGCCAGCTCTTCGACGACACCAAGTCGCTCAACGAGGGCGCGATCACCGTCCCCGGCTACAAGGGCGGCGGCTGGAACTCCCGCCTCTACGCCGAGTCCGGCTTCTTCGACCCGGACAAGCCGGTCCGCAGGTTCACCAAGAGGGAACTGCACGACTTCCTGCACCGCGAGCCGACCCGGATGAAGATCGCGGGCATCAACATGACCTACGAAGGTCTGATCCCGCGCATCCAGAAGTCGATGCTGTCCAAGGACAAGGAGTCGATGCAGCCGCACATCCGCGAGTTCGTGGAGCGGGCGGTCACCTTCGCCACCTGCCCCGACTGCGACGGCACCCGCCTGAACGAGGGCGCGCGCTCCTCGAAGATCGCCGGGATCAGCATCGCCGACGCCTGCGCGATGCAGATCAGCGATCTGGCCGCCTGGGTCGGCGGCCTCGACGAGCCGTCGGTGGCACCGCTCCTGAAGACACTCCGTGACACCCTGGAGTCGTTCGTGGAGATCGGCCTCGGCTACCTGTCGCTGGACCGTCCGGCGGGCACCCTGTCCGGCGGCGAGGCACAGCGCACCAAGATGATCCGCCACCTCGGCTCCTCGCTCACCGACGCCACCTACGTCTTCGACGAGCCCACCACCGGCCTGCACCCGCACGACATCCAGCGCATGAACGGCCTCCTGTTGCGGCTGCGCGACAAGGGCAACACCGTCCTCGTCGTCGAGCACAAGCCGGAGGTCATCGCGATCGCCGACCACGTCGTCGACCTGGGCCCCGGCGCCGGTGCGGGGGGCGGCACCGTCTGCTTCGAGGGCACCGTCGAGGGCCTGCGCAAGTCCGGCACCGTCACGGGCCGCCACATCGACGACCGGGCCGGCCTCAAGGAGAGCGTCCGCAAGCCCACCGGGGCGCTGGAGATCCGCGGCGCGAGCACCCACAACCTCCAGGGCGTCGACGTCGACGTCCCGCTCGGGGTCCTCACCGTGGTCACGGGCGTCGCCGGCTCCGGCAAGAGCTCCCTGGTGCACGGCTCGATCCCGGCAGGGGCCGGGGTGATCTCCGTCGACCAGGGCGCCATCCGTGGCTCCCGGCGCAGCAACCCGGCGACGTACACGGGCCTCCTGGAGCCGATCCGCAAGGCCTTCGCCAAGGAGAACGGCGTCAAGCCGGCCCTGTTCAGCCCCAACTCCGAGGGCGCCTGTCCCACCTGCAACGGCGCCGGCGTCATCTACACCGACCTGGCGATGATGGCCGGGGTGGCCACCACCTGTGAGGACTGCGACGGGAAGCGGTTCGAGAGGTCGGTGCTCGACTACGCACTGCACGGCCGGGACATCAGCGAGGTGCTGGCCCTGTCGGTGAACGAGGCCGTGGTGTTCTTCGCGGCGGACGAGGCGAACGTCCCGGCCGCCCAGCGGATCGCCCAGCGGCTGCGGGACGTCGGTCTCGGCTACCTGACCATCGGCCAGCCGCTGACCACCCTGTCCGGCGGCGAGCGTCAGCGTCTCAAGCTGGCCACCCACATGGCCGACAAGGGCGGCGTCTACGTCCTCGACGAGCCGACCGCGGGCCTGCACCTCGCCGATGTCGAGCAGCTGCTCGGCCTGCTCGACCGGCTGGTCGACGCCGGCAAGTCCGTGATCGTCGTCGAGCACCACCAGGCGGTCATGGCCCACGCGGACTGGATCATCGACCTCGGCCCCGGCGCCGGCCACGACGGCGGCCGGATCGTCTTCGAGGGCACCCCGGCCGACCTGGTCGCCGCCCGCAAGACCCTCACCGCCGAGCACCTCGCGGAGTACGTCGGCGCCTGACGTTCTCCCAGTGGTGTTTGAACATTCAAACAGAGGCGATCATGGTAGGCCCATGACCACGACGCCACGCCAGCTCAAGCCGTAGGAACGACGGGCGTGGCTCGCCTGCGTCCAGTTCTCCACCCATCTGTCCGACCACCTCGACCGCCGGCTGCGGCGCGACGCGGGCATGACCCATGCCGACTACACCCTGCTCGTGCATATGTCCTCGGTCAGGGATCACAGCCTGACCATGTCCGAACTGGCCGAACGCCTGACGATCACCCGGAGCCGGCTCGCCCACGCGGTGACCCCCCTCCGGGGGACCGGCTGCCCCGACCGGCGTCAGGACCCCGGAAACCGCCGCCACCAGTTCGCCGTCCTCACCGAGGAGGGCATGCGGCTGCTGGAGCGCGCGGCCCCGGCCGTGTGGAGGCGGTCCGCCGGGCCGTCTCCGACGCCCTGAGGCCCGAGCAGGTGACCCAGTTCGCGGCGATCGGCGAGGCGGTCGGCACCGCGCTCCAGCGCAGGGAGGCCGACAGTGACGAGCGGGACGCACTGCCCTGGCGCCGACGCCAGCGACGGCTTCGGCGTGTCCCGGGGCCCGCACGAGCCCCGGGGCCGCCGCGGACACGGAAGTCCACGGCGGCCCGGGGCCCGGGTCCGGTTCAGCCCTGGTGCTGGGGCTCCGGGGCGAGCAGGATCGCGGTGTGGGCGCGGTGGGCGACGGCGTCGCTGACCCGCGGGTCGAACAGCGCCCGCGCGGCGCTGCGGTGGTGCGGGCTCAGCACGATGAGGTCGGCACCGAACTCCTCGGCGGTCTCCGAGATCGCGGCCGCGACCTGCGTGGTGAGTCCCCTCAGGAGGGTTCCGTCGGCCTTGACGCCGAGGTCCCGGAGTGCGGCGAGGGCCTCGTCGAGAACGGCCTGCGCCTCGGTGTCCTCCTCCAGCGGGACGATCGCCGCGAGGGAGGCGGCGGAGGCGATGACGTGCACGACGCGGACCTCGGCGTTGGCGAGCTGCGCCAGCTCGCCCGCCAGTCGTACGGCGGAAGCGCGGGCGGGACTGGGATCGACGGCGACGAGAATGCGCTGGAACACGGACACGGTACTTCCCCTTTCGGGGTGCGGAAGGTCGACTCGGTGGTCTGGGACGCCTGCTTCCGGCGTGACGGCTCGGCGCGTCCGGCGCCGAACGAGTTCTTCCGTCCCCATGGTGTGATCATCTCACCACCGGCCGATCGGGGAGACAGCGGTCCATGTAACACCCACTGAACTGCGGTCGTCGTGGTCAGGGTGTGCTGAGGTCGATGGCGCGGTCGAGGGCCTGCGGGTGGAGGATCCGGTGGATGCCTTCGAGGAGGTAGTAGTCGGCGTAGGGGAGGGAGACCTCGATGCCGTCCTCGGCGGGCCGGTTGCGGGTGCACCGGGCGACGACGGCGTCCGCCCGGGTGGAGGCCCTGGTCAGACAGGTCTGTGCGAGTGCGGTCAGCATCCGCAGAGCGACCGTGCGGTACTTCTGGTGGCCGGTGGCGGCGGCAAGGTCGAGGAGCCCGCAGGCCATCACGGCGCCGGCGGACGCGTCCTTGATGTCGTGGGGGTGCTGGGGCGCCCGGTAGTCCCAGACGGGCACGTGGTCGGGGGTGAGTACGCCGATGGCGTACTCGGCGAGACGCGTCGCCGTGGTGAGGAACCGGGGGTCGGCGGTCCGGCGGTAGAGGGTGGTGAACCCGTAGATCCCCCAGGCCTGTCCGCGGGACCAGCAGGAGGTGGGGCTGTAGCCCTGGACGGTGTCGGGGCCGATGGGGGCGCCGGTGGCCGGGTCGAGGTCCCAGACGTGCGGGGTGGAACCGTCGGCCCGCGGGAAGAGGCGCTGCGCGGTCTCGGCGTGGGCGACGGCGATGTCGCGACAGGCGGTGTCTCCGGTCTGCTGCGAGGCGAAGAGGAGCAGGTCGAGGTTCATCATCGTGTCGATGATGATGCGCCCGGCGTTGGCGGGGTCGTTCAGCGCGCCCCAGGCCCGCAGGAACCGGCCGCGCGGGTTGTAGCGCCGGCTGAGCGAGCGGGCCGCCTCGATGGCGCCGGTCCGCCACTCGTCCTGTCCGGTCAGGCGCCAGGCGGTGACCCAGGAGGGGGTGAAGAGGAAGCCGAGGTCGTGCGTGGTGGTGTCGGTGCGGCGGGGGGCGAGCTTGCGGGCGGAGTCCTGGGCGAGGGTGCGGAACCGCTCGTCGTCGGTGTGGAGCCAGCACATCCACAGGGTGCCGGGCCAGAACCCGCCCACCCAGTCGCCGTTCTGGGAGTAGGTCCACTTCTCGAACCGGGTCGAGACGGGGAAGCCGGTGACGCCGGGTGCCACGGCGCGGACCTTCTCGACCGCGTAGTCGGCGGCGGCTCTGAGGACCTGCGTGGTGGCGGCCGGCACGTGCCCGGCCTCGGCATGCGCGGGCAGAGGTGCGCTGGCGTAGGCGGCCGCGGCGCCGCCTGCCGTGGCCAGCACGGCCCGCCGGGAGATGGACATGACTGCCTGCCTCTCCAACTGGACTGTGGTGCACAGAAGTTGAAGGAGTGTGGCATGCAGTCTCGAACCCTGTACACCCATGTGCATGATGTTCACCTATGTGGACGCGCCATGCGACTTCTTCCCCACCCGGCCGACGCAGCTGCGGCTTCCTGACCGTGGTCGTCCGGCGGATCGGGGGGATGGTGCGGCGGTGGGACCCGGCGGGCGGGGTCAGCGGGTCTGTCGGGCCGGGTGCGCCGCGCTCGGGTTGCCGGGCGGGGCCGCCCAGCCGAGCAGGATGCCGGCGACGGTGGCGAGCGGCCGCGACCGGATCTTCACGGCGAGGCTTTCGAGGAGCCGGACCGTCGTGTAGTACGCGCCGGTGAGAACCGTGGTGACCACGCTCGCCACCGACGCCGAGCCGACGTCGACGCCGAGGTGGACCAGCAGGGTCAGCAGGAGCCCGGCGACGATCGGCACGACCGTACGCATGAAGCGGGCGAAGAGGTTCACGGGACAGCCCTTCCGGCGTCTCAGGACGTGGGGTCGAGGTGGATGACGACCTTGCCCACGGCCGTCTCGATCGCCGTGGTGATGGAGGAGACGAGAGCGGCGGGGTCGGTGTTCTTGTCGAACGTCGCGAGGGACGCGGTGAGTTGCGCGATGACCGCGTTCTGGGGCGCCTCCGTCGCCTGCGCGAGCCGTATCCGGCCGTTGGTGTCCTTGATGCAGGACTGGAGTGCCCAGTAGGGATTGGTCTTCGTGTCCGGGGCGTCGGCCGGAGCCTTGATGACTCCGTTCATGGTCAGGACCGCCTTCGACGCGGCGGACGCGACGTGCGTGATGTCCGCCGTCTCCGGCACACCGCCGCCGCCACGAGCTTCGCGACGACCGCGGCCGCGACCTTGTTGATGTCGTCCGTGGTGAGCGCCATGTCTTCGGTTTCCTCTCCGGCGGCCCAGGCGCGCAGCGCCGGCTCGCTCGGACAGCAGATGGACAAGTCCAGGGGAGTCGAGGTGAACTGCCGGAAGAGCGGAGACCGGCCGGACGGGCTGGGCCTCGGGTGGGCCTCGGCCTGTGTGCAGGCCGGCGCACCGGACCGGGGACAGGCGGGGTACCAGAGCGGGACCGCGGCCGGCGCATGGCCGGCCGCCAGGTCACTGCCCGCCGTGTACAGGCCGACCCGCTGGTGCGTGAACGCGGTTTCCACCTCGGCGATCCAGGCCGTCGCGGAGACCCTGATCCCGGCCGCCGTGACCCCCGCGTAGTTGGAGCCGTCGGGCCTGCGTTCCAGGTCCGGCCAGTGCACGAAGCCCGGGCCCGCGTACGGCTTCACGGCGGCGATGCGGTTGGCCGCCTCGGTGGGCTCAGCGTGCTGCGGGAGGGCCGGACGCTGGTCCTGGACTGGACCCCCGGGGACAACGCCGGGGCACTCGGCCGCACCCTGGACGCCGGGACCTGGCCGTGGGTCACCGCTGCGGGAAAGGTCCTGGTCGCCGGGGCGTATCCGCGGATCCCGCTGGGCCCGTTGCCCGGGTCCTGGCGCCGGGAGACCGAGACGATCGGGGACCGGGGCGCCGCCTTCGACCGGGAGGACGGGGCGGCCGGAATCTGCTGTGCGGCCGTGCCGGTGTAAGGCCCGCACGGCGCGCCGTCGGCGTCCCTGAGCGTCGTGACCGGTCAGCCTGTCGTCCAGTGAATGAGTTTGTCCGGGTTGCGCATCACCCAGATGTTCCTGATCCGGTCGCCCGCGACATCGAACGCGAACACCGACACGACCACGCCGTCCTGGAGGGCCACCAGTCCGGGCTGACCGCTGACCGTACGCTCCAGGAGCGCCATGCCGCCGGTCCTGCGGCGGGCGATCTCCAGCCAGGCGGACGCGATCCGCTCACCGCCTTCGATGGGGTGCGGGAAGGTCACGGCGAGGCCGCCGCCGTCGGCGGTCGCCGTGGCGTCGGGGTCGAGCAGCGCGATGAGCGCCGCGATGTCCTGTGCCTCCCACGCCCGTTTGAAGTCCCTGACGACGTCGGCGCGTTCGGCCGCCGGAGCCGCCGCGGGCCGCGAGGCCCGGACCCGGCGGCGGGCCGAGGAGGCCAGCTGGCGGCAGGCCGCCGGGGCGCGGCCGACGATCCCGGCCACTTCGGCGAAGGGCAGGCAGAACACATCGTGCAGGATGAACGCGACGCGTTCCGCCGGGGTCATCGATTCGAGCACGACCAGGAAGGCGAGGTCGACCGACTCGTCCAGGGTGACCCGTTCGGCCGGGTCGTCGGTGGCACCGCCGGACCGCCCGGTGGTCCACTCCGTACGTTCGGGCAGCGGTTCGGGGATCCATTCACCCACGTAGGTCTCCCGGCGCACCCGCGCGGAGCCGAGCACGTTGAGGCAGACGCGTCCGGTGACCGTCGTCAGCCAGGCACCGGGGGACTCGATGGCGTCCCGCTGCGCCGGTGACAGCGCGTACCAGCGCGCGCAGGTCTCCTGGACGGCGTCCTCGGCCTCGGCCAGGGAGCCGAGAAGCCGGTAGGCGATGTTCATGAGCTGTCGCCGCTCGCTCACGATCGCTTCCAGGCCCCGATCGGCCTGTCCGTGTCCCTGCCCGGATCGGGTGGTCATGGTGCCGGCGGCTCCCTCGGTCGCAGCTGTCCTCACCGGTTCGACAGGACAGCGCACCGGAATGTGAGGCCGCGCGCCGCCTCACATTCCACCGCGCCGCGCTGTCGAACGGTCAGACGCACACATCATCCAGCGAACAGGGAGTCCGGAGACACCATGACCACCTCCATGCCGGCGACACAGTTCACCGATCCGGCGCCCGCACAGCGCCTGGAACGGGCGGCCGCGGCGCTCACCGCACACGGCTTCACCGTGGAGATCCTCGACGACGTCATCGCCGCACGCGCCCGCGTCAAGGAGCTGATCCCGGAGGGTGCCAGTGTCTTCACCGGGGCGAGCGAGACCCTCCGGCTGTCCGGGATCGACGAGGACATCAACGGCGGTGACCGGTACCGGGCCGTCAAGCCCCGTGTCCTGGCCATGGACCGGGCCGCCGAGGCCGACGGCATCCGGCGGCTGCTCGCCTCCCCCGACGTCATCGTGGGCAGCGTCGCCGCGCTCACCGAGACCGGCTCCCTCGTGATCGCCTCGGGCAGCGGAAGCCAGCTGCCCGGCTACGCGGGCGGCGCGGGCCGCGCGATCTGGATCGTCGGGGCGCAGAAGGTGGTACCCGACCTGGACACCGCGCTGCGGCGCGTCGAGGAACACTGCCTTCCGCTGGAAAGCGCCCGCACCCGGAAGGCCTACGGGTGGCCCAGCGCCGTCAACCGGCTCCTCGTCCTCAACGGGGAACACCAGGCCGGACGCGGCACCGTCCTGCTGCTCCGCGAGGCCATCGGCTACTGAACCCGCGGGGGCGCCGCCGCCGTGAACGATCCCGAGCGGTACACGGCCGGGAGGGCGCGCGGCAGGTTCGGGTCCGCGTGCGGCGGGGGGCGCCTGCCACCGGCCGCCAAGGGTGCGGCCGGCGGCAGGTTCTTCATGACGCCCAGCGGGGCGACTCGCGGCATCGGGGATCCGGTGACAGGGACCGGCTTCCCTGTGGGTGAGCGGATGGCTCCGCGGCCTGACGTCGTGGGTGTCGCCGAGTGGCGGCAAGCCACCCGAGTGGCGACGATGCAGCCAGGAGCACGACCACGGCGTGCACGTGCCCGGCTGCCACGCGCAGGCTGATCATCCGATTGGAACCACCCGTCATGACCGTGCCCCGTCCCGACCGAGGTCGAACGCCGGCACGGGCGGGGCGTCCACCGGGGCAGCGACCAGGCGTTCACCGGCTGACGCCGGGCTGCGCCAGTCCCGTTGACCCAGCACACAGGAGGAACGCTCATGCGAGCCGTCACCGCTACCGACCGCGACGCCGGAGCCGGCGGGCTGACCCTGACCGACCTGCCGTATCCCCACGCCGCCGAGAACGACGTGGTCGTGCGCGTGCATGCCGCGGGATTCACCCGGGGGGAACTCACCTGGGCCGGCACGTGGACCGACCGCGCCGGCCGCGACCGGACACCGAGCGTGCCCGGGCACGAGGTCTCGGGTGTCGTGGCGGAACTCGGCTACGGAACCACCGGTCTCACGGTCGGCCAGCGTGTCTTCGGGCTGACCGACTGGGCCCGCGACGGCTCGCTGGCCGAGTACGTCGCCGTGGAGGCCCGCAACCTCGCCCCGCTGCCCGCCGACGTCGACCACACGGTGGCGGCCGTGCTGCCGATCTCCGGGCTGACCGCCTGGCAGGGCCTGTTCGGCCACGCGCGGATCGTGACCGGCCAGACCGTCCTGATCCACGGCGCGGCGGGGGGCGTCGGCTCGCTCGCGGTGCAGCTCGCGCAGGAGGCGGGAGCCCGGGTGATCGGCACCGGCCGGTCCGCCGACCGGGACACCGTCCTCGCACTCGGCGCGCACACGTTCCTGGACCTCGACGCCGTCGGTCTCGCGGACGCCGGTGAGGTCGACGTGGTGTTCGACGTGATCGGCGGTGACGTCCTCGATCGGTCGGCGGCCCTGGTACGGGCCGGCGGCACGCTCGTCTCGATCGCCGAGCCGCCCAGGGTCCGGCCCGAGTCCGGCCGGGCGGTGTTCTTCGTCGTGGAACCCGACCGGTCGCGCCTCGCGGACCTGGCACAGCGTCTCCGGGACGGACGCCTGCGGGTACGGGTCGGCGCGGTCCGCCCGCTGACCGAGGCGGTCGCGGCCTTCGCCCCCGGCCAGCGCGTCCCCGGCCGGACGGTCATCCGGGTCGCCGAGGACTGAGCCGCCGGCCGTCACTGCGCCGGTGGCCCCCTCGTGATCCGCATCGCGGAGCCCGGCCCCCCGAGCGCCGGCGCCCCCTGTTCAGCCGGCCGGGACCGCCGGACGTCGTGCCACGAAGACGAACTCCCTTCCCGGTCGGTCAGGGGCGCCGCGGACCTCCTCGACCACGTAGCCCAGCGTGGACAAGTCCCTTTCGACCTCGGCCCGTTCCCGGAAGCGCAACGTCGAATCCGACGTCAGCACCTGTCCGTCCGCGGCGAAGACGTACGTCTGCCGGAAGGTCACCAGGGGCGGGTCAACCTCGATCAGCTCGACCCAGTTCTCGACGGGGCCGACGCCCGGGATCTCCGTCACGCGGAAGGAGATCTCGCGGGTCCACTCCTCCCAGGCGCGCCGGGCCGGATCACGGGTCTCCAGGACCAGACGCCCGCCGGGTCGGAGCGCTTCGTAGGCTCCGCGCAGCGTCCTCCGCCACGCCTGCGGATCCACGACGGCCTGGGCGACGTTCGCGGTCATCGTCGCGAGGTCGGCCTGCATCGGCGGCAGGTCGCTCACGTCACCCCGGACCCAGCGCACCCGCTCACCTCCCGGCTTGGCCCGGGCGACATCGACGGACGCCGCGGCGGGATCGACGCCGACGACCTCGATCCCCCGGCCGGCCAGCAGAAGCGCGAAGACTCCGGTGCCGCAGCCGATGTCCAGGACCTGGCGCACCCCGAACTCCTCCGCCATCCGCAGATAGGCGTCGAGATCGCTGCGGTCGGGGTCGAGGGGGTCGTAGATCGCGGCGAGCCGTGGATGCCCGAAACACTCGTCAGCCATCGCAAGAACGTACGCGAAACCGGGACAGGACGGCTACACCGTCGCACCCACGGCGGGTATCCGCCCCAGCCGGCCACACGGACGCCCGGCAGCGGTGACCGAGGGCGGCGACTGCACGTGGGCCGGTGCGGTCGACGGCCTGCGGATCGGCCGGACCGTCCACGGCGTCGAGGCCGACGGAGTCAGAACGCGCAGGGCCGGCTGAGCGAGCGGCCGTGCGCGCCTGGACCGAGCGGGTGCCTTCCGGCGTGCCGGGCGGAGCTTCGGGTGCGGGCACCACCTAGCCTCGACGCCGTGCGCACCCGGACCGCGAAGGCACGTGCGGCCGCCCGGAACCGTCCGTGCGACGAATGTCTCCGCAAACACGTTGCCAGTGAGACGACCGGATCCAGGAGTCGCGGTGATCACTCATCCCAGTTTCACGGTGGAGCCATGGTGTCTGCGTGAGAACGAGCTGAACCTGGACCTGCTCGCCCAGAGCGAGTCGGTGTTCGCCCTGTCCAACGGTCACATCGGATGGCGGGGCAACCTGGACGAGGGAGAGCCCCACGGGCTGCCCGGCGCCTACCTCAACGGCGTGTTCGAGCGGCATCCCCTGCCCTACGCGGAGGCCGGCTACGGGTATCCCGAGTCCGGCCAGACGATGATCAACATCACCGACGGCAAGATCATCCGTCTGCTGGTCGACGACCACCCGTACGATCTGCGCTACGGCAGGCTCCTGGAGCACGAGCGGGTACTGGACTTCCGTACCGGTGTGCTCAGCCGTACCGCACGGTGGATGTCTCCCGGCGGCCGTACGGTTCGGATCACCTCACGGCGGCTGGTGTCCTTCACCCAGCGGGCGGTGGCCGCGATCGTGTACGAGGTCGAGCCCGAAGACGGACCGGCCACGGTGGCCGTGCAGTCGGAGCTCGTCGCCAACGAGCAACTGCCGCGCCTGCAGGGCGATCCGCGGGTCGCCGCGGCGATCGAGTCCCCGCTGACGCCGGAGGAGAGCTTCGCACAGGGCACCCGCCTGCGGCTGCTGCACTGCACCGACCACAGCGCGCTGCGGGTGGGGGCGGCGGCCGACCACCTGGTCGAGGGGCCGGAGAGCACCCACTGGACGGCACAGAGCGAGCCCGATGTCAGCCGCCTGACGGTGACGGCGGACCTGGCTCCCGGACAGCCCCTGCGGCTGTACAAGTTCGTGGCCTACGGCTGGTCGGGCGAGCGTTCGCAGTCGGCCGTGCGTGACCAGGTGGACGGCGCGGTGGCGTCGGCGGTCAGCGCCGGCTGGGACGGGCTGGTGGCGGGGCAGCGGGCGTATCTGGACGAGTTCTGGGCCGGAGCGGACGTGGAGGTGGAGGGCGACGCGCAGATCCAGCAGGCGGTGCGGTTCGCGCTGTTCCACGTGCTCCAGGCGGCCGCCCGGGGCGAGAACCGGGCGATCCCCGCGAAGGGGCTGACCGGCACCGGATACGACGGGCACTCCTTCTGGGACACCGAGTCCTACGTGCTGCCGTTGCTGACGTTCACCGCACCGGAGGCCGTCGCGTCGGCGCTGCGCTGGCGGCACAGGATGCTGCCGGCGGCCCGGGAGCGCGCCCGTGAGCTGAACCTGGCGGGGGCGATGTTCCCCTGGCGGACGATCGACGGTTCGGAGTCGTCCGCCTACTGGCCGGCCGGGACGGCGGCCTTCCACATCAATGCGGACATCGCCATCGCCGCGGTCCGGTACGTCATGGTCACCGGCGACGAGGAGTTCGAGCGGAACGAGGGCTTCGACCTCCTCGTTGAGACCGCCCGGCTGTGGCGCCGCCTCGGCCACCACGACGCCGACGGGGTCTTTCACATCGACGGCGTCACCGGGCCCGACGAGTACAGTGCGATCGCGCGGGACAACCTGTACACCAACGTGATGGCCCGCCAGAACCTGATGGCCGCGGCGGACGTGGCCGCGCGCCACCCGGACCGGGCCGAGGAACTCGGTGTCGACGACGAGGAGACCGCCGGCTGGCGCGAGGCCGCGGCCCGTATGGCGATGCCGTACAACCACGCCCTCGGCGTGCACGAACAGTCGGCCGGATTCACCACCTTCCAGCACTGGGACTTCGACGCCACTCCGCCCGAGCACTACCCGCTGCTGCTGCACTACCCCTACTTCGACCTGTACCGCAAACAAGTGGTCAAGCAGGCCGACGTGGTACTGGCGATGCTGGAGTGTCCGTACTCCTTCACCGACGAGGAGAAGGTACGCAACTTCGCCTACTACGAGGCGATGACCGTCCGTGACTCCTCTCTGTCGGCATGCTGCCAGGCGGTGCTCGCCGCCGAGACCGGACATCTGCGGCTGGCCTACGCCTACCTCACCGAAGCCGCACTGATGGACCTGGACGACCTGGAGCACAACACCCGCGACGGTCTGCACATCGCCTCCCTCGCCGGGACCTGGCTCGCCCTGGTCGGCGGTTTCGGCGGCCTGCGGCGACACCTCGACGCCGACGGGAAGCCGGGCCTGCTCGGCTTCGCACCGCGTCTGCCCGAGGCACTGTCCCGGGTGGCGTTCACGGTGCAGACGCGCGGGCAGAGGCTGAAGGTCGACATCGGGCCGACCCGTGCGCGCTACCGTCTGGTGGAAGGCGAACCCCTCACCGTGCTCCACTTCGGGGAACCGCTGACCGTGACCGTCGACGAGCCGGTGGACCGGCAGGTGCCGCCCGGCTCCGTCCGCCCCGAGCCCCAGCAGCCGCGCGGCCGCCGCCCGGAGGGCCTGCCGAGCGAGGAGGAGCCCCACGACGAGACGCCGGACTGACCCGGGCGGCTCAGGACCCGCTCCGCCGCCCCGGCCGGGCGAACCGCACCCTGGGCTCCCGGAGCGGCGGATCCATGGACGTACCCCCGCGGCAGGTGCCATGATCATGCGGACACACCCGGGGGAGAGACCATGAAGCTGTACCTGGCCATCGCGCCCCTGCTGGGGGCGGCACTCATCGCCGCCTCCGGCGCCGCCTCGGTCACCCGTGGCTGGGTGCTCCCCATGAACCGTCGCCATGTCCGCTCCCCGCGCGTCTACGGCTGGGGCCAGCTCGTCATCGCCTTCGCGCTGTGCTGGCAGGTCGTCTTCGGCCTCGTGATCGACACTCCCGGTGTCCGCCAGTCGGGCACGCTGATCGGCAGCGTGATCCTCCTGGCCGGCCTCGCCGTGATGATCACCGGGCAGGTCGCCCGCGGCGGCCGCGGCGGCAGCGGTGACGACGCCGGCCGTACGACTCGGCGCTCCGGGTAAGCCTTTGACGGCACCGGCGCGGGGCGTCCAGGGTGTGCTCGTCATCACGGCGGCCCACGGCCGCCCATGTCGATGACACACCGTCAATCCCGCCTGGACGAAGGAGACGTGGGTGATCGTCGTGTCGGCGGCCTCGGCGGCCTCGGCGGCCTCGGCGGCCTCGGCGGCCTCGGCGGCCTCGGGGGCACTGGGGCGGCTGGTCGTGGAGCGGTTGCTGGCCCGGATCCCGGCGACGGATCGCACCGTCGCCGTGCGCTCCCCCGATCGCGTGGACGACCTCGCCGCCCGGGGCGTCCGGGTCCGCCGCGGCGACTAAGACGAGCCGGCCACCCTGAACGCCGCGTTCAAGGGCGCCGACCGGCTGTTGCTCGTCTCGTCCCCCGAGCTCGACCCGACCCGCGGCCACCACCGGGCCGCCGTCGACGCGGCCCGGGACGCCGGGGTCGGCGCGGTCGTCTACACCAGCTTCCTGGACGCCGGCACCAGGGCCGACGGGCTCACCTCGGCACATCACCTCACCGAACAGGCGCTCCGGGACAGCGGTCTGCCCCACACCCTGCTCCGCCACCCCTTCTACAGCGAGGCGTTCCTGAACCCCGGGCTGCACGTGGCCGTATCCGACGGGGAGCTGTCCGACGGCACCGGCGGGCACGGGATCAACACCGCCTCCCGCGCCGACCTCGCCGAGGCGGCCGCCCGCGTGCTCACCGAGGACCACCCTCTGGGCCGCGCCTACGACTTCACGGGCGTCCGGTGGACGTTCCCCGAGCCGGCCCGGATCCTCAGCCGCATGCACGGCAGGCCCATCCGCCACCGCGAACGCGATCCCCTCCCCGGCGTCAGCGGCTGGCTCGAGCGACAGGTCCGGTCCGGCGCCCTGGAGCGGCAGACCGACGATCTCACGCGCGTCCTCGGCCGCCCGCCGACCTCACTGCGCCAGGCCGTGGGAGAACTCTTCCCGGCCGCCGGTACCTGACCACGAGACGCCGCGGGACAGGGGGGCCGCCGAGGTCCGCAGGGCGAACGCGATCTACACTGGCGGCCCGTACCCGCCAGGTGACCTGGGAGGCCGCTCGCTCATGGATCTGCAACTCGCCGGAAAGTGCGCGATCGTCACGGGCGCGAGCCGGGGCATCGGATACGCCGTCGCCCGCGCGCTGGCCGCCGAAGGTGCCGCTGTCGTGCTGGCCGCCAGAGGCGGGGACGCGCTCGACGCGGCGGCCGCGCGCATCGTCGCCGACGGCGGCCGGGCACTGGCCGTGGTCACGGACACCACCGACGAGGCGTCCGTACAGGAACTGGTGCGGCGCGCGGCCGACGAGTTCGGGAGCGTGGACGTCCTCGTCAACTGCGCCGCCACCCCTGCCGCTTCGGGGTTCGCCAGTGCGCTCGCCGACATCGACGACGACCGGCTCCGCCAGGAGGTGGAGACGAAGGTCCTCGGCTACCTGCGCTGCGTGCGGGCGGTGGCACCGCTGATGACCGCGCGCGGTTGGGGGCGCGTCATCAACGTCAGCGGTCTGGCGGCCCGGCAGACCGGGTCGGTGATCGGCTCGGTGCGCAACGTCGCGGTGGCGGCGATGACGAAGAACCTGGCGGACGAACTCGGCCCCCAGGGCGTCAACGTCACCGTCGTCCACCCCGGCGCGACGATCACCGAGGCGTCCCCGGCGTTGTTCACCGCCATGGCCGAGGCGCAGGGCGTGGACGAGACGGAGGCCGTACGGCGCCTCGCCTCGGAGGTGAGCATCGGACGTCTGGTCACCGCGGAGGAGGTCGCGAGCACCGTCGCCTTCCTGGCCAGCCCGCTGAGCGTGGCGATCAACGGCGAGTCGATCGCCGTCGGCGGCGGGAAGGCCGGCCCGATCCACTACTGACCCGCTCCCGCCTTCCGTCCGGCGGTGCGGTCCTGGGGCGCCCTCACCGGCTGCCGGCCGGGGTCACAGGGCTGCCAGCCAGGCCGTGGTGTCCTGGGGGCGGCGGAAGCGGAGGGTGTGCAGCGGGGCGAAGCGCGGATCGTGCAGACGGCGCTCGATCTCGCGGGTACGGGGCGCGTGCTGCGCCCAGGCCCACCAGGCGGGGTGGTCGCGGTGCAGCCAGCCGGTCCAGGTCTCCCTGTTGCCGCCGAAGACGACCTCGCGGGTGACGGTGCGTCCCAGGGAGCGGCGCAGGACGCGGGGCATGATGACGTGTCTGGGGTAGTCCAGCCAGATCACGGTGTCGGCGCGGTCCCACATCAGGTCCCGGACCTCGGGATATCCCAGTGAGTCGATGATCCAGCCCTGCCCGGCGGTGAGCCGCGAGACGTCCGCGGCCAGGTTGCCGTTGGTGGCCCACTGGGGACCGTTGTAATACAGGGCGTCCATCTCGTGGTAGGGCAGGCCCAGGCGGCCGCTCAGCGCACGTGCCAGCGTGGACTTGCCCGCGCCGGTCACACCCACCACCAAGATCCGTTCCACGGCTGCACCCTACCGGTCAGCCGATGGGGCGCATGACGCCGGTTCCGCAGCCGAGGCCGAGGCAGATACCGCCCGCGCCGCCGTTGCCGCCGCGGCCGCCGGTGCCGGTGCCTGCCGCGGTACCGCCGGTCCCACCGGTGCCTCCGCCCGCGCTGTTGGTGCAGATTCCGGCGCAGATCCCGCCGTTGCCGCCGTTGCCGCCGTTGCCGCCGGTTCCGCCGTCGGTGTCCTGGCGACCAGGTGTGCCGGGTGTACCGGTGCCGCCGTTGGCGCTGTTGTCGCACAGTCCGGCGCAGATCCCGCCGCGGCCGCCGTTGCTCCCGTTCACGGTTGACTTGCAGTTGCCCGCGCACACCCGGTCCCCGATGCGGACGCTGCCGTCGCCCGCCTTGACGGTGACGATCCGGCCGCTGCCGAACAGGCTGCCGCCGCCCGGCCGGGCACTGTCGGCGGGAAGCTGCCGGGTGGGTGCGGCTGTGGCCGCGGCCGACGTGGCGGGGTGGCCCTGCGGGACCGGTGCCGCCATCGCGGCCGGTGCCGCGACCGCCGCAGCCGCACCAGCGGCCAGGACGGTGGAGACCGTGAGACCGAGACGGACCTTCCAGGAGCGCGTACGCATGGCAATCCTCTTTCCAAAGGCTCGGGCTTGGCAGAAGGACACCGGCCCGCACCGGGCCGGTGCGGGCCGGGAACAGCTCCTCAGGAGCCGAACAGGGAATTCAGGCCGGTCAGTGTGGCCCAGTTCCCCTCACGGAACTGTTTGTCCCAGGTGTCGAACTCCTTCTCGGAGATCTTGTATTTCTTGATCACGTCGTCCTTCTTCGCCTGTCCCGACTCCACGGCCAGCACGATCCTTGTCCGGTCCAGGCCGGTGAGATCCGATCCGTTCCTGTCGGGCAGCTCGCCGATCGCGAGGCAGCCGGGTCGGCCGGGTCTGCCGGGCTCTCCGGGCCGGCCGGGAGCACCGCCCTTGCCGCCTTCCCCGCCCGCTCCGCCCTTCCCGCCGTGGCCGCAGAGGTGCGGGTCGGCCGGGGCGGCGTGGTGGGTGCCGGCAGTGCGGTACGAGGCTGCCTGGGCGGCGCAGGCCGTGCCGGAGGCGAAGGCCACCGAGGCGACAGCGAGGACGAGCGGACGCCGCCAGAGACTTATGGACATGGGGTTCTCCGTTTTCGTTGGTCGGGTCGGATCGGATCGGGGCCGGGGGTGCAGGCCCGCCGGCCTGCACCCCGCCCGGGACGGGAGGTCAGAAGAGGCTGCCGCCGCCGGCGCCACCGTTGCCGCCCAGGCCGCCGAAGAGCAGACCGAGCCCGCCCGCGCCGCCCTTGCCGCCGTTGCCGCCCTGGAAGACACCGAAGCCGCCGTTGCCGCCCTTGCCGCCGTTGCCGCCCTTGAGGATGCCGGAGCCGCCGGAGCCGCCGGATCCGGCGCTGCCGCCGAACAGCCCCGTGCCGCCGTTGCCGCCGGCGCCGCCGTTACCACCGACGACACCGTCGCCCCCGCCTCCGCCGCCGCCCCCGCCACCGCCGGACAGGATGCCGGCGCCCCCGTTGCCGCCCTTGCCGCCGTCGCCCCCGGCCCCCAGGACGCTGCCGCCGCCGGAGCCGCCGGAACCACCGCCTCCGCCGATGAGACCGCCGCCTCCGGCGCCTCCGTCCCCGCCGGCGCCGCCGCCCTGGACGAGGCTCACGACATGCCCGGTGGGCATCGGTGCGGCCATCGCGGCGGACGTGGGAAGGAGGATGCCCCCGGTGATCACCGCGGCCGATGCGGCGAATGCCGCGAGACCGAGGCCCCGGCGCCTGGAACGGACGCCGCTGTCGGTGCGGCGACGGCCGGCACGGATCTTGCTGTTGGTGTGGAAAACACGGCTCATGGGATTTCTCCTGTCGATGGGGGCTCCTGTTCCTGCCCCGGAAAGTACGGACGGTCCGGATGTCCTTCCGGTGAGGCCCGCACTTCAAGTAGGCCCGAGGGGCACGACAGGGTCACGTTCCGAGGGATCGTGACTTGACCCGATGGAGCAAACCGGGTAAAGGCCGCAAAAGGACCGTGCCGGAGGGGCGGTCGTGGACGGCTGTCGATCCGGCCGTCTCCCGTTCGACGTCATGGTGTGCGGCGCCCCGCCGCACGACGACGCACCAGGACCTGATGAGGAACCCCATGGATCAACTGCTGAAAGTCATGAATTTCTGCGTCTCGAGCGACGGTGTCGGCGCGGGTGAGCAGCAGAGTCTTGAGCGGCCGTTCGGTCTCGACGGTGCCCAGAGACTGTTCGCCTGGGCGGGAGCCACGGCGAGCTGGCCGATGCGCACGGAACCCGGTGGCAGCCGGGGCCTCGACGACTGCTTCACCCGGGACTTCGCGCGCAACATCGGCGCCGAGATCATGGGCCGCAACAAGTTCGGGCCCCAGCGCGGGCCGTGGTCCGACGACGAGTGGCGCGGCTGGTGGGGTGAGGAACCGCCGTTCCGCACGCCGGTGTTCGTCATGACCCACCACGAGCGTCCGTCGTTCACGCTCTCCGACACCACGTTCCACTTCGTCGACGGCGACGCGGCCGCGGTCCTCGAACGGGCGCGGGAAGCGGCGCAGGGCCGGGACGTGCGGCTCGGCGGCGGGGTGTCCACGGTCCGGCAGTTTCTCGACGCGGGCCTGGTCGACACCATGCACGTGGTCGTCTCGCCGGTGAAGCTAGGGCCGGGGCTGCGGCTCTGGGAGTCCCCCGACGAGCTGCTCGACCGCTTCCATCTGGAGGTCGTACCGAGCCCGAGCGGCGTGACGCACCACCTGTTCTGGCGAAGGTGACGCGAAGCCCCGCGTGAGCGCACGCCGGTGCCGGCACCGGAGCGCGGCCGGCGGCCGCTCGGACCTGGGGCCGCAGAGCGGTGCCGGGTGCGCCGCGGCACCCGGCACCCGCTCCGCGGGCGACCGGCAGTGGGCCCCGGTCGCCCGCCCGGGTCAGGCGGCCGGGCCGAAGTAGTGGCCCTTGTCCAGGTCCTCCAGCAGGCCCGGGTGGGCCGGCCGCCACTCCAGCAGTTCACGGGTGGCCGTGCTGGAGGCCGGGTTGTGCATGCCGATGAAGCCGCCCAGCCAGGTGAAGTGTTCGGCCGCGTCCGCGGGCGGCACGGAGACGACCGGCACGTCCAGGTGACGTCCGATCACCTCGGCGACGTCACGGATCGCCACGCCCTCCTCGCCCGCGCCGTGCAGCACCGAACCGGCCGGCGCCTTCTCCACGGCCAGCCGGAACAGCCGGCCGACGTCGAGCCGGTGCGCGGCGGGCCACCGGTTGGCGCCGTCGCCGACGTATCCGGAGGCGCCCCGCTCCCGGGCGATCCCCACGAGTGCCGCCATGAATCCGTTGTCGCCCTCGCCGTGGCAGGTGGGCGCGAGCCGGACCACCGAGGAACGCACACCGTGCGCGGCCAGTTCCAGCGCCGCCATGGCGGTGGCCTGCCGTTCGGATACCGGCGAGCCGTCGACCGCCGGCATGTCCCGCTCCGTGGCCAGTCGCCCGGGAGTGAGCCCGAGCAGGCCCGATGCGAGCACGAAGGGCCGGTCCGAACCGGCCAGCACCTCGCCGAACGCGTCCACGGCCCGGCGGTCCGCCTCGGCCGCCCCTCGGAAGTCGCCGCTGAAGGCGATGTCGTGCTTGAAGGCGAGATGGATCACGCCGTCCGACGCGGCGGCGGTCGCGCGCAGCACGTCCAGATCGTCGACGGTGCCGCGGACGGCTTCGGCCCCGGCGCTGGTGAGCGCGGCGGCGGAGGAGTCCGAGCGGGCCAGTCCGACCACCTGGTGCCCGGCGTCGAGGAGTTCGGGAACGACGGCGGAGCCGAGCCAGCCGGACGCGCCGGTCACGAAAACACGCATGGGGAACTCCTGACTATCGATGACAGTGACTGACATCGACGGTAGCACTCGATGTCAGTCACTGTCATCGCGTAGGATTCGGGCCATGGGCAGATGGGAGCCGAACGCGCGGGAGCGCCTGGCGGCAGCGGCGTTGCAGCTCTACGCGGAGCAGGGGTACGAACAGACGACGGTGGCGCAGATCGCCCGGCAGGCCGGCCTCACCGAACGGACCTTCTTCCGGCACTACGCCGACAAGCGCGAGGTGCTCTTCGCGGGCTCGCCGCTCCAGGAGCTGTTCGTGGCCGCCGTCGTGCAGGCCCCGGCGTCCGCCCCGCTGCTCGACGTGCTCGGCGCGGGACTGGACGCGGCGGCTGAGATGTTCGCCGGCCGCCACGAGTACGCCCTGCGCAGGCAGGCCGTGGTCGTCGCTCACCCCGAGCTCCAGGAGCGCGAGCTGATCAAGCTCGCCTCGCTGGCGGCCGCCCTCGCCGAAGCCCTGCGCGGGCGCGGCGTGCCGGAGCCCACCGCGACCCTGACCGCGGAAGCCGGGGTGGCCGTCTTCAAGGTCGGCTTCGAGAGGTGGCTCGCGGCGGCCGAGGAGACCGACATGGCGCCCCTGACGCGGGAGCTGCTGGACGAGCTCGGCAGGGTGACCGCCAGGTCCTGACGAGGGCCGGCAGCCCGGCGCGGCGCGGCGGTGCCGGCGTGAAGCCCGTCGGAGCCACGCCCGGCACGGCCGGCGCGTCGGATATCCCGGTGCCGCGCCGGGCGGATGCCCCCGGCGCGGCCGGAATGTGCCCCGGCTCAGTCCCGTCCGGTGCGCGGCAGGACCTGGACCGTGTCGCCGACGGCACGCTCGCCGGTGGCGTCGGACGTGACGTTGACCAGGCTGCCGTCGACGGCCATGGCGGAGGAGCCGCCGCCGTCCAGGTTGAGTGCCTGTACCGCGCCGAGTGAGCGCATGAACCGCGCGGCCTCGGCGAGCGTGAAGCCCTCGCTGACACCGGGCTGCCGGCCGTCCACGGTCACGAGCAGCAGCCGCCCGCGGCCGTCGATGCCGGCCAGGGTGCGCGGCTGGCGCACGTTGGACCAGGCGAACCCGAAGGAGAGGTCGAGC
Source organism: Streptomyces sp. NPDC026515 (assembly GCF_055567595.1). Lineage (NCBI taxonomy): Bacteria > Bacillati > Actinomycetota > Actinomycetes > Kitasatosporales > Streptomycetaceae > Streptomyces > Streptomyces sp. NPDC026515. Next base: position 136,607 of record NZ_JBVHQD010000003.1, read on the forward strand.
GGGTCGAGTGTGCCCTCGGTGGCCGCGTCGATGTGGACCCGGCCGTCCTCGACCAGCGTCGGGGCCGCGCTGACGACGCTGTCGTCGGGACCGAGCCGGACCTGCCTGCCCGAGGCGTCCCGGACCGTCTCCCGCAGCTTCAGCCGGCTGCCCGTTGCGGCGTGCTCGGTGAGCCAGCCGGCCGCGGCCCCGGTGCCCTGGAGGACCGAGCCGCCGTCGGGTACGGAGCCGCCCCGGTCGCCGCGGGACACCACGACACCGTGCCGGTCCAGGACCACCTGGACGCCGGCGCCGGCCGGCAGTGGCGCCCCGAACTCGGAGGTGAACTTCACCAGGTCGTCCGCGAGCGAGCAGGTGACGTCCTGGCGGGGGAGTTCGGTGGGCACGGAGCCGGGGCGGCCGCAGTTGCGCACCTTGCCAGGGACCCGGTTGATGCCCTCCACCGCGCGGACGGCGGAGCCGGAACGGACGGTCACCGTGGTGGACAGGTCGGCGACCCGGGTGTGGCGTCCGCCGTCGGCGAGGATCAGCGCGGCACGGGCGCCGGCCGCCATGGACTGCAACTCGCCGTGGACCGCGGACAGTCCGGCCGAGGTGCCCTGGACGCCGTCGGCGTCGGAGGTGACGAAGAATCCGCCGTTGACGCCGACCAGGGAGCCCAGGCGGGCAGCCACCGTCGAGGTCTTCTCGCGGTCCGCGGTGTCGCCGCCGTCGCTGACCTCGACCGTGCCGCGCAGCCGGGCCGGATCGACGACGGCGACATGGATGCGTTCCGCGTCGGTGCCCGTGCGCCCGTCGTAGCCCGTCCACTCGACGGAGGTACGGAACCCGGCGGCCGACACCGCCGAGCCCAGCGTCGCCGCTTCGGCCTGCGTGGCGTACCGGCCGACCCGGACCTGCCATCCCATCGTGCCGTGCGGGGTGTCGGTGTACTGGTCCCACGGCACCCGCTCGGCGCGCGGTGTGAACCCGGCGGCCCGCAACTGTCCGGCGGTGGTGTCGGCCCAGCCGCGGTCACCCAGCGGGGCCCAGGCGGCGGCGCCCGTGAGGCGGTTGACGGCCGGGGCCTGGACGGTGACCGTCCACACGCCGGCGGCCCGCGGATCGCTGAGCACCCCGGTACGGACCTCGACGCCGGGGGCCACGTACCGAGTGGTCCACGCGACCGCGTCCGCGTCGGGGTCGTCGGCCTGCGCGCTCGCGCCGGCCGACGGAACGAACGCGACCAGGGTCAGTACGGTCCCCAGCACCAGACCTCGTCCGGCCCTCCGGCGCACACTCCGTACCGCGCACCCGAACGTCTCGGCTCTGACAGACATGCCTCTCCCGACGTACGACTCGACCTGTGCGGCGCCACCGGTCGTACCCGCACCGCCCTGCCATCCCAGGCCGACGCGAAGGCTCCTGGGTGAAGCGGCGGACACGTGCGGGAAAAGCCTGTCTGACATCCGACACACCGTCATGTCCCCTCCCGTGGGCGAGCATTCCTCCTCGCGACCCCGGTCCGGTGCACGGCTCACCGGTGGGCGCGGCGCTCCGCCCGCCCATGCCCCTCGAATATATGGACGGCGCGTTCATTTAGTGGTTATATGAACGAGCGGTTCATTTGAGTGCCACCTCGGACAAGGAGTCCCTCATGAGCACGATGAGCACCCCCATCACCGACCGCGTCGCCCTGGTCACCGGAGGCTCCGGCGGCATCGGCCGGGTCGCGGCCGAGCGGCTCGCCAAGGACGGCTTCGCGGTCGCCGTGCAGTACGCGGGAAACAGGGCCAGGGCCGAGGAGACCGTGGCCGCGATCACCGCCGCCGGCGGCAGGGCCCTGGCCGTGGGAGGCGACGTAGCCGACGAGAAGGCGATGAGCGAGGCCTTCGACGCGGTCGAGTCGGCCTTCGGCGGCATCGACGTGGTCGTGAACACCGCCGGGATCATGGTCCTGGCGCCGATCGCGACGTTCGACCTCGCCGACCTGGACCGGATGCACCGCACGAACGTCCGCGGCGCCTTCGTCGTCTCCCAGCAGGCGGCGCGCAGGGTCCGTCCGGGCGGCGCGATCGTCAACGTCTCGACCTCGGTGGTCCGCACCCAGCTGCCGGGCTACGGCGCCTACGTCGCCGGCAAGGCCGCGGTCGAGGGGCTGACCCTCATCCTCGCCCGTGAGCTGCGCGGCCGGGACGTCACCGTCAACGCCGTCGCCCCCGGCCCCACCGCCACACCGCTGTTCCTGGACGGCAAGGACGACGCCACCATCGCGAACTTCGAGAAGGCCACCCCGCTCGAACGGCTGGGCCGGCCCGAGGACATCGCCGAGGTCGTCTCGTTCCTGGCCGGTCCCGCGCGCTGGGTCAACGGACAGGTTCTCTACGCCAACGGCGGACTCGCCTGACCCCGCCGCACTCGCACCACCCCGCTCCTCCACCAGCACTGCGGAAAGGAACCACGCCCATGTCCACCACCGGCCACGTCGTCGTCATCACCGGCGCCTCCAGCGGTTTCGGAGCACTCACCGCCCGCGCACTCGCGGACGCCGGCCACACCGTCTACGCGGGCATGCGCCAGACCACCGGCCGCAACGCGCGCGAGGTCCAGGCCGCCGCCGGCTACGCCGACGAGCACCACGTCGACCTGCGGTCCGTCGAGCTCGACGTGAACTCCCAGCTCTCGGTCGACACCGCCGCCGCCCGGATAGAGGCCGAGCACGGCCGCATCGACGTACTGATCCACAACGCCGGGCACATGGTGACCGGGCCGGCCGAGGCCTTCACCCCCGAGCAGCTCGCCGAGCTCTACAACGTGAACGTCCTGTCCACCCAGCGCGTCAACCGCGCCGTGCTGCCGGGTATGCGCCGCCGCCGGCAGGGACTGGTCCTGTGGGTGTCCAGCAGCAGCGTCAAAGGCGGCACCCCGCCCTACCTCGCCCCCTACTTCGCGGCCAAGGCCGCCATGGACTCCCTCGCGGTGTCCTACGCCGGTGAACTCGCCCGCTGGGGCGTGGAGACCTCGATCGTCGTCCCGGGTTCGTTCACCAGCGGCACCAACCACTTCGCCCACTCGGGCCACCCCGACGACACCACCGTCGAGGCCGAGTACGAGAGCCGGTACCCGGGCCTGATGGACCAGGTGGCGACGGAGCTCGCCGCCCTCGCTCCCGGGGGCGCCCCCGCGTCGCTCGTCTCCGACGAGATCGCCCGCATCGTCGCCCTGCCCGCCGGACGGCGCCCCTACCGCGTGCACGTCGACCCCGCCGACGACGGATCCGAGGAGGTCTCCGAGACCGCCGACCGGATCCGCCGCGGCTTCCTCACCCGCATCGGCCTCGCCGACCTGCTCACCGTCCAGAGCTGAGACGCGTGTCGCGGAGCGGCAAGAGGGGCGCCGGTTCCCGCGTCCCGGCCCCACCCACCGAGGAGGCACCCCGCATGAGCACCGACGACATCCCCGCCGCGTTCACCCAGGACGCCGAACTCGACGACCGGGGCCGCGAGTACCACGGCCGCGAGGGCGTGCGCGCCTGGGACCGGACCGACAACATCGGCGTCCAGGCACACTTCGTACTGGACGCGATCGAGCCGGGCACGTCGTCCGACACCCATGTCGCCACCCTGACCGTGACCGGCAACGGTCACAACGGCACCGGTCCCCTGGCCTTCCGCCTGCGCGACGGGCTGACAGCGAGCCTGCGGATCGCTCCGTGACACCCGCGCGGGACACGAGCGTGCAGACTCGATGGGGGAAGCGCCCACCGCGGACACCGACACGACACGACACACGCCCCCGGGCGACCGAGCAGGAGCACACATGACGAACGAGGCCAACCGACCCGCCGCCGGGGAGGGCAACGGTCGCGGACGGGGGCGCCGGCCGGCGGGCGAGGTCCGGGCGGACGTGCTGCGCACCGTCGGGGAGCTGCTGCTCAGCGAAGGCATCGGCGACCTCACCTTCGAACGTGTCGCCCGGGCGGCGGGCGTCAGCAAGACCACCCTCTACAAATGGTGGCCCTCCAGGGGCGCGCTCTGCCTGGACGGCTACTTCCACGCCGTCGAGAACACGCTCGCCTTCCCCGACACCGGGGACATCCGCGCCGACCTGCTCGCCCAGCTCCGCGCCTTCGCCGAGGTCATGACCCAGACCCCGGGAGGCCGGATCCTGGCCGAACTGATCGGTGAGTCACAGACGGACCAGGACCTGGCCACCGCCTACCGCAAGCTGTACTCATCGCAGCGGCGCCGGCTGGCGGGGGAGCGCCTGCAGCGGGCGCAGGAACTCGGTCAGATCCGCGCCGACACCGACGTGCAGATCCTCGTCGACCAGCTCTGGGGCGCCGTCTACCACCGGCTGCTCATCCCCGACGAACCCGTCACCGACGACTTCGTCGTCGGACTCGTGAGCAACCTGCTGGACGGAGTCGGCCCGAAGTAGTCCCCTCCGGACGGTTCAGGCGCCCGTGGCGGCGGGGTCGGGCGACAGGTGTTCGTGGACGGCGCGCCACAGTGCGCGCAGGATGCCGGGCCGGCGTGTCCCCGACGGCGCGGCCCGCCGATGGGCCGCCCTGTCCTCCGGCAAGGCCACTCGGCACCCGTGCGGCTCCGTACGGCGCCCGTGCCCGCAGGTGCCGGGCGGCCTCCGGCGCTTCGTCGACGCCCGCGTGGGCCGCACCGCCCCGGCAGGCCGGGGTCGTTTTGTCCTGCCCCGGGACCACCGGCCCGTGCCCCCGGCCACCCGCCGCCCCCACGATGGAATCGCCCCCCGCGCGCGCGGACCGCTCGCCTGCGGGACCCTCACCGTAGGAGGTGGAGATCGTGGTCCGCACCGTCACCGCAGGACTGGACGGCTCACCCGAGAGCCGGGCCGCCGCCGAATGGGCCGCCCGCGAGGCCGGGCTGCGCGGCCTCTCCCTGCGGCTCGTCCATGTCCGGGAGCCCACCCCGGCCCATGTCGCACAGGCCCCGCTGGTCGGACCCGAGACCGTGCAGAACTGGACCGAGAACATCTGGCGGGAGTCCGCCGATGGCCTTCACCTGCGCCACCCCGGCGTCGAGGTGTTCGGCGAACTGCTCGCGGGGCGCCCCGGAGACCTGCTGACCCAGGAGGCGGACGCCTCCGAACTGCTCGTCCTCGGCTCCCGGAGCCTCGGCGGTGTCGGCGGCTTCCTGGCCGGCTCCGTCGGGCTGCGGGTCGTGGCACACGCCCGGCGGCCCGTGGTGCTGGTCCGGGCGGGGGAGCAGGCCGCCGACGAGCACCTGATGGACCCCGCGGGCATCCCGTCAGCGGCGGCGCCCTACCGGCCCGTCGTCCTCGGGCTCGACACCGAGGACCCGGACGCGGCGCTGCTCGGCTTCGCCTTCGGCAGCGCCGCCGTCCGCGCCGCCGAGCTGCGGGTCGTCCACGGCTGGAGCCTGCCTGCGACCTACGAGTACGCCATGGCGGTCGGCTACGACCCCGAGGACACCTTCGGCCGGTACATGGCGGCCGGGCTGGCCGAGGTACTCCGCCCCTGGCGCATGAAGTTCCCGGATGTCGAGGTGGCCGAGGCGAGCCGGCACGGAAGTGCGTCCTCCGCCCTGCTCCACGCCACCTGCGACGCCTCACTGGTCGTCGTCGGCCGGCGGATCCGCGCGGGCCGCCTCGGCGCCCACATCGGCCATGTCACCCACGCCGTCCTCCACCACTCGACCGCCCCCGTCGCCGTCGTCCCGCACGGCTGACCCATCCCCGAACCCGAACCCCCGTAACTCCGAGGAGCGGAAACCATGAGCCCAGCGGTCGTACGAGCCGAGGTACCGGGCCGCGCCGAGGCCCGGATCGTCCTCGGCCGCCACGCCGGACGGTGAGCGGAATGTCTGCCGTCCTGCCCGTGGTGGTCGGTGTCGACGGCTCCGCACCGAGCCTGCGGGCCGTCGACTGGGCGGCGGACGAGGCCGTGCTGCGCGGGCTGCCACTGCGCCTGGTCTACGCCTCGCTCTGGGAGCGGTACGAGGGCACCCACCTCGCCGAGGACCCGGACCAGGCGTCCGAGGAGATCATGGCCGACGCCGTCGTCGGGGCCGCGGCCCGGCGCGCCCGCCGCCGGCACCCCGACGTGACGGTGGCCACCGACGTGCTCGCCGAGGAACCCGAGTACGCCCTGGTCCGGGAGAGCCGGGACGCCACCTTGCTGGTGACGGGCACCCGGGGCCGCAGCGGTCTCGCCGAGGCGCTGCTGGGCTCCGTGAGCCTGACCCTGGCCGGCCACGCGCACTGCCCGACGGCCGTCGTGCGCGGCGGCCAGGACGACCGGGTCGCGGTTGCGCCGTACGGCAGGGTCGTCGTGGGCGTCGGGAAGGACGGCAGGGAGTTCCGGGCCGTGCGCTTCGCCTACGAGGAGGCCCGCCGGCGTGGAGTGCCCCTGGACGTCGTACGGGCGTGGCGCACCCCCGTGTACGAGACCACCGATCAGCCCCGGACGTCCGGGGAGCTCGCCCGGCTCCATGAACAGGAGGCGGTGGAGGCCCTGGACGCGGCACTGCGGAACCTGCCCGCCGACGTCGAGACGCACCGCCGTACGGTCGAAGGCCACGCGCGGTCCGTGCTCGCCGCCGCCTCGCACGGCGCCGGCCTCCTGGTCGTCGGAGCCCGGCGCCGGCCACGGACCTTCGGGCTCCAGTTGGGCCGGGTCGCCCACGGCGTGCTGCACCGCTCGGCCTGTCCGGTCGTCGTCGTGCCCGAGCCGGTGTGACAGCGGTGACCGGCCGCTCAGAGACTCGCCGCGTGGTCGGGGACGTAGGTCTGCAGATCGCGTGGCGTGCGCTGGTACCCGGTTGACGGCGGCCGCTCGGGCAGCGCCAGCACCTGCGGCGGCACCTCGTCGTAGGGCACCGACGACAACAGGTGGGCGATCATGTTCAGCCGGGCCCGGCGCTTGTCGTCGCTCTCCACGGTGAACCAGGGCGCCTCGGAGATGTCGGTGTGCACCAGCATCTGGTCCTTGGCCCGGGAGTACGCCTCCCAGCGGGTGATCGACTCCAGGTCCATCGGCGACAGCTTCCAGCGCCGCAGCGGGTCCTTCAGCCGCCTGCGGAACCGCTCCTGCTGTTCGGTGTCGCTCACCGAGAACCAGTACTTGCGCAGCAGGATCCCCGCGTCGACCAGCATCCGCTCGAAGATCGGGCACTGGCGCAGGAAGAGCTGGTACTCCTCCTTCGTACAGAAGCCCATCACGTGCTCGACCCCGGCCCGGTTGTACCAGGAACGGTCGAACAGCACGATCTCCCCGGCGGCCGGCAGATGCTCCACGTACCGCTGGAAGTACCACTGGGTGCGCTGGCGGTCGGTCGGCTTCGGCAACGCCGCGATCCGTGCGATGCGCGGGTTGAGGTGCTCGGTCACCCGTTTGATCGTGCCGCCCTTGCCGGCGGCGTCCCGTCCCTCGAAGACCACCACGAGCCGGGCACCCGTCGCCCGTACCCACTCCTGCATCCTGACCAACTCGGTCTGCAGGCGCAGCAGTTCCTTCTCGTACGTCTTGCGCGGCAGCTCTGCCGCCCGTTCGCCGGCCATGCCGCCTCCACCGCCCGATGACCTCAGTGACCCCCGGAGTTTCCCCCATGTCCATGGTCGAACACCAGGACGCCACCGTACTGTCCGACGACGAGCTGCGCACTGTGGACGCGCACCGGCGGGCCGCCTCTGCCCGACGGCCAACCCGCTGCTGACCGAGCCGCTGCGACCGGAGCACATCGAGCCGAGGCTGCTGGCTCACCGGGGTACCTCACAAGCCGGTGGCTCCGTGTCACCGGCCGGGCGGGGCCGTTCAGCCCGTGGAGACCTCCCACGGCCGCGGTTCACGACGGACCCCGTCGGCCCCGCGAGGTGACCCGACCGGCCCATGCAGGTCGACGCGGGCAGCGCTCAGGCTGGACCTGCGCAGCGGATCCGGCAGGAGACCGCCGCCGTGCGCACGGCCCGACGAAAGGACGTGAGGGACATGGCCGAAGGGAAAGGGAGCAGTGCCGGCCCGGCGGCGGAACGGCCCCGGGGCGACCTGGGACGACGGCTCGCCGCCCGACGCGCACAGCTTGGCCTGAACCGGGAGGAGACGGCCGCCCGGGCGGGCGTGGCGCTCAGTTACCTGAAGCATCTGGAGGAGCATCCCGGCGCCGCCCCCGACCGGGGCACCCTCCTCCATCTGGCCGCCGCCCTGGAGACCACGGTCCCGGTGCTGGCCGGCGCGGCCGTCGACCAGCCGCCCGGCCCGGAACGGGCAGTCCGCGGCGCGGCGTTCATCGAGCTCAGCGCGGAGGAGTGCGGGTCCCTGCTCGGCCTGCACGGTGTCGGGAGAATCGCGGTGTCCATGGCCACCGGCCCGGTCGTCGTACCGGTCAACTACAGCGTCGTCGACGGATCGATCGTCTTCCGGACAGCCACCGGGGCCACCCCGGCGCTGGCGGCCGGGCAGCCGGTGGCCTTCGAGGTCGACCGCGTCGACGACGCGTTCAGCAGCGGCTGGAGCGTGCTCGTACGCGGCCGTGCCCGTGCCGTCACCGACCCGGACGAGATCCGCCGGCTCGGCGAACAGGCGTTCAGCGCCCCGTGGGCGGGCGGCGGGCGTGACCTCTGGATACGCGTCGAACCGGCCGCGGTCACCGGACGCCGGATCGCCGTCTGATCGTCCCCGGCCAGGTGCTGTGAGCCGCCCGGCTCCGGCTCAGATGTCGCCCGGGCGGCCGTCCGCGCTGAGCAGGACCCCGGAGACAAGATCCGGACGGACACGGACCGCCAGGTCCATGGTCTGATCCACCCATGGGCTCACCATCGCCCGATAGCGGGCGAGTTCGACTGGGTCGGTGACGAGGCGGGCGTATCCCGTCACCACCACGCTCCAGCCCAGATGGGTGGCGGGGTCGATGCTGTCGGCCTCGTAGGCGACGACGACGCCGAGACCGTCCGCCCGCCGTATACAGGCGCTCAGGTCGGCGCCCTCGTGGGTGCGGACGACGATCTCACCGCCGTCCAGGACGTGATTGACCGGACGCACGGTCGGAAGGGCGTGCCGGGTGAAGACGATCCTCCCCAGGGACACACTTCCCAGCAGGCGCAGCGCCTCGTCGGTGTCGAGGTCGACGCGGCGGCGCTCGCCCGCGGTGACGGGCCCGTGGTGGTCGTGATCCATGACGGCTTCCGTGGGAGTGGCGGACCGCTCGCTGCCGGCGGGCGGACGTGCGGAGCGGCACCGCGGGGGATCAGTGCCGCTCCTGTTGTCACTGTCTCCCGTGCGGCGGACCTTTCCTAGGGCCGGTCGGCCCCCGGCCCGGGTCCGTACGGACCATGGGCCTGCCGCGTTTCCCCGCTCCGCGTCGGGGTGCCGCCTCACCGGGTGCCGTTCCCGGCGTCGTACCCGAACCCGTGCGGTCACCGGCCGTCGGCCGGTACGGTGACAGATGACCGGAGCGGCCGGTGTCACCCCGCCCGAAGTGCCCGAAAGGAAGCAGGTGGGAAGCCTCTGAGGAGCCCCGGCGGGTTCGCGTACACCTGCCGCGGCCGGACGCGACCCGTGGCCCCCCCCGGGACCGGGTGCACCGCCTCCGGCTGGCTGCGCACAGCATCGTGGCGGCGGCCGTGCCTGTGGACGCTGTCCGCCTTCCACACCGCCGGTGTCACCGAGGAGCAGATCGCCCGGAGCGCGTGGCACGCGCGGTCGACGACCCGGACGAGACACCAGGATCACCAGGCCGACGATCTTCGGGTTGCGGACCCGGGAAGGCGACGCGGGGACGGGTCTGCGGTCCCGCGCGGTACGGGTGGCCGGGAGTCGGCTCCGGTGCTCGGCCTCGCCCGAGCGTCCCCGCGGAGGGTCTGCTCGACACCGATGTGCCGTGGAGATCACCGACCACGCTGTCGCCGTCCTCCCCGAATCCTCACCGACATCGCCCGGCACGCCCGCGCCGACGCCGTCCTCTTCACCGACGACCGACGGCCGCCGCAGCGGTCCGACCGACATGGCGGAGCGCGCGGAGCACCTCGGCGGCCGGCTGGAGTGGGACTGCCCCGGCGCGGGCGGTACGGCGCCGGTGTGGCGGGTGCCGGTGACGAGGACCTGACGGGCCGGGGAAACCCGGACCGGGAACCGGTTCCCCGTCCCGGGTGCGGTCCGCCGTCGTTCGGGCGACGGCGGACCGCACCCCTTTCATTCATGGCGCAGGAGACTCGGCGCGACGCGGGGAGGCGTTCGCCGATTCCGGGCGGGTGTCAGGAGCACCCGGCCGGGGTGGCCCGTGAGGCGTCGGAGATCAGCGCCTGCTGGGCCTTCCTGAGCCGTTGGACGTCGGGCTTGACCACCTTGCGGTCGTACGTCAGCAGGCCGTTGAGCTCACCCTCGACGTCCGAGATCTGGGTGTACACCGCGCCGTTGCCGCCCTTGCAGGCCAGCGCGTGGACCTCGGCGAGCTTGGCCAGGTAGTCGTCGGTGTAGGCCGCCGGGTCGACGTCGACGTACGACTGCTGCACCGACCAGGCGTGTCCCGGTACGGCAAGGCCGAGGCCGCCGTACTCACCGCTGACCAGGGCACGCCGCCCGTCGGGGTGGGGCGGCAGCGCCGGACTGGGATAGCCGTGTTCGTCCATGATGTCGCCGGTGCCGCCGTCCTCGCCGAGGTTGAGTCCGGACATGGAGTTGACCAGCCGGGTCGGGTCCCAGGACTTGGCCTGGTCGGCGATGCGGGCCATGTCGTACTGGCCCCAGCCCTCGTTGAAGGTGACCCACATGACGACCGACGGGCTGCTGTAGTGCTCGTCGATCATCTGCTTCATCTCGCGCTCGTACTCGGCGCGCGCCGGGGCCGACGGGTTCACTCCGGCCGTCATCGCGGGCATGTCCTGCCACACCATCAGACCGAGCCGGTCGGCCCAGTAGAACCAGCGGTCGGGTTCGACCTTGATGTGCTTGCGCACGGCGTTGAAGCCCATGTTCTTGTGCATCTTCAGGTCGTAGGCGAGCGCCTCGTCGGTCGGGGCGGTGTACAGGCCGTCCGGCCAGAAGCCCTGGTCCAGGGTGGCCATCATGAAGACCGGCTCACCGTTGAGAACGGTGCGCGGGACACCGTTCACCTTCTCGACCCCGATCGACCGCATCCCGAAGTAGCTGCCGACACGATCGGCTCCGACGCTCACCTTCAGGTCGTAGAGGAACGGGTCGTCGGGCGACCACAGACGCGGGTTGCGGATGCGCAGGGTCAGCGGCCCGCCGCTGCGGCCGGTGACGGTGGCCACCTTGCGTTTGCCCTGGTAGGCCGTCGCCGTGACCGGTAGGCCGTCGCGGACACCCTGCGGTTCGACGGTGAGGGTGCCGGCGTCGACGTCCGGGGTGAGCTTGAGCTGGCCGACGTGGTCGGCGGCCACCGGTTCCAGCCACACCGTCTGCCAGATGCCGGAGGTCGGCGTGTACCAGATGCCGCTGGGATCCAGTCGCTGCTTGCCGACCGGCGGGTTCTCGCCGTCGGCCGCGTCGGTGGGGTCGTAGACGCCGACGATCAGCTCCTGGGTGCGGCCGGGCTTCAGCGCGTCGGTGATGTCGGCGCTGAACTTGTCGTATCCGCCCTGGTGTTCGGCCACCTTGGTGCCGTTGACGTACACCTGCGCCTGCCAGTCGACCGCGCCGAAGTTCAGCTGCAGCCTCCTGCCGGAGCCGATCTTCCAGCCCGCCGGGACGGTGAAGGTGCGCCGGTACCACATCCGGTCCTCGTGCCGTTCGAGCCCGGACAGCTGCGACTCGACGGGATACGGGACGAGGATCCGCTCGCCGAGCTTCCTGCCCACCGGCGGCTGTTCTCCCGCCGCGGCGGCGGCGAACTGCCAGGAGCCGTTGAGGTTCTGCCAGGCGTCGCGCGTGAGTTGGGGCCGCGGGTACTCGGGATGGGCGTTGTCCGGCCCGACCTTGCCGGCCCATCTGGTGCTCAACTCGTACGTCGACCTGTTGGCGCCGCTGCTCCAGAAGGATCCGACAACGTTGCCATCCGTACCGGTCAGGCCGCCTTGACCGTCGTAGCGCACGTCGGCGAGACCGGACGCGGTGCCGGTCTTGTTCCCGACGACGGGCTCCTTCAGCGTGATCAGCAGCTTGTGGGGGTCGGCGGAGTCCAGCCGGGCATCGCCCAGTGGCCAGGTGGCGCCCCCGATCACGGCGTCGAGATGCTCGCCGAGACCGGCCGGCGGCGCGCCGAGCGGCTGCGCGAACTCGAGGGCGAGGGTACGGCCGCTCGCCAGGACCGCGGTGGAGACGGCCCCGTCGTAGTCGTAGCCGTCGGGCAGGCGGAACGCGGACGACGGTACGGCCGTCTTGGCGCCGCCGGGCGGGGTCCAGCGCAGATGGAGGTTGGAGCCGCCGTAGTGCTCGAAGTACTCGACTTTGATGTCATAGGCCGTGTCGGCCGTCAACTCGACGGGCTGGCCAGTCTGTTCGCGGTCCCAGTCGTCCACCCAGTGGTCGATGACCAACTGCCCGCCGACCCACAGCCGGAAGCCGTTGTCGCCGATGATGGAGAAGGTGGTCGGCCCGGTCTTCTCCGGGACGATCTTCCCGGTCCAGCGGACGCTGACGTCGTCCGACTGGCCGGTGGCGAAATTCAGCCGCGGCTCCAGGGTGTCGAAGTCGAGGTTCGGGTCGAACCCGGTGGCCTTGAGCTTGTCGAAGTCGAAGGCGCCGGGTGCGGACTGGGTGTAGTACTCGCCCTTGAGGCCGTGGACTTCCACGGGATCGCCGGCCGCGGTGGCGGCGGGTGCCGCGGTGAGGCCGGCGAGGCCCAGTGCCGCGGCGAGCAGCAGGGCGAGGCGCTGTCCGAGAGGTCTGATGCGCACGAATCCTCCTTGGGTGAGGAAGGGTGGCGGCTCGTTGCTTCAGTCTGTACAACGTTGGAAGGAACGGCAGTTGGCATGAGAGCACGGCTCTCGGCCTCTGTCCAGGGGCATGACAATCCCCGGGACGCGAGGCACTCATCGACGCTGAGGAGATCCCTTGCGGGTCAGCCTGAGGGACGTGGCGGAACGCGCGGGCGTTTCGATCAAGACCGTGTCCAACGTGGTGAACAACTATCCGCACGTCACCCCGGCCATGCGCGCCAGGGTGCAGGCGGCGATCGACGAGCTCGGCTACCGGCCCAACCTGACCGCGCGACATCTGCGCAAGGGCCGGACGGGCATCATCGCGCTCGCCGTTCCCGAACTCGGCAACCCGTACTTCGCGGAGCTGGCCGGCGCCGTGATCGACGCGGCCGCGGAGCACGAGTTCACCGTCCTGCTCGACCACACGCGGGGCGAGCGCGAACAGGAGATCCTGGTCAGCCAGGGATTCCGGGGCGGGGTGATCGACGGGCTGATCCTCAGCCCGCTGACCCTGGAGGCCGAGGACCTGCGCGGCCGGTCCGGCGACGTACCGCTGGTGCTGCTCGGCGAGCGCGTGTACGGCCTGCCCTTCGACCACATCGCGATCGACAACGTGGCGGCGGCCCGCTGCGCGGTGCGTCATCTGCTGGGCCGTGGCCGGACCCGGATCGCCTACCTCGGTGTGCGCACCGACTCCGTGAACCAGCCCGCCCACCTGCGACTGGACGGCTGGCGGGCGGAGTTGACGGCGGCCGGGGTGCCTGCCCCGGACAGCCTGGTGGTGCCGGTCGGCGGCTGGGACCGGGACGACGGGGCGCGTGCGATGGCCGAGTTGCTGGACTCCGGCGTGCGTCCGGACGCCGTCTTCGCCTTCAACGACCTGATCGCGATCGGGGCGATGCGGGTGTTGCACGAGCGGGGCCTGCGGGTGCCCTGGGACGTGGCGGTGGTGGGTTTCGACGACATCGCCGAGGGGCGTTTCGGTGCCGTCACCCTGACGACGGTGTCGCCCGACAAGCAGGCCATCGCGAAGATGGCCGTGGCCTCGCTGCTGCGCAGCCTGTCGGGCCGCGTGGAGCCCGGCGGACGCGAACTGACCGCGAAGTTCGAGCTCGTCGAACGGGAGAGCACCTTGGGCCGGCGGTGACGAGATTTCGGACGGAAGGCTTTACACGGCCCTTCCAACGATGTAAAAACCTCCCCTGAACGACGAGCTCGCCGAGTTGACGCAAGAGCAAGCCTCCCCGAGAGCGCTCTCAGCTCCGGGGCCGTGCCGTTTGGGGACACTCATGAAGCCCACCGCACTTGCCCGTCGCACCTCCGTACGAACACTTCTCGCCGCCGGCCTCGTGGCGAGCCTCGCGCTCGCCACCGGATGCACCAAGTCCGAGGACGACTCGGACGCGAAACCCTCCGCCTCGAAGCAGGACGACGCCGGCCAGGTGGTCGCCTCGCCCGGCACCGCCTCCGGCCCGACCTGCACCATCGACGCCTACGGCGGTCAGAAACTCGATCTGAAGAGCGCCACCGTCGGCTTCTCCCAGTCCGAGAAGGAAGCCAACCCCTTCCGGATCGCGGAGACCGCCTCCATCAAGGCCGAGGCCAAGGCGGAGGGCGTCAAACTGCTCACCGCCAACGCCCAGTCACAGTTCTCCAAGCAGATCAGCGACGTCCAGGACCTCATCGCCAAGGGCGCGGACCTCCTGGTCATCGCTCCGCTCAACTCCGACGGCTGGGAGCCGGTGCTGCGCACCGCGGCCGCCAAGCACATCCCGATCGTCACCATCGACCGCAAGATCAACGCGGCGGCCTGCAAGGACTATGTGAGCTTCATCGGCTCCGACTTCGTCGAGCAGGGCAAGCGGGCCGCGGACCAGATGATCCGGGCGACCGGCGGCAAGGGCGAGATCGCGATCCTCCTCGGCGCGGCCGGCAACAACGTGACCACCGAACGCACCAAGGGCTTCGAGGACCGCATCAAGGAGAAGGCACCCGGCCTGAAGATCGTGTTCCGTCAGACGGGAGAGTTCGCCCGCGAAAAGGGCCAGTCGGTCACCGAGAACCTCATCCAGTCCAAGCCCGGCATCACCGGGATCTACGCCGAGAACGACGAGATGGGCCTCGGCGCCGTCAACGCCCTCAAGGGTGCGGGCAAGAAGCCCGGCGACGTCAAGATCGTGACCATCGACGGGACCCGCAACGCCGTACAGAGCATCGTGGACGGCTGGATCTACGCGGTGATCGAGTCCAACCCGCGCTTCGGGCCGCTCGCCTTCCAGACCCTCGACACCTTCACCAAGGGCGAGAAGGTCGGGCAGGACATCGTCATCAAGGACAGCGCCTACGACGGGAGCAACGCACAGTCGGACCTCGGCAAGGCCTACTGACGTGCTCTCGGTCACCCAGCTGTCCAAGACCTTCCCCGGCGTGCGCGCGCTGTCCGACGTGGACTTCACCGCGCGCGCCGGGGAGGTGCACGCGCTCGTCGGCGAGAACGGCGCGGGCAAGTCGACGCTCATCAAGGTGCTCACCGGGGTGTACCGGCCCGACCGCGGCGAGGTCACGTACGGCGGAGAACCGGTCCGTTTCAGTACGCCGCTGCAGGCCCAGCAGGCGGGCATCTCCACCATCTACCAGGAGGTCAACCTCGTCCCGCTGATGAGCGTGGCCCGCAACCTGTTCCTCGGCCGCGAACCGCTGAACCGGCTGGGCCTGATCGACTTCCGGCGCATGCACCGGGAGGCCGACGAGGCACTGCGCGGTCTCGGCATCCGGGTCGACGTGCACCGGCCGCTGCGTGAACTCGGCGTCGGCGCCCAGCAGATGGTCGCGCTGGCCCGTGCCGTCGCCGTCGACGCCCGCGTCGTGATCATGGACGAGCCGACCTCCTCCCTCGAACCACGCGAGGTGCAGACCCTGTTCGAGGTGATCCGCATGCTGCGCGGGCGCGGCGTCGCGGTCGTCTACGTCAGTCACCGCATGGACGAGCTCTACGAACTCTGCGACACGATCACCGTCCTGCGCGACGGACGCGTCGTGCACACCGGCCCGCTCGCCGACCTCGACCGGCTGCGGCTGGTGGCCATGATGCTCGGCCGGGAGATCGGGGAGGTACGCGCGGAGGGCATGACCAAGTTCACCGGCTCGCACGACACCGACGCCGAACCCGTCCTGACCGCGAGCAATCTGACGGCACGGCACACCCTGCGGAACGTGTCGCTGACGGTCCGCCCCGGCGAGGTCGTGGGCCTCGGCGGCCTGCTCGGCTCCGGACGCAGTGAGACCGCGAAGGCCATCGCCGGGGCCCTGCCCACCGACACCGGCCGGGTCGTCGTCGCCGGCGTGACGGTACGGGCCGGTTCGACCGCCGCCGCGATCCGCGCCGGCATCAGCCTGCTGCCGGAGGACCGCAAGAGCGAGGGCATCATGCCGGGCCTGTCGGTCCGCGAGAACATCGCGCTCGCCGCGCTGCCCGGGCTGTCCCGGTTCGGCCTCGTCGACGACGCCCGGGTCGACCGGATCGTGGAGACGTTCATGAAACGGCTCCGGATCAAGGCCTCCGGAGCCCACCAGAAGGTCGGCGAACTCTCCGGCGGCAACCAGCAGAAGGTCCTGCTGGCCCGCTGGCTCGCCCTGCACCCCAAGGTCCTGCTCCTGGACGAGCCGACCCGCGGCATCGACGTCGGCGCCAAGGCCGAGGTGCAGGCGCTCATCGACGAACTCGCCGACGACGGCCTCGCCGTGCTGCTGATCTCCTCCGACACCGAGGAACTGATCGAGGGCAGCGACCGCGTGGTCGTCCTCAAGGACGGCGCCGTGGTCCGTGAGCTGACCGGTGACGCCGTCACCGAGGGCGAACTGATGCGCGCCATTGCCGCCGTACCCGCTGGAGAGAGCGATGACTGAACTCACCCTCGGGCGCGGCACGCTGGACCGTGCCCGGCTGCTGCGCCTGCTCCAGGACTACGGCGTGTACACCGGCGTCCTGGTGCTGCTGCTCTTCAACTTCGCCTTCACCCCCCACTTCGCCTCCGCGGAGAACTTCCGCACCCAGGCCGTCCAGGTCGCCCCCGTCCTGATCGTCGCCCTGGGTATGGCGTTGGCGATCGGCACCGAGGGCGTCGATCTGTCGGTGGGCTCCGTGATGGCGCTTGCCACCTCGCTGCTCTCGCTCTACCTCGGCTACGGGCCCTGGATCGCCACCTTGATCGCGGTGATCGCGGGCGCCGTGATCGGCCTCGCGAACGGTGCGCTGATCGCGTTCGTGGGCGTCCAGCCCATCGTCGCCACCCTCGCCCTGATGGTCGCCGGACGCGGACTCGCCCTGGTCCTGCTGCCCCAGCTGAAAGACGTACGCGACCCGGGCCTTGCGGCACTCGGCTCCGGCGCCGTCCTCGGCGTGCCCTACCTGGTCCTCATCGCCGCCGCGCTCGCCGTGCTGGTCGCGTTCGTGATGCGCCGCACCACCTTCGGGCGGCAGGTCCTGGCCGTGGGCGACAGCCGCCCGGCGGCCCGGCTCGCCGGGCTCCCGGTCCGCCGGGTCCTGGTCGTGGTCTACGTCGCCTCCGGCGCCCTCGCCGCGATCGCCGGCGTGCTCGCCACCGCCCGCCTCGCCGCGAGCGACCCCACTTCCCTCGGCACCCTGATGGAACTGTCCGCCATCACCGCCGTGGTCGTCGGCGGAACCCCGCTCAGCGGCGGCCGGGTACGCATCGGCGGCACCGTCGCGGGTGCCGCGCTCATCCAACTGCTCACCACCACCCTCATCAAGCACGATCTGCCGCCGTCGTGGACCCAGATCGCCCAGGCCGTGGTGATCGTCCTCGCCGTCTACGCGGCCCGGGAACGAGGCAGGCGATGACCACGCAGACCGAAGAGGCCGGAATGCCGTCCGACACCGTGAGCCGCAAGGGCGCCGGTCCCGGGCGCACGAACCGTTCCGAGCGGCTGAGCGGGCTCGCTCAGCAACACGGCGCCCTGGTCACCCTCGTGATCGCCATGGCCGTGGCGTCGTTCAGCTTCGACACCTTCCTGACGGGCGACAACCTGGAGAACATGGCGCTGTCCTCGGCGTTCCTCGCCGTGGTCGCCCTCGGCATGACCTTCGTGATCGTCACCGGCGGCATCGACCTGTCGGTGGGCTCGCTGTTCGCCCTCGGCGGCGTCCTCGCCGCCTGGGGTTCGCAGTACGGAACGGCGGTGGCCCTGCTGCTGCCGCTCGCCGGCTGCGGACTGATCGGCCTGGTCAACGGAGTACTGATCGCACATGTCCGGCTGCCGCCGTTCATCGTCACCCTCGCGGCGATGCTGGGCGCCCGGGGCATCCTGCTCGCCATCACCGACGAGGGTTCGAGAACGTATCTCGTCGACAAGGACTCCTTCTTCGCCACCCTCGGACAGGGCTCCCTGGGCGGCATCGGCGTGCCCGTGTGGATCACCGTGGCGCTGTTCGTGCTCGGTGCCGTCGTGCTGCGCCGGACCAGGTTCGGACAGTACGTGTACGCGGTCGGCGGCAACGAGGACGCGGGAGCCCTGATGGGCGCACCGGTGGCCCGTACGAAGATCTCCGTCTACACGCTCTCTGGCCTGTGCGCCGGGCTCGCCGGCGCCCTCAACGCGGCCTGGCTGCTGTCCGGTGTGACGATCCTCGGCAGCGGCATGGAGCTGGAGGCCATCTCGGCCGTGGTCATCGGCGGCACACTGCTCAGCGGTGGGTCCGGCTTCATCAGCGGCTCGCTCGTCGGGGTGCTGCTGCTGAAGGTCATCCAGAACGTGATCAACCAGATCGGCTCGCTCGACTCGGCCTACCAGCAGGTCGTCAGCGGGGCGTTCCTTGCCGTCGTGGTGGTCGCCCAGACGTGGCTGGGCCGGAGACGGAGAGTGCTGTGACAGCTTCCTTGGCGAGATCCCGCCGCGGACCGGCCCGCCCGTCCCTCCACCGTGACCGTGCAGGACGCCCGTTTCCAAGTCCTGTCACCGACGCTGATCCGGACCGAGTACGCGGGGGACGGCCACTTCGAGGACAGCCCCGCCTTCGACGCCGTCGGGCGGGACTCCTTCACCCCGCCCCGCCACACCTCGTCTGCAGGACGACGGCACCACGCGCTCCGGACGTAGGGCGACCTCCGGGATCCGCCGCACCGAGCACCAGGACACCCAGCCGCTGACGATCGACCCGGCCCGGGGAACCTTCCCCGGGCAGACCGTCCGCCGCAGCTGGACCGTGTCCTTCCTCGGCGTGGACGAACCGCCGAGCCGGGTCAGCGCGGGAGGCACCCGCCTGACCCGTTCGGTCTGGCACCGGGACGCCGACGCCCACGTACTGCGGATCACCCCGCCCACGCGGAGCATCCGCGCCGCCACGGCCGTCGCGTACCGGCAGGGGGCCGGGCCGTGGCCGCTAGACCCCGTCGGCCACGGCCGGCGCCCCGGGCTTCTCCTCGGAGGCGGTCCCGGTGCCGGTGACGATACGGCGGATCGTCTCCAGCGGCAGTTTCGGCGAACCGTCCGTACAGAGCAGGCCGTTGGTCTCCTGGGCGGTGTCCATGAACTGCGTGTAGCAGAAGCCCGCGACGATCGGGCTCCTGTGCAGCACTCCGAAGATGTCACCGAGGAGGGCGGCGTACTGCGTGTCCGAGCTGGTCCGCGTGTAGGAGAACTCGTCCTCCTCGGCGCCCACCGACAGACCGCCGAACTCGGTGACCATCAGGGGGACTTCACCGGCCCGGTAGCGCTCCGTCTGCCGGGCGTGGAGGGAGAGGCTCCGCCCGGCCGGACCCGGCGAGGCCAGCAGTTCCTCGAACCCGGCGGCGTCACCGTAGCGACGGGTGAGCAGCTCGGGCTCGGAGGAGTAGTCGTGCACGCCCATGATGTCGCTGTCGGTGTGCTCCCAGCCCTCGTTGGACATGACCGGCCGGGTCGGGTCCAGCGCGCGGGTGAGGTTGGCGAGCGCGACCGTGTAGGCCTGCTGCGCCGGGTCGCCGGCGATGTCCGAGCAGCCCCAGCTCTCGTTGACCGGCACCCAGGTGACGATCGAGGGGTGGCTGCGGTCACGCCGTACCATGTCCAGCCACTCGCGGGTGAGCAGCTCCACGGCCTCGGTGCCGTACTCGTACGCGGCGCCGGTCTCGCCCCACACCAGCAGACCGAGCCGGTCGGCCCAGTACAGGAAGCGCGGGTCCTCGGCCTTCTGGTGGATACGGACCGCGTTGAAGCCCATCGCCTTGATCAGCTCGACCTCGCGGCGTAGTTCGCCGGTGCCGGAGTTCGCGATGAGGGTGTCGGGGCGGTAGCCCTGGTTGAGGACCGAACGCACGTAGTAGGGACGGTCGTTGAGCAGGAAGGCGCCCCGGCCGACGCCGGCGCTGCGCAGGCCGACGTAGCTGTCGACGGTGTCGAGCACCTCGGCGGTGGCGGCGTCGCGGACGGTGACCCGCGCGTCGATCAGGGTGGGCCGCTCGGGGCTCCACAGCAGATCCTCGCGGTCGATGCCGTTGCGCAGGGCCGGGACGACGAGGTCGACGCGGCCGCGCGGGGTGCGGACGGCGGTGGTGGACTCGGCGAGCACCTCGCCGTCGTGGCTCAGCACGATCTCCACGCTCACCGGGCCGGCCGCCACCGAGGCCAGGGTGATCTCGGCCCCGACACCGCGTGCCGGGTCGGGGAACCAGGCCAGGTCGGTGACGTGGCGAGCGGCGACGGTCTCGGTCCACACGCTCTGCCAGATGCCCGTGGTCCGCTCGTACCAGACCGCGTGCGGGCGGTCCTGCCAGTCCTGCTTGCCGCGCGGCTGCGCGAGGTCGGCCGGGTCGTCCTCGGCGCGGACGACCAGCACGTGCTCGGCGGTGCCGGGCAGCATCGCGTCGGTGACATCGGCGGTGAACGGCGTCTGGCCGCCCACGTGCTCGGCCACCAGCCGCCCGTCCAGCCAGACCTTCGCACGGTGGTCGACGGCTCCGAAGTGCACGAGCGACCGGTCGCCGCCGCCGACGGCGAGGACCTCGTGGGGTATGCGCCGGCGGTACCAGACCACCGCGTGCGCGGCGGTCTCCCCGATGCCCGAGGCGGGCGCCTCGGGCGGGAACGGGACGGTGATCTCCCGGTCGAACGCCTTCGTCGCCGCATCGGAGAACCACGCGTCGCGCTCGCCCTCGCGGGCGTCGTCGTACCCGAACTCCCAGGCACCGTCGAGGCTGTGCCACCGTTCCCGCCGCAGGATCGGCCTCGGATACGTCCCGTCCTGCTCGCTCGCCTTCACGGACCCTCCTCCTGCCTCTTTCCGGAATTCCCGGCATAGGCGTTTCTACGATCGAAGCCCTGCCATCATGAGTGATCGTTTGCATCGATGCAAGGTCCGAGTGGGATGGGACGATGAGTCGAGGCTCCCCGGTGCGGCAGACTCTGGGAGCCTGCCGGGCGCCGAATGAGGCCACCCGGCGGGCTCCGAGTGCCGGCACGACGGGAAGAAGGAGGCCCCAGTGGCCAAGGTGCGGATGCGGGACGTGGCCGAGCATGCCGGGGTGTCGGTACGGACGGTGTCGAACGTGGTCAACGGCTTCTCGCACGTCAGCCCCGAGACCCGTGCCAAGGTGCAGCGCTCGCTCGACGAGCTGGGCTACCGCATGGACTACCTGGCCCGTGGCCTGCGCTCGGGCCGCACCGGCTTCATCGCCCTCGCGGTGCCGTTCCTGGCCGAGCCGTACTTCGCCGAGCTGGCCCAGGCGGTGATCCGGGCCGCGGGCCGGCGCGGCATCACGGTGCTCGTCGAGTCGACCGCGGGCGACAGCGAGGTGGAACGACGGATCATCGAGGGCGGTCTGACCAATGTCGCCGACGGTGTGCTGCTGAGCGCGCTGACCCTGCCCGCCACCGACATCGCCGCCAAGAAGCCGGACTTTCCGCTGGTCATGCTGGGTGAGCACAGCGTCGGTGACCAGTTCCCGCGGGTCGGCATCGACAACGTGGCGGCCGCGCGCACCGCGGTCGAGCACCTGCTGGAGCAGGGCTGCCGCTGGATCGTCGCGCTCGGCCGCAACGGCAGCGAGAACGGCCGCCAGCGCACCGAGGGCTACGAGCAGGCGATGTCGGCGGCCCGGGTGCGGCGGGTGAACTGGCTGGTCGTACCGGTCGAGGACTGGACCAGGGAGCAGGGTTACGTGGCCGTGCGCGAGCTGCTGGAGGGCGACGGACCGCTGCCCGACGCCATCTTCGCCTTCAACGACGCGCTCGCCGTCGGTGCGCTGCGGGCCTTGGACGCCTCCGGGGTGCGGGTGCCCGAGGACGTCGCCGTCGTCGGCATCGACGCCGTCCAGGAGTCCGCCTACACCCACCCGCCGCTCACCTCCGTCGCCCCCGATCTCGACGTCATCGCCGAGCGCTCGCTGGCCCTGCTGGAGGAGCAGATGCAGGCCTCGGGGGAGTCCGGTGAGGCCGCGTCGGGTGAGGGCGCGCAGGTGGGGGCGGTGGTGGCGGCCCCCCAGGAGGCCACGCCGTACCGGTTGGTCGTGCGGGAGTCCTCGCGCCGCGAGCCCGTGCGCGAGCCCGCACCGGAGTGATCCGTGGCGGTGGCAGCGGGCCCCGGGGACTTCTTCCCGACCATCTATTGCATCGTTGCAAATCGTGTGCGAGGGTCTGCGCCATCGAGTTCACATCGAATTAACGAGGTGAATACCCCTATGAGCGGAGCGATGGCGCGCCGGCGGTTTCTTGCCCTCGGTGGTGGCCTTGCCCTGACCGGAGGGCTCGCGGCGTGTTCCTCCCCGCTCGCGTCCGGTCTGACGGGCTCGCAACCGGACACGGCGGATGTCATCTTCTGGAACCTCTTCACCGGTGGTGACGGCGCCAACATGGTGGTGATGGAGAAGGCCTTCCAGAAGGCCAACCCGGGCACGACGGTCGAGGCGACCGTCCTGGGCTGGGGCAATCCGTACTACACGAAGCTCGCACTGGCCACCGCGAGCGGCACGCCGCCGGACGTCGGCATCACCCACCTCTCGCGGCTTCCGCTGCTGGCCGCCTCCGGCCTGCTGGAGCCGATCGAGCGGACCCCCCTCGGCGAGCTGGGTGTCACCGAGGACCAGTTCACCCCGGCGGCCTGGAAGAAGGCCACCGTGGACGGCATCGTGTACGCGGTCCCGCTCGACACGCACCCCTTCGTCCTCTATTACAACGTGGACATCGCCCGCAAGGCCGGGCTGCTGAACGCCGCGGGCGACGACCTCGTGCCTCTCAAGGGCAAGGAGGACTTCGTCGACGCGGTGAAGGCGATGAAGGACGCGGGCGGAGCCCAGTACGGCGCGGTCATGTCGATCACCGCCGACCCGTCCACGGCCTGGCGCTTCTTCAGCATGATCTACTCCGGACTCGCCGGCCCGATCGTCACCGACTCCGGCACGAAGATCGCCATCGACGACGAGGCGATGCAGGAGACGGTCGCCTTCATGCAGAGCCTGACCGGTCCGGACCTGATGCCGAAGAACCTCACCGGAGCCGGCGCCAACGTCCTCTTCAGCACCAAGAAGGCCGGCTTCCTCTTCGACGGCGAGTGGCAGATCCCCACGTACCGGCAGGTCAAGAACCTGAAGTTCAACGTCGTGCCGTTCCCGGCGCTGCTCGGCGCGAAGCCGGTGGCGTACGCCGACTCGCACGCCCTCGTCCTGCCGCGCAACGACCGCGGCAACGAGACCCGCACCCGCGACGCGTCGAAGTTCGTCAGGAGCCTCCTGGACAGCAGCGCGGTGTGGGCCGAGGGCGGACACATCCCGGCCTGGCTGCCGACGCAGCGCAGCAAGGCGTTCCTCGAGCAGTCACCGCAGCACAACTACGTCGAGGCCGCGTTCAACGCCCAGTACGACCCGGTGGCCTGGTACACCGGCGCCGGCTCGGACTTCCAGGGCGTGATCGGCGGCACGGTCATCGAGGCGCTCGCCGGGCGGATCACGCCCAAGGGCATGGCCGCCGCGATGCGCTCCGCCCTGAAGCGGTACACCACGTCCCGACCGCCGGTCACGATGAAGTAGGAGGCAGTCACCATGACGACCGTCGTCCCGGCGCGACCGGCCCGAGCCGCATCACGCACCGACCTCACCGCCGACCGGCCCTCCCCTTCCGAAGGCCGGGCGGGCAGACTCCTCACCGCCCCCTTCCTCGTCGTCTACCTGCTGTTCCTGGTCGGCCCGCTGCTCGTCGGCGTGGTGCTGAGCTTCTTCAACACCACCACCGTCAAGAGCGGACTCGGTGACTTCGTCGGCCTGTCGAACTACCACGAGGTGCTCACCGACTCCCTGTTCTGGGAGAGCATGTGGCACTCGGTGCTCTTCACCCTGCTGACCACGCCCCCGCTGGTGATCCTCGCCCTGGGCGTCGCCGTCCTCGCCTCGCGGATACGACGCGGCCGGCTCTTCTACCGCATCGCCTTCTTCGTGCCGTACGTCGTGCCGTCCTCCGTCGTCACCCTGGTCTTCCTGTGGATGTACACCCCGCAGATCGGCCTCATCCCGAAGGTCTTCGACGCCGTCGGACTACCGGTGCCGGACTTCATCGGCAGCACCTCGGGCGGCTGGACCGCCGTCGTGCTGATGACCGTGTGGTGGACGTTCGGCTTCAACTTCGTCCTCTACACCGCCGCGATCCAGGACGTCCCCGCGGACGTCTACGAGGCGGCGGCGATCGACGGCGCGAGCCCTTGGCAGCAGATCCGCCACATCACGGTGCCGCTGCTCGGCCGGACCACCAGCCTGGTGCTGATCCTGCAGATCCTCGCCTCGCTGAAGGTGTTCGACCAGATCTACCAGCTGCTCGGCGGCGGACCCAACCAGTCCACCCGACCGGTCATCGAGTACATCTACGACACCGGCTTCACCGCCTACCGCGGTGGCTACGGCGCTGCCGTCACCATGGTGTATTTCGTCATCATCGTCGCGATCTCGGCGGCCTGGTACGGGCTGCGGCGCCGTCGCGCGACCGGCAGCGCGGCCTGAGCGGAGGACCCCTTGACCACCATCACCCAGCCGCGGACCGCCGAGCCGAAGGGCGCGGTCAACGGCGCCAAGCTCTTCAACCGGCTCTGCGCCGTGTGCCTGACCCTGTTCGCCCTGATCTGGCTGGTGCCCTTCGTCTGGGCACTGATCACCTCGCTGCGCGACGACGCCGCCATCACCCAGAGCCCTGCGTCGATCTTCGCCGGCGGCTGGTCGCTGGACGCGTACTCGACCGCCTGGGACGACCACCCGATCGGCACCTGGTACCTCAACAGCCTGGTGATCTCGGTACTTGCCGTGATCTTCACGGTGGCCTTCTGCTCGATGGCCGGATTCGCGCTGGCCTTCCTGCGTTTCAGGGGCCGGGCCCTGGTCATGGCCGTCGTCACGGCCGGCCTGATGCTGCCGACCGAGGCGCTGGTGCTGCCGCAGTTCATCGAGTACCGGTCGTTCCATCTGCTCGGCACGTTCTGGGCGCTGGTCCTGCCGTCGGTCGCGGCACCGATCTCGGTGTTCGTCTTCCACTCGTTCTTCCGCGGCATCCCCACCGCGCTGATCGAGGCGGCGCGTATCGACGGCGCGAGCTGGTGGCGGGTCTACGCCAGCGTCTGCATGCCGATCTGCCGCCCGGCCGTCTCCACGGTCGCGATTCTCACCTTCATCACCTCCTGGAACTCCTTCCTGTGGCCACTGCTGGTCCTCAGCCAGACCAGGTCCCAGACCATCCCGGTGGGCCTCGCCTCGCTGGTGGACCCGAGCAGCCCCCAGTACGCCGAGATCATGGCCTCCTCGGTCCTCGGCTTCATCCCGCTCGTCGCCGTCTTCCTGGTCTTCCAGCGGCAGATCGTCCAGGGGATCGCCACGACGGGCATCAAGTGACGGATCTGTTCCCGCCGCCGTGAACTCCCGTGCTACGGCGTGGTCTCCACCGCCCTTCTGGGCGGTGGAGACCACGCCGTACCCGGTCGGAACACCGCGGGAGGACAGTCACCGGTGGGCAGCCCGCGCCCGACGACAACGCCGCAGACGTGCGTGCCAGACCCCGCGCCCGCGGCATGATCCGAACGACAGACCCTAGCGGTCGACCGCCGCCTTGGGGTTGACCTCGCAGTGCTCGATGTCGTCCACGCGTCCCGTGCCGGCGACGGCCACGCGCAGGGTCGCCGTGCCCTTCGCGGACACGTACGTCTGGTCGGAGGTCTTGACGATGGTGCCGCCGTACCCGTCCTTGAAGGTGATCTTCACGGTGAAGAGGCTCTCGCTCGCGTTCGGGTTCCTGACCTCGACGGTGGCGTAGGGGTCGTCCGGGCTCGCGCAGTGCACGAGGACAGCGGTGCCGTCCTTCTGCGGCCGGGCGGTGGCGCCGGAGGAGGACGGCGTCGGGGTGGAAGCGCGGGTCGGCCGCGAACGGCGGGTGACGTCGCCGCCGGAGGCCGGCGTCGAACTGTCGTGGTCCTGCCGGGAACTGCTGCAACCGCCACCGTCACCGCCGTGATGGCTGCGGCTTCGGTGGCCATGGGTCGACGAGAACCCGGTCAGGGCCAGTACGACCATGGCCGACACCGCTGTGAATCTGAGCCTGCGCCCCCGTGTGTACATGCCGTAACCCTATCCACAGGTGTCACAGACGATCCGGCGAGGAGCCGATCCGATCGGTGGGCGTGACCCGGTGCGCCGAGCTGCCGGACTCGGGTCCGGCCATGCGGTGTCGTGGCGTCACCGGCCGGGCCCGGATGCCGGGTACTTCCGACGGCAGGCCCAACGGCGTCACAGCTCGTCGTTCAGCAGTGAGTACATGAACATGTCCCGGCGTTCGCCCCCGACCCGCCGCCACCCGCGCAGCAGTCCCTCGCGTTGGAATCCCGCACGCTCGGCGGTTCGCACGGACGCCGTGTTCCAGGGCTCGACCCACAGTTCGAGCCGGGGAATCCGCAGATCCCGCAGCGCCCAGCCGTCCACCGCGCTGACGGCGGCCACGGCGGCCCCCTGGCCACGCGCTGCCTTGACGACCCAGTAGCCCAGCGACGCACGGCCCTGTTCGAGGGTGTCCAACCACAGCCCCGCCTGGCCGACCGGCCGGCCGGCGGAGGTCGCGATGACGAACGTGTACCCGGCCCTCGTGGTCGCCCGGCCCCACTGGCGTTCGACGAACGCGACGCCGGCCGACTCGGTGTAGGGCGAGGGCACCGTCGTGATCAACGGGATGTAGTCGTCCTCCGACGCCTCACGGACCAACGGAAGGTCAGAAAGACGCCATCGCCGCAGCACGAAGCCGGCACCGGCGGCGAGTTCGGGCACGTCAAGCGGTTGTTCCATGGACCCATCCTGCCGTGGCCCACGGCAGGCCCGCACTTGGTTTCCGCGGTGTGGCCGTGGCCGGAGGGGCGCGGGGTGAGCACGGCCCCAACGGCCCGTGACGGGCGCGGCCTTGCGCCCCGGCACGGTCCTCGCCGCGTCTGTGATGTTGATCTCAAGGTTACGGAGGGTGGTGTGGGTGTGAAATCGGTGAGGGGCCGGTAAGTGTTGCTCACAGGCTGCGCACAGGATCCGTCCGGCCCCTCCGTGCCGCGCGGAGGCTACCGACAGTAACTACCCCTGGCCCCAACGTCCTTGCCATCGGAATCAGCCGTATGTCTATGGTGGCGTCCGCTCCTGGACGGACCTGACCAGTCCCTTTGTCCAGGAGTGCTCGGCGTGTCCACGGGGGGAGCGCCACCACCATGTGAGGGCCCATGCGCGGGCCCGAGCTGTCCCTCCCAGGAGTGCGCCTGAAGCAGCCACCCCAACAGAGA
Source organism: Streptomyces sp. NPDC026515 (assembly GCF_055567595.1). Taxonomy (NCBI): domain Bacteria; kingdom Bacillati; phylum Actinomycetota; class Actinomycetes; order Kitasatosporales; family Streptomycetaceae; genus Streptomyces; species Streptomyces sp. NPDC026515. The sequence continues at coordinate 164,229 of NZ_JBVHQD010000003.1, forward strand.
GGGATACGCGTGTTGCGTAGACCTGTACGCCGGCAATTCGGACGCCCCAGATGGATGGCGGGCTTGGCGACTCCGGTCGTCGCGGTCCTCGCCCTCGCTCTTCTGGCGACCGGGGCGGTACAGCCGGCTTCCGCCGTCGCCGGTGACCCGCGCACCGCTCCGGCCGCCGACTCCTACGACGGGTACGACGCCAAGGCGGCCGAGCAACTCCGGTTCGACCAGTGTCTGATGGCCGACGGGCTGCGCAGGGGCGGGCCGGACATGTACGGCCTGTCCGCTGCCTCCCTGCCGTTGCCGGCGGACCAGTTGCACCAGAAGGCGGACCGCACCTGGGGCACCGGCGCGTTCGCCCAGGCGTTGCAGAAGGACCACGACGACTCCGACGCCTGGGTGAAGAAGACCGACGACACCCGTCAGGCATGGGGCAACGCCGTCAGCGGCCTGGACAGTTACCCCGGCGCCCCCGAGAAGGAGAACCTCTTCGACAAGACGGGGCTGCTGCCCTGGCTCTTCCAGTCGTACTTCAAGTCGATCGACCTGCTGTCCCCCTTCTACGACCCGTCACCGCAGGCGGACGACCAGGCGAAGAAGGCCGCTCTCGCGGTCGGAGACCCGCTGTACACCAACGGCGGGACGAGCCAGGAGCAGGAAGCCTGGAAGCTGTGGAAGAAGAACTCCGGCGACCCGGTCCCGAACGAGATCTTCGTCCCGCGGGTGTTCGCCGACGACGCCCGTGTCTTCCTCGCCTCCGGGGGCTTCCCCACGACCGCGCCGACGCCGGACACCCCGGAGTTCCGTATCGCGGTGGAGGACCTCAAAACCCGGTTCGCGTCGTGCGCCTGGCACGACCCGATCGACCCCGACCGTGTACTGGGCAAGGAGGTGGCGCAGGCGTCCGCCGAGTGGCAGCAGGAGATCACTTCGCAGGCCACCCAGCGCAACCAGGTCCTTGCCGCCTCCAGCAGCGCCGGAACGGCCCTGCGGGACGGCACGTTCGCGCTGGGCAAGTTGCTGGGGCAGTCGTGGATCGCGGACTACTCGACCCGCTGGCTGGACTACTACACCGAGGGCGGCTTCAACTGGATCGGCGACGGCGAGCTGGAGATCCAGGTGCCGGGCGCGGCCGGCAAGTGCCTCGACGTCCAGGGCGCCGGCAAGACCAACGGCACCCCCGTGCAGGTCTACACCTGTAACGCCGGGGCCGGCCAGAAGTGGCAGATGTGGGCCACTTACGACGGCGGCCGCACCCTGCGCAACCCCAACTCGGGCAAGTGCCTTGAGGTACTGAACGGCGGCACCGCCGACGGCACGAAGATCCAGATCCGCGACTGCGGCAGTGCCAAGGCCCAGCAGTGGAAGTTCGACGTGCGCAGCGCCGGTCCGCTGGTGAACGCGGCGTCCGGCAAGTGCCTGCATCTGCCGACGTTCGACAACAGCAAGGACGCCGTCTCGTCGGCGTGCAACGGCTCCGCGGCACAGAAGTTCCGGATCGTCGCCAAGACCCACACCGGCAGCGCGCCCGCCAAGGCCGACGTGGACAAGGCCAAGGCGGCCGTCACCGCGGCGCAGGCCGAGGCGAAGAAGCAGCTCGCCGTGGTCAAGACGCAGCTGGCCACGGCGCAGAAGGCCGCGACCACGTCGGACACCGCGCTCCAGGCCGCCTACGCCATCGCCGACGCGGCGGGTGCTCCGCGGGGCCGGGGTCTGCTGGTCGGTTTGCAGAAGGACCAGGTCATCAAGGGCGCGGCCGCCGCCCTCCAGGCGCTGGAGAAGGCCGGCGAGACCGCGGAGGCCGCAACGCGCGCCGCGGCCGGGGACAGCGCGACCATCACGCAGCGCGCCCTGGCACAGGCGGCGCAGTCGAACGCGGAGTTCCGCAAGAAGGCCGCGGAGGCGGCCGAGTTGCAGGCCAAGGCCGCGGCCGATGCGGCCAAGGTCCATCGCGACAACGCCAAGAAGGACAAGGAGACCGCGGAGGCGCAACTCGCCGTGGCGGTGAAGGCCGAGGGCGACGCGAAGGCGGCCGCCGCCGACGCGCACGCCAAGCGCCTCGCGGCCGAGGCCGAGGAGAAGACGGCCGAGGCGGAGAAGGAGAACGCCGCCGCCAGCCGGGCCGAGGCCCTGGAGCACCGCAAGAACGCCGAGTCCGAGGCGGCGAAGGCGAAGGACGCCAAGGATCGTGCCGAGGCCGCCGAGAAGACCGCCGAGGACCGGCGGGACGACGCGGTCACGGCCAAGGACCACGCCCGGGACATGCGCGACGACGCGTGGGACGCCGAACAGAAGGCGGACGCGGCGCGCGCCAAGGCCGACGCGAAGCAGGCCTACGCCGACAAACTCGAGTCCGGTGACGCTGCCGACGCGGCTCGTGCCGCGGCGAACCAGGCGGACACGGCGGCTGACGACGCCGAAGCCGCGGCGGGCAGGGCCCGTTCGGAGGCGGACGCCGCCACGCAGGCCGCGGCCGACGCGGACGCCGCGGCGACGCGTGCGGAAGCCGCGGCCAAGCGTGCCCGTTCTGACGCGGACGCGGCGCAAGCCGCCAAGCTGAGGGCGGACTCGGCGGTGAAGACGGCCACCAGCGCCGTGGCGGACGCCATCGCGGCCTCACAGCATGCCGCGTCCGAGGCGACGGCGGCGGTGAAACTGGCCGACGAGGCCGAGCAGCACGCGAAGGACGCCCGGGCCCAGGCCGACAGCGCCGGCAAGGAGGCCGGCAACGCGCTCGCGGCGGCGGCGAAGGCCGCGGGGTTCGCCCACGTCACCGCGCAGGCGGCCGTCGACGCCGGCAAGTCGGCCCAGCAGGTCGCCGCGCCCGCCAACGACGCCGTGGAACTCGGCTCGCCGTACGTGGACACGGACTCGGCCGCCGGTCTGGTGGTGCTGACGGGGCAGTCGTCGAAGACGATCGCCGAGCAGCAGCAGGCCGTCGCGGACGCGCACGCCAAGAACGCCGCCGCCGAGGCCGACGCGGCGAAGAACCTCGCCGACCAGGCCAAGGGCGACGCCAAGGAGGCCTACCAGCACGCGGCCAACGCCGCCCAGTACGCCGCCGACGCCCGCACCTACGCCAAGGACGCCCTCGGCTACGCGGCCGACGCCGCGAAGGCCGCGGCCGCGGCGCAGGCGTCACTGGCCCGGACCATCGGCTACGACCAGCAGGCCGCCGAGGACGCGGCAGCCGCCGACAAGGCCGCGGGCAACGCCGAGGGTTACGCCAAGGACGCCCGCGATTCCGCCGACGCCGCCGAACTGGACGCCGAAGCGGCCCGCTCCGCGGCCGGCCAGGCCGAGCAGGCCGCAAAGGACGCCCGCGCGGCGGCCGATCGCGCCGACGCCGCCGCCACCGAGGCCGAACAGGCGGCGAAGGACGCGGACAAGTACGCCAGGGAAGCTCAGGAAGCGGCCGACCGGACGGAACGGGGGGAGGCCAACAAGGAGGCGTCCCAGGGCACCGGCACGGGTATCCCGGGCGTGTTCGCCGTGCCGGACGAGTCAACCGTGCAGATCGTCAGCTCCCGGCAGATCGGGACCTGCCCGGGGATGCCGGACGCCGCGTTCGTGGGCTGTGACGCGACGTTCGACCTGGTCGTCACCTACGAGGCCGACATCTACCTGTGCACCGACGACCAGGCCCAGGCCACGGCCGACGGATGCCCGAAGCAGGCGTGGGAGTTCCTCAAGCGGGCGACGCTGAAGAACATCAAGATCGACGGCTGGACGCACAAGTTCTCCGGCAAGGACATCGTCCGCGCCGGATGGCAGAGCCTCTTCGGTGATGTCGCCGGATCGATCCTGTTCTCCTTCTTCGCCGAGGACCTGTTGGACTGCTGGCACGGCGACAAGTCCGCCTGTGCCTGGAGCCTCGCCACGTACGTCCCGCTCGAAGGCGCGCTCGCGCCGATCGCGCGTGCCGTCAAGGCCCTCGACGCCGCTGCCAGGACCGGGATCGGCTACGCGGACGCCTGGAAGGCGCTGCGCGCCCTCGACGGGCTGTCCAACGAGGCCCTCGCCGGGCTTGCCGCCAAGATCGGCAAGATCCTGGGCAAGACGTGCGAGCGCAACAGTTTCCCCGGCACCACCCGGGTGCTGATGGCAGACGGAACGACCAAGCAGATCCAGGACGTCCGGATCGACGACGCGGTCCTTGCCACCGATCCAGAAAGCGGCCGCACCGAAGGCCGTACCGTCACCGACACGATCTACACGCCGGACGACACCGACTTCGCGGACATCACGATCGACGCCGGCGACGCACGGATCACCGCCACCCAGCACCACCCCTTCTGGTCGCCCGGCTCCCACCACTGGATCGACGCCGGCGACCTCGAGCCCGGCCAGACCCTGCGCACCAGCGACGGCCGGACCGTCGTCGTGGCCGGCGTCCACCGCTATCACCGGCTGCACTCGGCCTACAACCTCACCGTCGACGACCTCCACACGTACTACGTCCTTGCGGGCGGTACCCCGGTCCTGGTGCACAACTCGGGCTCCGTGTGCGAACACATCGCTCTCGGCCTGCAGACGGTGGGCGAGAACGAATGGGCCCTCGACGAGTTCGCCATGGAACGCGAAGCCCTGACGTATCACGACTGGCCTGGCAATGGCCCGTGGTACAAGAAGTTCGAGGCGTACCTTTCTTCGGAGTCCACGGCGAAGATCTCGTTCAACCTGGACGGGATCACGGACCCCGTCGCCGCGGCCCGTGCGGGCAAGTCGGTCGATCCGAGCGGCTTCGAGAAACTGACGAACTGGGAGCTCTACAAGGTCAGTCAGTCTCCGGAGGCGTGGGACAGGATCACCTGGTACAAGGGAGGTAAGGTAGATGCCAACCCCTTCAAATAACGGCCCGAGAGCGGCCGTGAGTTCGGCTGTGATGTTCAGATCCGATCGGACCTTCAGGGTCTGGCGGTACGGCGTCGGGCACTCCCAGCTGCTCCTTCGGGCCGTTCCCGACAGCGTGGACACCGTATGTCTGGACCTGCGTTTCGAAGGGGTGAGCGCCATGCAGCTGGTCCAGCACTACAAGTCGATCGAACTCTGCGCCGCGAGCACCACCGAAGCCGAGGAGATTCTCGGATTCTCCGGAATCGCCCCGTCGCGCAGAGAGCTCTGTCTGCCGGTCGTCCTTCGGTCCGAAAGCGGATCGGGGTTCGTGCTGTGCCGAAGCGTCACCGCTGAGCGCGGCGGAGAAGACCCGGTCGCATCCGACCTCGAATGCGAGGACCGCAGGGTCATCTGGAGCAGTCGCCCGCAGTCGTAGGCGGGAAGCCGGACAGCCACGACGAGCAGCGCCCCGACACCGCACGGTGTCGGGGCGCCGCTCGTTCGTGACCGGCGGGCTCAGCGGAGCACGACGTCGAAGACGATGTGGAAGAACGCGTCCAAGGGGGCGGAGGACTTGTCGGCGCGGGCCGCGATCAGGGCACCCTCCCAGGCGCTGAGAACGAAGAGCGCGGTCGCCGGCAGGTCGAGCGAGGCGCTGATGTCGCCCGATTCCCGGGCCTCGGCAAGTACCCGCTCGATGTGCGAGGCCCACTGCTGGAAGCCGCGCCGGACCGCCGAGCGGATCTCCTCGGAGTGGTCGGCCACCTCGGCACCGAAGTTCCCGACCAGGCACCCGCGGGCGAAGCCGCTGTCCACGGTGTCCGAGCCCATGAACTCGAAGTGCGCCCGGAGCCGTTCCAGCGGAGGGCCGGGCATGTCGAGCATGTCGAAGCGCAGGCCGACGGCATAGCGGCCGAGCGCCTCCAGGGCGCTGTCCTCCTTGCTGGCGAAGTGGTTGTAGAAAGAACCCTTCGGGGCGCCGGCGGCCGAGGTGATGTCGCTGATACCGGTGGCGTTGAAGCCCCGGGTACGGAACTGCTCCAGTGCCGCCTGCGCTATCTCCTCGCGCTTCGATGCGCGTGCCATCCCGCTCCTCCCGATCAATATGTCCGGTCGTCTTGATCACTGTCAAGGGTACGTCGCGGGCTCGCGCATCCTTGCCGGCTCGGGCTTGACGTCAATTAAGACGACTGGTCATATTGAAAGTGACATCGCAAGAAGAGAGCCCGCCGGCCCGTGCCGGCCGGGCGGTACCGAGGGAGCCTCCATGTCCACCACCTACCGGGCCTTCGAAGCCACCGGAGTCCACAGCCTCCGGCTGGTCGAGCGTGAGCTGGTCGACCCGGCGCCCGGCCATGTCCGGCTCCGGGTGCAGACCTGCGGCGTCTGTCACACCGACGTCCTTGCCGTGGAGGGCCTGCGCGCCGACCCGTCGAGCCCGCTCGTGCCCGGACACGAGATCGTCGGCGTGATCGACGCCGTGGGGCCGGGCGTCACCGCCTGGCACCCCGGCGACCGCGTCGGTGTCGGCTTCCTCAACGGACACTGCGGGGAGTGCGAGCCATGTCGCCGGGGCGACTTCGTCAACTGCCTCGACCAGGGGCAGACCGGCACGAACGTCGACGGCGGCTACGCGGAGGTGACCTACGCGCGTGCCAGCGGACTGGTCCGCATCCCCGACGGCATGTCCGCGGCCGAGGCCGCCCCGCTGCTGTGCGCCGGACTGACCACCTTCTCCGCGCTCCAGCAGGACTCCGTCCGGGCGGGCAGCCTGGTCGCCGTGCAGGGCATCGGGGGGCTGGGGCACCTGGCCCTCCAGTACGCGCGCAGCCTCGGCTACCGGGTCGTCGCCGTCGCCCGCGGCAAGGACAAGGAGCCGCTCGCCCGTGAGCTGGGAGCTCATGAGTACATCGACAGCTCGGAGACCGACCCCGGCGCGGCCCTCGCCGGTCTGGGCGGTGCCTCGCTCGTCGTGGCCACGGCGTCGAGCGGCGCCTCGATGAACCCCCTGCTGCGCGGTCTGGCGCCCGGCGGGAAGCTCGTCGTCGTGGGTGCCGCGCCCGACCCGATGTCGGTCTCCACCCCCGACCTGATCTTCGGTACCCGGAGCATCGTCGGCAGCCTGACGGGTTCGTCGATCGAGAACGAGGACAACCTCGGCTTCACGCTGGCCCACGGCGTCCGCCCTTCGATCGAGACGATGCCCTTCGAGCGGGCCATGGACGCCTACGAGCGGATGCTCTCCGGCAAGGCGCGGTTCCGTGTCGTCCTCGAAGTCGCCGCCTGACCGAACGGCCGGGCGTCCGTGTCGGCGTCAGGTGCGGGCCGGGGCGGCGCAGTCGTGACTGCCGTCACTATTCTGACCGGTGATCGAGGAAGGCGGTGTGGTCGCTCCGTGATGGTGTGCCCGACGTCCGCTCCTGTGAACTGCATCTCCAACAGGCCTGGATGAAGGGGTAACCGTTGACGGTCGACGAATGACCATGTCATGATCGTCACCGCTTGAACAGGTTACGTACGCTGCCGGTGCCGCGTCGGTCCGCGTGGCCCGGTGCCCCCATCGCGAAGGACCACTCGACATGGCAGAACAGCCGAAGCGGAGCCCGGACGGGGCGCCGGTGGGGCGCCGCGCCCTGCTGGGCATGCTCGCCGCCGGTGCGGCGGGCCTCGCGACCGCCCCGTACCTGCAACGTGGCTGGGAGGGGTTCCTGGGCGCCGCCTCCCAGGTCGACGCGACGGGCCTGACGGGCCTGCTCCCCAACCCCGGAGGGTTCCGCTACTACAGCGTCGTGGGCTCGGTGCCCCGTAAGAACGACACCACCTACGAACTGCGGATAGACGGCCTCGTCGACCGGCCGAGAACCTTCACGCTGCCCGAACTGCGGGCCATGCGGCAGACGCGGATCGTCGCGGACGTCCTGTGCACCGACGGGTGGCGCGTCAACGACACGCCCTTCGAAGGCGTGCGGCTGTCGGACCTCCTGGACGCCACCGGAGTGCGTTCCGAGGGCGCGGCCGTCCGCTTCACCTGCTTCGACGGCGCCTACACCGAGAGCCTCAGCCTCGAACAGGCGCGCCGCTCGGACGTGCTGGTGGCGCTCAGGATGCAGGACAAACCCCTCACCCACGAACACGGGGGACCGGCACGGCTCTACGTGGCCCCCATGTACTTCTACAAGTCGGCCAAGTGGCTGTCCGGTATCTCGGTCACCGACGAGGTCGTCCCCGGCTACTGGGAGGAGCGCGGATATGCGGTCGACGGCTGGCTCGACGGTGCCGACCGCGGCGGCGCGGTCTGAGGGGACCGACCGGGTCCGCAGGTTCGGCCGGGCCCAGCGCCTGGTCCACCGGGCGACCGGCTGGCTCATGCTGCTCTGCCTGGTCACCGCCGCCTGCCTGTACATCGCACCACTGGCCCAGGCCGTCGGCCGGCGTCACCTGATGGTCACCGTCCACGAGTGGTCGGGCATCTGCCTGCCCGTTCCCCTCCTGCTGGGGCTCTTCTCCCGGGACTTCCGCGCGGACCTGCGCCGCCTGAACCGCTTCGCGGTGTACGACAGGCAGTGGCTCAGGGCGGTGCGCAGACGCCGTGACTGGCCGGAGGCCCGTCCGGCGGGCAAGTTCAACGCCGGGCAGAAGATCTACGCGGGCTGGATCGCGGGTGCCGTGCTGGTGATGATGTTCACCGGTCTGCTCATGTGGTTCCTCGGGCTCCTGCCGTTCATCTCCCGCACCAGTGCGATCTTCGTCCACGACTGCCTCGCCTGGGCGATCGCCGGCGTCCTGCTCGGGCACCTGCGCAAGGCGTACCAGGACCCCGAGGCCAGGCTCGGGATGCGCACGGGATACGTGAGCCGCTCCTGGGCGGCGCGGCACCATTCACGCTGGCTGCGCGACGACCCGCCGGACGCGGCGGGCGAGAGCCCCGAGCGCCGCTGAACGGAGCGGCCCGCCTCGGCGTCGTGCGACTACAGGTTCAGCAGCGCCTGCTCGACGGCCTCCGTGAGGGCCGGGTGGATGTACAGCACGTCCCGCCCGATCCGGTCCACCGTCAGTCCCAGGGACATGGCCTGGATCAGGGGCTGGATGAGCGTCGCGGCCTGGGGCCCGATGATGTGGGCGCCCAGGAGCAGGCGATCGGCCGGACTCGCGAGGAGTTTCACGAAGCTGGTGGTGTCCTCGAGGGCCCATCCGTAGGCGGTGTCGGCGTAGTCGCGGACGCTCACCAGGCAGTCGATGCCGCGCCGCCGCGCCTCCTGCTCCGTGAGGCCGACACTGGCGATCTGAGGGCTGGTGAACACCGCGTGCGGCGCCACCTTGTTCTGCAGCGTCCGCACGTCCTGCGGATGGAGGATGTTGTGCCGCACCACTCGCGACTCGGCGTTCGCCACGTGCTTGAGCTGGAAGTGGTTCACCGCGTCGCCGAGTGCCCACACCCCGGGCACGGACGTGCGGTAGGCGTCGTCGGTGACGATGTGACCGTGTTCGTCCAGCTCCAGCCCGCTGTCGACGGCCCGCAGCCGGTCGGTGTTGGGCCTGCGGCCGACGCACACCAGCAGCATGTCGGCCTCGACGGCATGCTCACCGTCCGGACATGTCACCAGCGCCGCCACACCGTCCCCCTTCGGTTCCACCGAGGTGACCCGGGCGCCGAGCAGCACACGGTGCCGCTGCGCGGCGAGCTCGGTGAAGCGCCGCGACACCTGCTCGTCCTCCGCCATGAGCAGGCGTGGCCCGCGCTGCACGATCGTGACGTCCGCGCCGAACGAGGTGAACACGTGGCCGAACTCGGCGGCGATGAAGCCGCCGCCGAGCACCAGCAGGGACGCGGGCAGGGCGTCGATCCGCATGATGGTGTCCGAGGTGTGGAAGGCGACGGTGTCGAGGCCGGGGACGTCCGGCACCACCGGCCGCGACCCGACGGCCACGACGATCGTCTCGGCGGTGATCCGCTCGGCCCCGACCTCCAGGACCTTCGGGGCGACGAAGCGCGCGGGTTCGGTGAACACGTCGACGCCCTGGCCTCTGCGGTACTCCACCGCACTCTCGTGCAGCGGATCGATCCGGCCGAAGACACGGTCCCGGACGGACTTCCAGTCGACGTGCGACACACTCGCGTGGACGCCGAGGCGCTGCGCCGTCCGCGCCCCCTCGGCGGCGTCCGCGGCGACGACGAACATCTTGCTCGGGATGCACCCCCGGTTCAGACAGGTGCCGCCGAAACGGTCCGGTTCGACGATGGCGGTCCGCAGGCGGTCGAACTCCTCGGACAACAGCATGTTGCCGCTGCCTGCCCCCAGGATGACGAGATCGTAGTGCCGCACGTCTACCACCTTCCGTCGGGCGGGACACCGACCTTGCGGCGCGTGGCTGTGAGAACGCGGTCCCACTGATCACAATTCTGTCCCCGGGCCCCGCTTCACACCACCGCCGGCCACGAGGACGGCACGGCATCCCGCTTCACCGGCAGGCACCTACTGGATGCCGACCCTCGCGACAGCCGACCCGGACACCGCCTGGCCCGCCGCTGCCCTGCTGCACACCATCGTGCCCTGGAGCCGCTTTTGCACCGCAACAGCCTGTACGCCGCGTTCATCGCCGCCCAGAACATGGCACAGGCCGGCGAGGGCATCGACGCTCCCTACGGCGCCCTGTCCGACCTGGTCCGCAAGGTCCGTGACACCCGGATCAGCGTCCAGGACGTCGCCGAGCAACTGCGGAGCCGGAAGCTGTAGCCCCCGCTCCCCGCCCGGAGGCGCACCCGGGCCGGAAGGCGCCTCAGCCGGCAGGCCCGGCGGATCCGGCACCGACCGGGATGCCCAGCCGGTGGGCCACGGTGGTCAGGGCCGGACCCAGGGGGAGCGCGACGCGGGTGAGGGCGTGCGGGTCGCCCCGGGTCGGGTCCTGGTTGACGATCACCACCGGCTTCCCCTCCTGGTGTGCCTGGCGGACGAACCGGAGTCCGGACATCACCGTCAGCGAGGAGCCGAGGACCAGCAGTGAGGACGCGTCACGGACCAGCCCCCGGCAGTGCTCGACGCGCTGCGGCGGAACGGCCTCGCCGAAGAACACCACGTCCGGCTTGAGGACGCCGCCGCAGTCGGCGCAGGGCACCGTGCGGAAATCGCCGACCTGCGCGTCGCTGAGGTCGGCGTCACCATCCGGGTTGATCCCGGCGGCCACCGGGTCGAAGCCCGGGTTCTCCGCCTCCAACCGCCGAGCGAGTGCGCGCCGCGGGCTGTAGGCGCCGCAGGAGAGGCAGACGACCCGGTCGAGGCTGCCGTGGAGTTCCACGACCCCCTCGCTGCCGGCGGCCTGGTGCAGACCGTCGACGTTCTGGGTGATGACACCCGAGACGTGAGCGTGCCGTGCGAGGGCGGCCACCGCCAGGTGCCCGGCATTGGGGAGGGCGCGGCCGAAGGTGCGCCAGCCGAGGTGGCTGCGCGCCCAGTAGCGGCGCCGCGCGTGCGCGCTGCCGGTGAAGTCCTGGTAGGTCATCGGCGTGTGCCGGCTCAGGCTCCCGTCCTTGCCCCGGTAGTCCGGGATGCCCGACTCCGTGGAGATACCCGCGCCGCTGAGCACCAGTACACCGCCGGCGCCCAGCGCGGCGACGACCGGTTCCAGGTCGGTGGTACCCGGCGGCAGGTCCGCGGCGGGGGTCCAGCTCAGGGTGGGGCGCATGCGCATGCCGCCAGGGTACGGAGTCGGCGGCGTCCCGGGCTCGCCGGCCGGCGGCCTGTTCGGGGTCGGCGGCACAGCCCGCGGCCCCCGTGGCGCTCCGCGCGGGCCCGGCCAGAAGACGCGGGCGCCCGTCGGGGACGGGCCGCGCGGCGCGGAGGCCCTGATCCGGGGGAGTGCAGGCCCTGCCACCGAGGGGCCGGTAGGCGACTCGGATCGCGCACCCTGCCGTGCGTCAGCATGCCGCAGCGCCGCCATCGGCAGGCCGCCGGTCCCGAGGCGTCATGCCTGGCGGGCGTCGCTGATCTCCGTGGGGACGGCGCCGAGCCACCATGTCGGGTCGGCGGTGCCGTCGGTGGTGCGGCCGTCGCTGCGGACGTAGTGACGCACGTCGCGGCCGGGCTCGGCGAACTCGCCGTTCAGGGCGCGCTCGACCCACTCCGCGCCGAAGCGGAAGACCTCGGCGGCGGTGCCGCCCAGCGGGTGGAACTCGTTCTCGTAGACGCGCAGCTCCTTGGGCGCGCGGACCCGCTCGTAGCTGGCCAGCGCCTGCTCCAGCGCGGTGAGTTCGTCGAATTCGCCGATGCCGTAGAGGACGGGGCAGGTGATGTCGTAGTTGGTGAGGTCGACGGTCAGCCCGTTGGCCCGGCTCTCGCCCTGGCCCGGGCCCTCGATGGACAGGGCGACGATGCCACGCCCGCGCTCTGCGGGTGCTGGCCGAGGAGGGGCCCGCTGCCGGTCGGCCGGCTCGCCGCGGCCACCGGCGCCGCCACCACCCAGCTGGTCAACGGTCTGGCCGCGGCCGGCTACGTCACTCGCGAGCGTCCCGCAGCCGACAAGAGATCCGTCCTGGTCGCCCTCACCGACGCCGGTCGCCGTCGCCACCACGAACGTCAGGCCGGCCTGGCCCGGGCTCTCGACAGCGCGCTCGCCCGCCACGACACCGCTGCCCTGGACACCGCGACCGACGTTCTGCGCCAACTCGCCGCCATCTACGACCAGCTGTGAGGCCCCTCCGGAGCCGGACGCCGATCCGCTTCACGGCTTTCGCCGCTCGCGCGTCCGTTCAGTGGCACATCGGACGGCCCGCGTGCCGCTTCCAGAGCAGGTTCACGTGTTCCCTGGCGGCGGTGTGCGCGCGGACGACGGTCACGGTGACGGACCCACCGGTCTGACCGGGAAGGTCGAAGGCGTAGAGCGCCCGCCTGTGGTCGAGAACGCCCTTCAGCCGCCGGAACGTCAGGGGTGTGCCGTTGCACGTCACCGACCGGACGGTTTCCCGGTCCGCGCCGATCACGAGGTTCTGGCTCGTGCCGATCGCCGCGATGGTGACGAGGGGGACGAGTCCGGGCCGGGAGGAGAAGGCGGTGTCGCCGGGGGAGGAGGTACAGGTCGACACGGTGTATCCGCCGTCGGCCCCAGCAGCGCCCGAGCAGAAACGGCCGTCGGCGGTTGCCCAGACGAACAGGGCACTGCGCCGGCCGACGCTGGCGGTGGCCGTTCCGGCGTGACCCGGAAGGTCCTTGACGGACATCTGCGCCAGCAGGGTGGACCTTGCCGCCTCAATCACCCTGCTAGGGGCGGCGGTTGTGGAGTGGGGTGAAACGGGGCGGGTGGGAGCGGCCGATGTGGTCGGGTTGTGCGACCGCGTCGGGAACGAGTCGCCGCGCTGGCCGCAACTCGCCGCCGAGAGCAGGACAACGCCCGTGAGCGCGGACGCCAGGAGCCTGTTCATGATCCCCCCGATATGCCAGGCACTCCCCCCAGCGTAGCGCCGCGTCAGCAGTATCTGCTGGTGAGCCAGAAGCAGGCGCCGGTTCCCAGACCGAACACGAGGTGGGCGCTCAGGTCGTCGGCCAGTGTCTTCGGGCTGTATTTCCAGATCGGCTCGTAGAGCCCGGCCTGAGGGAGGACCAGATAGGCGCTGGCGCACACGGTCGCGCCGAGCGGAATGCCGAGCAACGGGTTCGGGCGCCGGGCCGAGCCGGCGGCAATTCCGTACAGCGCACCCCAGGCGGAGCCGTACGACCAGTGCATCGCCGTGCTCGTGAACCAAGCCCACCGGTCAGGGATCTCACGCTGTGTGAACCCCTCCAGCACCCGCTTCGCCACCTTGCCCGGATCCGGCGCCTCTTCCCAGTCCTTGACCGGCGCGAACTCCCAGCCCTTGGGACTGTCCGTGCCGCCCGCGCGTCGATAGCGCAGATAGCGCACCGCATCCATGCACACCGTCCCGGCGATGCCGGCGACGACGCCGTTGACGACGGCGGCCAGGGGGGTGAGGGGCCGTCGCGGACGTCCCGTTCTCATGATGCCCATGACGTCAACCACCTCGGGCAACCGCCCGCGCCCAGTGCCGCGCCGTCGCCCCTCGGGTTCCAGGAAGTACAGAATCTCACTGGTCGCCGTCGCCCGCACCCCACGCGGTGTCTGGCGCCCACGGCGTGCCGCACGGCCGGGTGGCGTGGGCCGCGGTGGCGGTCCAGGGTGGGTGGTGTCCGGGGCCCCGTCGGCGTCGCCGGGGGCCGCGCTCGTAGCGGTGAAGGGGCTGTCGGCACAGTGATCGACACGGATGAACTGGTCCCGCGCAATGCCGGGTTCGCCGACGGCGGCTCATTCGCCGGCCTGGGGCTCATGCCCGGCGGGGGTCTGACGGTCGTCGGGTGTGTCGACGCCCGAGCCGACCCGTCCGGCGTGCTCGGGCTCGGTGAGGCGGCGGTGATCCGCAACGTCGGGGGGCGGGTCACGCGGCGTTCCCCGATCTGCCGGCTGAATACTTCGAGGTGCCGGCCGGTGACCTGGGCGCCAAGGCGGTCACCGACCCGGCGGCTGCCGTCCGGGTCGACGTGGAGCTCCTCAAGGGGAGACTCCGCGGCGGGGTCTTCGTCTCGGGGCTCGTGTACGACGTGGCGACCGGGCTCGTCGACGTCGTCGTCCCGCCCGCGTGACATCCGTGGACGCATGACACCCGCGGACGCATGACACCGGGCGTGGTCTGCGCTCGGCCCGCACGGCGGTCGCCCGGCCGGTCGCGTCGGCAGGGAGGCGTTCTCCGCCATGTGCGGTGATCACGGGCGCTCGCCGGCCGAGGCCGCGTGGTCGGCGCCCCGCGTCACGCGGGGGCCGGCCGTCGATCCGGTGACACAGCCCGAGGCCGACGGGGTCAGGGTCACGACGATGGTCGACAACACCTTCGACGCGGTTTCTCCGCCCTGGTCACCGTCCGAACCGGGAACGCGAGCAGCACGCTGCTGTTCGATACCGGCGCCTCCCCGGACGCGCCGGCGGTGAACGCCGAGCGCCTTGGGATCGATGTCGGCGGCCTGCTCGGCGTCGTGCTCAGCCATGGGCACTTCGACCACGCGGGGGGCTTCGACGGCCTGGCGCGGCTGCGCGGCCGCTCCGGGGCTGCCGCTGACCGTCCATCCGGCGGTGTGGACCCGCCGGCGCCTCCAACTGCCCGCCGCCCAGGGTTTCGAGATGCCCACGCTGTCACGGGGAGCCCTGGAACGCGAGGGGTTCGGGGTGATCGAGCGCCGGCAGCCGTCGCTGCTGGCCGACGGGGTGCTGATCACCGGCGAGGTGGACCGCGTCACCGGGTTCGAACAGGGCATGCCGCCGGCACACCAGGCCTGGGACGGGAACGGCCGGCGGCACGACCCCGCCGTCATCGACCACCGGGCACTCGTCGTCCACGTGCGCGGCCGGGGGCTTGTCGTGGCCACCGGGTGCGGCCACACCGGCGTGGTCGACATCGTCCGGCATGCCATGAGGCTGACCGGCGTGGGCAGACTGCCGGCCCTCATCGGCGGTCTCCACCTGAGCGGCCCTGCCTTCGAGCCGGTGATCGGCCCGACGGTGGCCGCGCTCACCGGACTCGCACCCGAGCTGATCGTGCCCGGTCACTGCACCGGCTGGCGCGCTCGGCACACGCTCGCCGCGGCCCTCCCGGACGCATGGGCGCAGAGCAGCGTCGGAACCACCTGCGCACTCAGCGCCCCGCAGGCGGGCGGAGCCTGATCCCGGCGGTTCTGCGACCAAGCCCCCCGCACATGGCCGTGTCAGAGGTCCTCCCAGCTCGGTGGCCCCTCGACGCACTTTCCGGTCGGGTCCACCACGTGGACGACGTCTCGGGTGCCCACCGCCCCCTCTGCCCTGCCGGGCTCCGGGTCCGTGAACGGGCAGACCGACTCCGACCACCACGCCGCGCTCTCCGCACGTCTGACGACCGAGCACGAGAGCCTCCCGGGCCGACTCGCTGACCACGTGCACCGGCAGTCCTTCAGCGCCGGAACCGCCGCAAGCTCCGCACCCCCGTGACGGAGACGGCAGTGGTGGCCGGCGCGGCCTACGGGCACCGTGCCGCGTCTGCTGGGGTCTGCCTGGTCTCGAAGGCCTCACGCTCGGACTCCCCGGGATCATGGATCGGAGAAGGATCCTCGCAGGTCACAGGCCGTTGAGCCATGTGGTCCTGGACTGTCCGTCGGTTCCGCGGCCGACCGCGTGTCAGAGACGGCCCGGCTGTCTCGTCTCAGGTGGTGAAGGCGGGATCCGGAAGTGCCCGCCTCGACAACAGGGAGCAGACGATGAGGGACGAGAGCACGCACCAGGAGGTCGCTCTGATCACCGGTGCCAACAAGGGGATCGGGCGTGGCGTCGCCGAGCAACTGGCCGCGCTGGGTATGGCGGTCGTGATCGGCGCCAGGGACCCGCTGCGCGGCGAGGAGGCCGCCGCGGCGGTGCGCGCGGCCGGTGGCCGTGCGTACGCCGTCACCTTGGACGTCACCGACCCGGCCACCGTCCAGGAGGCCGCCAGGCGGGTCGAGGAGCGCTCCGGTCGTCTCGACGTACTGATCAACAACGCCGGAATCACCGGCTCCGGACAGGTGTCGCCCGCCGACGCCCACGATCAGGTTCCCAGCTCCGTCGATCTGGACATGGTTCGGGCGGTGTTCGAGACCAACGTCTTCGGGGTGATCCAGGTGACCAATGCCATGCTGCCGCTGCTGCGGCGGTCACCGGCGCCACGCGTCGTCAACGTCAGCAGTCACGCCGCGTCGCTGTCTCTCACCAGCGATCCGGACGGCCCCTTCGCCGCGCTGCTGCCGTCCGCCGCGTATGCGCCGTCCAAGACCGCGCTGACGGCCCTGACCGTGCAGTACGCCAACGAGCTGCGGAGGGACGGCATCCCGGTCAACGCGGTCGCCCCCGGCTTCGTCGACACCGACAGCAACAACCACACCGGATTCCTCACGGTCGCGCAGGGCGCCTCATGCGTGGTGCGCCTGGCCGTGCTCGGCACGGACGGACCGACCGGAGGGTTCTTCGGTGCGGAGGGCCCGGTGCCCTGGTGAGGGTCGGGCGCGTGTGGAGCCGTAGCAGGTCCGTCCACCAGGGTCGTTCAGGATGCATGCGAAGAAGGGGAACAGGTGTGACGAGGACCGAGGAGTTCCAGGAGCTGCGGCCGCTGCTGTTCTCGATCGCCTACCGGATCCTGGGCAGTGTGAGCGAGGCGGAGGACGCGGTCCAGGAGGCATGGCTGCGCTATGAGGCCGCCCCGGCCCGGCCCGGGTCGCCCAGGGCGTTCCTGTCGACCGTGGTCACCCGGATCTCGATCGACGTACTGCGCTCGGCCCGCGTCCGGAGGGAGGAGTACGTCGGACCGTGGCTCCCCGAACCGCTGCTGACCGACCCGTACGAGGATCCGGTGCGGTCGGCGGAACTGGCGGACTCGGTGTCGATGGCGGCCCTGCTCCTGCTGGAGCGGCTCACTCCGCTGGAGCGTGCGGTCTTCGTGCTGAGGGAGGTGTTCGCCTTCGGCTTCCCGGAGATCGCGTCGGCCGTGGGACGCTCGGAAGCGGCGTGCCACCAGCTCGCGGTGCGGGCACGCCGGCACATGGAGGCGGGCCGGGTCCGGTTCGAGGCGGACCGGAGGGAACGCGACAGGCTCGCCGGACGCTTCTTCGACGCCTTGCGCGCAGGAGACGTCAACGGGCTGACCGAGCTGCTGGCCGCCGACGTTCACATGACCGGCGACAGCGGCGGCAAGGCACCGCAGTTCGAGCCCGTCGTCCTCGGCGCCGAGAACGTGCTCCGGGCGCTGGCGTCGTTCGTCCCGCTGCTCGGCAGGAGCGGTGGCGCTGTCGAGCCACGGCAGGTGAACGGCCAGCCGGGCTCCATCTTCCGAGACGGGGACGGCCAGGTCCTCAGCACCTGGGCACTTGACGTGCTCGATGGGCGGATCCAGGCGATCCGCACCGTGAACAACCCCGACAAGCTCGGGCATGTCGGGGTGGTGGCGGACGCCTGGGAGGTCTTCCGCGAGGCGGGGCGGGCGCACCGGCCCGCGGAATGACCGCAGGGCGGACGGCGGCGGCGATGCCGGAACACCGCTCACTGCAGCCAGCCGCGGCGGGCGGCCTGGGCCGCCGCCTGGAAGCGGGTGGCCGCGCCCAGTTCGGTCATCAGGCGGTGGATGCGGCGCTGGGTGGTGCGCTCGCTCCAGCCCTGGGTGCGGGCGATGGCCGTGTCCGTGCAGCCGGACGCGAGCAGGCCCAGAAGGGCACGCGTGTCGGCGTCCGGGCCGTCGTTCCGTGCGGCCGGCGGGCTGGTGTCCCGCAGCGGGGTGGCACGTTCCCACTCGGCCTCGAAGAGTGCTTCCAGCGCGGCGAGAATGGGCGAACGGTGGATGAGGTAGGCCACGGAATGGCCACCGGCGGCGAGACTGAAGGGGATGATCGCCGACCGGTCGTCGGCGATCACCAGCTTCAGCGGCAACTCCGCCCGCACTCTGGCTTCTTCACCGGCCCGCACGCTCGGCAGGATGTCGTCGCGAAGCCGGCCCGGCCACGCCACGGCGGCCCGGTCGTAGATGACGCGATGGGCGACACCGGTGTGCTGCCGCTGCCGCTGGTTCTCCAGATCGCTGCCCGGGCGGTTGACATAGGGGGGCCGGTCGAAGGCACGTATCCGGTGCTGGGCGCTCCCGGTGAGCCGCTGGAAGGCTGAATTGATGTCCTCGTGACCGGTGAGCAGCTCCACGGCGATGCTCGGGTCGCTGATCCGGTTGGCCTCGCGATGCGTCTCGGCGAGTTGCCGGACCAGCGAGCGGGCCGTGTCGAGCCGGCGCTCGCTCTCCCGGATGAGCTCGGTGACGGCCACGTCCGGAGCGGCGGCCGTGAAACGAGGCGGGCGGCCCGCCGACCTGATCGCGAGGCCGTTCTTCACCAGGGCGGACAGATGACGGCCGGCCACCACCGCACCCATGCCGCAGGCTTCGGCGATCTCGGAGGCGCTGCCCCGGGGCAGCCCGACCAGGACGGTGTAGACCAGCTGCGATTCGTCGCTGAGGCCGACGACGTCAAGTTCCAATTCCAGCTCCGGTATCCGCTTTCCACCAGCCGCCACCTGCCACGACGCGGCCACCACGCCATCCTCGCGCACGGTCCGTTCCTGCCCGCGTCCGCCCTTGGGCCAAGGGCGGACCGCGTCGCCCCGCGGCTCCCGTGGCCGATCACTGCCAGCTGACGGAAGTCCGCCACGGCCGTCATCTTGTGCCGGCTCCCACGGGTTGACAGATTCCCCACGCGTCGGCGCCGTTCAGACGGCCGACGCCCTCTCTTTCCCCGATCTCCTCAGGCAAGAAGTGGAGTGCCCATGAAACGGCGGAGACGAGCGGTCGCTCGTGGCGTCGGCGCGACAGCCATCGCGGCCCTGCTGCTCGGCACGCCCGTGCAGTACGCGGCCTCGTCCGCAGCGGCTGCCACGGCGTCCGGCACCGGCTCGAAGGACGCGCTCGCCGCGGCCGCCCCGTCAGCCGTGCCGGGTGTCTCCGCACTCGGTCCCGTGGGCTCCTTCCTGAAGCCCGGTCCCGTGCGGACCAGGCCGGCCGGCCCCCACCAGGTCCTCGTGGTGCTGGGGCCCGACGCCCAGGTGACCGGCGAACCGAAGGGCGCGCGGAGCGACCTCCGGGTCCGCACCCCGCTCACCTCCGACGCCGGGGTGAACACCGCCCTGCGACGCGCCCGCGCCGTCTCCATCCGACCCCTGGTCCCGGGACTCACCGCCGCGCAGGGCCGCGCACTGCACACGGCCGCCCGGGCGAAACTCGGCGCCGGCGCGGTCGATCTGTCCAAGGTCCAGGTCGTCCAGCTGGCCGGCGGCGACGCCACCGCCGCCGCCCGGACACTGGCCGCCACACCGGGCGTCGTCTACGCGGAACCCGACCAGACCGTCTCGCCGATGAACACCGGCGCCGTACCCCTGCGCGCACCGGGAACCGCGACCGCAACCGGCGGCGCCGACGGCGACGGACGGGACACGCCGAAGGCGCGGCACAGCGGCACGACCGGCTCCGACGGTGTCCCAGGCAACGCGGCCCTCGCCACCTCGACGCAGAGCTTCCTCGACGCCGGCGGCGTCGACGTCACCGGCGCCTACAGCCTGCTCAAGCGGAAGTTCGGCCAGCTGCCGGGCACCGGAGAGACCATCACCAACGTCTCGATCGGCGACCTCACCGACGAGTCGACGCCGAACCTCGGTTCGACCGGTCCGACGACCGTCCTGCACGACGGCCGCCGGTACCTGGACGTCCCCACCATGCCGCTGATCCCCACCTACACCGCGGACGCCACCGGTGCCCTCGACCCGGCCGGCTCGACCCAGGGACAGGACCCGGCGCTCGGCGAGGTGCTCCTGGACTTCTCCGTGATGGCGCCGCTTCCGCACGAGGCGCAGCGCCCGGGGATGCAGGGCAGCGGGGACTCCGATCTGCTGGGCATCGCCCCGGGCGCCAAGTACCGGCTCGTCGTCCCGCAGGAGCCGACCTTCAGCCAGATCGCCGTCGCCCTGCTGGCCGCGGCCCGGCAGACGCCGCGGCCCGACGTGATCACCGCCAGCCTGGGCTACGGCACCGACGCCTACGGCATGCCCGGCCGCTACCTGGAGGACGACCCCGTCCAGCAGTCCGTGATCGCGTCCATCGTGCGGCAGTACGGCATCACCGTCGTCGTCTCGTCGAACGACGGAACCCGCCTGTACACCAACGCGGCCGTCGGACCGGACGGCGGCAGCACACCGACCGACGTGACACGCAAGCCCGCCGACACCACCCGTATCGACGACGACCAGATGTCGACCACGCCCACCCGGGTCCTCGATTCCGGGGCGATCGCCGCGGGCGGCACGACCACCGACGACACGCTGTCCGTTCCCCCGCAGAACGGCGGCGCGGCCTCGACGGCCGGCACCTGGGCGACCACCAGGCTCAACGGATCCGGTGTCTTCTCCTCGGGATTCGGCACACGTGTCGACGTCTCGGCGCCCAGTGACGGTATACCCGCCTTCGAACACCAGGGGCAGACCGCGCAGTCCGTCGCGGAGGTCCTCAGCGGCGGTACCTCCGCCTCCGCCCCCGAGATCGCGGCGGCCGCCGCGGTCGTACTGCAGACCTCGCGGCTGACCGGCCGGCACCCCTCACCTGAGGAGGTGCGCTCACTGCTGGAACGGACCGGCCGCGCCGTGCCCACGCCGCCGCAGGTCGACCGGCCGCTGCACGTGGGCCCGCAGCTCGATGTCACGGCGGCCGTGCAGGCCGTACTGGCCGAGGCACACGGCGGACTCGCCGGTAACGGAGCGGCCAGGATCGTGCGGCTGTCCGTGGCGCATCGCCAGACCATCGGCGGCCTCGGCGGCAGCTACCTGGAGTCCACCGATCCGGGCCGCATCGACCTGGCCGGACCGGGCACGGGGTCCGGTGCCACCGGGGAGGGCCTGGTGGGACCGGTGACGATCGGTGCCGACGTGACCGGCCTGACAGGAGACAAGGGCATCGAGTACGTGCTGCGCATCGGGAAGCGGGAGTTCACCTCCGCCACTCCCGCGGTGCGGCTGACACCCACACAGATGCTCACCGCGGCGGGTCTGCCCGTCGCCTCCACGACCGACCGCCGGCTCTCCCTCGCCTTCGAGGTGCGCCACGGCCGCCAGGTGCTCGCGGCCGCGCGCCACGAGCTGACCTTCGGCCCCACCGACGGGGGATACGCCGAGGCACTCGCCCCGGTGGTCCAGCCCGTGGTCGCAGCGGGTCACTCGGTACGGGTGCGTTACGACCTCACCGGAGTGCGCAACGTCAGCTCGCCCGAGCTGGTCGTGTCGGGGGTCGGCCACTTCAGCCCGGCGGCGGCTCCCATCTTCTCCGCTTCCTACAGCGTTGCGCTGACCGCACCGAGCGGGACGGTCACCGTCCCGGCCGGCGCCTTCACGGCGGGCGGCGGCATCTACGGGATCGGCGTCGTCCAGAATCCCACCGGCGGTGCCAGGGGCGTGCCGTCGTACGGGGAGTTCGCCTCGGTCCGGGTCGACGGCGGGAGCATCGCGCAGCGCCCCGCGGCACCGACCCTGGCCGCCGAGCCGTCCGGGGGGCCGTCCGCCGGATCCGGACATCTGCTGGAGATCACCCGGGCCGCGCCCCGGTTCTCCGTGAGCTACGACGTCTCGCGGGTCAAGGGCGCGACCGGCACGCTCCTGGAGTTCTCCGCCCCCGGCCCGAACATGTACGGCTCCTACAACCTGGTCAGCAACCAGAACGGCAGCGTCCGCGACCACGACGGAGTGGACAGCCCGGCCAGGCTGCACCGCTCGCTGACGGGCACGCGGGGCACGGCGAAGCTCGACGCCCGGGCGCTCGGGCTGCCCTCGTCCATCGCCTACGACCTGCGGGTCTTCGCCCTCGACAGGAACGGCGGGATCCTCGGACAGGCGTCGCCGACGTCCTTGCTGGCCTACGACGACGGACCGGCCCCGGACGGCACCAACCTGACCGACTTCGCGATCGTCCCCGGAGGAACGTCGGTCGCCTCGGTCGAGAGCCCCACCGGAGAGGGCTCGGTCTACGACTACGACGCCGCCGACGGAACCTATGGGCGCAAGCTCACCGGCGACCCCGCCTACGGCTCGATCTACGAGGTGTTCGGCGTCGACTCCTCCCACCACGCACTCGTGCTGCACAAGCAGACCACCACCGGCGAACAGTGGTTGGAGACCTACGACACGAGCACCGGTGACGCCGTCGGACGTCCCGCCCGCGTCGACGACCAGTACGTCGTGACCGGCGGACGCGTGGACGACAAACGCCATCGGGCCGCCGTGCTGGCGTCCCGCGTCGGGGACCGGGCGGCCTTCGTCCTGCCCGTGGACACGGCGACCGGCACTCTGGGCCCACCCCTCCAGCTCGACTCCGCCACGGTGGGCGGCGCCCCCTACGGGCTGCTGGAGCTGGACCGGACGACCGGTGTCTTCACCGCGCAGAAGACCGGCTCCACCGTCAACTGCCTGGCCGGGAGCGGCTCCGGCACGGTGGCGGAGGTCGACCTGGACACGGGTACGGTCACCCAGGGCCCGGGCGGAACCCCGTGCGCGGGAACCCTCGCCTCCGATGAAGAGGGCGACCTCTACGAGACGTGGTACCACTCCATCAGCGTGAACTTCCCCGGCACCGGATATCTGGCGCGGCTGGGCGGCGGTGACCCGGTCAACGTGGGGACGGCGCAGGCGCCCGTCGCCCTGGCGGTCGACGGGCGGCACCACCTGGCGCTCCTCGGCTTCCGCTACCCGGACCTGCAACCCACCGGAGGCTTCCAGCAGTACGGCTTCACCGACAACAACGCCACCGGCCGCATCGCCGTCGTCGACCTGAGGACCGGCAAGACGGTGGGAACGGTCAGCGGCGTGGAGTACCCGCAGTTCGGGGCCTACAACGGACGGCTCGACTCGCATCACGAACGCGCCGTCCAGCTCGACCCGGCAACCCGCACGGGCTGGACGTACGCGGGCGACGGAAGCCAGATCCAGCAGTTCTCCTACTGATCGGCTCCACCGGTCGGCCGTCAGGGTCCGCGGGCGGCTCGAAGCGCCCGCGGAAGCGCCGCGCAGCGGCGAGCGTACGGCTCGCCGCTGTCCGGGTGGGGCGACGGTCAGGGCACGATGTACTGGGCGGCGCGGAACAGTTCGTACCACTCCGCACGGGTCAGGGGGACGTCCGATCCGAGGGCGGCGTCCGCGACGCGCTGCGGGGTGGTCGTGCCGATGACCACCTGCATCCGGGCGGGGTGGCGGGTGATCCAGGCCGTCGCGATGGCCAGGGACGGCACCTCGTACTTCGCCGCCAGCCGGTCGATGACGGCGTTGAGTTCGGGGTGGCGCTCGGAGCCGAGGAAGGGCCCGTCGAAGAAGCCGGCCTGGAACGGCGACCAGGCCTGCACGGTGATGTCGTGCAGTCGGCAGTAGTCCAGGAGCCCGTCGTCACGGCTGACCGACTGGTCCAGGCCCTGCATGTTGGCCGCGACGCCCTGCGCGACGAGCGGGGCGTGCGTGATCGACAGCTGGAGCTGGTTCGCCACCAGCGGCTGACTGACATGGCGGCGCAGCAGGTCGATCTGGCGAGGGGTGTGGTTCGAGACGCCGAAGGCCCGCACCTTGCCCGCCGCGGCCAGGTCGTCGAAGGCACGTGCGACCTCTTCGGGTTCGACCAGGGCGTCGGGACGGTGCAGCAGCAGGATGTCGAGGTAGTCGGTGCCGAGAGCCTTGAGCGAACCGTCCACCGACTCGACGAGGTGCTCATAGGAGAAGTCGAAGTACGGGCCTTCGCCGACGATGCCCGCCTTCGACTGGATGATCAGCTTTTCGCGCTGCGAGGGGCTCAGCCGCATCGCCTCGGCGAAACGCCGCTCGCAGCCGTGCAGTTCGCTGCCGTACACGTCGGCGTGGTCGAGGAACGTGATGCCGGCGTCCATCGCGGTCGCGAGGAGTTCTCGGACCTCGGCGTCGCTCTTGTCCTGGATGCGCATCAGGCCGAGCACGATGTTCGGGACGACCATGTCGGTGCCGGGCAGTTTGAACGTCTTCACGATCGGGTCCTTCTCCATCAGTGGGTGGGCGGTGCGGTGCCGGGCACCTCAGGCCGCCGACAGGCGGGAAATCTGCTCCGCGGTCAGCTCGACGTCGGTGGCGGCCGCCGAGTCACGGATGCTTTCGGGGCGGGAGGCCCCGGGAATCGGGACCACCACGGGCGCCAGGGCGAGCTCCCAGGCCAGGGTCACCCGGTAGACGCTGACGCCCACCTCGTTCGCGACCTCGCGGAAGGCGGCCTGCTGCGCCGAGAGTTCGGGCGCGTTCGCGATGCCGCCCAGTGGGCTCCAGGGCAGGAACGCGATCCCGAGTTCGGCGCAGTGCTCCAGCTCGCGCAGACTGGAGCGGAACCGGGGCGAGAACTGGTTCTGGACCGAGGCGAGGCGACCGCCCAGGATCTGGTTCGCCTCGTCGATCTGGTCCACGGTCGCGTTCGAGATGCCCGCCATGCGGATCACGCCCTCGTCGAGCAGGTCACGGATCGCGCCGATCGAATCGGCGTACGGGACGCGCGGGTCGGGGCGGTGGAACTGGTAGAGGCCGATCGCCTCGACGCCGAGGCGCTTGGCCGACTCCTTGGCGGCCCGCTTGAGATGGGCGGGATCACCGTTCACGGTCCAGCTGCCGTCGCCGGGCCGCAGGTGGCCCCCCTTCGTCGCGACCAGCACGTCGTCCGCTCCCCGGCCGTACGTGCGCAGGGCCCCGGCGATGAGCTCCTCGTTGTGGCCGACCTCGGCGGCGTCGCGGTGGTACGCGTCCGCCGTGTCGACGAACGTGACACCGGCGTCCAGCGCGGCGTGGATCGTCGCGATCGATCTGCCGGCTTCGGGGCGGCCCTCGATGGACATCGGCATGCCGCCGAGCCCGATCGCCGAAACCGTCCGTCCGCCGATCGTGCGTTGCTTCATCGGACGTCTCCTCCGGGTGTGGAAGACAGGTGGTCGAGGTCTTCCCGTGCGGAAGGCCTGCTCGGCCGAGCCTAGGAATCGATGATTCAGAGGTCCAACAGTTGTTGGTCATGGCATTGAGAAGGGGAATCGATGAGTGTGTCCGGCGCGTACATCTCGCCGCCCCGGCCGGACGCCGGGACGGTGCCTGCGGCGCCGTCACGACGCACGGGTACGGTTCGTCGCGTGGACGCTGACGTGGAGCTGGACGCGGACGGATGGGAGTCGCGGCACCGGGCCGCGTACGGGTGCGGTGCCTGGGAGCGGGCCTGTCGTCAGGGGGGCCTGATGACCGCCTGGCACCAGGAGCAGGATCTCCTCTTCGGCGCGCCCGCGTCCCGGCGGCACGCCGCTGAGCCGGGCGCACGCGTGAAGTGGCCGTGGGGGAGCGGCCCGCACACCCTTGGTCTCCTGCTGTGGCGGACCGCCTACGACGCCGGAATCCTCGTCGACGAAGTCCCCCTGGCCGATGTCCTGCGCTACTGCGACCCCGCGGCCGCTCCGCCCGCGGCGGGCCCGATGCCCGACGCGGCCCGCGACGGTGGGATCGGGGTCGGCGGAGTCGAGGCGGTGGCCAGGGTCAGACCCGTACTGCTCGCCCATCTCGCCCCCGAACTCCCGCGTGCGGCCCTGGCCGGGGCGCGGCCGGCGGCGACGGTCGGCTACCGCGTCCGGGAGATCCTGGCGACACCCGACTGGGACCGCGGCGACTGGCCGGCGGTGATCGCGCTGGCCCGGCAGGCGATGCGGCGGGCCGACGTTCTCCGGGAACAGGGGAGCTGGCGGCCCGGTGCCCGGGAACGGTCCCTGTACGGCCGCATGTCCCTGGACCGCGAACCGGCCGACGTCATCGGCGCGCGGGGTGGCCGGGCCCCGGGCTGGCTGGCCCGCGCAACGTACCTGGTCGGCCTCGCCGACGTGCTCTCCGGGGCCGTCGAGGCGATGCCGCGCGACGACGGAGGAACCCCGGAGCCGCTGGCGCAGGCCCTGGAGGCCACGGCTCGTGCCTGCGCCGGGCTGCGGACCAGCACCGAGGAGGTACGGCTCCTGTGGGCGGCCGAGCCGCAGGAGCCGCGGGATGCGGCCGACTGGGAGCTGTCCCGCGTACCGGAGACCCTGCGGGTCCAGACGGAGGAGACGCGGGAGCTGGTACGGACGCTCTCCGCCTTCCTGTGGGCGCTGGCGTGCGCGTGACCGGCCGGTGCGCGTCACAAGTGGGCAGGGCCGGCGCTGCCCGGGCCGCACCGCTCAGATGAAGTCGCCCCGTCGCTCCACGGGGTTGACGGCGTCGCGTCGCTGCTGCGCCGCGCGGGCCGTCCGCGTCGCCGCCTCCTCGCGCAGGTGTGCCTGGCTCTGCAGGGCCATCATCGACCCGAGCGGATGGCGGCCGGTCATCGGGTTGTCCACGCAGGACCGGTAGAGGGCGGCGGCGCGCCCGGTGTCCTGGTAGAGGGTGCGGTAGAGCTCGGCGGCACGGTACTGGGCGTAGGGGTGGCCGCGCTCGGCGGCCGCCAGGAAGTGCTCCAGCGCGTGTTCCGCGGGCGTGCGGGTCAGCGGCAGCAGCCGCTCCAGGTACAGCTCGCCCAGGGCCAGCATGGCTTCGGGTTCGCCCAGCCGGGCCGCGGCCCGGTAGTGGCGGGCCGCCTCGTCGAGTGACTGGGCCATACCCGCCTCGGGGCAGCCCTGGTGGTACAGCGCGCCGAGGTAGTAGGCCGCCCGCGGCGAACCGGTGCTCTGCCGCAGCAGCGGCACCGCGATCGCGTAGTGGCCCTGCAGATAGGCGATGTGCCCCAGGAGTTCCACGGCGGCGTCGTGACCGGCGGAGGCTGCGGTCTCCAGGAAATAGGGGGCCGCGGCGCGGTGTTGCGCGCTGTTCCAGCAGTGCAGACCGATCTGGTAGTGGTCCTCGGCACTGGTCGGCTCGCGGCCGTCCACGGTGAAGTCGGTTCCCTGCCAGTGCGCCACGTCGCCGCCCCCTTCGCCCCGGCCCGCCGCGGCGGGCACCCATGGGTCATTGTGCCTCGCGCGCAGGCACCCCGGGAGCCCGGTGCCTGCGCGCGCGGTCGTGGGCCGGTCAGCTGTTGGCGTTGAGGACGGGGTAGAAGCCGGAAGCGTGGCCGGTGGCGGTGGGGTGGTAGGACTCCCAGGTCGGCGAGATGACGATGGAGTGCAGCCAGTCGTCTCCGGAGCACAGTTCGTGCCCGTTGAACGTGGTGCGGACGTCGCCGAAGACGAAGCCGTGCGCGGCGGCCCTGCCCTGGATGACGCTGTCGAGGACGTCCGAGGCCTCGTCGATCTTGCGGTGCTTGGTGTCGCTGAGCCCGATGCAGAAGACGTTGAGGGTGTAGAGGTGCGGGTAACCCAGCACGACCACCTTGGCGTTGGGCGCCTTGGCGCGGATCGCGGCGTAGGTGGCGTCGAGGCGGCCGGGCAGGGTGTTCCGCGCGTACGTCTCGGCCTGGTTGACCCTGTTGACGCAGTCGGAGTCCGAATCCGTGGCGCAGGCCGTCATGACGTCGGCGAAGCCCGCGTCGTTCCCGCCGATGGTGACGGAGACCAGCGTGGTGGCGGAGTTGAGGGGGCCGAGCTGGGAGTTCGTCACGTCGGTGGTGACCGCGCCGGAGCAGGCCGTGTCCGCGAAGGACGACGGGGCGTGCGCGTTCTTCCAGAGGTAGGGGTAGGAGCTGAGGCTGCGGTGGCAGCTGCCGCTCGCGCTGTCGTAGTTGCCCGCGCCGTTGCCGGCGGAGTACGAGTCGCCCAGCGCGACGTACACCGGTCCGGCGGCCTCGGCCGGAGCGGCCAGACCCAGGCTGATGAGGACTGCGGCGCCCAGAGCTGCGAGCAGGGACAGCGACTTGGTCGATCTCACGGGACCTCCAGAAGTGGAATGTCGGATTCCATCGGGTGGCGCACGAAAGGAGCGTGAGGTTGATGTGCACATGACAGATCACCCTCTTGTGGCGCTCCTCGTTCGCGCCCTGGCCTCGCGGGGACGGGACCAGGGCGCTGGTGAACGGGGAGGGCCGCCGCGAGAGGGCGGTGAGACACCCCCGGTGGACCGGTGGGGGTGGTGTGCGGGCCGCGAGGACGCGGCCGGCCGTCAGTGCGTGCCGGTGCCGTACGAGTTCGGCATCCCGGTCACGGGACCGGCGGCGGGGGCCGAGGCGCGCGCGCCGCGGTGGCAGTACCTGCGTAGCCGGGCGCGGCGGTGGAGGGCTGGTGGCCTGGGCGAGGTGCTCCTGCCGCGTCGGGGCCGTGCGGGGGCTCCGCTCCTGTGTGTTGCGGCGGCCGCGTCGTCGCGGGGGGTCGGGCTGTTCCTCGGCGGGGACCCGTCTGTGCGGGTGGCGGTGAGAGTCGTCGGGGCGGTTGCCGTCGTCGGGCCGGGCGCTGTGGCGATCGGTTCCGTGCGTCTCGCGGTGCTGGGCTTCTTGATCCGCATGCGTTCCTCCTGTGGGGGGATGCGGGTCAGAGGGGCGAGTGGGTACGGCACACGGGCCCGCCGGATGGGCAGGCTGGACGTGCTCCTGACAATTTCAATTCTGAAGTATCGTGAGTCCAGGCGCTGTCGGCAAGCCATCGGGCGCAGAATTTACGCGCGTAACACCTGGCCCTCCGGCGCGCCACGAACTGCGTTCCGAGCGATCGCCCGCGAACCGCCGCGCTCCGTCACACGCATGTGTGACGGAGCGCATTCAAGGAGGCCGTTCTGCCCTGTCAGGCCGGCAGGTGGAACTGCTGGTTGGTGCCGCCGGCGCAGGTCCAGATCTGCAGCCGGGCGCCGTTGGCGGTCGACTTGTCGGTGACGTCGAGGCACTTGCCGGACGCGGGGTTCACCAGGGTGTCGCCGCTGCTCCGCTGCCAGACCTGGGCGCCGGTGCCGTTGCAGTCGTACAACTGGACCTTCGTGCCGTTGGCGGTGCCGGCGGCGGTGAGGTCCATGCACTTGCCGAGACTGCGGACGGTGCCGTCGGACCCCACGGTCCACTGCTGGGCGCCGGTGCCGTTGCAGTCATACATCTGAACGGCCGTGCCGTTGGCGCTGCTTGCCGCCGCGACGTCCACGCACTTGCCGCCGAGCCCGGTGATCTGGCCGGTGGACCCGGTGGGCGGCGGGGTCGTCGTACCGCCGGTCACGGTGTTGAAGGTGCTGGAGAACTGCCAGGCGCTCTGCGGAGTCCCGCTGCAGGTGTCGGAGAGCTGGCCGTTGGTGGCGCACGCCTTGTCGCGGCCGAGTGCCCAGAAGGCGAGTTCCTGGATGCCCTTGGACTTGGCGAAGTCGGCGAGGGTGGTGGCGTTGCCGGTGGTGAAGATCTCGCTGGTGTCGTCGTTGACCCCGATCATCGGGGTGTTGCCCTCCATCGCCCACAGCTCGGAGTCGGACTTCTCCGGCCAGATGGCGCCGAGCTGGCTGCGCAGGGCGGTGGCGGCGTCGGTGGCCGCCTTGCCCATGTCCCGGGTCCCGTCGTAGTAGTCCATCGTCATGATGTTGACGAGATTGACGGTGAGCCCGTTGCTCTTGGCGTTGGACAGCAGCTTCGTGCCGTTGCCGTCCAGGCCGTTCGGCATGGAGGGCAGGGTGTACTGGACGTCCAGCTTGCGTCCGGCGGCGGCGTACTCCTGCTGGAGCTGGACGAGGGCCTTGTTCCGGCGGTCGTTGGCCGCGGTGTCGGCGATCGCACTGCCCTCGATGTCGAAGTCGACCCGGGTGAGGTTGAGGGTGTCGATGACCTTCTTGTACTGGGCCTTGAGCGAGGCCACGGTGGTACAGGCCTGTGCCTCCTCGGTGCCGGAGGCGCCGCCGAAGGAGGCGATGACGTCGCCGCCCGCGCCGCGCAGGGAGTTGATCGCCGAAGTCCAGCCGGCATCGGTGACGGGGGTGTCACCGTTGAACATGGCGTTGCAGCCGCCGCCGTCGATGACGAAGGCGAGCGTGAAGTACTTCAGGCCCGTGGCGGTGCGGGCGTTGGTCATGGCCGAGGGCGAGTTCCACGTCTCGACGTACGGCGCGGCGTAGTGGGCGGGGAAGCCAGGGCCGGGGTTGGCGGCGGCACTCGCGGAGCCGCCGGCGGCGAGGAGGGCGGCGGCGGCCGTCGCGAGGACTGCGGGAAGGGCGGTGAGGGCTCTGGCGGTCGATCTGATCACAGGACGGCTCCTGTCATGAACGCGTGACGCGCGAGGTGGGGGTGCCGAGACAGAGCATGCGGGAGCTGCAGCGGTACGTTCACATAACTGAATGATGGTTCCACTGCTGAACCATCGATGGTTGAAGACGGTATGGACTAGACCAGCTGCGCGTCAATACCCCGTACATCGACCGCACTTCAGGCGCCGGGGCCCGCCGGCGGCCCAGCGCGCCGAGCGCGGCGGTCGCCGTCGTACCGGATGCGCCGCGCCAGGTGCCGTCGAAGCCGAGCCGTTCCCCGTCCTCCAGGAGCTGAAGGGTCTCCTCACAGACCGGGGCAGGGGACGTCGTCCGCGGGGTCGCCGGGGTCAGGAAGGCGAGTGAGGCGACGGCCGGAGTGCTCAGGGGTGCCGGTCTTCAGTCCGTGGTGGTTTCGGGGGCGGGGGACCGGCCGCCCGGGATCGCCGCCAGCAGCTCCCGGGTGTACTCGTGGCGGGGCTCGGCGAACAGGTCCTCCGGCGGGCCCGTCTCGACGACGCGCCCGGCCCGCATGACGGCGACCTGGTGCGCGATCTGCCGTACGACCGCCAGGTCGTGCGAGATGAACAGATACGCCACGCCGGTGTCCGCCTGCAACTCGGCCAGCAGGTCCAGGACTTGGGCCTGCACGGAGACGTCGAGCGCGGAGACGGGTTCGTCACACACCACCAGGTCGGGGGAGAGCGCCAGGGCCCGCGCGATGGCCACCCGCTGGCGCTGTCCGCCCGACAGCTCCGCCGCTCGCCGCTCGAGCGTCGCGGCGGGCAGCGCGACCCGGTCGAGGAGCTCGCGGGCGCGGTCGAGCCGGGCGGTGCGGTCGCCGACCCTGAACGCCCGCAGCGGCTCGGTGACCACCTCGCCGATGGACAGGCGCGGGTCGAGCGAGGCGTAGGGGTTCTGGTAGACGAGCTGGGCGCGCCGGCGCAGCTGTCTGACCTCGGCGCCCCTGGCGGTGGTGACGTCGGCTCCGTCGAACAGCACCTGCCCGGAGGTCGCCTCGGCCAGGCGCAGGATCAGCCGGGCGGTGGTGGACTTGCCCGAGCCCGACTCCCCGACCAGGGCGAGGGTCTGCCCGCGCCGCAGGGTGAGGCTGACGTCGTCCACCGCGCGCAGGGCGTGGGCCGGGCCACCGGCCCGCGGCAGCCTGAACTCCTTGACCAGGTGGCGTGCCTCGACCAGTGGAACCGTCGTGTCGGCGGGGGCGGCGGCGACCGGGGTGCGGGGACGGGCCGTGGTCAGGCTCGGGGCCGCGGCCAACAGCCGCCGGGTGTAGTCGTGCTGAGGGTCGGCGAGGACGGCGCGTGCCCGCCGGGACCTTCGCCGGCAGGCGGAACGGTGACGCGCGGGCCGGCTCGGACTGCGAACCCGTCCCGCTGTGGGAGCGTGCCAGGGGGCGCCCCCACGTCGCCGACGTCACCCTGTGAGCAAGCCGAAGGAGAGCCGGTCATGACCACATTCCCCACCGCGCGGGCCGTGCGGACCACCCCCGAGGGGCTCTTGTGGGAGCCGAGCGAGCGCTGGGTGCGCGGCCGCAAGGGCGAGGTCACGGTCGTCGACAGCCGCCACCCCGTCCTCGTGTGGGAGCCAGGGGTGCCCGTACCGTTGTACGCGTTCCCGCGCACGGAGGTCCGGCAGGATCTGCTCCGCCCCGCGAGGAACCCCCCGACGGGCACGCACACCGGGTCGCGGATCTTCTACGACCTGGACGTCGACGGCGAGCCGGTGGAGAACGCCGCCTGGACCTTCCCGGCCGCCGACCTGGCCGGTCACATCGCCTTCGAGTGGTTCAGCCGCGTCGGACGGGGGCTCGACCACTGGTACGAGGAGGAGGAAGAGATCTTCATCCATCCCCGTGACCCGCACAAGCGGGTGGACGCCATCCCCAGCAGCCGGCACCTGGTGGTCGAGATCGACGGCACGGTCGTCGCGGACACCCGCCGGCCGGTCCTGCTCTTCGAGACCGGCCTGCCCACGCGCTACTACGTCCCGCGTGAGGACGTGCGCCTCGACCTGCTCGAAGCCACCGAACACCACACCGGCTGCCCCTACAAGGGCACGGCCCATTACTGGTCGTGGCGCGGCGCCGCCGACGTCCCGCCCCACCTGGTCTGGAGCTATCCGGACCCGCTCCCCGCGGTCGGCGCCGTCCAGGGGCTGCTCGCCTTCTACAACGAGGCCGTCGACATCACCCTCGACGGTGAACGGCTGGAGCGCCCCGTCACCCACTTCACCAGGACGCTGACGGAACCGCCGCGCCCCTGACGGCGGCCGCGCCTCCCGTCAGGGCTGTCCGCCGCGCTCCACCGGGATCTTCTCGCCCGTCTCGATCGCGACCGGCAGCCGGTTCTCGGCCGGCGGCAGCGGGCAGGTGGCCAGGTCCGTGTAGGCGCAGGGCAGGTTGGCGGCGCGGTTGAAGTCGATCGTCACCCTCCCCTCGGCGTCGGGGGCGGGGACCTTCAGGGAGCGGTTGGCCGCGTACGTGGTCACCCCGGAGGTCTTGTCGGTGAACAGCACCATCAGGGCGCCGGGCGTCCCGCCGTTGAACGCGGTGAGCCGGTGCACGGCGCCGTCCAGTTCGAACTCGACCTGACCGGGTGAGTCGTACACGTGCTCCAGGCCCTCGACGGCGGCGCCGACGGTCACCGGGCGCGGGGTACCGAAGGGCCGGAAGCGGCCGGCGAGCACCCAGCGCGGGTCGGGCTCGTAGGCAGGTGTCCCCGTGAACGCCGTCCGCAGCGCGTTGTCCGGGTGGCGGGGGCGCACGATGTCGTGTCCGCCGCGCTTGGCGACCTCGACCACCGCGTCACCCCAGCCGGCGTACACACTGGCGCGTTCGGCGAGGACACCGAAGTCGTGGCGGCCCCGCACGGCCTGCCCGTCGACGGTCAGCTCCTCGCCCTCGTCCAGCTCGACGACCACACCGTCGGCCGTGGCCGACCAGGCGCCGGGCGCGTCGTCGAACCGGGTCGGCTCGTCGCTGAGCCAGTGCAGACCGGTGATCGCGAGGAACCCGTGCGGGCCGGCCAGCACCGCCTCCTTCTGCCGGTGCCACTCCTGCCACTCCTGTACGAAGCTCACCCGGTCGACGTCCTGAACGGTCATGTCGGCTCCCTCTGGCTGCGCATCCTGTCCTTCCTTCTCTGCAACAGCCGCGCCCGCGCGCGTTCATCCCGCCGGGAGATGTTTCACGTTCCCGCAATGTGAGGGCTGTGACCGCACGGCAGGCCGCGATGTCGTCGAGCGTGCCGCGCGAACCGCCGCGACGCCGAGGGCCGTGGCGGGGGTGACCTGCTGGAGCCGGATCCAGCGTTTCTTCCCCCTGGGTTTCTCCCTCGCCGGCTCACTCGGCCACCCGGCGCGGGGTCAGCGACCGGTCGGGTGCGTGGGCGGCGGCGCCGGGCCGCGGGACGGTGCCGTCACCGCCGATCTCGACGGCGACAGGGCCCGGCAGGGCCGGGGCGTGAGGTCCGGCGGACGGGACGGCAGCGCCCAGAGACCTGCGGAAGGGCGGACGGCGGAGCAGGTGCGGCGGTGGCCGACATGTCGACGGACGTTCGGCCGCACGCCGGAGCACACACCCCGCGGTGTGCCACCGGATGCGCGCATCGGCCGCCCCCGAAGTGGTCGAGGGCGGTCGGCGCGTGCGTGATGGCGTGCGCTGCTGCCGGTCAGTGCTTGCGGGCCCGCAGGCGGCGCAGCATGCGGGGGTCCTCGAAGCCGACGGCGCGGGCAGCGGCATCGACGGTGGCGCCGTGACCGATGAGGTGGTCGGCGCGTTCGAGGCGGAGGGTCTGCTGATAGCGGAGCGGGGTGAGGCCGCCGGTGGCGCGGGTGAAGAGGCGGGTGAGGGTACGTTCGCTCACTCCCACCGCCGTGGCCAGGCTGGACAGCGGCAGTGGGTGGTCGAAGCGGGCGTCGATCAGGTCCTGGGCGCGGTGCACGGTGTCGTCGAGGTGGGATCGGTGTCGGAGCATGGCGCTGGCCTGCGGGTCGTGGCCGTTGCGCCGTGCGTAGACGACCATGTCGCGGGCCACCCGTGCGGCGAGGGCCGGGCCGTGCCGGGTGGCGATCAGGTGCAGGGCCAGGTCGATACCGCTGGCGATGCCGGCCGAGGTGACCACCCGGTCGTCGGCGGTGTACAGGACATCGCGGACGACCGTCGTCCTCGGGTAGCGGCGGGCGAGCTCGTCCTGCACATCGTGATGGGTGGTGCAGCGGCGGCCGTCGAGCAGGCCGGCCCGCCCGAGTGCCTCGGCTCCGGCGCAGACACTGGCGACGGTGCCGCCGGCGGCGTGGTGGTCCCGGAGAGCCCGCAGGCAGGCCGCGCCGACGGCGGGGCTGCCGGCCAGGGTGGGCGCCCGCCAGCCGGGCACCACGATCAGGTCCTCGGGGCCGAGTCCGGGCCAGTCGAGCCGGGCCGCCAGGGGCAGGCCCTGAGCGGTGGGGACCAGCGGCTGCTCGGCGACGTAGCTGAGCGTCCAGGGGTGCCCGAAGTCGGCGGCCGTGGAGAAGACCTGTGCCGGGCCTGCCAGGTCCAGCAGGTGGAGTCCTGGCAGCAGGAGGAAGGCGACGTGGCTCACGATCCGGTCATCATGCCCGAGAACCGGCGGCGGCCTCCAGCTGTCCGACGGTGGCGATGGTGGCGAAGCGCCCGGCAAGGGCGTACTCGGTGCGCCTGATGACCTCTTCGGCGCTCAGGGTGCGGGGGTCCGAGAGCAGCTCGGCGACGCTCTGTTCGGCGGGAGCGTCACGGTGCGGGATGGGGTTGGTCGCGGTGGCGTCGGTGACGAAGGTGACGAGATAGCCGTAGTCGGCGGCGATGCGGGTGGTGGTCTCCACGCACTGTTCGGTTCGGATGCCGCAGACGGTGAGCTCGCGGACGCCGCGCTCGGTGAGGAGTTGTTGCAGGTTGGTGGTGGTGAACGCGTTGTGCGAGGTCTTGTGGATCAGGGGTTCCGTGTCCAGTCGCTGCAACTCCTCCATCACCCGGACATGGCCGAGGGCGGGGTCGAAGACATCGCCGCTGCCGGGCTCGGCATGCAGTACCCACACCACCAGGTCGCCGGCCTGGCGGGCGAGCCGTACCAGGCGGTCCACCTGGTGGGCGATCTTCGGGTTGGAGATGGTCTCCCACAGCGGGCGGGCGCGGAAGGACTCCTGGACGTCGATGACGATCAGTGCGCGGGTCATGTTTCCCAGCCTGACCGACGGCACCGGAGTGACGACAGGCCCCATCGGGTCCGGGTGCGGACCGATCCGGTCACGGGGTGGAGCCGGGCGGCGCCTACTTGCCGGCGGTCTTCCGGGTGATGCGCAGTGGTGAGAACGCGGCGCGGAGCTCGTCCGTGAAGATGCCCGGGACCTCCCAGGCCGCGAAGTGGCCGCCACTGCGGGCCTTGTGGTAGTAGATGAGGTCGTGGTACGCGCGTGACGTCCAGCTGCGCGGGGCCTGGTAGATCTCGCCGGGGAACACCGTGACGGCGGCCGGGACGGACACGGACACGGCGTTGAAGTTGTTGGCGTTGTTCTCCCAGTAGAGACGTGACGAGGAGACCGCGGTGTTCGTCACCCAGTAGAGGGTGATGTCGTTGAGCATCTCGTCCTTGGTGAGCACGCGCTCGGGGTGACCCCCGCTGTAGGTCCACGCCGCGAACTTGTCGTACATCCAGGCGGCCAGTCCGGCGGGCGAGTCCGTCAGCCCGTATCCCTCGGTCTGCGGGCGGGTGACCATCATGGCCGAGTAGCCGGAACCCGTCTTGTAGAAGGCGGCCAGCTGGTTGTAGGCGGCCTTCTCGTCCGGATCGAGGCCGGCCGGTACCGGGTCACCGCAGGCGAGTTTCTTCGCGATGTCCGGCGGCACCGTGGCCGGGAAGTTGACATGGATTCCGAGCAGCCCGGGGGGTTTCTGCACAGCCATCCTGTCGGAGATCACGGCGCCCCAGTCCCCGCCCTGGGAGACGTAGTGCCGGTATCCCAGACGTTCCATCAGCACGGCCCAGGCACGCGCGATGCGGTCGGGATTCCAGCCGGTGGTCGCCGGCCGTTCCGAGAAGCCGTAGCCGGGCATCGACGGGATGACGAGGTGAAAGGCGTCCTCGGCACGCCCCCCGTGGGCGGTGGGGTCGCTCAGCGGCCCGATGACCTTCAGGAACTCCAGAATGGAGCCCGGCCAGCCATGGGTCAGGATGACCGGGAGGGCGTTCGCGTGGCGGGAACGGACATGGATGAACTGGATGTCCAGTCCGTCTATCTCCGTCACGTACATCGGCAGGGAGTTGAGTGTCTCCTCGATGTTCCGCCAGTTGTACGTCGTCCCCCAGTACCGGGTGAGCTCCTTCATCGTGGCCAGCTGGACGCCCTGGGACTGGTCGCGGACGGTTTCGCGGTCGGGCCATCGTGTCGCCCTGACGCGCCGACGGAGCTCGGCCAGGTCCTGTTCCGGGACATGCACGCGAAAGGGGCGGATGCTCTGTCTCTCGCTCAGGGACTCGGGCTTTGCGGAATTGCCCCAGGCCCGTAGGCCGAACACCCCCGTCGCGACGGTCGCCGCGCTCGCCGAGGTGGAGATGAATTTCCTGCGGGAGCACGAACGGAGAAATTCGGGCATGGGAGATCTCCTTGGGCAATTCCGGAATCCGGAGCCGCGAAGCGCGCGAAGGGGCGCTGTCTCGATGAGTCGACTCGTCGACCCGGAAAGGAAGGGTGCGTACGGAGACCGCACCGCAGGCCAGCCGCATGTCACTGCCTGTAACGGTATCTGCCTGTCCGTGACCGTGCAACTCGAACGAGTGAATGCACCGACGTCGGCCATGCGGCCGACCCGGTTCACACGAGCTGTTCAGGGGTGCCGGTCTCCAACGGCAGGCCCAGGCGGTCGGCGAGTTCGCGTACGCCGACGCCGAAGGTCTGCCGCACCCGGACCCCGCCCGGCGTGAGGTCGAAGACGGCCAGATCCGTGTAGACGCGGTCCACGCAGGCCAGGCCGGTCAGCGGATAGCCGCACTCGGCGACCAGCTTGGGTTCTCCGTCCCGCGTGAAGAGGTTCATCATCACGAACACCTTCTTCGCCCCGATGGCCAGATCCATGGCTCCGCCGACCGCCGGAATGGCGTCGGGTGCGCCGGTGTGCCAGTTGGCCAGGTCGCCGTGTGCCGAGACCTGGAACGCGCCGAGGACACAGATGTCCAGATGGCCGCCGCGCATCATCGCGAAGGAGTCCGCGTGGTGGAAGTAGGCGGCACCCGGGAGTTCGGTGACGGGAACCTTGCCCGCGTTGGTCAGGTCCGGATCGATCTGGTCCTCCGCGGCGGCCGGCCCCATGTTGAGCATGCCGTTCTCGGTGTGCAGGACCACGCCGGAACCGGGGGAGAGGTGGTCGGCCACGAGGGTCGGCTGGCCGATCCCCAGGTTGACGAAGGATCCGTGCGGGATGTCGCGGGCGATCAGGGCGGCGATGTCGTGCTTGCCCAGCGGGCCCTTGCCGCCGGCCGTCGCGGATGTCCGGGTCATGAGTGATCAGCCACCTGTACTACTCGGTCGACGAAGATACTGGGCGTCACGACGGTCTCGGGATCGATCTCGCCGGTCTCGACGACCTCGCGGACCTGGGCGACCACGGTGGTGGCCGCGGTGGCCATGACGGGACCGAAGTTGCGCGCGGTCTTGCGGTAGACGAGGTTGCCCATCCGGTCCGCGCGATGAGCGCCGATCAGCGCGACGTCTCCGGCGATGGGGTACTCCAGCACATGGAGGCGGCCGCCGATCTCACGCACCTCCTTGCCTTCGGCGAGCAGCGTGCCGGCACCGGTGGGGCAGAAGAAGGCACCGATACCCGCTCCCGCCGCCCGCAGCCGTTCGGCCAGCGTGCCCTGGGGGACGACTTCGAGCTCGATCCGGCCCGCCCGGTAGAGGCCGTCGAACACCCAGGAGTCCGCCTGCCGGGGGAAGGAACAGATCACCTTGCGGACCCGTCCCTTGGCCAGCAGCGCCGCCAGACCGGTGTCGCCGTTGCCGGCGTTGTTGGAGACGACCGTGAGGCCGGTCGCTCCCTGCCGGATCAGCGCGTCGATCAGCGCCACCGGCATGCCCGCCATGCCGAAGCCTCCGACGAGCACCGTGGCGCCGTCCTGGACACCGGCGACCGCCTCGTCCGCGTGAGCACACAGCTTCGTGGTCACCTGGCGCCCCCGGCGACGTTCTCCAGGACCACGGCGAGGGCCTGGCCGACACCGATACAGATCGCCGCGACGCCCCACCGCGTGCCGGACTCCTGCAGCCGGCGGCCGAGGGTGCCCAGCAGCCGGCCGCCCGACGCACCGAGAGGATGGCCGAGCGCAATGGCCCCGCCCTTGGTGTTGACGATCTCCGGGTCGACATCCCACGCGTCCACGCACGCCAGCGCCTGCACGGCGAACGCCTCGTTCAGTTCGACGGCGTCGACGTCGGCCCAGGAGATGCCCGCACGCTTGAGCGCCCTGTTCGCGGCCTCGACGGGCGCGTATCCGAACATCTGCGGATCCAGCGCGGCCACGCCGCGGCCCGCGACGCGGGCGAGCGGATCCACGCCGATGCGGTCGGCGGCCGCGCCCGAACCGAGCAGCACCGCGGAGGCGCCGTCGTTCAGCGGCGAGGCGTTTCCGGCCGTGATGAGGCCGTCGGGGCGGTAGGCGGGCCTGAGCGTGGCGAGCTTCTCCATGGTGGACCCGGGGCGGATGCCCTCGTCGCGTTCCAGAACGGTCCGCTCGCCGTCCGACACGGGGACGATCAGGTCGTCGTAGAAGCCCGCGTTCCAGGCGTCGTCGGCGAGACGGTGGGAGCGGAGCGCGAACGCGTCCTGGCGCTCACGGGAGATGGCGAAGCGGTCGACGAGCTGCTCGTTCGCCTCGCCCAGGGAGACCGTCCACTCCTTGGGCATGCGCTCGTTGACCAGGCGCCAGCCGAGCGTGGTGGACACGGCGGTGACGTCCCCGACGGGGAAGCCGCGCCCGGGCTTGGGCAGCACCCACGGGGCGCGGGTCATCGACTCGACTCCGCCGGTGAGGACGATGTCCGCGTCGCCGCTCTCGATGGCGCGCGAGGCGATCAGGGCGGCGTCGAGGGACGATCCGCACAGGCGGTTGACGGTGGTCGCGGGCACCGAGGTGGGCAGCCCCGCCAGCAGGACGGCCATCCTGCCGACGTTGCGGTTGTCCTCGCCGGCGCCGTTGGCGTTGCCCCAGACGACGTCGTCGATGCGTCCGGGATCCAGTGCGGGTGTCTTGGCGAGGACCCCGCCGATGACCTGTGCCGCGAGGTCGTCGGGCCGGACCTCGGAGAGGGCGCCCCTGAAGCGGCCGAAGGGGGTTCGCGCCGCCGAGTAGAGATAGCTGTCGGTCATACCGTCACGGTAGGAGCACGGACTTCGACCCGTCCAAGACCCAATCCGTATGGATTGATAAGTCGGTCTTATAGAATCGGGGTATGGAACTGCGGCAGATCCGGTACTTCCTGGCGCTGGCCGAGGAATGTCACTTCGGGCGGGCGGCCACCCGCCTGCACGTGGCTCAACCGGCCCTCTCCCAGCAGATCAAACAGCTGGAGAAGGAGCTCAGGACCACACTGTTCACCCGCTCCACCCGGCACGTCGCCCTGACCGAGGCCGGCCACCACCTCCTGGAGCACGCCCGCACCCTGGTCGCGGAGGAGGAGCGCGCCCGCCGGCACATGACGGAGCTGGCCGGCGGCCACGCCGGACGGGTCTCGACCGGCTTCATCGGCACCGCCACCTACGACCTGCTGCCGCAGGTCGCACGCACCGTACGAGCCCGGCTGCCCGGGATCACCATGGACCTGCGCGGCGAACTCCTCACCCCCGACCTGGTCGACGGACTGCTCTCCGGCGCCTACGACCTGGCCGTCCTGCGCGGCCCCGCCGACCACGAGGACATCCGCACCACCCCCCTGCGCACCGAGTCCCTGGTGGCCGTACTGCCCTCGCACCATCCCCTCGCGGCCCGCCGACGCGTCTCGCTCAAGGCGCTGGCCGACGAGCCCTTCGTCGTCCACTCCTCGCGCTCCTCCATGTACGGCCGGGTCCTGGCCGCATGCCGGCGCGCC
This sequence comes from Streptomyces sp. NPDC026515, assembly GCF_055567595.1. Classification (NCBI taxonomy): domain Bacteria; kingdom Bacillati; phylum Actinomycetota; class Actinomycetes; order Kitasatosporales; family Streptomycetaceae; genus Streptomyces; species Streptomyces sp. NPDC026515. Next base: position 204,843 of record NZ_JBVHQD010000003.1, read on the forward strand.
GGATTCCAGCCCACCTCGCTGATGGAGGTCGGGGAGACGGCCACGCTGGTCGTCTTCGTGGCCGCCGGACACGGCGTCGCCCTCGTGCCCTCACCGGTCCAGAGCCTCCGTCTCGCCAGCGTCGCCTACGTGCCCCTCACCCAGACGGAATCCGTCGACCTGGTCCTCGCGCGCCATGCCCGGCGCACCACGCCCGCCACCGAACAGGTCGCCTCGGTGATCGAAGAATGTGTGGACGGTCCCGAACACCGGCAGGCCCCGCCCTCTACGCTGGAGGAATGACGAGCGGCACAACAAGTGCACCGGTGCGCTTCAGTACGACCGGTCTTCCCGAGGCGGAACGCATCGCCCTGTGGGAAGAGCACAACGCAGAGGCCCTGATCGGGCTGCGCTGCCGTTCCCTGCACGACACCGCCCTCGACGCGACGGAGATCAATCTCCAGCTGCCACGGGCTCATCTCGCCCGGGTCCTCGGCAGCCCCCACGTCGTCGAACGGCCCGACGCCGAGATCCGCCGCGTGCCCTCGGACGCCGTGGCCTGCTATCTGACCCTGGCCGGGGACGCCTTCTTCTACTACGACGACGGCGTACGGCTGCTGCGTCCGGGCCAGCTGCTGGTCTGTGACGCCGACCAGCCCTTCATCCGGGGCTTCTCGCACGGCCTGGAGGAACTCGCGGTCAAGATCCCCCACCAGGTGTGGCGTGACCTCGGCGGGCCGGCCTCCCTGCCCCAGCCGCTGGTGATCGACGCCGGCGCCGTCCACACCCGGACGCTCGCCGCCGTCGTCGCCGGGGCGCTGCCACCGGAGTCCTCCACGGCGGGGAACGTCGACGAGGACGCCGTGCTCGACCTGCTCGTGTCCGCCGCGAGCGGCCGCGTCCCCTCCCTGTCCACCGTCCACCTGACCGTCGCGAAGACCTACATCGACGAGCACCTGTCCGACACGGGGCTCTCGGCGGCCCGCATCGCCCGCGGCATCGGGATCAGCGAGCGCCATCTGTCCCGGGTCTTCGCCGCCGGCGACACGAGCGTGCCGCGGTATCTGCTGCACCGCCGCCTCGAACGCGCCCGCGCACTGCTGGGCACCGGGGGAGAGGCGACCGTGGCCGAGGTGGCCGCGCGCTGCGGGTTCGCCTCGGCCGCCCATTTCTCCCACCGGTTCAAGGAGCGCTACGGCCTGCGTGCCACCGACGTCCTGCGCGAGGCGCGGGTCCGGCCGTAGCGGGTCGCGGGTTCACGCGCCGTCGGGTGCCAGCACGATGTCGAAGCGGACCCGGGACCAGGACCGTTCGCCGAGATCCCGTCCGTCCGGCGTGGGCGTACCCGCCGGCTGGGTGACGAAGTCCTTCACCAGCGACTCCTTGACCCCGAACACGGAGTCCCGGTCCAGCAGTTCGTCACCGCGGACGAAGATGTGCGTGACCAGCGTGCGCCGCGCCGGAGCGCTCACCATGAAGTGCAGGTGGGACGCCCGCATCGGGGACCGGCCGGTCGCCGCCAGCAACCCGCCCACCGGCCCGTCGTGCGGAATGGGGTACGGCGTCGGCGTGAGCCCCCAGAACCGGTAGCGGCCCTCGGAATCGCTGAACAGGTGTGCCCGCGCCGCCATCCGGTCGTCCCCGTACTGCGTGTCGTAGAAGCCGTCCTCGTCGGCCTCCCACACCTCGATCCGCGCTCCGGCCACGGGCTCCCCCGCGTCGTCGGTGACGGTGCCCTCCACCCAGCATGGTTGTCCGGCGGCCCCGAAGGCGAGATCGCCGCCCTGGGCTATCTCGGGGCTGTTGTCGACGAAGAACGGGCCGAAGACCGTGGCCTCGGTGGCGTCGCCGTACGCTTCGTTGTTCACGGCGACCGTCTGCATGGAGGCTCCGAGCACGTCCGACAGCAGGATGAACTCCTGGCGGCGCTCGTCGGTGATGTGTCCGGTACGGGTGAGGAACTCGATCCCCTCGGTCCACTCGTCCTCGGTGAGCCGGACCTCTCGGACGAACGCGTGCAGGTGGTGGACCAGCGACTGCATGATCTCGCGCAGCCGGGGGTCGGCGCAGTCGTCGAAGGACGCCAGCACCTGCCGGGTGATCCGCTCCTCACGCTCCTGCTGCCCGGCCGGGACGGCCCTGCGCGGGGTACGGGTGTCGTTCATCGGGCCTCCCAGGCGTTCCGTACGAGATCGGTGATCCCGTCGAGGGTGACGGGCCGCGGATTACCCGCGGGCGCGGTGGCCACGACGGCCTCGGCCACGGCCGCCACACCGTCCCGGGGCATCCCGAGGTCGCGCAGCGAGCGCGGCGCGCCGAGCCGGTCACGGAGGCCGACCAGCCCCTCCACGGCCGTCGGGGAGCCGAAGGCGGCGGCCAGACGTCGCTCGGCGTCCGGGGCGAAGGGCACGTTGAAGGCGAGGACATGGGGAAGGACCACCGCGTGGGTCTGGGCGTGCGGAAGGTTGAACATCCCGCCCAGCACATGGCACACCTTGTGGTGCAGTCCCGAGCCCGCGGAGGCGAACGCCGCGGCGGACAGGTAGGCGCCGTACAGAGCCTGTTCCCGCCCGTCCAGCGCCTGCGGGTCCTTGACGACCAGCGGCAGCCCGCTCCGCAGCGCCCGCACGCCCTCGGCGGCGAGGGCCTGGTTGATCGGATCGGTCCGCGGGGCCCACATCGAGTCCACGCAGTGGGCCAGCGCGTTGAGACCCGAGGCGACACTCAGCCCGACCGGAAGGGAGAGCGTGAGCGAGGCGTCGTAGACGACGGCACGCGGCAGGACCCTCGCGTCCGTACCGGTGGTCTTCACGGAGTTCTCGGTCAGCCCCCACACGGCGGTGGCCTCCGAGCCGGCGTAGGTGGTCGGGACGGCGACGATCGGCAGCCCCGTGGTCAGCGCGACCGCCTTGGCCAGTCCCGTGGTGGAGCCGCCGCCGACACTGACCAGGGCGTCGACCTCCCGTTCCACGGCCGCCGTACGAGCCCGTACGGCGACCTCGACGGGAACGTGCATGACGACGTCGTCGTGCCGGTGGACCACCGGCAGGCCGGCGGTGACGCGATCGGCGAACTCCCGCTCGGTCGCTCCCGCGACCACCATCACCCGCCGGGCACCGAGCGCGGCGACCTCCGCGGCCAGGCCCTCCGCGGCCGCGCCGGAGGCGAACCGCACCCGCTGCGGCAGCGTGTCGTGGACGAATCGCACGGTCTAGTCCCTTCCCAGGACGGAGAGCAGAGCGGCACGCAGCCGGTCCTCGGGGTCGTCGGGCAGCTCCATGGCCCGCCACGCGATGTGCTTGTCGGGCCGCACCAGCAGCACACCGCTCTCGTCGGTCCCGCGCAGCTTGGCCCAGTCGTAGTAGAGGTCGGTCACTTCCCGGCCCGGGCCGATGACGACGGTGGCGAGCGGCACGCCCAGTTCCTCGCCGACCTTCCGGGCCGCCCGCTCCCACGCCTCGCCCGCGATGCCGGTCAGCAGCGTCCAGCGGTCGTACGGCGCCAGGTCCATCAGCGCGAGACGATGTGCGCTGTCCCCGACCCAGGCGTGGGGCAGATGCGCGCCGGGGACGGTCGACATCTCGTAGTACAGATCCGCGTCCCGTGCGGGCACGGGCAGTCGGCTGCCGTCGGAGACGACGGCAGCCGAGGCGTAGTGCTGGCCCAGCTCCACACCGTGCGCGTTGAACTCGTAGTTCTTCAGCTCCATCGCCCGCACCAGCGCGGCCCTCTTGGCGGCTCCGGCAGGGGTGTTGGCCTTGCGCTCCTCGATCGCGGCCGTCATCGCGGCCTCGTCCGGCGCCCCGAGGACGCCCAGTGCCTCGAAGATGTCGACGAACTCGCGGCTGGACTTGTTGGCACGCTTGACGATGCGCTCGGCGACGGGCGCCCGCTCTGCCGTGTAGGTCTCCAACAGCCCTGGTCCGGCATGCCCCTTGAGCACGGCCGCGATCTTCCAGGCGAGATTGTAGGCGTCCTGGACGGAGGTGTTGGAGCCCAGACCGTTGCTCGGCGGGTGCCGGTGCACGGCGTCGCCCGCACAGAACACGCGGCCCTGGTGCAGCCGGGTCGCGTACATCTCGTTGTTGCCCCACAGGCTGGTGCCGGTGATCTCCACTTCCAGGTCGGGTGCCCCGAGGAGGTTGCGGACGATCTGTACGGCGGCGGCCTCGTCGACGACCGGGGGTTCCCCGGCGATGTCGTAACCCCACACGATCAGCCACTCGTTCCACGGACGCACCATGCGCACCAGCCCGGCGCCGATGCCGCCCACGTTCGAGCCGGGCTGGACGACCCAGTACAGGACGGACGGCCGGTGGGCGACGTAGCGGCTGATGTCGGCCTTGAACGTGATGTTCATCGAGCCGGCGATGTCCATCGCGCCCTCGAAGGGCAGACCGATGTCCGCGGCGACCTTGGAGCGGGCGCCGTCCGCGCCGATCAGGTACTTCGCGCGGATGCTGTACTCGTGCCCGGTGAGCCGGTCCAGCACCCGCACGGTGACTCCGTCCGCGTCCTGGGTGTGGGACAGGTACTCGCTGGAGAACCGGGTCTGCGCGCCGCGCTGTGTCGCGTTGCGGACCAGGATCGGTTCGAGATACGTCTGCGGGATGTCCACGGTCAGGCAGGGGGACGCCAGCCGGTAGTCCGCCTCGCGGTCCGGCCGGGTCCCCCAGGTGTGGATACGGCCGATCTCCTCTCCGGTGATGCTGGTGCAGAACACCGTGTCGCCGACGAGGGAGTGGTCCGTCGCGTCGGCCAGCACCTGTGCCTCGATGCCCAGATCGCGGAAGACCTCCATCGAGCGCTGGTTGGTGATGTGCGCGCGGGGGGTGTTCGCCGTCCACCGGTACTTCGTGATCATGATGGTGTCGACGCCCAGCGTCGCCAGCAGCAGAGCCGAGGAGGCGCCGGCGGGGCCGGAACCGACGACCACGACGTCGGTCGTGACGGCCGAGTCCGCGGGCGGCTCGGTCTCGGACATCCCGTCGTTGAACATGGGCATCGTGCTGACCTTTCATCCATGCGGGGGCGTTGCGCCAGTGTGGGACCGACGTGGACGGCGCGGAACGGCTCGGCGGCGAGGTCGGCGGATCCACCAAGACATGGCGGATCCACGAAGGCCCGTGGGTTCAGGCGAGGGCGGCGGCCAGCAGGGTGAAGGCGGCGACGATGACGGCGACGCGGAGGTAGTGGAAGCGGTCCCAGCGGTTCATCTGCTCCTTCCAGTCCTCGGGCCGGTTCTCGGCGGTCCACGTCCTGCCCCGGTTGTTGATCGGGACCAGCAGCAGGACCGACATGACCACGCTGACGATCAGCAGCGCGCCGGCGCTCGCGACGAGTCCGGCGCCGTGGTGGTGCCGTCCGGCGCCGGCCCAGACCCCGACGAGGACGAGCGAGGTGAGGTACCAGAGGGGCATCACGCCGCCGAGCAGCCGGGCGCCGTGGCTGCGGCCGTGCTGAGCGCTGTCACCGGGGAGGCCGTCGAGGATCGGATTGACGAAGAAGGCGACGGAGAACTCCACCCCCACCATCACGCCGACGGCGACGGTGGTGAAGACCTCCAGTGCATGGAGCATGACGACCCCTCCTGGAACCTAGCGTTGCTAGATGACGGGTCGACGCTATCGCTACTGTCGCTCGATTGTCTAGCGGTGCTAGAGTCGAGTCATGTCGGTACAGGAACGCAAGGAGCGTGAGCGGGCGGGCCGTGAACGCCTCATCTTGGCCACGGCCCGCGAACTCGCCGAGCAGCAGGGCTGGGACGCGGTGACCACCCGCCGCCTCGCCGAGCGCATCGAGTACAGCCAGCCCGTCCTCTACAGCCACTTTCGCGGCAAGCGCGAGATCATCGGCGCCGTCGCCCTGGAGGGCGCCGCCGAGATGGCCGCGGCGCTGCGGTCCGCGGCCTCGGCCGCGGACGGCCCGCGCGACCGGGTCACCGCCCTCGCCCGCGCCTACCTCGGCTTCGCCGAACGCAACCCGGCGGTCTACGACGCCATGTTCCAGCTCGACGGCGGCCTGGCGTTCGCGAGGGAGGACACCCCGGAGCCGCTGAAGGACGCCTTCGCCGCCCTGCTGGAGAGCCTCGCCGAGGTCGCCGGTGACGGTGTCCAACCAGGGCTGTTCACCGAGGTGTTCTGGGCGGCGCTGCACGGGTTGGCGACCCTGACCCGGGCGGGACGGCTGCCGCCCGGGGACGCCGAACGGAGGGTCGAACTGCTCGTGGACCGGCTCGCCGTGGTCTGAGCGGTCGTCAGGGCCTGCCCGGCCCGCACCCGGCGCGGTCCGCGCAGCCGGGCGGAGCTTCGGAAACCCGCGTTCACCTTGACGTTCATCTGGTCGTTCATCTCCATGAGGTCCAGACCCCTATCGTCGCGCCCCATGAACGACCACCAGCACAACGGCGTAGCGGGGCTCTCCCGCCGCGGGCTCATCGTCGGCGCGGTGGCCGCGGGCCTCGCGGCCACCGGCGGCACCGCGACCGCCTCCGTGAGCCCGCGGACCGGACCCGGGCGGCCCGGCAGCGTGCCCGGCACCCCGGCCGCCGCGCCCTCGCACTTCCCCGCCTTCCCCGTGCCTCAGTACCAGCTCACCGTGGACGGCGAGTCGGTCGTCGCGGGCCGGGTGGACCGTCCGGTGGCGCCCGGGATCGTGCTCACCTCCTTCGACACCTTCGGCCGTACCGGCTGGACCCGGGTGCACGTCCTCAACGCCGACCTGGGCAACGAGTCCGTCGGGGTCGACCTGATCGCCGACAAGGTGAGCGAGGCACGCCCCCTCACGCGGACCACGGACGCCCAGCACGCCGTCGCCGCCGTGAACGGCGACTACTTCGACATCACCGAGACCTTCGCGGCCGAGGGCCCGGAGATCCAGGGCGGGCACCTGCGAAAGGGCACCGGCCAGCACGCGACGGTCGCGGCCATCGGCGCCGACCGGATCGCGCGCCTCGCCGACCTCGTCCTCGCCGGCTCGGTCACCGTCGCCGGCACCGAGCGGCCGCTCGCCGCCCTCAACTCCGCCTCCGTGCCCGCCGACGGCATCGCCGTTCACACCCCGCTCTGGGGCACCGCGGACCGCACGCTCATCCAGGACGCCGGGCCGTTCACCGAACTCGTCGTCAGGGGCGGCACGGTGGCCACGGTCAGCAACCAGATCACCGCCACCCCGGTGCCAGAGGACGGCCTGATCGTCCTGGGCCGGGGCGCCGCCGCCGCCCAACTGGCCTCCGCCAAGCCCGGCGACACCGTCTCCGTGGCGTTCGCCCCGCAGACCGACGCGCCCACCGCCCTCACCATGGCGCTCGGCAGCGGCGCCGTGCTCGTCAAGAGCGGCGCGGCCGTCGACTTCCCGCCCGACACCGGCAACGACGCCCTCAAGCCCCGGACCGCCGTCGCCTGGCTGGACGGCGGACACCGGCTGCTGCTGGTCGCCGTCGACGGATCGGCCAACTTCTCCGCCGGCCTCGGCTTCGACGACATGGCCGAACTCCTGGTGCGCCTCGGCGCCACCGAGGCGTTCATGCTCGACGGCGGCGGCTCGACCGAGATCGTCGCCCGGCACCCGGGTGACGCCGCCGTCAGCGTCGTCAACACCCCCTCCGACGGCAACGAGCGGCCGGTGCCCAACGGCGTCGGCCTGTTCGGCCCCGAGGGATCGGGCCGGCTGCGCGGCATCGACGTACGCCCGCAGGCCGACCGGGTGATCACCGGGCTCACGCTCGACCTCGCGGCCGCCGGCTACGACGAGACCTGGGCGCCCGTCCCCCTGCACCACGACTCGGTCAGGTGGAGCACCCACCCCGGCCCGCTGGGCAAGGTGCGCGACGGAATCTTCCGCGCCGGCCGTCCCGGCGCGGGCACGCTGCGCGCCCGCAGCGGTTCCAGCGAGGGCCGCTACGAGGTGCGTGTGCTGGGCGACCTGCACCGGCTCGCGTTCACCCAGCGCGCGGTCACCATCGACCCCGGGGCCACCGCGCGCGTCCACCTCACCGGCTACGACGCCGACGGGTTCGACGCCCCGGTCGCGCCGCGCGACGTCGAACTCGACTACGACGAGACCCTGCTCACCGTGAAGGCCGGCACCGACGGCAGCCTGCAGATCACCGGCGACGCGGACGCCGGCGGACGGGCCGCGAACATCACCGCCACCGCGCAGGGAGTGACGGCCAGGCTCCCGGTGACGGTCGGCCTGCTCGACGTGTCCCTGGCCGAGTTCGAGCCGGACGAGAAGTGGACGGCCCTGGCCGCCAAGGGCACCGCGTCCGTCGGGTTCGTCCCCGCCGCGGACCGCCCCGGCGCCGCCGCGGACAACCACGCCCTGCGGCTCACCTACGACTTCACCGGTCAGACCAGCACCTCCGCGGCCTACGCGGTGGCAGGCGCCGGCCCGGTCACACTGCCCGCCGGAACCCGGCGGCTGGCCCTGTGGGTCAACGGCGACGGACGCAACCACTGGCTGCGCGCCATGATCTCCTCGCAGGGCACCACGAACGTGCCGTTCACGTTCACCACGGTCGTGGACTGGACCGGCTGGCGCCGCGTCGTCGGCGACATACCCGCCGGCTACTCCGAGCCGCTGACCCTGCTGCGCGTCTACATCGCCGAGACCTCGCAGACCAACAAGAACGCCGGTCAGCTCGACTTCGACGGACTCGCCGCGCAGGTCGGACAGCAGCCGGACAACTCCGAGCGGCCGACGGCCGACCCGTACGTGGTCGGACCGGGCGGGCTGCCAGACCACCGCTGGACCTTCGCGGTCCTGTCCGACCTGCACGTCAGCGCCGCCGCGGGCCTGAACTCCTTCTCCGGACGGCAGGCCGCGATCGCGCTGAAGCAGGCGGTCGACAGCAGGCCCGACTTCATCCTCGTCAACGGCGACTTCGTCGACAACAACAACCCCGCCGACTTCGACCTGGCCAACGGCCTCCTGCACGACCACGTACCGGCCGGCCTGCCGGTGTACTGGACGCCGGGCAACCACGAGGCGGGCCTGTCGGCGACCGGCGGACTCGACGCGTTCCTCGCCGCGACCGGCCGCCCCAACAAGCAGATCCTCGACCACAAGGGCACCCGCTTCATCCTGCTCGACTCCCACACCGGCGACATGCGCACCTCGGACTGGGACCAGGTGCCGCTCCTGCGGGCCGAGTTGGAGAAGGCGGCCACCGACCGCACGGTGACGGGCGTCGTGCTCTCCTTCCACCACCCGCTGCACGACCCGACCGGAACCGGCGCCTCGCAGCTCTCCGACCAGTTGGAGGCCGCACTGCTCCAGCGCTGGCTCGCCGATTTCCGCGAGAAGTCCGGCAAGCCGATCGCCCTGTTCACCGGCCACGCGCACATGGCGGCCGTCACCCGCACCGACGGCGTGCTGGAGGTCAACACCCCGGCCGTCGGCAAGACCCCCTACAGCTCGCCCGACCAGGGCGGCTTCTTCGGGTGGATGCACGTCGCCGTCGACCCGCGGCCGGCCCGGGTCAGGGCCGGTGAGCCCAGCCCGCAGACCCGGCAGTGGCTCCAGGCCGAGAGCGTGCCGCTGATCGACGGCATCGAGCTGTCGGCACCGCCGCGGATCGCCGTGGGCGCCAAGGGCGGCCTCGCCGCGACGGGCATCACCGGCGAGTTCGGACTGCGGTTCCCGCTGCGGTTCCCGGCGAGCGTCACCTGGGAGGGCAGCGACGGGGTCGCCGTCGTGCGGTCGCCGTCCGAGGCGAAGGACCTCGGCCGGAGCTCGCACACCCGCGCCCTGCTCGACCCCGAGGCCGGAACACTCACGGCGGTCCGCGCCGGCGAGGTCACCGTCAAGGTGACCGCCGGCGGACTGACCGCCTCGGCGACCGTCACCCTCGGCTGACCGCCAGGCCGGGAGACGACCGCACCGGCCGTCTCCCGGCCACGCGGCACGCCAACTCGACCGGCGGTTCAGAGCACCGGTGGACCGGCCTCGACCCGGTGCAGCACCGGAGGGAGGCGGTCCAGGTCCGGGCCGGTCTGGACCTGTCGTTCGTCCCACCAGGTGGCACCGGCGTCGTGCAGGGGACCGACCACGTCCCTCGCCTTCGCCGTGTCCGGGGGAGTGGCTCCGCCGAGCACGATCTCGAAGGGGCGCTCGGCCCCGGTCGTACGGTGCTTGCGAACATAGCCGACCAGATCGCGTACTTCCGCCGTGTCCGGGACGTGACCGTGCCGGGCTGTCTCGAAGAGCGGTACCGCGCCGTCCCACCGCGCTGCTCGTCGCATCGGTGCGCGACGCGGCCAGAACCCCCCGATCCACACCGGCGGCGCGGGCCGTTGCACGGTGGCGGGCAGCAGTGTCACGTCCCGGACCTCGTAGTGCCGGCCGTGGTGGTTCACCGCCTCGCCGGACCAGAAGCGGCCGAGCAGGTCGAGTCCCTCGTCCAGCCGTTCGCCGAGCAGACGTGGTTCGGCGGTGTCGCCGAAGCTGCGGTACTCGTCTTCGATCGGGCCGCCCAGACCGGCAGCGAAGATCACCCGCCCGCCGCTGAGGTGGTCCAGGGTGGTTACCTGGCGGGCCAGTTGCTGAAGCCGGTAGCGGGGGACCGGTGTGAGCAGGGTGCCGAGCCGGATGCGGGAGGTGGCCAGCGCGGCCGCGGTCAGCAGCATCCAGGGGTCCGCGAAGGGACGCCCCTGGTGGTGTCGGTGCAGCACGTGGTCCCAGACGAAGAGCCCGTCCCAGCCCGCCTGTTCGGCGACGGCCGCGAGGGTGGCGACGTTACGGGGGTCGGCGAAGTCACCGAAGTTCGGGATGTTGACGGAGAAGCGCATCCCAGCAGAATGCGCACCCGGCCACGGAGCGGCAACCGGATTCAACTGGGAGCCGTCGAGCGAGAGGAGGAGCAGGGCATGGCCCCGACCGGGACGGCCCAGGCCATTCGCGAGTCTGCTTCCGGCTCGGCCCGCACGCTGGCGTTCCTGGCCGCATCCCCCACCCTCCGACAACAACTCGCCGTACTTCAGCGCTGCTCAGCCCAGAGCGGCGAGGACCTCGCAGCTGCGATGCACCAGGTGCTCGTTCGCGGAGGCCGACCTGCGCCACGCCGACTTGGACGGCTGCTGGTTCAAGTTCTGCGATCTGATCCGTGCTGACCTGCGCGGAGCCTCACTGCGGGGAGCGCACCTCGCCGGCTGCGATCTCCGCGACGCGGATCTGCGCGGTGCGTTTCTCACGGGCGCTGTCCTCGGCCGAGTCGCCACCGGCACGCCACCACACGGCCTCACCGGAGCCCGTCTCGAGGGAGCGGTCCTGTGCGACCTCCAACGCTCGACGTCATCGGTTGGCAGCCTGCCGACGGCGTTCGGCCGATCAGGGGACAGCGGGCGGAATGCGACAGGCCGGTGCCCGATAGCCCAGTCGTGTGAACGTATACCCAGACGTGGCTGTGCCCGTGGCGGGCTACCAGATCAGGCACCAGTAGTCGCCGTAGTGCCCGATGCCGATACGCCGGCCCTGCGGCACGAGGTTCGGGTTCGGCTGGCCCACGGCCGACAGCGAACAGACCGGGTCGCCGACCGTCTGGGCCGCCGCCATCCGCTTGGCGGCGGCCACCGCCTCCGACGACGTGATCCAGGTGGTCGTTCCCGGCGCATTGCCGGTGGTCGTCGGGGCCGGGGTCCTGGGCACGACCGGTGTCCGCGAGGGCCGCGAGGTGACCGGAGGCGGGCTGGGCCGCGCCGTCGTGGGCGGCAGCGAAGGCCGCGCCGTCGTGGGGAGCAGCGAGGGCCGGGGCGCGGTCGGGAGGGGCGCGGTCGGGAGGGGCGCGGTCGGGAGGGGCGCGGTCGGGCGAGGCGCGGTCGGGCGAGGTGGAGTCGGCAGGGGTGGGGTCGCCGAGGGTGGAGTCGGCAGGGGTGGGGTCGCCGAGGGTGGAGTCGGCAGGGGTGAGGTGGGTCCGGGTGGGGTCACCGGCGGTCTGGGCGTCGTCGTGTGGGGAGGCGCCGGCTTCGTCGGCGGCGTGTGTACCGGCGGCGGGGGAGCCGGGACCGTTCGGTGGGGCGCCGGCCGGGTGACGCTCGGCACCGGCGGTACGGTCCGGGTCGGCCTGGGCGCCGGGGGGTGTGCCGGCCTCGGCGTCGCCGAGGCCGGTGAACTCGGGGCCGACGGCCGCGGCGAAGGAGACGGGGACGGACTCGGCGTCGACGGCGGCACCGGCACCGATATGGACGCCGTCACCGAGGGTGACGACGTCGCGTGGGGGGTGCTGCCACCGTTGTCGGACGACACCAGCGCCCAGGTCGCCAAACCGGCCCCCACGGCGACCACGGCCGCTCCGCCCGCGATCCACGGAGCGCGCCGCGATGGTTGTCGGTGCCGGTTCATGGTTCTTACTGTCTATTCGATCGCCGACGGTCTCAAGCCGGGGCCGGGCCGCCGCAAGCCCTGGCTGTGGCCGTCGGTGCCGGCCTCCTGGCCTGGCACGGCACGCGCGGAGACGACCGTGAACCCCCCCTCGTGGCCGCCGCGCGCGCGGTGCGGGCGCCGGTGCCACACGCACCGCGACCCCACCCGGCCACCGCACGACGGCCGCCTACGAGGCCGACGGGTACGAGATCGACCGGCGGGCCCGTCCGGCCCCGGACAGCTGTACCTCCCGTTCCCGCCAGCACCCGGCGCTGTCGTCCGTTCCCGCCAGGCACCCGGCGCTGTCGTCCGCACCGGCCGTCAGCAGAGCCGTACCGCGCGTTCGGAGAGGAAATCAGGCCAGCCGAACCGGAGTTGACTCGCCGGTGCCGGACTGCCCCGATCCCGCGCAACCTCTGGACACGGCCCCCGGTCCGTGCTCTCATGCCCGTTGGTTCTCTGCTTTCCAACGTTGAAATGCCCCAGGCGCCCCGGTGCTGAACGCGCGGGCCCTGGCCCCCTCACGTCCCGGACCGTGCCAGGAGGCTCCCCCATGCCCCTGAACCGCAGACACTTCGTCGCCAGCGCGCTCACCGCGGCCGGGGCGAGCGGACTCCCGCTCTCCATGGCCGGCCCCGCGCAGGCGGCGAGCGGCACTCGCAGCGCAGACGCCACGACGTCGTCACGCGTGGCACCCGCGTCCGGCGGGCTCTACTCGCCCAACGCCGCGCCGCTCTCCCCCACCGCCTTCCTGCGGCTGCCGCCCGGCGCGGTCACCGCGCGCGGCTGGCTCGACGCCCGGCTGCGTCAGCAACTCGCCGGACTGTGCGGCCAGTACGCCGCGATCTCGCACTTCCTGGTGATGTCCGAATCCGGCTGGGTGCACCCCGAGCACACCGGCTGGGAGGAAGTCCCGTACTGGCTGCGCGGTTACGTGGACCTGGCGATCCTCACCAAGGACCCCACCGCGCTGGCCGCCGTCCGCCAATGGATCGACGCGATCGTGGCCACCCGCCGGTCCGACGGCTGGTTCGGTCCGACAGCCCTGCGCACCTCGCTCGGCGGAGGCCCGGACTTCTGGCCTTTCCTGCCGCTCACCTGGGCGCTGCGCAACTGGCAGGAGTACAGCGGGGACAGCCGGATCGTCCCCCTGCTCACCGGCTTGTTCCGCTTCATGAACGCGCAGGGCCCCTCCGCGTTCAACCAGAGCTGGGTGTCGGTGCGCTGGGGCGACGGACTGGACAGCGTCTTCTGGCTCTACAACCGCACCGGCGACTCGTTCCTGCTCTCCCTCGCCGACAAGATCCACACCAACGGAGCCGACTGGGTCGACAACCTCCCGTCGCTGCACAACGTCAACATCGCGCAGGGATTCCGCGAGCCCGCCCAGTACGCGCTGCGCTCGCCGTCCACCGCGCTCACCCAGGCCGCGTACCAGAACTACACCTCGGTCATGACCTCCTACGGCCAGTTCCCGGGCGGGGGATTCGCCGGCGACGAGAACGCGCGGCCCGGATTCGGTGACCCCCGGCAGGGCTTCGAGACCTGCGGCATCGTGGAGTTCATGGTCAGCCACCAGCTGCTGACCCGGATCACCGGCGACCCGGTCTGGGGGGACCGCTGCGAGGACCTCGCCTTCAACTCGCTGCCCGCGGCACTCGATCCGTCCGGAAAGAGCATCCACTACATCACCGGCGCCAACAGCGTCGACCTCGACGACACCGCCAAGACCCAGGGGCAGTTCCAGAACAACTTCGCCATGCAGGCGTTCATGCCCGGCGTCGACCAGTACCGCTGCTGCCCGCACAACTACGGAATGGGCTGGCCCTACTTCACCGAGGAGCTGTGGCTCGCCACCCCCGACAAGGGACTGGCGGCAGCGATGTACGCACCCGGCCAGGTCACCGCGAAGGTGGCCGACGGCACCGCGGTGACCATCACCGAGACCACCGACTACCCGTTCGGCGACACGGTCACCCTGACCGTCTCCACGCCGGAACCGCTCGCCTTCCCGCTGTACCTCCGCATCCCCGGCTGGTGCGGATCCCCGCAGCTCACCGTCGCCGGCGCCGCCGCCTCCGCGTCGGCAGGCCCGTCCTGGAGCGTGGTCCGGCGCACCTGGAACAGCGGCGACACCGTGACACTGCGCTTCCCGCAGTCGACGGTGCTGCGCACCTGGACCGGCAACCACGGAGTCACCGCGGTCGACCGGGGACCGCTCACCTACTCGCTGAGCATCGGCGAGAACTACGTCCAGTACGGCGGCACCTCCCAGTTCCCCGAGTACGAGGTGCACGCGACCACGGCGTGGAACTACGGCCTCGCCCCGGACGACGGGACCTGGACGTTCAGTCGCAGCGGCGGCGCGCTTCCCGCCGACCCCTTCAGCCGTGACACGACGCCGGTACGGATCACCGCACCCGCACGGAAGATCGGCGAATGGCAGGCGGACGGCCAGCACGTGGTCGCCCCGGTGCAGGACTCGCCGGCGCGCAGCACCGCCGCCGTCGAGACCGTGACGCTGATTCCGATGGGCGCCGCCCGGCTGCGGATCTCCGCGTTCCCCACCGCCTCACCGACCGGCCACCCGTGGCAGCCGGTCGCCGAGTACCGGCTGATCCGCAACAAGAACTCCGGGAAGGTCCTCGGCGTCGATCTGATGTCGACCGCGAACAGTGCGCACGTGGTGCAGTTCGACGACAACGGCACCGCGGACCATCTCTGGCAGTTGGTGGACAACGGTGACGGCTGGTACCGCATCCGTAACCAGAACTCCGGCAAGGTCATGGGCGTCGATCTGATGTCGACCGCGAACAGTGCGCACGTGGTGCAGTTCGACGACAACGGCACCGCGGACCATCTCTGGCAGTTGGTGGACAACGGTGACGGCTGGTACCGCATCCGTAACCAGAACTCCGGCAAGGTCATGGGCGTCGATCTGATGTCGACCGCGAACAGTGCGCACGTGGTGCAGTTCGACGACAACGGCACCGCCGACCATCTCTGGCAGTTCGGGTAGGGCCACGGAGAACCCACGGCAGACCCACGGCACCAGGGCCGGCCCGTCGTGCTGTCACAGGCCCTGTTCGCCGTCCTCACCCTCTCTCACTCGGAGGTCAGGTACATGCGATCGAACGTCCCGAGGCCGCTGCGCGGCAGATGGAGAAGAACCCTCAGTCTGGTTCCGGTCGTCGCGCTGACGGTGGCGGCCACCGTCACCGCGACGCTCGACGCACAGGCGGCGGTGCCCCCGACGCCGTCTGGCTTCTCGCTCACCTGGAGCGACGACTTCAGCGGCGCGTCCGGCACCGGAATCGACCAGAGCCTGTGGAAGTACGACACCGGACCGGGGAGCAGTTTCGGCACCGGTGAGATCGAGACCATGACCAACAGCACCTCGAACGTCTACTACGACGGTCAGGGCCATCTGGTCCTCCAGGCCCTGCACTCCGGTTCCGACGCACGCAGCGGATGGACCTCGGGGCGCGTGGAGACCCAGTCGGCGTCCTTCGGCGCCCCGGCCGGCGGAGTCGTCCGCATCGAGTCCGTGCTGCAACAGCCCAACCTCAACACCTCCAACGGCGCGGGTTACTGGCCGGCGTTCTGGATGCTCGGCGCACCACTGCGTGACGGAGTGACCTGGCCGAAGTCCGGCGAGATCGACATCATGGAGGACATCAACGGCCGCAGCTCCGACTTCAGCACCATCCACTGCGGCGTGAACCCGGGCGGGCCGTGCAACGAGTCGACCGGTATCGGTTCGGGTGAGGGCGCCTGCGCGGGCTGCCAGACCGGCTTCCACGACTACGCGGTGGAGATCGACCGTTCGGTGGCGCCGGAGCAGATCCGGTTCTACCTCGACGGGAACAACTTCTTCAGCGTCAACGCAAACCAGGTGGACGCGACGACCTGGGCCGACGCGATCGACCACCCGTTCTTCATCATCTACGACCTGGCGATCGGGGGCGGGTTCCCCGACGCCTTCGGCGGCGGCCCGAACGCGGCCACGGTCTCCGGCGGCAAGCTGGTCGTCGACTCGGTGGCCGTGTACAACAAGGGGCCCGGTTCCGGAGGCGGTGGCGGCGGGTCGGTGACGGGCCAGACGATCACGGGTCCGGGTGGCAAGTGCGTGGACGTGTCCGGTGACGACACGGGTGGCGACGGCACCGCGGTCCAGCTGTGGGACTGCCAGTCGGCGGCCCGGGACCAGCACTGGACCTGGAGCGGCCAGACCCTGCAGACCCTCGGCAAGTGCCTGGACATCGCGGGCGGCGACAGCGCCGGCGGTACGAAGCTGCAGCTCGCCACGTGCAACAGCGGCGGCTACCAGAACTGGGTGCGGCAGACCGACGGTTCACTGCGGAACCCGACCAGCGGCCGGTGCGTCGACTCGCCCTCGGGTGGCACCGCGAACGGGACCCGGCTGCAGATATGGGACTGCAACGGCTCCGGCGCCCAGCAGTTCGCCATCGGTACCCCGGTCTACGGGCCCGGTGGCAAGTGCGTGGACGTGTCCGGTGACGACACCGGTGGCGACGGCACCGCGGTCCAGCTCTGGGACTGCCAGCAGGCGACCTCCCTCGACCAGAAGTGGACCTGGAGCGGCCAGACCCTGCGCACCCTCGGCAAGTGCCTGGACATCGCCGGCGGCGTCAACGCGAACGGCACGAAGCTCCAGTTGGCCACCTGCAACGGCGGCGGCTACCAGAACTGGGTCGCCAACGCCGACGGCTCGATGTCCAACCCGACCACCGGCCGGTGCGTCGACTCGCCCTCGGGTGCCACGGCGAACGGCACGCGGCTGCAGATATGGGACTGCAACGGCTCCGGCGCCCAGAAGTTCGCCCTGGCCTGAGCGGAACCGAGGCCAGGTCAGTCGGGGGGCTTCACCTCAACGGGTGGGGCCCCTTTCTCGGTCGCCGGCGGATGTCCGCACCCGGCGGCCCGGCGGCGGACGTCAGAGGGAGCTTTCCGGTCCGGCGGGGCGCGCCGTGGCCACGTTCTCCTCGTACGCGGAGGCCTGCGGAGTACCGGTGGGAGGCGGCGCGGTGAGGAGGTCGAGCGTGCCGGTGATGTCGAGGAGGCGTTCCAGGTTCGCGGGCCGGTCCTCCAGGTGCAGTCGCACCCCCGCGGCCGTGGTCCTGCGATGGATCATCAGCAGGACGGACAGGCCGGTGGAGTCGATGGTACCGAGCCCCGCGCAGTGCAGCCTCAGGTGCTTCACGCCGGGGCGGCCGGTGAGCAGGCGAGTGGCTTCGTCCCGGAGCAGCCCGGCATTGTCGAAGTCGAGGTCTCCGTCGATCTCTATGCGGACTTCGTCCTGAGCGCCGGCCGTGGTCAGGCGCAGGTGGTTGGAAGGCATCGGCATCGTGGTCATACGTGGTTCCCGGCGGCGGTGATGTGATCGGTCGTGGTGAGGGCTTCGGTGCCCAGTTCGAGGATGCGGACGGCCCGCGGGAAGTCCTTCAGCTCACGGGCGAGCAGGGCGAGCGCCGGCGGCAGGGACTGCGCGGGCACTCCGCGGGCGACGAGGATCCGGGCGGTCCAGGTGAGGAACGAGCCGAAGACGGTCTCGTCGCCCAGGTAGAGGGCGGTGGCGAGGAACTCCACGATGTGCGCGAGGTCCTCCGCGGTGCGTTCGCGCTGCGTCTCGTCGTAGGCGCGCATGGCGGGGAACGCGTCTTCCAGGGCGGTGAAGACGGTCCGCACCAGGGTGTCCCTGCTCCGGACGACCATCGTGTACTCCTGGTCGGCCAGGTGCGGCAGGTCGTCCACCGGCTGGTGGTCGAACTGCGGGCGCGGCAGCGGGCCGCGCGCGAGGCGGTCGGTCGCGGAGCGGGCGTCGGGGGCCCACGCGTCGGCACCCAGCAAGCGGGCGTACCGGCCGTCGGAGCCGAAGGCGGCACCGCCGACCAGGACCGGAACACCGATGGCCTGGCAGGCGGTGATCGCCGCGTGAGCGGCCGGCAGACGGGTGGCGATCGAGCTGGACAGGGCGACCGCGTCGGCCCGCGTGGTGTGCAGGTGGGAGATGAGGTGCGGGGTGGGGACCTGGGCGCCTAGGTAGTCGACCTGCCAGCCGCGCAGCCTCAGGACCTCCGCCAGCAGACGGGCGGGCAGCGCGTGCCACTCCCCGTCGACGCAGGCCACCGTGATCCGGCCCCGGGAGGGTGAGGTGCGGGCGACGGGATGCGCCGCGAGCGCCGCGACGGCCCGTTCGTTGATGGCGGTCGCGGCGTGCTCCTGCGCGACGCTGATCCGGTTGGCCGCCCACTCCTCGCCCACCTGCCCCTGCACGACGGCTATGACGTCCAGCAGCACGCTCTCCGCGTCGACGCCCTCCTCCAGGGCGCGGGTGACGACCTCGGTGGCGGAGTACTCGTCCCGGGCGGAGACGGTGCTCCACAGCTGCTCGGCGAGCAGCTTGAGACGGGCGTTGTCGGGGGAACGGGGCGGGGCGTCGGTGCGGGTGCTCATCCAGTGAATCTGCCCCGGGTGTGCCCGTTCACCGCACTCAGATGATGGCTGCGCGGGGCGGAGATGACGACGACGGCCATGTCGTCGTGACGGCGGTCGCCCAGCCACTGCGCGGCCAGCATCTGTACGTGCTCCGCGATGCCCTCCGAGGGCATGCCCGCGCATCCGGCCAGGGCCTGCTTGAGACGCTCCTCGCCGAACAGGGTGTCGCCCATCGGGCCCCCCTTCGCCTCGGTGATCCCGTCGGTGTACAGCACGCAGGACTCACCGGCGGCGAGAGCGACCGTGGCGGTGCGGGCATGGACGTGGGGTACGGCGCCGACCAGGGTGCCGCGGGTGTCCACCTCCTCCACCGTGCCGTCCCTGCGGATGATCAGCGGAGCCGGGTGTCCGCCGCTGGTCACCTTCACGTCCACCGCGCTGCCCCGGCGGGCCGCGGAGGCCAGCACCAGGGTCGCGAACCGGGTGTGCTGGGAGTTCAGCAGCGCGGTGTTCAGCAGGTTCAGCATCCGCTGGTGATCGTCCGCCAGCGGCAGCAGCGCGTGCAGCGTATTGCGGATCTTGCCCGTGAGGACGGCGGCCTCCAGGCCCTTGCCGCACACGTCCCCGAGCGTCACCAGGGACGGCTCGCCCTCGACGGCGGCGGGGTGGACGTCGTAGAAGTCGCCGCCGATGCGTTCCTCGTCCGCCGAGGGGCGGTAGCGGCCGGCGAAGTCGACCCCGGAGATCTGGTGCAAGGCGGGCGGCAGGAGTTCCTGCATCAGCACCTCGGTGATCGCCGTCTGCTCGGCGTACAGGCGGGCCGCCGACATCGCCGCGCCGGAGCGGGCGGCGAAGAGCCGGGCGAAGACCTCCTCCTCCTCGGTGAAGGCGGCGGTCCTCGCCTTCCGCAGCAGCACCAGAGCGCCGGCCGGCACGCCGTGGCCGGGCAGCGGCGTGATCACTATCGAGCCGACCGCACCGAATCCCTCCGGCACCATCCAGGCCGGGGCCGTGGCAGGGTCGATCCACCGGGAGGGGACCGGCGGGAACCCGCGCAGTGCCTCGCCCAGACCGGGCACCTCGTCGGGGTCGACCATCTCGTGGGTCTGGGTGGGGGTGCCGCCGCGCAGGCATGTCACCACCGGCAGTCGGCTGCCGCGCGAGGGCGCGATGGCCAGTGCGGCGTCCGCGAGGCTCTCGGCGGCCAACTGGGCGGTCACGTCCATGCAGCGCCCCAGATTGAGGGAGGAGAGCAGGGTGTTGGACGCCTTCGCCAGGAACGCCGTGCGCTCCCGCTCCACGCGCAGGGCCTCCCGGGCCAGCTGGTGATCGGTGTCGTCCACCAGCCACCAGGCCACCGTGCCGTCGGTACGGACAGTGGGATGGGCCTCGAAGTGACGGCCGTCGATCGCACCGGTCGGCGGCTGCGGGGCGGCGAGGTCAGGCTCCGTGCGCGGGCCGGGGGAGGACAGCGCGTGATGGGCCGCGGCGAGCCACGGCGGGGCCACGTCGGCCAGACGTGCCCCCGGCTCGGCCCGGGGCAGGAGGGAGGAGGCGACGTCGTTGCGCTGCACGAGCGTGCCACGGGGGTCGGCGACCAGCACGGGGTACGGGGCACTTCCCCAGGGGAAGTCCTGAGCTGCTTGGGCGGTCTGCGCTTGGGTGGAAGCCAAATATCGAGGACCCGCTGCGCGAATCCCTCACCTCACTTACTCGACGGAAACATTGCTCTAAAGCAACCATCCTCCACCGTGACGCTCCCTGACAAGCGGCCCCTCCCCGTCCTGCGGGCGCGCCTCCCTCCGCCGACACCGTCTGACGGGCAGCCAGGATTCACGGCGGTGCGGCTCACAGGAAGCGCCGGAAGGGGGTGACCGCGGCCTCCTTGGCGCGTTGCAGCACCGGCCGGCGTCTCCATCGCGTCAAGTCGACTTCCGCGCTGCGCAGCACGTCCGCGTCGTAGTCGCGGTCGAGCGCGGTGGTGAACGTCTCGTCCAGGACCGCGAGCATGACCTCCTCGTCATGGTCCATGGACCTTCGGTTGAAGTTGGTGGATCCGATGAGGGAGGCCACCGAGTCCACGGTGATGATCTTGGCGTGCATCATGGTCGGCTGGTACTGACGAAGGCGCACTCCCGCCCGCAGGAGGCGTGTGTAGTGCTGCTGGCCGGCGAGTTGACAGGCACGCTGGTCGGTGTGCGGCCCGGGCAACAGGATCTCGACCCGCACACCGCGCCGCGCTGTTTCGCACAGCAGGTCGATGAAGTAGGTGTCCGGGGCGAAGTAGGCGGTGGCCAGCCGGAAGCGTTCCTCGGCGGAGGTGAGCATGACCCGGATGAGGGTCTGCATGTCCTGCCAGCCGATACTCGCGGAACCGCGGACGACCTGCACCACCGACGAACCGGTCTGCGGGTGCTCCGCGAAGAGGTCACGGTCGTCGAAGAGCTCGTCGTGACACTCCGCCCAGTTCTGCGCGAACGCGGCCGCCACACCGTCCACGGCCGGGCCGCGCACCTGGACGTGGGTGTCGCGCCACTCGGCGGGGTTGCGGGCGTCGCCGCACCATTCCTCCGCGATGCCGACGCCGCCGGTGAAGGCGGTGTGCTCGTCGACGATGAGGGCCTTGCGGTGACAGCGGTGGTTCTGCTTGAACGGCGACAGCCACACGGGTTTGCGGAACCACGCCACCTGTACGCCCGCCGTGCTCATGAGGTCGAGCAGCTGCCCCTCGATCTCCTTGGCGCCGAAACCGTCGAGCAGCAGACGCACGCGCACCCCCGCGCGGGCGCGCTCGGCCAGCGCGACGGCGAAGTCGTGAGCTATGTCACCCCGCCAGTACACGAACGTCATCAGGTCGATGGTGTACTGAGCCGCACGGATCGCCCCGAGCATGGCGGGGAAGATCTCATCACCGTTGCGCAGGCGTACGAGTTCGTTGCCTTCGGTGGCGGCCACGCCGATCAGCCGCTCCAGGCGGCGGCGCAGGCGCTGCTTGCGCGCCGCGGTGTCGCCGGGCGCGGTGTCCTGAGCCGAAGGCACCGGTACGTCGTCGACCATCACGGCAGATCCCCCCACTGGGCCGGAAAACGGAATGTCACGGGCCTCGGCACGAGCCCGAACAAGCGGATGCCCGTTCGGGCCGGCCCTACTCCAGCCATCTGCCGGGGCGAACGCACCGGGGGCGCACCCGTGGGCGCGACCGGGTAGGTTGCGGTGCCCGGCCCGGGGGCCGGGCACCGCGTCGGTCTCCTGCGCGGGCGGCGTCAGTGATGCAGGGCCGGCAGGCCGGCGGGTGCACGCAGTGCGGCACTGCGGTAGCTGGAGATGCCCACGGCGAGCAGCCAGTAGCTGAGGATCGCGCCCATCAGGGCCGTGGTGCCCCAGCCGTTCGCCGCGTAGAAGTGTGCGGGGTCGTTGCCGAAGAACAGGGACGGTACGAAGACCAGGTTGGCCGTGGCCAGGACGTAGGCCGAGCGGCCTGTCCACCGTGGCAGCAGGCCGGTACGGCACACGCCGTAGCCCAACGTGATCAAGAAGAGCGCGAGCATGAGGCGGCCGATCGCCCCGTAGAGGATGTAGGTGCCGCTGACCGCGACGGTCGGGTCGATCGGGTGGTCGGCGGCGATGACCGCGCCGGCTTCCAGACCGCTGGAGACCAGGGTGATCGTCGCGTAGACAAGTCCGGTGGCGAAGGCCATCGTGCCGACCCACTCGTACCCGGGGTTCACGAGCTTGACCAGTTCGCGGAAGGCCGTCACGAACACGGTCAGGAATGCCAGTGCGACGATTCCGATCAGCAGCCTGGCCAGGACGTTCGAGTCCGGCGGTGGGCCGGAGTAGATGAAGTACAGGGGCACTTCGACGATGAAGGCGGTCGCGGCGGCGATGCCCGTGAGGCCTGTCAGGCGCCTGGCGATGGTTTCGTTCATGGGTCTCCCCCGGGGCGTCCGTTGCTGGGTTCTCCGTCGGCTCGTTGCCGACGACATCCACCTTGTCGCTCTCGGCGACGCTCGTCGCTGGGCCTGAACACCGGACGGGGGGTGGTCCTACCGCCACCTGGTGACCGGGTGCTGGACTCGCGACCGACCGTACTCGACAACGGTCTGACCACTTCCGGGCGGTCTCCGAAACGCAAGATCCAATCGCGGCACAAATGTGCTCTTATCCGCGTGTTCCCCCCGAGAGGGTGTAAGCGTGGTCAATCCATGGCTGAGCACAGGGAGTCGACCATGCCCAAGCCCCGAACCATCTGCGTCCGCGCCCCGCGGCCCGACCGCGACGCCCTCCGTCACCACATCCGGTGCGCCTGGGCGGCCGCGGCGGACGCCGTCCCGTCCGAGGCCGTCCGCGCGACGGAAGGCGGTGTGTGATGACTCCGTCCACGTGCCGCGGCATCGATGTCTCCGAGCATCAGGTCCCGCAGGACTGGGCAGCGCACAGACGGGACGGCGTGGCCTTCGGTTTCGCCAAGGCCAGCGAGGGCGAGCACAGCCACGACAGCCGCTTCGCGCGGCACATCTCCGGTATCGTCGCCGCCCAACTCCTCCCGGGCTCCTATCACTTCGCCTGGCCCAACCAGGATCCACAGGCCGAGGCGGCGAACTACATCGGCGCCGCCCGGCCCTACGCGGCCGTACAGCCGCTGTACACGCACTGGCTCGATCTGGAGGTCTATCCCGACCGGCGCAACTACGCGGGCCGTTCCGCCGCGCAGATCCGGGCCTGGGTGACGACCTGGACCGCGGCCGTGCGGGCCGCCTTCCCCGAGCAGCGGGTGGGGATCTACACCTCGGGTGACGACCTCGCCGCCGGTCACGTCCCCGACGGCCTGCCGTTGTGGTACCCGGCCTATCCCTGGGGCGCCGCCGACTACCCGCGCGCCGAGACCGCCGCACAGCCCCGGCCGGCCGGGCGGACGCCGCTGCTGTGGCAGTTCACCAGCACCCCGCTGGACCGATCCATCGCCTACCGTTCCGAGGCCGCCCTGCGCGCCTGGGCCGCGGGTACGACGGCGAGCACCATCGAGGAGGACCCCGTGCCCGACGAAGTGAACCTCGGTATCGCCAAGCCCTACGAACTCGCGCCCGGCGCCTGGGACTCGATCGAGTTCACCACGGAGTGGAACGACACCGCGAACGAGCACGCCGCCGGCGGGAGCGTGTTCGTGCGCGGCGCCTGTCGGTTCACCGGCTCGGTCAGCCTGCGCATCAACGGACTCCCGGTGGGCGAGACCGTCCAGGTCCGCATGTCCGAGTACGAGGGTGAGCGGCACATCGCCGACCACCCGATCGACGAGGCCGTCGGCACCCGCGGCGACACCTTCCATGTCACCCCGCTCACCAAGCACCTGGCGGCCGGCCGCGGCATGCGTGTCCGTCTCTTCAACAACGGTGGCACCCCGGTCACGGTGCGGTCCGCGGTCCTCACCGCGCTCTTTTGGCCGACGACCTGACAAGGGGCGTTGTCAGGGGTGCCTGTCGGTCTGGCCGGTGGAGCGAGACCGGTCAGAGAACCTTCGAGGTCCGCGGTCCAGGGGGCCCAAAGGTCCCAGGGAGCCACCTCGGGACCATGTTGCAGGCCGTGGAGCCCCACCCCCTCATCCGCGGAGAGGGCCATGGGCACCGGCCCGCTTCCGGCCCGAAGCCCACGAAGAGGCGTTCTGGCACCGGCAAGCCACGGGACCGGGGGCAGTCGGCCGCCGCGTATCCGGTGGGCGAAGCCCTCGGGCGGACCTGGGCCGGCCGGTCAGGCCGTCCGGCTCGCTATCCGCAGGCACATCCGCCGGCTGTGGGCGCGGTCTCCTCCGCGTCCTGGCCGGTGCAGCAGCCGTCGCCCGTCGCGGCCGGGCCGGCGCTCCTGCCGAGGGTGTCCGCGTCGGCCTTGACCACGTAGACCTCCCACGGCTCCTTGCCGGGGCCGTGCACCCACACCTTGTCCTGGAGGGCGTAGCAGCAGGACGTGTCGTTCTCCTCGAAGGTGGCGAGGCCGGCCTCCGTGAGCCGAGTGGTGGCGGCGCCGACCTGGTCGGTGGAATCGACCTCGACGCCGAGGTGGTCGAGCCGGGTCTCCTCGCCGGGGCCGCCCTCGATCAGGACGAGTTTGAGCGGGGGCTCGGTGATGGCGAAGTTGGCGTATCCCTCGCGACGCTTGGCCGGTTCGGTGCCGAACAGCTTCGAGTAGAAGCTGATCGACGCCTCCAGGTCGCTGACACGCAGGGCGAGCTGAGCGCGGGACATGGCGGGCTCCCATCGGCTTGCATTGATGTCTGTCAATGCGAGCTTGCGTCCTGGATAGAAGATTGTCAACATAGACGCATGTCGAAGCCAGAGCTTGTGGTTCTCGGACAGAAGGACGAGAACGGCGGCCGGTCTGATCGACTGCGAGCGACGGGCACCTGGGCCTCCTGCTGGGCGCTGTCCGCCACCCTCGAGCGGCTGGCGCTACCTCGACTGGGGCTCCAGGATCCGGCCGGACAGGGCGCAGACGCCGTACGGCGGCCCGCGACGGGATCGAGAAACGCATCCGCGGCCCGGCCGACGGGACCGCCCCCACGGCCGGACCATGAACATGCCGCCCGGCCTGCACATCACGAGCATGCCGGGCGAAGTCCCGACCATCCACGGACTCGGCACCGACGAGGGCCGCGCCGCCTTCGAGCTTCGATTCCCTGGTGGTGGGCCGGCGGCAGGGAGATGACCCGCCGGATCGTCCAGGTGAGGGGAGTGCCGGTCAGGCTGACTGACGCCGTGGGACACGCGCCGTGGCCTGGCCGGAGGCGTTCATGCTGGCGAGCAGGCGCAGCCGCTCTTCGGTGGCGCTGCCGGGCTGCGCGTGGTAGGTGATCAGGGTCTGCCCGTCGGTGCCCGGGAGCAGCAGCTTTTCGTAGTGCAATTCCAAAGGGCCGGCCTGGGGGTGACGAAGCAGGCTGACGCCGGTGGTCTTGTGCTTGACGTCCTGCCTTGCCCAGAGGGCACGGAACCGTTCGCTGCGCAGGGAGAGTTCGCCGACGATCTCGACCAGGCGCGGGTCCTCGACGTCCGCGCCGGCGACCGAGCGCAGGTAGGGGACGACCCGGGCGGTCATGTCCTCCCAGTCCTCGTGGAGTTCCCGCATCTCCGGTTCCAGGAACGCGGCCAGGATGCCGTTGTGTCCCGGCGCGTTGAACGGCGAGAGCGCGATCGCGAGGCTGTTGGCGGCCAGGACGTCCATGTACTTGCCGTGGACGTACGCCGGGGTCAGCGGCCACGAGTCGATGAGCGTGCGGATGCCGTCGCCGGCCTTCTCCGGCCTGCGGGGCCGTCTGCGGCGCGGGCTCTTGCGGGTGGCGATCTGCAGCAGGTACGCCGTCGCCTCCTCGTCCAGTCGCAGGGCGCGGGCGATGCTGCGCAGGACCTGCTCCGAGGGGTTCCGGTCGCGGCCCTGCTCCAGGCGGTTGTAGTAGTCGGAGCTGATCCCGGCGAGGAAGGCGACCTCCTCGCGCCGCAGGCCGGGGACGCGCCGGTTGGCCGTGTCCCGGGCGTCGTCGGGTTGGACCAGTTCCCTGCGGGCGCGCAGATACCGGCCCAGGGCGTTCGCGTCTCCGGCGGCTGTCATGTTTCCAGCGTACGGACGTGTTCCGGGCTGGTGGGTGGCCCTGCCAGTCCCAGTCCCATCCCGTCCTGGTGCGGTCCACCGTGCTCGGCGCACTCTGGCGGAGCACTGCGACGACCAGAGGAATGCGTCATATGTCGAAAATGCTCACCACCCCGTTCCACCGCACCAGCACCGCCTCGGAGGTGATCGAAGGCGTCGACCTGTCCGGCAGGCGGGCGATCGTCACGGGAGCCAACTCGGGCATCGGCGTCGAGACCGCCCGCGCCCTGGCGGCCCACGGGGCCGAGGTCACTCTCGCCGTCCGCCGCCCGGCAGCGGGCGAGCAGGCCGCGGCCGATCTGCGCAGGACCACCGGGAACGAGGAGATCCATGTCGCCCGCCTGGACGTGGCCGACCTGGAATCGGTGCGGGCGTTCACCGCCGCCTGGCAGGGCCCGCTGCACATCCTGATCAACAACGCCGGCATCATGATGCCCCCGGAACTTGAGCGGGGCACCGCCGGGCACGAGCAGCAGTTCGCAACCAACTACCTGGGGCACTTCGCCCTGGCTCTCGGCCTGCACCGCGCTCTCGCCGACGGCGACGGGGCACGCCTGGTCTCGGTCTCCTCCGCGGGCCATCTCTACTCGCCCGTGGTCTTCGACGACATCGACTTCCGCTTCCGCCCCTACGACCCGCTCGCCGCCTACGGCCAGTCCAAGACCGCCGAGATCCTCCTCGCCGTCGAGGCGCAGCGCCGCTGGTCCGGCGACGGCATCACGGCAAACGCGCTGCACCCCGGCGCCATCGCCACCAACCTGCAGCGCCACACCGGAGGCCTGCGCACCCCCGAGCCGTACCGCAAGACCGTGGAGCAGGGCGCCGCGACCACCGTGTTCCTCGCCGCTTCCCCACTGGTCGAAGGCATCGGCGGCCGCTACTTCGAGGACGTGAACGAGGCCCCGCTCGTCCCGGCCCGGCCCACCGGACCGGGCGTCCCCGGCGTGGCCCCCTACGCACTGGACCCGGCGAACGCCGAGCGCCTGTGGCAGGTGGCGAGCGAGATCGTCCGCTGAAGGGCCGGGGGCGCGGCTCGCCCGCCTTCACCCGAACCGTCATGACCAAAGGAAAGAACATCGCAATGACGACGACGATCAGCAGGGTCGGTTTCATCGGTCTCGGTGACCAGGGCGGGCCCATGGCGGAAGCGATCGGCGAGCGAGGCTTCGCGCTGCACGTGTGGGCGCGGCGCCAGGCATCGCTCTCGGCGGTGGAGAGGGTGCCGCACACCGTGCACGGCACCGTGGCGGAGCTGGGGGCGTCCACCGAGCTGATCGGACTGTGCCTGCGCGACGACGCGGACGTCTGGGATGTGCTGGACGGGCACGGGCTGCTGGCCGCCATCACCCCCGGAACGATCATCGTCAACCACGGTACCGGCGACCCCGCCGAGGCGGTCCGACTCGGCGAGCACGTGGCCCAGGCCGGAGGCGTCTACCTCGACGCACCCGTCAGCGGCGGCAGCCCCGGCGCCCGTGCCCGCACCCTGACCACCTTCGCCGGGGGATCGGAGGACGCCTGCGAAATGGCGCGCCCCGTGTTCGACACGTTCAGTGACACCGTCACGCTGATGGGGCCGGTCGGCGGAGGTCAGCTCGCCAAGCTGTTCAACAACGCGCTGACCATCACCAACATGAAGAACGCCGAGGACGTCCTCGGTCTGGCGGCGCAGGCCGGCCTGGACCTTCCCGCGCTGATCGACGTGATCAACGCCAGCAGCGGTGGCAGCGCCGCGCTGCGCTCCCTCGGCAGCGACCTCACCCCGGAGCTGGCCGAACACGTGCACCTGCTGATGGAGAAGGACATGCACCACTTCGCCGACGCCGTGCGCGCCGGCGGTGGAGGTGACCCCTCCGAGGTGCTCCGGCACGGTCTGGCCGGCGCCGCCGGACTGGTCGGTACCACCCGCATGATCGCCCGTGCCCGGCAGACCGGTGCGCGCGTGGGGGATGCGGCACGGCCCGCGGCCTAACCGGAACCGTGACGGGCAGGGGGAGGGCTCGGCGAGGAGGCCGCTGCCGGGCGGCCCGGCTCAGGGCACCAGGACGACCCGGCCGAACACGGTGCCCGCGTCCATTTCGCGGTGGGCAAGCACCGCCTCGTCCAGCGGCATCATCGCGTGCACGACCGTGCGCAGGGCCCCGCGCGCGGCATCGGCGAACTGGGACGACCGCACGGCCTGCCGTTCGGGGCGGGGCACGGTGTCGGAGCTGAAGGTGGCGAACGACAGCGACTTGCGGAAGGCGTCCGTCAGCCGCGTACCGAAGTCCGCGGGCGGCTGCCCACCGACCACCCCGACAGCCACGTACCGCCCGTTGGAGTTCAAACTGTCCAGGAACAGGGGAAGCCGGGGACCGCCCACGACATCGATCACCACGTCGAAGCCCGACGGCGCGTCCGGGCCGCCCTCGCCGGAGCGGTCGAGGACATGGGTCGCGCCCAGATCCCGCAGGCGGGCACCACGCTCCCACGACGAGGTGGTGACGGCGACCGCGCCGGCACCGCCACCGGCCGCGAGCTGGACCGCCGTGATCCCGATGCTGCCCGCCGCACCGCGCACGAGCAGCGTCTCGCCGGGCGCGAAGCGGGCTCGCTCCAGGGCGAAGTGGGCGACCACGCCGGAGCCGCCGAGAGCCACCGCGTCGGCGCCGGTCAGGCCGCCGGGCAGCGCGAGGACGTCCTCGACCGAGGCGACGGCCTGCTCGGCGTACCCGCCGGACAGACCGGTGAACGCCCACACCCGGCGCCCCTTCCACGAGGCGTCCACGCCCTCTCCCACCGCGGTGACGGTTCCCGCCACCTCACTGCCGAGCAGGTGTCCCTCCCGGAAGCCGTATGCGGCGAGTGTTCCGCGCCGGATCACGGCGTCCACACCGCCCCCGCCGATCGCTTCGGTGGCGATCCGCACCTGTCCCGCGGCAGGGACGGGCACGGGGAGGTCGACGACCTCCAGGCCGTCGGGGCTTCCGAACGTCCTGATGACGACGGCTTTCATCTCTGCTCCTCACGTCGGTGGACACCGCCGTCGGACCGTAACGGACGCCCTTGTCCGGTTGGCTAAAGTGAGAAACCATGACCGACGGTTTGCCTCACACGCTGCGCTCCGACGCCCGCGACAACCGGGCCCGCATCCTGGACGCGGCCCGCGAGGTGTTCGGCGAGGAAGGCCTCGGCGCGCCCATGCGCGAGGTCGCCCGGCAGGCAGGTGTCGGCCCCGCCACGCTGTACCGGCACTTCCCGGCCAAGCGGGAACTGATCGCGGAGACCTTCGCCGAGCAGCGGCGAGCCTGCCACGCCGCCGTCCGCGACGCCCTCACGGACACGGACCCGTGGCGCGGATTCCGGAGCCTGGTCGAGCGCATCTGCGAACTCCACGCGCACAGCCGGGGGTTCGCCGACTCCTTCATGGCGGCCTTCCCCGAGGCGCTGGACTTCGCCGCCGACCGGGAACGGACGCTGCGCGCGGTCGCCGAACTGGCCCGTCGCGCCCAGGAGACCGGCCGGCTCCGTGCCGGCTTCGTCGTCGACGACCTGATCCTCATGCTCATGGCCCACCGGGGCGTCCAGGAGGCGCCGCCTGCCGCCCGTGTCACGGCCTCCCGTCGCTTTGCCGCCTACGTGATCGAGGCGTTCCGTGCCGCGCCCGGGACGGAAGCGCCCGCGCCTCTGCCGCCGGCGCCACGCCTGCAGCTCGCGCACTCGCCCGGCACGTCGTGAGCCGCCACGCAGGTGGACGTGGAGAGCCCGCGTCCGCACGGCGTGGCCGCGGGGTCGGGGGCCGGCATCATGGCCGCGGCGGACCGTCCGGCGTGCGCCGCACGTCGGACGTGGATCTCGAGTGACACGCGGCGGGCGACCGTCACCGCAGCTGCCGGCCCGCGCCGCGGCAACCGCCGGCCGTGGCTCCCGGCAGGTCGGGCTTCACTGTCCCGTGAGCACGCGGAACGCGTGGCCGTCGGGGTCGGCGAGCAGAACCGCGCCGTCCTCGGCGCGGGCGGGATCGAGACGCTTGGCTCCGAGGGAGAGCAGGCGCTCGGTCTCCGCCCGGTGATCGCCGTCAGGCGCGAGGTCGAAGTGCAGGTCCTTGCCGGGGTCCGGCATGAACGGCGGACCGCCCCACGTGATCTTCGTACCGCCGTTCGGTGACTGGACGGCGGTCTCCTCGTCCTGGTCCCAGACCAGCGGCCAGCCCAGCGCCTCGTTCCAGAAGTAGCCCACGGCCCGCGAACCGTCGCAGGCGAGCGCCCCGATGAAACCACAGCCGGCGAAAAAACCGTTGCCGGGTTCGCTGACACAGAACTCGTTGCCCTCGGGGTCGGCGAGCACCACATGCAGGGCGTCCGGTCCCTGGCCGACGTCGACGTGCCGCGCGCCGAGGCCGAGCGCCCGTGCCACGGTCTCCTGCTGGTCCTCCAGTGAGGAACTCGTCAGGTCGAAGTGCAGCCGGTTCCGGCCGACCTTCCGCGTCCGGGCCGGCCGGAACCGCAGACGGTATCCGGCGTCGTTCCCGGACATCAGGGTGACGGCGTAGGAGGAATCGTCGGCCGGCGCCAGGTCCAGGACACCGGACCAGAAGTGCGCGAGACGGTCCGGCTGGTGCGCCTCGAAGGAGAGTGCGTCGAGTCGGCTGGTCATTGCGTCACGCTTCCTCGGTCCGTCGAGCGACAACTGCCGACAGGGCTCCACGTCAAAGCCCTGGGACGAGGATAGGTACATCTCCGCTGCACGGAAGTGCTGCGTTGCGGCCTATTCGCGGCCGCTGTGAACGGGTGGCCGGTGACCGGTGACCACGCACACGCGGGCGGCGCCGGGCACCTGCCTGCGGGCGTCCTTCGGTCAGTCGAGGTCGGGAAGCGGGCGCCGGGCCACCTCGTGGGCGTCGTCCGCCGGGACGCCCAGCATGCGCAGGACCAGCTCGGCGAAACTCACCGCGGCCTCGTCGCCGTCCAGGTCGGGGCGGGCGAACCTCAGCTCCACCAGGGACAGCAGCGTTCCGCCCAGCGCCGACAGCGCGACGGCCGGGTCGACGGCGGTGAAGCGGCCGCAGGACATGCCGCGCTGGAGGTCGCGCATCGCGCGGAAGGCCAGGCCGTTGTCCGAGTGGATGTGGCCGAGGCCGCGGCGGCGCACGATCTGCATCAGCTCCGGGTGGGACACGGTCAGGCGCGCACTGAGCCGGAATCCCGCCGCGACCAGCTCGGCCGGGTCGTCGATTCCCCTCAGGTGCTCGTCGAAGTTCTGGCCGAACTCCTCCAGAGCGTCCACCCAGACCTAGCGAGCCAAATATTGGGAAGCGAGCTGAAATGTCCGCTCCGTACCGAATCGACGTCCACCAGCACCTCGTCCCGCCCGCCTACCGGGAGACGACGGACCGGAACGGCGTGACGGCCGGCGGTCGGCCCACGCCCGCCTGGGACGCGGCGAGTGCGATCGCGGCGACGGACCGCCGCTCGATCGCCACCGGCATCCTCTCGATCAGCTCACCCGGCACCCACTTCGGCGACGACACGCAGGCCCGCGCGGTCGCCCGTGGCGTCATCGAGTACGCGGCGGAGAGGCGGCGTACGCGCTGGACGAACTGCACGCCGACGGTGTGGTCCTGATGTCCCACGTCCGAGAGCGCCAGCTCGGCGACACGGCGTACCAGCCGCTCTGGGCGGAGCTCGACGCCCGCGCCGCCGTGCTCTTCATCCACCCCGACGCGCCGCCGACACCCATGCTGGAGGGCATGCCCAGCCCCTTGCCGGACTTCCCCTTCGTGCCCGAGGAGCCCGGCGCCTTGCTCGACGCCGTGCTGGACGGCTACGAGGATTTCGCGCAGGGGCAGCCGGAGGCGATCAACCACGGCAGTGCGAAGGGCCTCTTCCCCCGTCTCGCCGGAGCCTGACCGGCCGGCACCCACCGGGGCCGCCGGCCGGTCGCCCGGACGATCAGGGGCAGGGTCGACCGGTTCCGTCTCGGCCCCGCGCTCTGACCAGCCCGGAGAAGGCGGTCCCCGCGCTCAGCGGGCCGTGGCGAAGTCCTGGGTCCAGTAGCTGCCGGGCTGTGCCAGACCGACGCCGATCTCCTTGAACGCGCAGTTGAGGATGTTGGCCTTGTGGCCGGGGCTCGCCATCCAGCCCGCCATGACCTGCTCGGGAGAGGCGTAGCCGTAGGCCACGTTCTCGCCGTAGGCGCTCCAGGTGTACCCGGCACTGGTGATCCGGTCTCCCGGGGCGGAGCCGTCGGACCCGGTGTGCGACATGTTCTGGTGACGCGCCATGTCCTCACTGTGCGCCTGCGCGACCTTGGACAGCGTCGTGTTCAGGGTCAGGGCCGAACAACCGACCTTGCCGCGCTCGGCGTTGACGAGTTCCACGACGCGGGCGACGGCCCCGGACGCCGTGGCGGTGGGCTTCGGAGTGCTCGAGGGACTGGGGGCCGTGGACGGGGCCGTGGTGGGCTTCCGGGTGCTGGGCGAGGCGGTGACGCGGGGCTTGGGAGCGGTGGTCCGTGCGGTGTGCGAAGGCGCCGAGGGCTTCCGCTTCGACGCGGCGGCCTTCCGCTTCGGCGCGGTGGTCTTCCCGGCGCCCGCCGACGCGTGAGGGGTCCTGGTGGCACTCGCGGAGGCGGTCGGAGTCTTCGTGGCGGCCGGCACGGCCGAGGAGGGCTCGCCGGCCGGGCCGGCGTTCCAGGGGCGGCCCCAGGTCGCGTCGTTCCACCAGCCCTTCTCGTTCCACGCGCTGTCCGCCGCGCTGTTCGCGGCGGCGACGGACCGGTGTCCACCGCCGCCGGGCCAGTCGGTGCACGCCACGGCGGCGGACGGAATGCCCACGGTGCCCACGGCGACGGCAGCGATGACTATCCGCCGGTAATGCGTGTTCTTGCGATGTTTACCCATGTGTAACCCGCTCCTGAGCTGCGGCGGCGTCCTGCTGCGTCCTGCGGATCGTCATTCTTAGGACGCCTTTACAGAGGGCGCAAAGGGCCCCGCTACTAGGCCGCTTCGTAGGATCTCCCGGCCCTTGCCGTGGGAGTGGGCCACCCGGGCCCGGCTTACGGGGGATCCGCGAGATTCTGTCGGCCCGTCAGAACCCCTGCGCGCGTGCACAACAGATGGAGGCGATTCGCAGGCGCGAAGCCACGGGGCCGGGCGCGATGCATTCGCGTGCCAAGACGGACAAATCCCATATGTCGGCAGAGGGGTTTCTACTATCCGGCACGGCTAGATCGCGGTCGGCTGTGACGGATGTCACGAAATACTTCTCTCCGTACCCGCCACCGGCCGTGGAGCCGGGGCCGCGAGCCGTCCCGGGATCCGCGCTTCAGCAGCACAGTGCCCACGAACTGGGCTGATCGCTGGTAGAGGGTGATCCGGTACTTCTCACAGGGCCGGCCGGGATCGGCGAGAGCCATCTGGCGTGTGCCGGTGGAAAGGCATTGGCAGCAGCGGGGCGCGGGCGGCCGCGTGATCGCACGCGATAAATCCGGCGACGTCGGCGATCGTCCCCGGGATACTGGGCGCCCATGGACGAGGTCGAAGTCGTCGTCGCACATTCCGAGCGCGCGACTCTGCGCGTCGGCGACGTGTTCTTGAAGGTGGACGCCGATCAGGCGCGTATCGACGTCGAGGTCGAGGCGATGTCCCTCGCACCGGTCCCGACCCCCGAGGTCCTGTGGCGCAAGCCGCCCGTGCTCGCGCTCGCCGCGCTCCCGGGAAAGACGCTGGGGAGCCTCGGCGGGCCCTCGACCGGGTCACCGGCGGCGTGGGCCGCCGCGGGCGCCGCCATCCGGAAGCTGCACGACGCACCGCTGCCGCCCCTGCCGGTCCGGGCCGGGCGGAGCGTCGTCGCGCTGACGGCGGAACTCGACGACGAGTGCGAGGCGCTCGTGACGACCGGCGTGCTGCCCGCCGACCTGGTCACCCGCAACCGCCAGGTGGCCGAGGCCGCGCTCCGGCCGTGGACTGCGGCGTTCACCCACGGCGACCTGCAGATCGCCCACGTCTTCGTCGACGGCGACGAGGTCACGGGCATCATCGACTGGTCCGAGGCGGGCGAGGGCGACGCCCTGTACGACCTGGCCACCTTCACGCTCGGACACGAGGAGCACCTCGACGACGTCATCGCCGGCTACGGCACCGACGTCGACCTCGATGTGATCCGCGGGTGGTGGTCGTTGCGAAGCCTGCTGGTGGTCCGCTGGCTGACCGAGCACGGCTTCGACCCCTTCGCGCCGGGCTGCGAGGTCGACGTGCTCAAGTCCCGGATGTGAGGCTGCGCGGGTCCGGCCGGCGTCGTCCCGTCGGTCGGGTCCCCGTGTCAGGGGGCGGCGGTGCCACGGGCCGGTGGGCTCGCCCGGCGCCCCGGGCCGGCCGCGTCCGACGAAACGGGCGGGCCGGATCGGGGCGAGCGGACCGTCAGTCCTCCAGGCGGACCGGCATCAGGATCGAGAAGGTGGTCTCGTCGTCAGGCCGACGGATCGCGATGGGTGCCGTGGGGGTGCCGAACTCGAGAACCAGCCGGTCCCGGGCCCCGGCGACCAACGCGTCCAGCAGGAACCGGCGGTTGACGGCGACACGGTTCGGATCCGCGTCACCGTCCGCGCACAGGGTCACGGTGCCGCCGTCCTCGACCCGGAGCACGCTGAGGTCGCAGGCTCCGTCCTCTCCGCAACGGACCGGACCGGTCTCCAGGGCCTGCCGGAAGGCCGCCACCTCGACGACGCCACGGCGCCCGGCGTCCCGCGGGAGAAGACGACGGTAGTCGGGGAAGTCGTGGTCGAGGCAGTGACCCGCCGCCTGCCTGTCACCCGACTCCAGCGTCACTCGGCCGCCGTCGACGGACAGCCGCACGGGTCCCTCACCGTCCAACAGCGCCCGCATCGCGTCGACGAGCGAGGCGGGCACGATGGACTGCACCCGGCTCCCGTCGTGCCCGGTGGTACGGGCCCGCGCGACAGCCATGCGGTACCGGTCGGTGGCCACGACGTGCAGGCTCCCACCCTCGATGTCGAACAGGACCCCGCCGAGCATCGGCAGTTCAGAGTCAGTGCTCACCGCGAAACGGACCGAGTCCAGCGCGGCCGCCAGCTCGGGTGCGGCGCCGGACAGCTGGACGGTGGCGGTGCGGAGTGAAGCCATGGCGTTCTCCCGGTGATCGAGTAGTGCTCGGAGTGCGGAGAACTCCCTGCGGGCGTCGGACAGTCCGTCTTCGAGGCGGCACAGGTGCGCCCTGAGCAGATTTCGGACCAGATCGGTGTCCGCGCCGGACCAGCCGGCAAGCACCAGCCTGATGTCCGGCAGCGGCATTCCGGCCCGGCGCAAACGGGCCAGCAGCCGTGCCTCCTCGAGCTGCTCGGGTTCGTACCAGCGATACCCGCTCACCGGATCCACCCACGCCGGGACCAGCACACCGGCACGGTCGTAGAACCGCAGAGCGCTCACGCCCAGGCCGCTGTCGCGGGCCAGCTCGCCAATACTGCGCATGTCGTTCTCCACGTCCCGCACTCTGGGCCCTGTACAAGGTCGAGGGTCAACCCGGCCGGGCAGCGGATCTCGCGGCCACGGAAGACCGGTGCTGCCGGACGGCGGTGGGGTGTGCACAAGGGCCGGCGGCTACGCGTGGCGAGGCCGGTCGGTCCGGGTGAAGACGCCGGTGACCGTGTGCCCTGGGACGAGGTGGCGGTCGGTGTGAGGCAGGGGCAACTCCACGAGCCGCCCCTCGTAGAGCATCCACAGACCGAAGCAGTCGTCCTCCTCGTCCTGGACGAGCACCTGCACCGAATACGGGTCGGGCCACGGCAGCGACTCCAGACGGGCGAGCAGCCCGTGCCAGTTCAGCCGCGTGAACTCCACGGCCCAGGCATCGAAGGACCTTCCGCCGATCGACTCGAAGCACTGATGCCACTCCCGACCCTCATCCGGCCGAGTCAGCGGCTCCATGACCTCGTGCGCGTCCTTGGCGATGACGATGACCTGGGCGAATCTACTCATGGGGCCAGTATCTCGGCTGCCGGCGAGGGATGGTGTGGGCAGGTGCTCACCTCTCGTCCGTCAGCGACCGGCGACTGATCGAGACCAAGCGCCCTCACTCTCCGGCCGCCCGCTCTTCATCATCACGTGAGGCGATAACCCGGCGAAGCGGGGTAGCCGCCAGTCACGACAAGGCGGTTGGACGCCCACCCTTCAAGGAGAACCATGTTCGCACTCACGTCCCGTCGTCTTCGCGGCACCGCCCGTCGGGTCTTCGGCTGGCAGCAGCTGCGTCCGGCCCAGATCAGCGCGATGAAGGCCGTGATGAAGGGGCGTGACGTACTCGCCGTCATGCCGACCGGCGCGGGCAAGTCCGCCGTGTACCAGGTGCCCGCGGTCCTGCTCGGCGGTCCGGTCGTGGTCGTCTCGCCGCTGATCGCGCTTCAGCGGGACCAGATGCAAAGCCTCCTCGGATCCGGCGCGCTGCGCGCCGCCGCCATCAACTCCGCTCAGCGCCGAAGCGACAACGAGACGGCGTGGGCCCGGATCAGCGCCTCATCGGTCGACGTGGTCTTCCTCGCCCCCGAGCAACTCGCCAAGGCGGACGTCACCGACCGGCTCGCTGCCGTCCGGCCCCGGCTGCTGGTCGTGGACGAGGCGCACTGCGTCTCGTCCTGGGGGCACGACTTCCGGCCGGACTACCTGCGGCTGCGCCACGCGCGCGAGCGGCTCGGCAACCCGCCGGTGCTCGCCCTGACCGCGAACGCGGCGGCCCCGGTACGCCGGGACATCGCCGAACGGCTCGGCATGAACGACCCGGTGGAGATAGTGGCCGGCTTCGACCGTCCCAACATCCACCTTGACGTGTCGCCCTTTCAGGACGCGGCCGCCAAGGACCGGTTCGTCGTGGAGCGGGCGGCCGTCGAGGAGAAGCCGGGAATCGTGTACGCCGGGACGCGGAAGGCCGCGGACGGCTATGCCGAGCAGCTGAACGACCTCGGACTCTCGGCCGCGAGCTACCATGCGGGCCGGTCCGCCGCCGAACGCGGCCGGACCCAGGACCGGTTCGCCTCAGGTGACCTCGACGTGGTCGTCGCGACCTCGGCGTTCGGGATGGGCATCGACAAGGCGAACGTACGGTTCGTGCTGCACGCGTCCGTCCCCGGCTCGCTCGACGCCTACTACCAGGAGATCGGCCGGGCCGGCCGTGACGGGGCACCGGCCAGGGCGATTCTGGCCTACCGCCCACAGGATCTCGGCCTGCAACGCTTCTTCGCCGCGGGCGCTCCCGACGCCGACGCGCTGCGCCGCGTCGCCGAGCGCTTGCGGGGCGAGGAGGGCGCAGTAAGCGCGACCCGGCTCCGGGCCGACTGCGAACTCGGCGCGACGGCACTGTCCGCCGTGCTGAACCTGCTGGAGGAGGCCGGTGTCGTCCGGACCGGACGAGAGGGCAGCCGCTTCACCGGTACGGCCGATGCCGGCGGCGTCTGCGCGGAGGACGACGTCGACGCCGCTGTGCGGAGCGCCCTCGCCGTCCACGCCACGCACCGCAAACTCGAGCAGTCCCGGGTCGACATGATGCGCGGGTACTGCGAGACGACCGACTGCCGACGGCGGTTCCTCCTCGGATACTTCGGTGAGTCCGTCCCGGTCCCGTGCGGGGCGTGCGGCAACTGCACAGGGCAGGCGGCCGATCCCGCCGGCGGGCCGGGGCGCGAGCGGTTTGGGGATGCCGGACGGCCGAACAAGGCTGCCGCGGGGCGGCGCCGGTGGAGCCGCGCCGGTACGCACACGGGCGCCTCCGCGAGTGCCGTCCGGGTGGCGGAGACGGTCGTACGGCCCGCTGCGGACGACCACGCCTACCTGCCGGGCGTCCGCGTGCGCCACGACCGGTGGGGCCAGGGCGAGGTCATGAGCGAGGGCGACGGCAAGATCACCATCCTGTTCGAGTCGGTCGGCTACCGCACCCTGTCGCTGGCTGTGGTGACGGAGAAGCAGTTGCTCGACACATTGCCCGACTCGCCGCGCTGACGCCCGACCTGTGCGGGGTTTGCGCCGAGGGCCTCCTCACGGACCTCGAATCGACAGGACGGCGTCGCGTCGCGGCACGACGGCGCGGCCGTCAGCGATGATGGGCTGCGGCTACCACGGCGCGGACGTGCCGGGCGCCATGCCCGGTGCGAGGCCTCCCGGGTGTGCTGCACCGGGGACGGGGGGTGAGTCAAGGGAGAGGCGGGAGACGAGGCGGTAGCGGTAGCCTCCGGCACCGCCGAGAGCACCCGGCAGACCGAAGTGGCCACCAAGGCGATGAAGTTCAAGAACGGCACCTACGCCGCGCGCGTCAAGTTCTCCGACGCTCCGGTGTCCGGGCCCGACGGCGACCACCTCGTCCAGACGTTCTTCACCATCAACGACCTGACGGCCCCGATGGCCGACGACTACGCCGAGTACGACTTCGAGTACCTGCCCAACGGCGGCTGGGGCGAGCCGTCGAACATCCTGTACACGACATCGTGGGAGACGTACAACCCCGACCCGTGGCAGGCGGTCAACCAGCACACCGAGTCCCGGCAGAGCTACGCCGGCCGGCACGACCTGCTGCTCACCATCGACAACAGCAGCATCAAGTACTACATCGACGGACAGCTCTTCGGCACGCACGACGCCGCCTACCTGCCCGAGCGGCCCATGTCGATCAACATCAACCAGTGGCTGATCGACCTCGCCGGCCAGACCGGGACCACGCCCCGCGCCTACGACGAACAGGTCGACTGCGTCCTGCACGTCAAGGACCAGGTCCTGACCCCGGCCCAGGTGACTGCCAGGATCAACGCCTACCGCACGGCGGGCACGACGTTCGCGGACACCGTTCCCGGCAGCTAGCCCCTACCGGCACCCCACCCGGCCACGCCGAGAGAGACGGCGCGGTTCTGGGCCGTGCACATTCGCTGGTCGGCAGAGGGCCCGCACGGGATGCTGTGTCCGTGATCGAGCGAGAAGCTGCCGTGCGGGCCGTCGAAGTACAGCTGGAGCGCGACTACCAGCAGTGGCGGGCCGTGAGTGCCGCCGCGACGCGGATGGCTGTGGCCGGTGTCAGGGAGCACGAACTGGTATGGATCGTCTCCTGGCAGTCCGAGGAGTTCGTGCGCCGTGGGAACGCGCAGAAGATGCTCATCGGCAATGGCCCGTACCTGGTCGACCGCGTCGACGGGGGACTGCACCAGACAGGCGTCGTCGCCGCGGTGACCGGAGAGTGGGAGGCCGACTATCGAGCCCGGATACGTGGGCTGCCGGTGCGCACCGCGATGGACGATCTGCACGATGCGCTGTACGGAATCGCCGCTGCCCGCGGACGCCTGCACGCTGTGCGGACACTGCGTCAGAGGGTTCCCGGGTTCACGCCTGCCGAGGGCATCGAGTACGTGGGCGCGCTGCTGGCCGGTGAGGCACCGGCACGCCTCGTGGCCGTCGCCACCAGGGAA
This sequence comes from Streptomyces sp. NPDC026515, assembly GCF_055567595.1. Classification (NCBI taxonomy): domain Bacteria; kingdom Bacillati; phylum Actinomycetota; class Actinomycetes; order Kitasatosporales; family Streptomycetaceae; genus Streptomyces; species Streptomyces sp. NPDC026515. The sequence continues at coordinate 244,707 of NZ_JBVHQD010000003.1, forward strand.
CTCGTGGAGCCACTCAACCCGGTCTTCGCGGTGAAGACCATTCTGGGTGACGCGGTGACCCGAGCCGGTGAGAAGCCCGGGGGATGACGGATCGGCCGCGGGCCACGCAAATCCAGCCCAGGACCCCGACCGCCTGAAGCCTGCCTCCGCTCCGCGCACCTCAGCCGGCGAGGCCGATGGCCGTCCGCGTGTCTCCCTGGGCCGCGTCGAGGCGCCGGGCGGCCTCCTCGGCCGTGGTGCGGGCGAGGAGCATGACGATGGCGGTCTTGGCGTGGCCGCCCGCCGCTCGCAGGGCTTCCGCGGCGCTGTCGGGGTCGGCGCCGGTGGCCTGGACGACCATCCGGCGGGCGCGGTCGACGAGCTTGTCGTTGCTGGCCTTCACATCGACCATGAGGTTCCCGTAGACCTTGCCCAGGCGGACCATCGACGCGGTCGAGAGCATGTTGCAGACCATCTTCTCGGCGGTGCCGCCCTTGAGGCGGGTCGACCCCGTGAGGATCTCGGGACCCGTGGGGACCTCGATCGGGATGTCGGCGTACCGGCTGATCACGGCATCGCGATTGCAGGCGACCGACACCGTCACGGCGCCCTTGGCGGCAGCGTGCCGCAGGCCGCCGACGACGTACGGCGTGCGCCCGCTCGCGGCGAGCCCGACCACGGTGTCCCGGTCGTTCACACCGATCTCGTCGAGGTCGGTGACCGCCCTCGCGGGCTCGTCCTCGGCTCCCTCGACCGCCACGATGAAGGCGCCGGGGCCGCCCGAGAGCAGGCCCACCACCTGGTCGGGGGAGGTACCGAAGGTGGGCGGGCATTCGACGGCGTCCAGCAGGCCAATCCGGCCGCTGGTCCCGGCGCCTACGTAGATCAGACGCCCGCCCCGTCGCAGGGATTCGGTGATCGCCTCGACGGCGGTGCCGATCTCCTGGAGCGCGTCACGCACCGCGAGGGCGACGGTCTGGTCCTCGGCGTTCATGACGGAGAGCAGTTCGGTGACCGGCATGCGGTCCAGATCGGCGGTGCGCTCGTTGCGGGTCTCGGTACCGAGTGTGCCGAGTGTGCTGAGGTCCACGGCGCGGTCGTCCTTTCAGGGGTGGTGCTCAAGCTGGTGCTGGTGCTGGGTGGGGGAGGGCGGTGGTCAGTCGCCGGACGGTGTCTGGCGCGGCGGCTGCCGGCGCCTACGGCGCTGGACGGCGCCGTAGGTCTCCTTGAGGGCCACGGTCGTGGCGTCGAAGGAACGCTGGGCGACGCCCACGAACAGGCAGTCGATGACCGCGAGCTGGGCGATGCGGCTGACGGTCGCCCCGGAACGGAAGGGGGTCTCCCGGGCACAGGTCGTCAGCACGAGGTCCGCGTTCGCCGCGAGGGTGGAACGCGGGACGTTGGTGAGGGCGATCGTGGTGGCGCCGCGTTCGGCGGCGGCCTGGAGGGGCTCGACGGTGTCCTCGGTCTCCCCGGAGTGGGAGATGGCGACGGCGACGTCGCCCGGCCCGAGGAGGGCGGCCGCGGTGAGGGCCGCGTGCCGGTCGGTCCAGATGAACGCGATATGGCCGATGCGGTGCAGCTTCTGGTGGAGGTCCTGGCCGACGAACGCGCTGGCACCCACGCCGAAGATGTCGATACGACGTGCTCCCGCCACGGCGTCCACCGCGCGGCCGAGCACCTCGATGTCCAGTTCCGCTCCGGAGTCCTCCAGCGCGCGCACCTCGTTGTAGATGATCTTTCCGACGATGTCGCCCAGGGTGTCGGTGGCGCTGATGTCGGTGCCGGGTGCCGGGCGCTCACCGCCCACGGCGTGCTCATGGGCGGCGGCCGCCGCCAGCGCCAGACGCAGCTGGGGGTAGTTGCCGATCCCTATGGCACGGCAGAAGCGCATCACCGTGGCCACCGAGGTCTCGGCCTGCTTGCCGAGGGCGCTGATGGAGAGCTCCGACGCCTGCGCGGGGTCGGCCAGGACGGCTTCCGCCACCCGCCGCTCCGACGGCGCCAGGGAGGGCAGGGCCGCGCGGATCCGCGCCAGGGTCGCGGCAGGCGAGCTGTCCTCTGCGGGCTGGGCGGTTCTGACGGGTTCCTGGCGGGCCATGGGCCATTCCCTCCTGAGTGGGTGGCGCCACAGTAACCAGGGCGTACGCGGTGCGTCAAAAATTTACCTCCTCAATTGCTTGAAGTTACTTATTGACATACGGATGTCGACCTTCCGATACTCGCTGCACCGCGATCCGCGCCGGTCATCCAGCCCCCCCGGCTGGCCCGTGACCGTTCGACGCGACGGATCCGTGACGACACGAAGGTGTGCCTGATGACAGCAGCAGTGGCGGTGGACCTGGGCAAAACCGGCTGCCGTGCCGCGCTGTGGGACGACGGCACCGGTTCCGCCCCGGACGTCCACGAGGTGCCTGGGGCTCCCGGGCTCGCCGCCGACCACGGGGTGGAGCTGGCCCGTGCCGCCGTGTGTGCCGCCGTTCTTCCGCTTCTGAAGGGGCGGCCGCGGCTCCGGCCGGCGTCGGTCTGCGTCGGCGCCGCGGGAGCGGCCGCCGCTCCGGAGGCCGCCCGGGACCTGGCCGGTCTGCTCCTCGAGGATCTGTCCGCCGACGAAGTGGCCGTCACGAGCGACGCCGTCACCGCTCACGCCGGCGCCCTCGGCGGGCGTACCGGTGTGGTGCTGGCGATCGGCACCGGCTCCGTCGCCGTCGGTATCGGCGCGGACGGCTCGTACGCCCGCGTGGACGGCTGGGGTCCCTGGCTCGGCGACGAGGGCAGCGGCGCCTGGATCGGCGCCGCCGGACTGCGCGCGGCACTGCGCGCCCACGACGGCCGCGGGCCGGACACCGCGCTGCTGGCCGCCGCCGAGGCACGCTTCGGTGACCCCGACCGGCTGCCCTCGGCCCTCGGACGGGACCGAAACCCCGCACGTACCGCCGCGGCCTTCGCCCCGGACGTGGCCCGCGCCGCCGCCGCGGGTGACGCGGCGGCCTCGGCCGTCATCCGGGGCGCCGCCACGGCACTCGGCGAGGCCGTGCTCGCCGCCGCTCACCGGGTCGGCGGCGACGACGTCCTCCCCGTCACGATCACCGGTGGACTCACCGGCCTCGGCGAACCGCTCCTCGGTCCGCTCCGGTCGGCGCTCGCCGGTTCTGCGCGCCCCCTGGAAATGAGGCCCCCGCTCGGGGACCCGCTGGACGGCGCACGCCTGCTGGCACTGGACGCGTCCGCGCCGCACGAACCCCACGTCGCCCGCGTACGGCGGACGACGTCCCACCCCCCTGTCCCCTCCGCGCCGGTGACTCCGCCGGCCGATGTTTAGGAGTGAGCGTGCGCCAACTCGACCTCGTGGTGATCGTCGTCTACTTGGTGGCGATCGCCTGGATCGGACTGCGCCTGGCCGGTCGTCAGAAGACCGCGAAGGACTACTTCGTCGGTGAAGGCCACATGCCGTGGTGGACCGTCTCGTTCTCCGTGGTGGCCACCGAGACCAGCGTGCTCACCGTCATCAGCGTGCCCGGCGGGGCGTACAGCGGACAGGGCTTCGGCAACGTCGAACTGGCGCTCGGCTACGTGATCGGACGCGTCGTCGTGGCCACCGTGCTGATACCCCTGTACAAGCGGGGCGGCTTCGTCAGCGCCTACCAGTACCTGGGCAGCAGATTCGGGCTCAGACTGCAGGGCCTGGCCTCGGTGACGTTCGTCTTCACCCGCCTCCTCGCCGAGGGCGTCCGGCTCTTCGCCTCCGCGATCCCGATCAAGCTGCTGCTCGACGAGTTCGGTGTGCACGCCGGTTACCGCGTCATCATCATCGTGCTCACGGTGATCACCGTGATCTACACCTACCTCGGCGGTATCAAGGCGGTCATCTGGACCGACGCCATCCAGATGGCCCTGTACCTGGGCGGTGCGATCCTCGCCATCGCGGTGCTCTCCGGCCACGTGGGCGGCGGCGGCTTCTCCAGCGCCCTGCACTCGGGCCACTTCAAGCTCTTCGACACCAACTTCGACCTCGCGCACGTCCTCACCAGCCCCTTCGCCCTGCCGACGGCGATCATCGGCGGTGCGATCTTCGCGATGGCCAGCCACGGTTCCGACCAGCTGATCGTCCAGCGCGTCCTGGCCACCCGCTCGCTGCGCGACGGCCAGAAGGCCATGATCGCCTCCGGTGTCTTCGTCACCCTCCAGTTCGCCGCCTTCTCCCTGGTCGGCGCCCTGCTGTGGTCGTACAACAACGGCAAGGACTTCAAGGCGCTGGGCCTGGCCAGTTCGGACAACCTCTACCCGAACTTCATCCTGCACGGCCTGCCCGTGGTGATCTCGGGCCTGCTCGTGGCCGGCATCCTCGGCGCCGCGATGGGCTCGCTGTCCTCGGCGCTGAACTCCATGTCCAACTCGACGGTCGCCGACATCATCCACAGCTTCTTCCGCACCACGCCCTCCGAGGAGTCGCTGCTGAAGCTCGCCCGGGTGATGACCCTGGTGTGGGCGGTCCTGATGGCGATCTTCGCCTGCGCCTTCAGCACCAGCACCGGCAACGTCTATCTCACCGGCCTGACCATCGCGGGCTACACCTACGGCGCCCTGCTCGGAGCGTTCCTGCTCGGCAGACTCGTCCGGCGGGCCAACGAGATCGACTCCGTCGTGGCCTTCCTGGTGACGATCGGCGTCATGACCTACATCGTGCGCGGTGTGAAGATCGACGTGACCGTGGCCGGTGCCACCGTGCCGACCGCGATCGCCGCCCAGTGGCTGGTACCGATCGGCGTGGTGATCACGCTCGTCGTCGGTGGCGTGATGAGCTTGTTCCACCGCGCTCCCGAGCCGGCCGAACTCCCCGCCGCCGACGGCGAGTCGGGCCCCGAGCGGCTCGCGGTCGCCGCCGGCCAGGAGTGACGGCACGTCCACCCCACCCGGTGCGGGGCCGTCACCGCGGCCCCGCACCCGCCCCGTTCCGACCTTCCCAGGGAGAATCCATGCCGCAGCAGCCGACCCCGCCCGCGCGGCGGACTGCGCACCGGGAGGCACCGTGCGTGTGATCGGCCTGATGTCGGGCACCTCGTACGACGCCATCGAGGCCGCCGCCGCGGATCTCACCCTGGACGGCGACACCCTGCTGCTGCGACCTCTCGGACACCTCTCCGCCCCCTACCCGGACGACCTGCGGGCCCTGATCGCGGCCACGCTGCCGCCGGCCACCACGACCATGCGGTCCGTCTGCGCGCTGGACACCGCTGTCGGCCAGGCGTTCGCGGCCGCCGCCGGCCGCGCCCTGCGCGAACTCTGCGACGGCACCGCCGACCTCGTCGTCTCGCACGGCCAGACCATGTACCACTGGGTCGAGGACGGCAGCGTCCGCGGCACGCTCCAGCTCGGCCAGCCCGCCTGGATCGCCGAGTCCACCGGCCTGCCGGTCGTCTCCGACCTGCGCAGCAGGGACGTCGCCGCGGGCGGTCAGGGAGCTCCGCTGGTCGGCATGACCGACACCCTGCTGCTGCGCGGCCTCCCCGGTACGCCGGCCGCGCTCAACCTCGGCGGCATCGCCAACGTCACCGTCCTCGCGCCGGGCGCCGAGCCGCTCGCCTTCGACACCGGCCCCGCGAACGCCCTGCTGGACGCGGCGGTACGGCACTTCACCGACGGGGCCGCCGACTACGACGAGGACGGTCGCAGGGCCGCCGCCGGCCGGACCGGGCCGGAGCTCCTGCGTGTTCTGCTGGACGACCCCTACTACCGCAGGCCCGCCCCGAAGAGCACCGGCAAGGAGCACTTCCACCTGCCGTATCTCCTGCGGGCGCTGGAGACCGTACCCACACCCGATCCCGACGACGTACTGGCCACCCTGACCCGGCTCACCGCCGTCACCGTGGCCGACGCCTGCCGTGCCCACGGAGTGACCGAACTCGTCGTCTCCGGCGGCGGCGCCCGCAACCCCGTGCTGATGCGCATGATCGCCGAAGAACTTCCCGGCGTCACCCTGCGCGCCAGCGACGAACTGGGCCTGCCGTCCGACGCCAAGGAGGCGCTGGCCTTCGCGGTACTGGGCTTCCTCACGCTCCACGGCCTGCCGGGCGCACTGCCGTCGGGCACCGGGGCGCGCCGGGCCACGCTGCTCGGCAGTGTCACCCCGGGCCTGGCACCGTTGCGTCTGCCCGAACCGGTGTCGCGGCCACCGCGCCTGATGCGGATCACCGGATCCGCCGCCTGTGCCGCAGTCTCCGCGGCCTCCACCCCGTCCGCCCGCTGACACCGCACCCGCTGACACCGCAGGAGCGAGGACCAGGACCCATGAGCGCCACCGCCGTCACACCCCCTGCCGCCGACAGGTCCGCGGACCTGGCCGAACTCCTGGCCGCGTGCGTCAGCGACCCGGCCCGCGTGAGCACCGAGGTACCGCGCCGGGTCGCCGCGGCCCACGACGCGTCGCCGTACCTGTTCACACCGCAGGCAGTCGTGCGCGCCGCGTCCGCCGCCGAGGTCGGCGCCCTGATGGCGGGGGCCCGCAGGGCAGGACTGCCGCTGACGCTGCGCTCGGGCGGCACCAGCCTGGCGGGGCAGGCGGGTGGCGACGGCATCCTCGTGGACGTCCGCAGCCACTGGCGCTCCGCGACGGTCCTCGACGACGGGCTGCGGATCCGCCTGCAACCAGGACTGACGGTACGTCAGGCCAACGCGCGGCTGACCCGGTACGGGCGCCGGCTCGGCCCCGACCCGGCGAGCGAGTCCGCCTGCACCATCGGGGGCCTGGTCGCCAACAACTCCAGCGGCATGAACTGCGGCACCCAGGACAACGCCTACCGGACGATGGAGTCGATCCAGTTCGTCCTGCCCTCCGGCACCGTGGTCGACACCGCGGCCCCGGACGCGGACCAGGCGCTGCGCGCCCGCGAACCGGAACTCCACGCCGGGCTGCTCCGGCTGCGCGACCGGATCCGCGACTCCGCCGCCTCACGGGCCACCGTCGAGCGGCTGTTCGCGATGAAGAACACCATGGGCTACGGCCTCAACTCCTTCCTGGACCACAGCGATCCGGCCGACATGCTCGCCCATCTGATGATCGGCAGCGAGGGCACCCTCGGCTTCGTCGGCGAGGCCGTCTTCCGCACCGTCCCGCTCCTGCCGCACACGGCGACCGGGCTGCTGGTGCTGCCCGGCCTCGCCGAGGCCACCGACGCGCTGCCCGCACTGCTGGCCGCAGGCGCCCGGACCGCCGAACTCCTCGACGCCGCCTCGCTGCGGGTGGCGCAGCAGGCACCCGACCCGGTGGACGAGGTGCGCGGGCTGCGTGTCGAGCGGCACGCCGCCCTCCTGGTCGAGTTCGCCGAGGACAACGCCGAGGCGCTGGCGGCACGGGTCGCCGCGGCCCGACCGGTCCTGGACCGCCTGCCCGCGGTCACCGGTACCTCACTGGTGCGCGACCCGCGCGTCCGGGCCCGGCTCTGGCATCTGCGCAAGGGCCTCTACACGGCTGTCGCCGGGGCCCGCCGTCCCGGGACGACCGCGCTGCTGGAGGACATCGCGGTACCGATGGAACGCCTGACCCGTACCTGCGAGGGTCTCATCGGTCTCTTCGACCGGCACGGCTACCAGGACGCGGTGATCTTCGGCCACGCCCGCGACGGCAACCTGCACTTCATGCTGACCCAGGACTTCGACTCCGTCCAGGAGACCGAGCGCTACGCCCGGTTCACCGACGCCATGGTCGACCTCGTCCTGGACGCGGGCGGAACGCTCAAGGCCGAGCACGGCACCGGCCGGGCCATGGCCCCCTTCGTCCGCCGCCAGTACGGCGACGAACTGTACGGCGTCATGCGGGAGTTGAAGCAGCTGTGCGACCCGCACGGCGTACTCAGCCCGGGCGTGCTCCTGGCGGACGACCCGGCCGCACACCTGCACAGCCTCAAGAGCGTCCCCGAGGTCGACCCCGCCGTCGACGCATGCGTGGAATGCGGCTACTGCGAGCCCGTCTGCCCCACCGCCGACGCCACCACGACACCCCGGCAGCGCATCGCCCTGCAGCGCGAGATCGCCCTGGCCACCGCCGCCGGTGACGACGAACGCCGCCGGGCACTGGAAGCCGACTACACCTACGCGGCCGTCGACAGCTGTGCCGCCGACAGCCTGTGCGTCACCGCCTGCCCGGTCACGATCGACACCGGCGCCGTCATGAAGCGACTGCGCGCCGACCGGCACAGCGCCACCGCGCAGCGCGCCGGGAACGCGACGGCCCGGCACTGGGGAACCGCGGTCAAGGGCGTACGGGCGGCGCTCAACACCGCGCACGTGCTGCCCGCTCCCGCCCTGCGCGCCGCCACCGGCGCGGTACGCCGGCTCGGCACGGGGGAGCTGGTGCCCGCGTGGGCCGACGACATCCCGCGTGGCGGTCCGGCCCGCCCCGCGCCCCGGCGGCCCGCCGAGCCGCAGGCGGTGTTCTTCGCCGCCTGCATCGGCAGCGTCTTCGCCCCCGAGGGCACCACCGGCGGTGTGTCCGCCGCGTTCCTGCGCCTGTGTGAACGCGCCGGCGTCCAGGTCACCGTGCCAGGCGAACTGGCCGGGCTGTGCTGCGGCACGCCCTGGCAGTCCAAGGGTTACACCGACGGGCACCGCACCATGGCGGCCCGCACGCTGGAGGCGCTGTGGCAGGCCAGCGACCACGGCCGGCTGCCGGTGGTGTGCGACGCCTCCTCCTGTACGCACGGCCTGGAACAGCTGCCGGACAGCCTCCCGGAGCCCGACCGGGTCCGATTCGCCGCCCTGCGCTTCGTCGACAGCGTCGTCTTCGCCGCCGAGCACCTGCTGCCCGCCCTGCCCGAGCCCCGCCGTATGAGCAGCCTCGCCCTGCACCCCACCTGCTCCACCGTCCACCTGGGCATCGACGGCGCCCTGCGTTCCGTGGCCGCTGCCGTGAGCGACGACGTCACCGTGCCCGACAACTGGGGCTGCTGCGCCTTCGCCGGGGACCGCGGCCTGCTGCACCCGGAGATCACCGCGAGGGCCACCGCCGCCCAGGCCGCCGAGATAAAGGCCGGCACGTACGACGCGTACGCCTCCTGCAACCGCACCTGCGAGATGGGGATGACCCGCGCCACAGGTCACCCCTACCGGCATGTGCTCGAACTGCTGGACGAGGCGACCGCCTGAGGCGGTCCTGCCCGGGCACCGCGCTCCAGGGGCTGGGCGTCAGTCGTCGTCGGCCGCTTCCGCCAGATCCGCGGCCTCCTGGACGGGAGGCGGCGGCGGGAACAGGCGGTCCTCCAGTATGGGCAGCCCGAACAGGAGGAGCAGCGGAACCAGTGGGGCGAGCAGAGCAATCAAGATCACGACGCCTCCCCGAAAGCTGGCGGTCATGGCCTTTCCTTGGCCGCGTGCCGGCCATGTCCATCGTGCGGCCGAACGGGGTACGCCGCACCTCGGGACGGAGTCAGGCGAGTCAGGCCACGCCACGTGCCGTGTGGGGTGACGGCCACCACGCCGCGTTCGGCACCGGCGTGGCCGGCCGTCCGGTGAGCCGGGGGACGACGTCGGTGACCACGGAGACCTCATCGCGTTCGATCGCCTGGTACCACGAGATCCAGGTCTCGATCTGTTCGCCGCTCATGCCGCGCCGCCAGCGCCGGGCGAAGGCTTCCTCGAAGGTCTCCGACTCGAAGCGGTACGGCCGACCGGTGGCGGCGGCGATCCGTGCCACGCATTCGTCGAGGGTCAGCGCCTCGGGTCCGGTGATCTCCAGGATCGCGCCGTCGTACTCGGAACGAGGACCGTCGTCGAGCGCGACGGCGGTGATCACGTCGGCGATGTCCTCGTGGGTGACGAACGCGGCGCGTCCGGTGCGCGCGGGGCCGCTCACGACGAACTCCTCGTCGGCGAGGGCGGCCGGTGTCGACGTGTAGATGCCCGCCCGCAGCACGGTGTGGCGGATCCCGGCGCCGGCCAGGAACTGTTCGGTTGTCCACTGGTCCCGCGCGTTGGTGTAGGTGGCGATGGGCGAGGCGCCGACCAGGGACACGTACAGGACCCGGTCGACGCCGACCGCGGCCGCTGCCTCGACCGCCATGGCGTGCTCCTCAAGACGACGCCCCGTGCGGTGTCCGGAGACCAGGACGAGGGTCGACGCTCCCACCAGGGCCGTGCGCATGGCGGCGGCATCGCCGTAGGCGGCCGGACCCCGTCGCTGCGCACCCGGCAGGTCGGGCATCCGGTCCGGCCTGCGCCCTACGAGCAGCAGGGGAACGCCACGACCGGCGAGGCGGGGCGCGATCCGGCCACCCAGCGCCCCGGTCACTCCGGTGACCGCCACGGTGGCGTGCTTCTTCTCCGGCATGGGGTTTTCCCTCGTCCGGGGCCGGCGTCGGTCGGGACGGTCGCGCTGACGATCACGTCTGGCACGCCTGGCGGGGGAGTGACACCCTGTCTCCTCCGGCCGTGCGACGGCCCGCTGGCCCACCACTACGAGAATGCCCCGGGCCGCCCTGAGCCGCGAGGCGGCCGGTTCGCAAGAGGCGGACGACCTGGTCGTCTCCGTCCGCAGCCTGCTCTTCGGCCAGCAATGCCCGGACTTCCACAGCACCAGAAACGAAGCTCGCTGACACCTGACACCTGACTCATGGCATGGGCGTACTCGCCTGCTGCGTCGAGTGCGACGTCGAAGTCCCTGACGTCCCGCTCCTCCTGCTGCCGCCAGTCGCCGCCGTTGACCCAGTAGCAATCCCCGCCTCCGGAACGAGCACCGTGACGGCGATCGCGACCATGGCGTCACCGAACGCGACCACCCGGGCAGGGTCACGCTCGTCACCGAAGGGCGCCCAGCCTTCCGGTTGTGCCAGGGGGGGCGGGCGTGATTCGGATGCCCCGCTGGCTTCATCATCCGCTGATCAGGCGTCAGAGACGAAACGTCCTAGTCGTGATCGGTGGCGAGGGCGACGTGCCGTCAGGCGCCCATCTCCTTGCGGAAGGTGTCCAGCTTGTCGTCGAAGGCGGGCAGGGTGTCGGTGCCGAGCGGGAGGCGCAGGGGCGGTTCGGGGGTGGCGGCCAGTTCGACGATGGCGCGCGCGGCCTTGGCCGGGTCGCCGGGCTGGGCGTGGTTCAGGCTCGCGGCGGTCGTACGCATCGCCCCGGCGGTGGGCGCGTAGTCGTCGATCGTGTCAGGGCCGGTGTGCAGGCTGGCGGGGTCGAGGAAGTCGGTCCGGAAGAAGCCCGGTTCGACGAGTGTCACGTGGATGCCGAGGGGGGCCAGTTCGGTGTGGAGGGTCTCGGTGAAGCCTTCGACGGCGAACTTCGTGGAGGCGTAGATGCCCCAGCCGGGCGCGGTGGCGAAGCCCACGATGGAGCTGATGTTGATCACGTGGCCGGCGCGCTGGCGGCGCAGTACCGGCAGCGCGGCGCGCTGGACGGCGAGCGGGCCGAACACGTTGGTCTCGTAGACCGCGCGGACCGCGGCGTCGTCGGACTCCTCGACGGCGGCGAGCAGTCCGGTGCCGGCGTCGTTGACCAGGACGTCGATCCGGCCGAACCGGTCGACCGCCGCGTCGACGGCCGCCTGGATGCTCTGCGGGTCGGTCACGTCCAGCGCCATGGTGAGCAGCGCGTCGTCGACGGACGGGAAGTCGACGGCCGGGAACCGCTCGCGGACGGTTTCGGCGCTCCTGGCGGTCGCGACCACCTGGTGGCCCGCGGGGGCCCGCGCTCTAGGCGAAGGCGATCGAGGTCAGGGGCGCCGGGGCGATGGAGACGCCCGCCCGCCCCAGCACTGCTGCCGGCCGTGAGCCTGCTGGTGTTCGCCACCGCCCAGGGGCCCGGGTGGGACTGGACGGACGTCCGCACCCCGGCTCTGTTCGCGGCAGCGGCCGTGGCCGCCGCCGCGGTCCTCGAACCCACCCTGCACGCCAGGGCGCCGGTGACCGAGAGGCAGGTGTTCGCCGGCAGGCCGTTCGCCGCCGCCGTGGCCCTGTTCCTGTTCTCCGCCGGCCTCGCCGTCGTCCTCCTCAGGACCGCTCTGTTCATGCAGGAGGTCTGGCACTTCAGCCTCCCGCGGAGATCCACCGCCGGTCCGGGGTGACGAGCAGGCCCCCGACAGGTGGACCCGCCGAAGCCGCGATCACGCCCACGCCGGCCCGCGGACCGACCCTGGGGAAGCTCGGCTGGAGCAGGCCGAGCGACCGTCCGCGGTGCAGCCTGTGTGGACATCCCGTCCGCCTCTCCGGAGAAATGGGCTTGGCAACCCTTTTTAGCTGGCCTCCAGAGAACCTCCCGAGGAATGGGTTGTCAAGCCCCTTTCTGTTGTACGGTGGTCGTCATGACCACCACCAGCGAAGTGTCGGGTCAGAAGCTGACCGCCAAGGGGCTGGCCACCCGCGAACGCATCGTCAGGGCAGCCGCCGAGCTGATCTACGAACACGGCGCGCAGAACACCAGCAACGAGCAGATCCGGGAGGCCGCCGGGGTCAGCGGCTCGCAGCTCACGCGCCACTTCCCCACCAAGGAGTCCCTGGTCCGCGCGGTGCTCGCCTGGCAGGCCGACAACATCGTCGCCCGCCACCAGGCACCCGAACTGGGCGAGCTGGACAGCTTCGCCGCCCTGCACCGATGGGCCGACTCCTACATCGCCTCGCAGGACATGCTGCGCGGCGGCTGCACGTTCGGCTCCCTGGCCGCCGAGATCGTCAAGAACGAGGCCTCCCACCGGGACGCGGTGGCCGACGGGTTCGAGAGGTGGCAGGCACTGTTCAGGCGGGGCCTGAACAAGATGCGTGAGCGCGGCGAACTGCGGCCGGAGGCCGACCCGGCCGCGCTCGCCCACCTGCTCGCCGCCGCGTTCCAGGGCGGAGCGCTGCTGGACCAGGCGGCCGGCGAGTCCACACCCCTGCGCGACGCGCTGTACGGAGCCCTCGCCTACATCGAGTCGTTCGCCGCGGAACGCTGACCGTCCAGCGGGGTACGACCACGCAGCCGCGCGGCGGATCTGATCCGGCGGTCGGCGGCGAAGCGCGCGACAAGGGGTCCCGGGCGGATCTCCGGTCGGCCGGACCTGCCCGCCCTTCTCCGAAGCCATACGGCTGGCCCTCTGCTGTCAGCGAATCCGCCTGGCCGGGCGGTGGTCCGGGTGCTTGTGTGTCGGCATGGAGATCCTGGTTCTGGGTGGAACGGCATGGGTGGCCAGGGAGCTGTCGAGGCAGGCGATCGAACGCGGGCACCGGGTGACCTGCCTCGCGCGTGGCGAGAGCGGAGAAGTCGCGGACGGAGCGGTACTGGTCGCCGCCGACCGGTGCGACCCGTCCGCCTACGAGCCCCTGCTCGACCGCGTGTGGGACGCGGTCGTCGAGGTGTCATGGCAACCGGGATTCGTCCGTGGGGCGCTCGACGCGCTGGGCGGCAAGGCCGGGCACTGGGCGTACGTCTCGTCCGGCAACGCCTACGCCTCCCACGCCACGCCGGGGGCGGACGAGTCGGCGGCCCTGCTCGCCCCGACCGACCGGAGCGAGGCCGACCGGGAGTTGTACGGCGAGGCGAAGGTCGCCTGCGAGCAGGCGTCGACGGCCGCTGTGGGCGACCGCCTCCTCATCGCACGAGCCGGGCTCATCGGCGGCCCGGGCGATCACAGCGGGCGCTCCGGCTACTGGGCCGCCCGCGCCGCACGCGATCCGCGAGGACCGATGCTGGTCCCCGACACACCGGCCGTGCCCACCCAGGTGATCGACGTGCGGGACCTCACCTCCTGGCTGCTCGACTCCGCGGAGACGGGGGTCACCGGCACGTACAACGCCGTCGGCCCGGTCGTTCCGTTCGAGGAGTGGATCGACCTTTCCCGCGCGGCGGGCGGTCACACCGGTCCGGTGGTCACCGCCGAACCGGCGTGGCTGCTCGCCAACGGCGTGGCCCAGTACATGGGGTCCGAGTCGCTGGCGATGTGGCTGGTCGAGCCGGGCTGGGAAGGGTGGTCGGCCCGGGACGGGTCTTCGGCGTGCGCTGCCGGACTGCGCCACCGGCCCCGGGCGCAGGTGCTCGCCGACACGCTGCGCTGGGAACGCGAGCAGGGGCTGGACCGGGAAAGGCGCGCAGGCCTCAGCGCGCGGCGCGAGCGCGAGTTGCTCGACGCCCTCGGCTGACGACCGGGCGCTGGACCGGTCTCGCGCACCTGAGCATCAGCACTGGCGCACGCCGTATCGCCCGGTCGGTGCGGGTCTTCACGGTGAGCGGGGTGACGAAGAGACGTTCGTCGAGCCGGGGAAGCGCTGCCGGATCAAGGCCGTACGCCTGGTGGGCCTCGATGCCCGGCATGGCGCTGCCCTCCCCGAGCGCCCGCCTCACGTCGTTGCCCCACCGCGGACATCGCGTCTACCGCGAACGCGGCAGTGTGGATGCCCCCTGACCACCGGCCTGGTCCCTACTCCTTGTCTTTGCGGCGGCGAGGCCCCGCCGAGCGTGGTGGCGTCGAGCGCATGTGGTCGCGCACCGGCGCCAGCAGGCGGGCGAGGGTCTCGACGTCGTCGCGGGAGAGCGGTTCGAACAGCAGGCCGCTGACCACCTCGATGTGGCCGGGCAGTACCCGTGCGAGCAGTGCGCGCCCGGCATCCGTGATGGTGACCGTGATGCTCCGCTCGTCGTCCGCGGAAGGAGCGCGCACGACCAGGCCCGCCTTCTCGAGCGAACCGGCCTGGTAGGTCAGGCCGCTGCGGCTGTAGACGACGCCGTCCGCCAGGTCGGTCATGCGGTGACTGCCCGTCGGCGAGTCACCGAGCCGGGCCAGCAGCTGGAACTGTACGTAGCTGAGATCGCCGGCCTCGCGCAGCTGCTGTTCGACCGCGTGCCGGAGCAGGCTGGTCACCTCGATGAGGTCGAAGTAGGCGCCGAGCTGCACGGGGTCGAGCGAAGGCGGCGAATCATGCATGGCCGGAGTCTACTGCTTCGAATTCGAAGAGTGTGGTACGCCGCCGTCCGGGCCGCGACGGGCGCCCGGTGTGGCGCCAGGAACCCGGTGTCGGGACGAGCCCCTGCGCGTGGAGCCCGGTACCTGTGGTCACCGCCGGGCTCATGGCGCCGACGAGGGTGGACCGGAGGTGACCGAGGGCACTTGCTTCGAATTCGAAGTAGCAGTAGCGTGTTCCCTAATTGCTTCGAGTTCGAAGCAATTACCCTGACGTGAAAGCGGGACTCTGATGAAGGCAGTGCGTTTCCACGAGTACGGCGACCCCGACGTCCTGCGCTTCGAGGATGTCGAACAGCCCGCCCCCGGAGCCGGAGAGGTCCGCATCCGCGTCGCCGGGACGTCGTTCAACTCCGTGGACGGCAACATCCGCGGCGGCTTCATGCGCGGCCCCATCCCGGTGGTGCTGCCGCACACCCCCGGTATCGACGTCGCCGGCACGGTCGACGCGCTCGGTGAGGGCGTGCACGGCGTCGAGGTCGGCGACGACGTTGTCGCCTTCCTGCCGATGGACGGCGACGGAGCCGCCGCGGAGTACGTTCTGGCCCCGGCCGAGATCCTGGCCCCGGCGCCGAAGAGCGTCCCGCTGGCCGACGCCGCCGCGCTGCCGGTGGTGGGCCTGACCGCGTACCAGGCGCTGTTCGACCACGGCAAGCTGACGGCCGGGCAGCGCGTGCTGATCAACGGCGCCGGCGGTGCGGTCGGCGGCTATGCCGTGCAGCTGGCCAAGAACGCCGGTGCCCACGTCATCGCCACAGCCAGCCACCGCAGCGGCGATGCGGTCAGGGCGGCCGGCGCCGACGAGGTCATCGACCGCACCACCACCAGCGTGACCACCGTGGTGACCGAGCCGGTCGACATCGCGCTCAACCTCGCACCGGTCGACCCGGCCGAGCTGGCCGCGTTGGCCACTCTGGTCCGTTCCGGCGGGGTCGTCGTGAACACCACGGTGTGGATGCCCGCCCCCGGCGACGAGGAGCGCGGCGTGCGGGGCATCGACCTGTTCGTCCGCAGCGATGCCGGGCAACTGGCACAGTTGGTGGAATTGATCGACCGCGGCGAGCTGCGCGTCGACGTCGCCGAGCGGGTGCCGCTGGCCGAGCTGGCGTCGCTGCACGCACGAGCCGCCGAGGGCGCGGTGCACGGCAAGGTCGTCGTCGTCCCGTCCGCCGGCTGACGCCGATCCTTCACCGGAGGAAGCGGCCACGGCACTCGGTCCGGATGCCGACATCGCCGTCGTGCCGGCCCCGACGCGGCCGGCACGACAGCGAACCTGTAATTCCCGGCGACGCTGTTCCGCATCGCGTAGGATGGGGTCATCGACGCGGGGTGGAGCAGCTCGGTAGCTCGCTGGGCTCATAACCCAGAGGTCGCTGGTTCAAATCCGGCTCCCGCTACGACAGTTCGGCCCCCTCGGCGCAAGCCGAGGGGGCCGAACGTACGTCAAGCCGACTCCGAGGCGCGGCCGTCGGCCTCTGCGGGTGCACGCGCACTGAGCGCACGCCCTTCACAGCTGCGGCAGGCTCACCACGCTATGGTCGTCTCGAACTTTCGTCCCACCTGAGAAGACGTACCGGTGAACGCCAGGATCAGCCGGATCCACACCAAACTCGCCGCGCTGCCGGAGACGGAGAAGGCCGTCCTCGGCCCCCCGCTCACCGAAGCACAGCTCTCGGAGTTCGAGGAGGGCCATGGCATCCGACTGCCCGAGGAATTCCGCCAGTTCCTCACCCGGATCGGCCACGGGGGATACGGTCCCACCCACGGCCTGCTGCCGATGGAGCAGTGGGTCGGCCGGCAGCCCGGCGTGGGACCGCTCGCCGAGTCGTTCCCGATCGTCCCCGACCTGGACGTTCCGCAAGGGCCCGCTGGCCGAGACGAGTTCACGGGCACGTTCCCCGGCACCATCACGGTCGTCTACCGGGGCTGCAGCGACTTCACGCTGCTTGTCGTCACAGGCCCTGGGCGCGGGCGCCTGGTCGAGGTCAACAGGGAGGGGTTCTTCGCCCCCCGTTTTCACACCGACTCCGACTTCCTGTCCTGGTACGAGCGGTGGCTCGACTTCGTCCTGACCGGGCACCGGGACCTCACCTGGTTCGCCGATCAAATGTCCGGCGACGAGGTGCGGCTTGCGGCCACGCTCCTGGAAGACGGACTCGCGACCAGACGGAGAGCCGCCGCCTGCACGTTCATCACTCACCCGGAGCCGGGCACCGACCTGCTCGGCACGCTGCTGCGGGCACTGACCACCGAGACTCATCCAGCCGTCCGGGAAGCGATTCTCCGTGCCCTGGCCGCCCAGGGGGAACCCGGCCGAGATCTGCTCGCCTCGGCACTCGCCGATCCGGTCCCCGGCATCCGCTCCCTCGCGGCCATCCTGATGACGACGCGCACGCCGGAAGGGTGGGGGCTGCCCGCCCCGCGACGAGAGATCCTCGGCCGGCACCTGGCCGACGAGACGGACGAGGCGGTGCGCGACTCCATCGAGAGAGCGCTCAACATGACGTGACACCGCGCCCAGGTCTGGGATGGACGTCAGCGGCTCAGCGAAAACAGGTCCGGCCGGTGCTGGGCGGAGCCTGGGTGTCAGCCTCGGCCGGTAGCGTCTGCGAGGTGACCGACGACGCTGCTGTCCGGAACCGGCCGGCCGCTCTGCTGCCGGAGGCCGGAGCCCGGGAAGTCAACGACTGCTGGGACATCGGAGAGCAGGAGGCGGGGCTCGGCCTGCTCGTCTCCGGCCTCCTCGGCCACCAGGTGCCGATCAGCGGGACCGTCAGGGCCCAGATCTCCGTACTCGCAGAGACCTGGGGTGAGCGGGAGGCACTCACGCCTCGCATCCTCCACTGCGCTGACGAGGGCATACCCGGGCCCCGTGAAGCTGACCGAAGGCGACGCGAGCACCGTCCCCGAGGCTGTGAGCGCGGTCGAACCGGACCTGGCCGGCCTCGTTCTCGTCCCCTGGATCACCCGCACGCGATGCGGCCGGGTCCTGATGCGCGCCCATGCCCGGGAAAGCTGGGGAGACCTCTCCTGTCCGGCCCGGCATTACGTCATCACCATGCCGAACCGGACCACTGTCGTGCGGCTGTGCCCTGCCGACGCTGCTGACGTGGCCTTCGCGTTCCTTCGGCGGTCGTGTTCGGACGCATCGGGAGAACCAGTGGCTCCGTGACGGATGCGAAGGCGAGTCGATGGCACGGTCGACGGTCGCACGGGGGACCCGTCACATGGAGCCTCCCGCGCCGCAGGCGCCCGATCCCTCATGGAAGCCCCGGGGGCGCCTGCGGCAGACGGGCATCTGCCCTACATTCCCCGCCTCTGCCGGCCCTCAAGTTCCCGCCTGGCGGCGAGCGCCTTCGCCAGTACCTCGGCTCGGTACGGATTCGCGGTGCGCAGGGCCGAGGCCACCGCGACGGCCTCGTCCAACAGTGCCAGCCGCTGCTCGGGCAGCTCCTGCACCAGAGGTGAGAGGCTTGCCTCTACCAGAACGTACGCGAGCTTCGACCCGTACACCTCCGGTTGGACCTGCGTGAGCAGGCGGTAGATCCGCAGGCCCTCGGTGCCGCGTACCACCCGCCGGTTGGCACTGAGCAACTGGACCCTCGCCCGCATGACGATGTCCTGATCCATCGTTCCCCCTCCGTTCCTCACTCCCGCCTGCACCCGTCCCACGACGGGACAGCACGACGAACGTGTCGGCACCCGAGAGGGGATGCCGACACAGACGTCGGAGAGTGGATGACGACGAGTGTGCGGGCGGGCGACCACCCCGGACAAGCCTGAGTGGACGTGCGCTCGGTCCTACCGCAAACCGCGTCCGAGCAGGCATGATGGACCTGACACTCGCTCAAGCCCGCAGCCGGCGCGGCGCGACCGCCGGGGGTGCTGCGGAAGGCGGCTGCGGTGTTGCCGGGCCGGGCGAGGCCCGGCCCGCTCTGAGCGGTTGGGTTTCCGCGGTTGTCAGTCGTCGATCTCGTACCGCCGATCGTCCGGAAGCACCGCAGAGCCTCCGGGCTGCCGTCGTCGAGGACTGCCGGGATCGCGGCCCTGACCTGGTCGTCCGTCAGTTGTCCGCCCCGAACCCAGTCAGACCCGCAGCCCTCACGGTGGCCGGCGGACGAAGCAGGTCGGGTCGTTCGTTCGGTAAAATGAACGCTGGGTTCAATGGATCGGCGCGTACGTTATAGTGAACGTATGGTTCATTCATGCACTGACGGGGATCACCGATGACACCCCCGCCACCTGCCCGCCCTCCGGTGAGCAGTACCTCCGCCGCCGTCGGGGCGAAGATCCGGCTGCGCCGCCAGCAGCGAGGGATGAGCGCGGCGGAGATGGCCCGGCGCGCCGGGCTGAGCAAGGCCACGCTCTCGCAGCTGGAGGCGGGCCGGGGCAACCCGACGATCGACACGCTGGACGCGATCGCGATCGCCCTGCGGATTCCGATCGCGGACCTGTTGGCACGGGACGCGGACACCGGGCCGGTCCACCGGCCGGGTACGGACGCCGAGCCCGGCGAGGTCACCCGCGAACTGCTGCGCCGGATCAGCAGCGGCAACAGCCTGGAGATCTGGCGCCTGCGGATCCGGCCCGAGACCGAGCTGGCCGGCGTGCCCCACGCCACCGGCACGATCGAGCACCTGATCATCTCCAGCGGGTCCGTGACCGCCGGCCCCGTCGACGCCCCGCAAGACCTCGGACCAGGCGACATGCTCGCCTTCGCCGGCGACGCCCCGCACTTCTACCGCACCGGCGCCGAGGCCGTGGACATCACCGTCGTCTTCGCCTCACCCCTCAGCACCTGAACCACGAGGACCCTCACATGAGCACCGCTCCCGGCACCACCCCCTCCGGCCTCTCCTTCAGCAGCGACAACATGGCCGGCGCCTCCCCACGGATAGCCCAGGCCGTCGCCGACGCCGCCCTCGGGCAGGTCCTCCCGTACGGTAACGACCCCTTCACCGCCCGGGCCCGCAACAAGCTCGCCGAAGTCTTCGAACGCGAGGTCGGCGTCTTCCCCGTCTCCACCGGATCCGCCGCCAACGGTCTGGCCCTGGCCGCCCTCACCCCGCCGTGGGGCAGCGTCCTGGCCCACCGCGACAGCCACATCCACCACGACGAATGCGGCGCTCCCGAATTCTTCACCGGCGGTGCCAAGCTGGTCGGCCTGGCCGGTGACGACAGCAAGCTCGACCCCGACGCCCTGCGGACGGCAGTCGGTCGCCGCGCCGGCGACGTGCACAGCATGCAGCCCTCGGTGATGAGCATCAGTCAGGCCACCGAGAGCGGCAGTGTCTACAGCGTCGCCGAGATCCGCGAGCTGTCCGCCATCGCCAAGGAAGCGGGCCTGCGCACGCACATGGACGGTGCCCGGTTCGCCAACGCCCTCGTTCACCTCGGCGTCACCCCGGCCGAGATGACCTGGAAAGCCGGCATCGACGTCCTGTCCTTCGGCGCCACCAAGAACGGCGCGATGACCGCCGACGCCATCGTCTCCTTCGACCCGGCCCTCGCCGACGAACTCGCCTTCCGCACCAAGCGTGGCGGCCAGCTCACCTCCAAGATGCGCTTCCAGACCGCCCAGCTCGATGCCTACCTCACCGACGACCTGTGGCTGCGCAACGCCCGCCGGGCCAATGCCATGGCCACCCGTCTCGGCGACGGCCTCAAGGCCATCCCCGGCATCGGGCTCCTGGCCACCCCGCAGGCCAACATCCTCTTCTGCCGCCTCCCCGCGCACGTCACCGAGGGGCTCCTCGCCGAGGGCTACGCCTTCTACCACGACCGCTGGGAAGAAGGCATCGTCCGCTTCGTCACCGCCTTCTCCCACACCACCGAGGACATCGACCAGCTCCTCGACGCCGTCCGCCGCCACAGTGCCTGAACCCTGGGGTCTCCCGCAGGCGTATCGGAGAACCTGGTCGGCTCGTCGCCGTCCTACAGCCCTCGTCCCGAGCCCCGTGACAGGCACGAGGGCGGTGGGCGAGCGCCCTCAGCCGTTGACCGGATCGAACTCCTCCCATGGGCCGATGGCGGTGCGGTCGGCGATCAGGGGAGCGGCACCGGCGTTCTCGGCGGTGACGTAGTCGCCGTTGGCGTGCGCCTTGAGGAAACGACGGAGCCGGTGCCGGGCGTGCCGCCGCCGTCGATGCCGATCTGCGCGGCACCCAGATGCCTGGCGGTGGTCGCGGGGGAGCCGGAGACCTGTGCGTAGGGCAGCGCGGTGGTGGGGGCCGCGACCGGCTCCACCAGGTAGGACTGGCCGGATACGGCCGGCACGTTGAAGGTGCCGGCGCTGGTGGAGCCAGGCTGCCGCCCCGCACCTGCACGCTCACCCTGGTGTTGCCCCGCACCGCGACGGTGCCGCTGACGTCCCAGCCCGCCGGCCACGCCGGTGCGATCCGCAGGGTGCCGTCGTAGTCCTGCACGAGTGCCTCGCCGAGCGCGGCGGCCACTCCGGAGATCTGCTCGATGCAACCCTCGGTGCCCACGGAACTGCCCAGATCGGCAAGGCCGTTGATGTACACCTGATGAGGTCGTGCATCGCACCGGGGTCATCTGTGTAAGGTCGGGCGAAGTGCGGGGCGGCGGTCGGCGCGACGCAGCCGCACGCCTCCTGCCGGTGGCTGCCCTCGGACCGTGTCAGGTTCGTTCGTCATCCGCCTCCGGCGACCCCTTCAGGCCGCCGAGCGCCAGGACCGTCATGGTCACCGCCGCCCCCGCCGCCACGCCGAATCCGCCCTGCGCACCGCCCGCGTCGACCACCTGTCCCGCGACCGCCGCGGCGGCTGCCGACCCTGCGGCGCTTGCGGAGTTGCCCCAGGTGAACGCCTGGGTGAGGACGGCGCGCGGGACCGCCGACCGAGTGAGGAGCGTGGTCAGGATCAGCAGGACCGGCACGGCGAGACCGGTCAGGGCGAGGGTCGCGCTGACCGCGACAGGCGTGTCGAGGACGGTGAGCGGGAGGGTGGCCAGGGAGAGACCGGCGGCGGCAGCGGCTTGGTGGCGCTGGGGGGAGCCGCTGTGGCGCCATGCTCCGTACGCCCAACCGCCGATCAGACTGGTGCAGTTGGAGGCGAAGTAGAGCGGCGCGGCCGCGCCTGGTGTGCCGCGTCCTACGGCGTATGCGGTGACGGACACCTGCATCGCGCCGAAGAACACTCCGAGTGCGAGGCCGAGCGCGACCTGCCGCAGGAACGCGGGGCGGAACAGCGCCCGTTGGGCACGCCGGCCCTCCGCGCGGTCGGTGAGGGGCGGCATGGTGCGGCGGTTCGCGGACAGGGCGAACCCGCCGCCGACGACCAGCGCGGCGGCGAGCAGCGTTCCGGCATCCGGATGGCCCGCCGCGCCCAGGACGCTCACCAGAACCGGGCCGGTCAGGTAGGACACGCCGTTGGCGAGGGCTTCCAGGGCGAAAGCGGTGGGCAGCGCCGCAGCCCGTTCGCCGGACAGCAGGGCGGACCAGCGGGCGGCGGACAGGGCAGAGAGCTGAGGCAGGGTTGCCCCGACCAGCATCCCGGCGACGAGGTCCGGAACGGCGCCGGCGAGCAGCAGTGCCACGGCCCCGGCATGCGCGCCCAGCGCGCACGGAAGCACACGCGCTTGCCCGAACCGGTCGACGAGGCGTCCGATCTGGGGCCCGGCTACGGCGTCCGCGATGGCGAATCCGCCGGTGACGAGACCCGCGGCGGCATACGACCCGGTGCGTGCGTGCACCAGCCAGACGATGCCGATGCCCGTCATGGCGATGCCCAGACGTCCGACAGAAGAGGGAAGGAAGAAGGCCACGGCACCCGAAGTGCGCAGCAAGGTGCGGTAGTTCGCCGATGCCGAAGGCACGACGCATCCCTTTCGCCGCCCGGCGGGACGCGCCGAACGGGGCGTCGGCGTCCGGAGGTGCCGACCCGTGGCTGCGCCTGAAGCCGTCCAGTGGTGGCGTGGAGCGGGGACGCGCACCCCACGCCGACTCCGTCACCGGGCAGATGTCATACGGTGGTTGAAGATCTCCTCGAGCATAGAGGAACCGTGCACGGAAACGAACGGAGGAGAGGCACTCTTCGGTCGTCCGGCTGTCGGGCGCCCGTCCGGGCCCGTGCGGGGATGCGGAGGCCGATGACCGCGTGTCCGGGGCTTGGGAGCTGTGGTGGAGGGACGAGGACGCCTGGGGGCCTCCGGGGAAGGAACTGCGGGACCTGGAACGCCAGGTCGCCGAGGAGAACGCCCGGCTCCCCGACGGGAGGTACCGCACCCTGGTCTTCCTCGCCCCCCTGAGTCTGCAGAAGGGTGTCTACGACGACCCCCCCGCTCGGCCTGCAGATCCTGCGCGGCGCGATCGCCCAGCAGCATCGGCTGAACGCCGGCGTCCGCCAGAACAAGATGCCCATCCGCCTGCTCATCGCCAACACCGGCCAGTGCTTCCAGTACGGCGCGCGCAACCGCACGGCGCCGAAGGACCCGGACATCGCACAGATGATCATCCGTCGGCAGCGCGCGGACCAATCGCCGCGGTCATAGGCATCACCCAGAGCCGCCCCGAGTCGCTGAAGGCGGTCCAGGAACTCGACCGGGCCGGCATTCCCGTCATCGCCAACGGCGTGTCCGGCAGCATCACGGTCGGACCCCGGTCCCCGCAGCGGTACTTCCAGATATCCGCACCCAACACACGCCTGGGACCCGTCTTCGCCGACTTCATCCGCCCCTCGCCGGAGATCCACCGCCTCACCGGTGACAGGCCCCGCGCCGTCGTCGTCTACGACCCGACGGACACCTCCCTCAGCACCGACCTGAGGAACGTCTTCGTGCGCGCCTACCGGACGTACGGCGGCATCGACGAGGTCACCTACAGCGAGAAACCCGGAGCCACCACACCGGACACCATCGCCACCGACGTGTGCAACAAGGTCTCCGCCACGTACGGGATCGTCGTCTACCTCGCACGGTCGGGTGTACTGCCCGGCTTCCTCAACGCCATCCAGCGCGCGGGCGGTCACTGCCGGCCGCCCCAGGGCACGACCATTTTGCCTGATCGCCGAGAGCGCCCCCATCGACTTCCAGCTCCGCCCCGCGCGGACGGCACGGGCCTACCCGTACATGACGCTCTTCTACGAGACGGCGAACGCCCCCACGTCGGACCCCCGGGATCCGTACGCCCAGTTCACGCAGGACTTCGCAGGTGTCTTCGGGCACCTGAGCGCCGACGCCGACGCGGCCGGCGGGTTCGACACCGTCGGCATCGTCTCCAAGGTCATCGAGAACCTGCTGCCGGCCTCCACGGACGTCCAGCCCAACGACATCTACCTGTGGCTCACCGCCCACGGCGTGTCCCGGTACCCGGGCGCTTCGGGGGTGCCGCAACTGGACGGCAGGAACAAGTAGCCGCCCGACAAGGCGGTCTACATCCGCGAGATCCTCCCACCGGACGGCGCCACCACCACGTTGTTCAGCTGCGGCATCCTGCCCGACCGGCAGAACCGCGCGACGTGGGGCACCGCGCCGGACACCTTCCTGTGCCCCCGTCAGGGCACGGGGTCACCGTCCGGCGGCGTCACGACGTGACGGCCGTACGGCCCGGCCCGTGAGCGTGCCGTGTGCCCGGGGCCTGGCCGGGAGCGCGCCGGTCCAGCCAGCCCTGCTCCGCCGCGAGGAGACCGATCTGGAAACGCGTCTTCGCACCGAGCGCCGTACCCGCGTCGCTGACGTGCTTCTGGACGGTGCGGCGACTGATTCCCAGCGCCCGCGCGATCGCGTCGTCCTTCATGCCGGTCGCCATCAACCCGAGGATCTCCCGGGTCCGTTCGTCGACCGGTACGGCGGCAGGTCGCCGGGGCGGCGCCGTCCGGGCGTGCCCGGCGTTCAGGGACGCGGGGACCGCCTGGTCCCACACCATCTCGAAGAGCGCGGCCAGCGACGCCACCAGCGCGAAGGAATGGACCACCAGCGATCCTGCCGCCGGCCGTTCGGAACGCACCGGCAGCAGTGCCGAGGTCCGGTCGAACACCACCAGTTTCGTCGGCAGGAAGGACGCGAGGCGCAACTCCCCACCACCGGCCGTGCCGCGTGACGCGGTGTCCAGCGACACCGCGTCGGTGAATCCCTCCGTCTCGTACACGGAGCGAAGACGCACCCCCGGACCGACCTCCGGCACCGGTGCGGACGTCCGGTCGGCCGTGACGTAGGGGGGCTTCGCCAGGT
Organism: Streptomyces sp. NPDC026515; assembly: GCF_055567595.1. NCBI lineage: Bacteria > Bacillati > Actinomycetota > Actinomycetes > Kitasatosporales > Streptomycetaceae > Streptomyces > Streptomyces sp. NPDC026515. Next base: position 269,794 of record NZ_JBVHQD010000003.1, read on the forward strand.
GCAGGACCTCGACGGAGCTGCCCCGCAACAGCTGCGCGTAGCGTCCGGCCACCTCCTCACCCTGTTGCAGGACCTCCACCAGGTGCGCGGACCGCGGGGCGGAGGCCGCCTCGTACGCCGCGTAGAGGCGTTCCGCCAGATCCTCTGCCCGGGCCAGTTCGGTGCGACGGCGTGCCAGCAGTGCCCCGAGCGAGGACCGCGGCGGACCGGCCGTCCAGCGGGCGGGCTGTCCGGCGCTCCGCTGCACCAGTGAGACCTCCTCCAGCCGGCGCAGCGCCTGCTCGGCCTTGGCCGTGGACACCCCCGCCACATGCGCCACCGATGCGGTGTCGGCCGGCGGCGACCCCATCAGGTGCTCCAGCAACTGCCCCTCGAACCGGTCCAGTCCGATAGACCCCCAGGGACTGTCCGACGTGACGTCCATACGGTGTGACACTCCTGTGCGCCAAAAAGCGGTACGAACCCAGGCCGGACAACCCGACCGGCCGGACTCGATGGTAGTTCCGGGGCGGATCACCGCGGGCGGTGCCGTGCCCGGTGGGCACGGCACCGCCCGACGGCCGTGACGCGGGGTTCCTAACCGTGGCGGCGCACCCGGAAGTCCACCCGGGTGACCCGGTCGTCGTGCACCGCCGCCGTGTGGGTGAGCGGTGCGTAACCCGGTGCCTCGGCCCGCAGGCCCTGGCGGCCGGAGCGGGGCAGGAACAGCGTGTACAGACCGTCACTCACGTTCGGATCGTCCGGAGTGGCGGCCGTGACCGCGGAGTTGTCCGGGGCGCGAGTGTCGAGGACGGTGGCGCCGACCACGCCCGCGCCGCTCCTCGCGTCCCGGACGGTGCCGACGGCCAGCCCGCCCGGGACCGGTTCCAGGAGGCGGCTCTGGAGGGTGACGTCGTCGAGCGCCCAGTAGTAGCCCCAGTCGGCCACGAAGTGGAAGCGCAGGCGCACGGATCGTTGCCCGGCGTACTGGCGCAGCGGCACGGCGACGCTCAGGTGGTCCTCCGAGCCGCCGACCCTCGGTCCGCCCCAGACGTTCTCCCAGGTCTTTCCGTCGTCCGTGCTGGCGTCCACGGTCATGTGCTGCTGGCTGAGGTTGGCCGTGTAGGCCGTCCGGAAGGTCAGCTCCGCGGACTGCGCGCCCGACAGATCGTAGGCCGGAGAGGTCAGCCGGCTGTCCTGGTGCGGTCCGAACGGTCCCTGGTCGCTCTCCACGACGGCGAAGGAACCGGTTCCTCCGGTGGCGTTGCCGCGCTGGATGGGATCGTCGAACTGCCATCCGTTGCCGGTGCCGGCGGCGTTCGTGACCGTCCAGCCGGCCGGGGCCGCGGTGCTGGAGTCGAAGGTCTCGGTCGCGTCGGCGCGGCGGGGGGTGTAGCCGACCGCGGTGGCGGCGTCCGGGTCGGCGGTCATGGCCACGTTCGCGGTCACCGGCCTGGCCGCCACCGTCACCGCTCGGGTGAGGGGTTCGTAGCCGGGCAGCGCGGCACTGACATCCAGCTTGTAGCCGGCGTTCTTCGGCAGGGTGATGTCGTACGCGCCCGTCACCGGATCGGTCCAGGCCGGGGCCTCGGGCGACCCCTCGACGGAGAGGCGGGCGTAGAGCGGCCAGCCGTGTCCCGAGCCGTCCCTGACCGTGCCGCGGACGTGCACGCGCGGCAGCGGCGCCATGGCGACGTCGTGGGTCACCGCCTGGCCGTCGGCGATGTCGAGGGCGATCGGCGCGGTGGTGCGGTAGCCGAACGCGGTGACGGTCAGGCCGTCGACCCGGCCGGCGGGCAGGTTCAGGGAGTAGGTGCCGTCCTGGAGGGTCGTGGCGACGTCGAGGCCGGTGCCCACGGTGGCTCCGGCGACGGGGCGGCCGGTCCTGGCGTCCTTGACCACGCCGGAGACGGTGCCGCTCGGGCCGCTGCGGAACGCCGCCAGGCCGGACGGTGTGCCGAGTCCGGTCGGTCCGTCGTAACCGGCGCCCGCGGTGCACAGGTACGCGGTGTCGCAGGTGCCGTTCGATCCGCCGGTGATGTCGGTCAGGCCGGCGCCGCCCGCCGCGTAGGGATAGGAGTTCGGGTACGTGCCGGGACGCGGGCTGCCCGCCAGCGCGTACACGGCCGCGATCACGGGCGTGGCGACGCTGGTGCCGCCGTAGCGCTGCCAGCCCGTTCCGGTCGAGCCGAACGTGGAGTACACGGCAACGTTGTCAGCTACGGCCGAGACGTCGGCGACACTGCGGCCGGCGCAGCCGGTGTCCTTCTGGAAGGCGGGCTTCGGCTGATGTGTGGCGCATCCGGAGCCGGGCGCGTAGGTGTCGCGGTTCCAGACGGTCTCGGACCATCCGCGGGCACTGGACGGATCGGCGACCAGGTCCGTGCCGCCGACCGAGGTCACCGTGGACAGGGTCGCGGGGAAGGCGACCCCGTATCCGTTGTCCCCGCTCGCCGCCACCACGGCGACACCGGGATGGTCGTAGGAGGCGCCGTACGTCGCCTGGTCGGTGTCGGAGTCACCGCTTCGGCCATAGGAGTTGGAGACGTACTTGGCGCCGAGGGCGACCGCTCTGTCGACCCCGGCCGCGAGGTTGTCGAGGCCGTCGTTGTCGGTCTCCACGAGGATGATGTGCGCCTGCGGGGCGGCGGCGGAGACCATCTCCAGGTCGAGGGCGATCTCGCCGGCCCAGGAGTCGCTCGTCATGGGGTAGGCGGTACCGCCGCGCTGGTCCACCTTGTCGAAGCAGCCGTTCGCCGTGGTGCACGGCGGAAGCCCGAACTGGGCGCGGTAGACGGCGAGATCCGCTTCGGCGTTGGGGTTGTCGTACGCGTCGACGATCGCGATCGTCCGCCCCGCTCCGCCGTCGGACGGCAGGTCGTAGGCGCTGCGGATGTCCTGCGGTCCCAGCCCCGCCGGAGTCTGGGCCGCACTCAGGCGGGCCGTCCCGCCCGGTGTGCGCATGGCGTAGCAGGCCGCGTGCCCCGGGGCGGGGGTGCCGCCGCACAGGGGCGTGAGGTCGGCCCCGGAGACGTCGGTCTCGGCACCGGCCGTGCCGAGCCGCGTCGATGAGGCGGCCGGGTGCGGCTCGGGGCGGGTTCCGGCGTGCGCGGCGGGCTGGACACCCAGCAGGGCCACCGCCGCGACGCCGAGGAGCGCGGCGCCGCGCCGCAGAGCGCGAAGCGCGGGATGTGCGGGAAAGTCGCTCTCCGCGCGTTTGGATATCGTCATGTTCCACCTGTGGCGATATGGCCTTCACAAGAGGGCCGGTGGCAGGAAATGTGTAGGCGCTGATGCGCAGCGCTAATTAGCTGCCGTGCACGGTGCGACTGTCAATGCGTGGCCTGTTACGAGTGCATGTCCCCGCTACAAGTGGCCGGAAAAGGGGGAGTTGATGCATATTTTCGCGGTAGCTCGGCCGCTATGGGCTCGGTAAGCCGCCTCGCGATTCTCACTTGTGCAGCCGCACGAATGTCCTGTCTTCCGCCATTGCCCATGCGGACCGCCCGGTTGCACAATCCATTCGGGTGCGTACCTGGCGCGGCGGATATCCGGCTCTCCATTCGGGGCGAATTCAAATTGGTGCGCAGCGCCGCGACGGTATTCGGACGTGCCTCGCAGAGCGTCGGTGGGCGCCTTTCCGGCTGCGGCGGTCAGCGGGAGGCGAGAAGGGTCTCGGACTCGACTCGGTGAGTTTTTCGGGGTTGCGGACGTAGTAGAGGCGGGTGACACGGGCGTTCTCGACGCTGAAGGCCAGCACGCCGTCGATGGCGCCGTCCACGCGCAGGACGAGTGCGGGGCTGCCGTTGACCGTGGTCGGCTCGCTGGTGAAGGTGCCACCGGCCTTGGCGACACTGCCGGCCAGGTAACGGAGCACCTTGTCGGCGCCGACGACCGGCCGCAGGGCCGTCAGCCTGAGGCCGCCGCCGTCGCTGACGAACACCACGTCCGGGGCGAGTACGTCGAGCAGTCCCTGGAGGTCTCCGGTCCCAGGCCCGTGGGAGGCGGTCGGCCGGCGGGGTCAGGTGCGGCGTGGGCGGTGGCCGGGGATGTCGCCGACGTCCTGTTGCCGGCCCCCGGGCGTGAGCGTCTTGCGGGTGATTGCGCAGATGCGCTCGATGGCATCGTCGACGTTCATGTCCCACAGCCGTGTGGGAACGTCTCCGGCCGGGCCGACAAGGGGACCCTGGCCGCGGGCGGCGCCGACGGCCGGGGCGTGTCCGTCCGGGCCGGACGCCGCCGAGTCGATCCGGGTGGGAGTCCGCCCCTCGAGTACGGGCTGTGCGGCCCACGGGACACCCCGAGGCCGAGGAGGCTCCTGCGCAGTCGTGCGCGGGTTACTTCAGGTTGAGTACGTCTGCGGCCGACACCTTCAGCGAGGTGGTCGTGGTGCCGGGGAAGTACCAGCGCCAGCTGCCGGCCGACGCGACCGTCACCCTGGTGCTCAGCTTTCCGGCGTCGCCGGTGGTCACGGTCCTGACCGTGCTGTAGTGGGCGGCGCCCTTCTTGCGGAACTGGAGCTTGACCTGCTGCCCGGTGAACCCGTGGTACTTCAGGTCTTCCCAGTTGGCCCGTGACAGCTTGCCGGTGATGGTGGCCTTGGCGCCCTTGGCGACCTTCTCGGGTGCGATCACCGTGGTGAGTCGAGCCGCCCGCTTGACCTTGTACTCGGCGATGTGGTCGCAGATCCAGTAGTCACCGTCGTTCGCCTTGACGGTGGCGTCGACCCGCCAGACCCCGGCGACCCTGTTGCTGTCGATGTCGTCGCTGTCGGGAATCCAGGCGGGGACGATGGTGATGGTGGCCCGGCACACCGAGGTGGTCGAGCTCTTCTTCGTGCAGGACGAGTCGGAGTCCCAGGCCGCGAAGGTGTAGGCGTTCGTCTTGTTGAAGGTGAGGACGTCCGTGAGTTTCTTGACTCCCGAGTTGTCCTTGACGGTGATGTCGATCGGGTAGCGGATCGTCTTCGACGTTCCCACGATGACGTTGCCGCCGCCGTTGACGACGGTCTTCACCACCCGGACGTCGCCCCGCCCCTCCGCGTGCGCTCCGGTCGCCGTCGTCACCACCAGCGCCGCAGCCCCGCCGGCCGCGGCCCAGGCCGTTCTGCCTCGCATGATCCTCCCCTTGTCGTGTGCGTGCGAGGAGAGGTTATGTGATCAGCGTCCTCGCCATGCCGCACGGATCCACCGGGGCCGCTGTGAGAGGGCTGTACTCGCGTCGAGCCGGGAGAACACGTGGACGTTGCTGAACACGAACTGATCCATCCCTGGGAAGGCGTTCTTGTCACGCCCGCGCGCGGCAGTGACGTCGGCGTTCTGGTCCTGGCCGGTTCCAGCGGACGTATCGAGCACGAGAGAGCACGCATCCTCGCCCGGCAGGGCGTCATCGCTCTGTCCATCCGTTGGTTCGGCGGACCAGGACAACCCCGGGGAATCTGTGAGATCCCCTTGGAGACCTTCACCGCCGCGGTCGACCTCCTCATCGCGAACGGGGCCCGGCGCGTCGGCATCCTCGGTGTCTCCAAGGGAGCTGAAGCAGCTCTGCTGACGTCCGTGCACGATCCGCGCGTGGACGTTGTCATCGCGGTGTCACCCACCTCGCGAGTCTGGTGCAATGTGGGCCCGGGCACGGATGGGGAGCAGCGCCCGTATCGCTCTTCGTGGACTTGGCAGGGGCAGGCTCTGCCTTTTGTTCCCATGGATGATTCCTGGACCCCCGCCGGCCCGGAAAACGGTCCGGTCGCCATCCGTGGATGGTACGAAGCCAGCGAGCGGCGTTTCGCTCACCTGCTCCCTCGGGCGCAGATCCCCGTCGACAGAGCGCGGGCCGATCTGGTGCTCGTCGCCGGCGGCGACGACGCGATGTGGCCCTCTCTCCCCTTCGCCGGACAACTGGCGGCACGCCGGCGCTCAGCCGGGACCACCGCCCATCTGATCGCCCGCCAGGACGCCGGCCACCGACCACGCTTTCCCGGCGAGAGCCCGGCGTCGGCCTCCCCGCACTTCCTTTACGGAGGCACGCCAAGAGCGGACGCGCTCCTGGGAGAGGCTGCGTGGCCGCACATCCTCGACAGGCTAGCCAGGACAGCTCCCTCCGGTTGGTGACCTGCCTCGGCCTCCCCCGAGGCGGCGAAGTACTCGTCGGCGACGGTCCGGTCCAGGGGCTCGCCCTCGGCCGCGGGCCCGCAGCCCGTGCAGCGGCGTTTCCCCGCGGCCTCGATACGGCATCCGGGCGATCACTCGGGCGTGATCAGCCAGAAGTCGGCAGAGGTGAGGAAGAGTCCTCCAGGGAGGCGCTGGTGCAACACGGCGCTCCGGACCCTGGAGGAGACGATCGTATGAACGGTAGCGGTGACGCTGACGAACATGTACCCGTGCTGATCGCCGGGGGAGCGCTCGTGGGACTGTCCGCATCGTTGTTCCTCGGGCGCCTCGGCATCCGCCACCAGGTCGTCGAACGCCGTACGACGCTGTCGGAGCACCCGCGCGGCCGGCGCACCAACATGCGGACGATGGAACTCTTCCGGACCGCGGGCCTGGAGCCGGCGATCCGCCGGGCGGCGGGAAACCTGTCACACAACCGGGGAATCCTCCGGGTGGACACGCTGCACGGCGAACACCGCGAGTGGTTGCAGGCGCCGGTCACCGGCAGCCCGCCCGAGCACGGTCTCTGTTCCGCGGTTCGCTGCGACTGCCCCCAGAGCGACCTCGAACCGGTACTGCTGCGGGGCACCAGGGAACTCGGCGGGGACGTACGGTTCGCGACGGAGCTGACGTCGTTCACACAGGACGATCGCGGTGTGACGGCTGTCGTGCGCGACACGGGATCCGGTGAATCCCGCACGCTGCGCGCGGACTACCTGATCGCCGCCGACGGCCCGCGCAGCACCGTCCGCGAGCGGCTCGGCATCGGGCAGACGGGACCGGGAGTCCTGTTCCACCGCCTCAGCGTCGTGTTCCGCAGCCGGATGTTGCGCGAGATGGTGGGGGAGGACCATTTCGTCCTGTGCTACGTCACCGATCCTGCCGGCCAGGGTGTGCTCCAGCCCGTGGACGACAAGGAGTGCTGGATCTTCCAGCTGCCCTGGTTCCCCGAGAAGGGACAGACGGCCGAGGACTTCACCGACGAACTGTGCACCGAGCACATCCGCGCGGCGGCCGGGATGCGCGACCTGGACATCGAGATCACCAGCAAGGCGCCCTGGTGCGCGGCGGAGCGGCTGGCGGACGGCTACCGCGACGGCAGGGTGTTCCTCGTCGGCGACTCGGCACACGAAATGCCGCCGACCGGAGCCTTCGGCGCCAACGTCGGCATTCAGGACGCACACAACCTCGCGTGGAAGGTCGCCGCCGTCCTGCGCGGCTGGGCGGACCCCCGCCTGCTCGACACCTACGAGGCCGAGCGCCGCCCGCTGGCCCAGGCCATCAGCACACGGTCGACCTCCCAGGCGCGCAGCGACCAGAACTCCGGCTACACCGCCAGGAAATCGGCGGGGTACTCCGAGGTACCGATCACGGTGGCGCTCGGATACCGCTACACGTCCGCGGCGGTGGCCGGTGCCGGCGGACCCGTCGTCCCCGATCTGCTGCGCCTGTGCGCCGACCCGGGCAGCCGCGCCCCCCACATGCAGGTCGTACGCGGTGGTGAGGCCCTCTCCACCATCGACCTGTACGAGGACTCCTTCGTCCTGCTCTGCGGGCGCCCGGACTGGGCCGAAGCCGCGCGCGGGACGGCCGGACGGCTGGGTGTGCCGATCGAGGCCTACCTCATGGGCAGGGGAGACGCATTCGACCTCGACACCGGAGAGGGCCCCGACTGGTCGGCCGTACACGGGACGACACCCGACGGCGCGGTCCTCGTGCGCCCGGACGGCTTCGTGGCCTGGCGATCCGACGACGGACCGGCAGCCGACGGACGTGAACTGGACGACGTGATCAGGCGGCTGCTCGGACGGTGAACGACGGCCCAGGTCGGCCGCTTCACGGGGTTGGGCGGCGGCCCATGGGCTCGTCCTGGTGCACCGGCGCCGGCATGCCGGCGACCGGCCACCGCCCTGGGCACGGAAGTGTGGCAGCACCCTGCGCGGCAGGTGAAGAGGTACGGCGTGCGGTTCACGCTGGCCCCCGACCTGATGAAGATCGCGCTCGGCGCCGCGCCGGCCCGGGACGCCGCGGCCGAACGCGTCCGCAACCCGCTCGGCGAACCCGAGGTGCAGCGCGCGGCAATGCACCGCCGGTCGGTCGTCACCGCCGTGACCGCTCTCACCAGCGCTCTCACCAGCCACGCCGACGCAGCGAAGGGGAGGCGACCCCATGACACCGGGAGAGCCGACGGCCGGACACCGTCGGTCGGGGTGACGGTGCAGGACCTGTCCGGCGTCGGCGGAACGTTCCAGCCTCGGCGAGGCGTGTCCGTGCATAGGGAAACTGAACACAAGAGCCGTCGCGAAGCCGTCACCGGTGCCGCGGGGTGCCTGACGGCGGTACTCGGTGCGCCGGCGGGTTTCGCGGTCTGCCTCCCGTACGGCCGGAAGGGCCTTCTCGGCGCTTTCGAGGGCGAGACCACCCCGGACGTGATCCTGCTGGGCCTGCCGGTCCTGGTGTTCGGCGGGACCGCCGCCGCCCTCGCTGCTCTCGCCGCCGTACGGGGCCGGCGGCGTGCCGCGCTCTGACTGGCGACGGCCGTCGCGGGGCTCGCCGCCCTCGGTTACGGCTTCGACGTCCTGGCCGGTCCGCGGGCGACACGGGACCGCGGGTCGCCTTGCCGAGCTCGCCGTGAATCCACCGATCGTTCCAGCGGGATACGAGGAGCCGCCCCCCGCAGCTGAGGTGCGTTCTTGCATCGACTAATCGAACGAACTAGTCTGTTCGATTAAGGAGGTGCGGTCATGGTGACGCAGATCAGGAAGACGAAGTCCGAGGAGCGGATCCTCGCCGCGGCGGCCGAGCTGTTCTACGCGAACGGACTGCGCGGGGTGGGGATAGAGCAGGTCATCGCGGCGTCAGGCGTCGCGAAGTCGACGCTGTACGTGCACTTCCGCACCAAGGAGGAGCTGGTCGCGGCCTACCTGCGCAGGACGGACGACTCCTGGACGGCTCAGTTGCAGGGCGCCGCCGCTCGCGCGGGGGACGACCCGCGCGAGCAGCTCGTCGGGCTCTTCGACGCACTGACGGACGCCTTCGACCGGCACGGCTTCTTCGGATGCCCGTTCGTCAGCGCGGCGGTCGAGGCCGACCTCGACTCGGAGGCCCGGGCCATCACCGTGCAGCACACGCGACGCCGTCAGGCATGGCTGACCGAGGTGAGCGAGAAGGCCGGCGCAGCCACCCCCGAATCGCTGGCCCGGCACATCGGCCTCCTGATAGACGGTGCGCTGGCTTCCGGGCGCCTGCTCCAGGACCGCACCGTCGTGGACGAGGCGAAGTCCGCGGCTCGCCTGCTTGTCGCCGGCCACCTGTGATCGCACACCCGCGCGCGGTGGGACTGCAGCCGTCGGACGCCCGCGGCTTTCCGGGCAGTCCTTTCCGCGTCGCCCCCATATTCACCTGACAAAACGGAAAGAGGCGCAGTCATGCGCGCAGTGGTCCTGCAAGAGTTCGGTACTCCGCTGATCCTGAGCGAGGTCGAAAAGCCCACCGCCGGCCCGGGCCAGGTGCTGGTCAAAGTCGAGGCCAGCGGCGTCAACCCGCTGGACACCAAGATCCGGGCGGGCAAGGCCGCCCATGCCAAGAGCGCGCTGCCCGCCGTGCTCGGCATGGACCTCGCCGGCGTGGTCGAGGAAATCGGCGCGGGCGTCACCGACTTCGCCCCCGGCGACGAGGTCTACGGCATGACCGGTGGCGTCGGTGGTCTGCAGGGCTCGCTCGCCGAATACGCCTCCGTCGACGCCCGCCTGCTCGCCCGCAAGCCGGCCTCGCTCACCATGCGCGAGGCCGCCGCCCTGCCTCTGGTCTTCATCACGGCCTGGGAGGGACTGGTCGACCGGGCGCGGGTCCACCCGGCGCAGAAGGTCCTCATCCACGGCGGTGCCGGCGGAATCGGCCACGTGGCCGTCCAGATCGCCCGTGCCCGCGGCGCCGAGGTCTTCGCCACCGCGTCGCCCGCGCGGCTGGAGGTCGTCAGGAGCCTGGGGGCGACGCCGATCGACTACACCACCACCGGCGTGGACGAGTACGTCGCCAAGTACACCGCGGGAGAGGGCTTCGACATCGTCTTCGACACCGTCGGCGGTCCGGTGCTCGACGCGTCCTTCACGGCGGTACGCACCTACACCGGACACGTCCTGAGCGCCCTGGGCTGGGGCACCCACAGCATCGCCCCTCTCTCCTTCCGCGGAGCCACCTACTCCGGTGTCTTCACCCTGTTGCCGATGCTGACCGGCCACGGTCGGGAGCACCATGGAGAGATCATGCGTGAGGCGGCCGCGCTCGCCGACGCGGGGACACTCAAGCCCCGGCTCGATCCCCGGCAGTTCACGCTCGCCACCGTCGCCGACGCCCACGCGGCCGTGGAGAACGGCACCGCCCAGGGCAAGATCGTGGTCGACATCGACTGACGCTCGTCCATGCGCCACCGGCCGACCTGCAGACGCGTCCGACCACGGCCGGCCGACGACGTCGGTACCAGGGGCACGTACACGGCATGCGGTTCGGTCCAGCCGGTGAGTCGGGCGGACGTTGTGGCCGACCGGTACGTCGACGCATCTCCGACGCCGCCCGATGGGCGCTCGTGGCGTACATGCCGAGTATGCAGGTGCGGGTCGCCGTCCGGACATGCAACGCGTCCCGCACACCCAGTTGCGTCCTCCGTCGACAGGCGGCATGAATCCTTTCGGAGCGGCCCGCGGGGCGGCTCTGGCGGTGGTCGCCGCCGCTGCCGCCGCAGTGTTCGGCCTCGCGGTGGCCGCTTTCGGCAGCGGCTCAGCCGTGGCGGCGGTCGGCGGGCAGAGCATCCGCCGAACCCGTGGGCCGCCGGGGCCCGGTACCTGCCGTCCAAAGTGGAGTCGCTCGCCGCCAACGAAAACCTGTGGAACTCCACCGTCTTCGTCCTCCGCCACCTGCGGCTCGTCGAGACGGTCGTGCGGCCGGGGGACTGTCCGGACGCGGGCCGGTGAAGTTCACGCCGATCAGCAGGTGGCGGCGCCGGACCTCCGGTGACTGCACCGGCGCCCTTCGGTTGCTCGACCGATTGCCGGCCCCGTCCGAACCGCGGTTCGAGGCCTCCACCACGGCGGCGAACCGGGCCGCCCAGACCGCCGCCGCGACCCGGCCGATGCCCGGCCCGGCCCAGTCGATGCCCCGGGCAGGAACACGAGCACGGCCACGGGAACTGCTCCACGGCCTCCGCGACCGCCGGGCGGAGCACGCTTTCGCCCGGCGCTAGGATCACGGGCACGGCATCGCGTGTCGGTCACCGGCCGGGTGAGGCATGGAGGTGCCCGTGAGATTGCCTTGCGGAGGCATTCCACACATGTCAGTCGAGTTGAATCACACCATCGTCCATGCCCGGGACAACCGGGAGTCGGCAGAGTTCCTGGCGCACCTTCTGGGGCTTGAGGTCGGGGCCGAGTGGGGCCCGTTCATTCCCGTGACCACCGGCAACGGGGTCACCCTGGACTTCGCCGCGATCCCGCGGGAGTCGATCGCCGCGCAGCACTACGCGTTCCTCGTGTCCGACGAGGAGTTCGACGCGGCCTTCGAACGCATCCAGCGGGCCGGGATCACGTACTACGCCGATCCGCGTCTGCGGCAGCCTGGAGAGATCAACCACCATCATGGTGGGCGCGGTCTGTACTTCATGGATCCGGCCGGGCACGGCATGGAGATCATCACGCGGCCCTACGGCAGCCACGAGCAGTCACCGACGGCCTCGTGAGGCGGTGGTGGGCCAGGGCGTGCCCTGGCCCACCCGCGCCGGGGCCGACCGGACGTCAGCCGGTGAAGCGGACCAGCAGCACGGCGATGTCGTCGGCGTGCGGATTGCACGACGCGTCCCCGAGCAGCCTGTCCGTGAGGACTTCGATGTCGTCGTCCGGGGACTGTGCGAACCGGACCGCGAGCGCGGTCACGGCATCCCCGATGTCGACGCCGGGCGCCTCGACGAGGCCGTCGGTGTACAGGGCCAGCGCGGTGCCCGCGACCAACGGCAGCTCCACGCACGGGTAGTCGGCGTCGGGCACGATGCCCAGCAGCGGTCCGGGCGGGAGCGCGAGGGCCTCGGTACGGCCGTCCGGACGGCGCAGCAGAGGGGGAAGATGACCGGCCGTCGCGAACAGGACACGGCGGCGGGTGAGGTCGAACTGGAGGCAGAGGCAGCTGGCGAACAGACCGGTGCCGAAGTCGCACATCACCTGGTTGGTGCGGGCCAGCAGATCGTCCGGACCCATGCCCGCGACGGCGTGGGTGTGTACGGCGGTGCGCAGCTGGCCCATGACGGCCGCGGCCTGGACGTTGTGGCCCTGGACGTCGCCGATGACCGCCGTCACGCTGTTGCCTTCGCTGCGGATCAGGTCGTAGAAGTCGCCCCCGACGTCCATGCCGAGTCCGGCGGGCAGGTAGCGGGCGGCGACGCTCAGGCCGGGGACCGTGGGCAGGCGTTTCGGCAGCAGACCGGTCTGCAGGGTGCGCGCGAGGTCGTCCTTGGCCTCGTGCAGACAGGCCCGGTCCAGGGCCTGGGCGACCAACCCGGCCATGGAGACCATGAGATGACGCTCCGCGGCAGGGAAGTCCCGGGCGTGGTCGAAGGACAGGACCAGCATTCCCACCGGCCGGCCGCGGATGACCAGTGGCAGGAACGCCCAGGCGTTCCTGGCGCCGTACTGGACCGCGTCCGGGTAGGCCCGCTTGAACTCGGCGAAGCTGCCGAAGAACAGCGGAGTATGACCGGTCAGCGCCTTCGCGGGCGGGTTGTCCGAGCCGAGGGAGTGGCCGTCGAAGAGGGACAGGAAGGCCGTGGTGTAACCGCGTTGGCCGACCACGTGCAGCCGTCCCTCGGACGCCGCCATCAGGATCAGGCCCGCGGCCCCGAAGGCGGGCAGGAGCTGGTTGGCGATGGTCTCCGCGACGTCCTTGACCCGCACGGTCTCCGTGAGCGCCGCCGCGAGGTGCATCAGCTGGTGGTAGGGCCTGACCTCGGTGTGTTCCGCAGGGGAGACGTGAGGGAGCCGGGCGGCCGACGGAGGGTGGGGGAGCGGGGTCATGTGGACGCTGACACCGCTCGCGTCGGGGTAGAGCTCGAAGCGCACACGTGCGTCAGGTGTCCGCCCGGCCGTGAAACGGACGGGCCGGTGGCCGATGACCGCGGCACGGAACCGCTCCTCGAAGGCGCTGTCACCGAGCCACGGCACACGTTCCCACGGCCGCCCGGCCGCCAGGTCCGCCGCCGGCACCCCGAGCAGACCGGCGGCCGCGTCGCCGGCGAAGGAGATCCTGCCGTCCAGGTCCAGGGACATGGCTCCCGGCAGACGGACGACGTAGTCGTAGGCCGCCAGCGCCTCGGCCGCTTCGGGTGGGCCGGGGCGGTCCGAGTCCACGGCCAGCGCACGCGCCCCGGACACCAGTGGATGCCCGCTCCGGCTCGCACGCTCCAGTAACCGCCCCGCCTCCTGGCAGTACGCCTCGATCGCCGCCGTTTCTCCCGCGCTCAGATCGCCGGGGTGCGACGGCGGCCACAGCAGGCAGACCGCACCCCGCACGGTGTCCGCGGCGACCATGGGGGCCGCCACCACCATGTGCTCCGGCACCATGAGGGCGAGCCGGGGGTAGTGCATCGCCAGCACCTGGGGGTCGCCGACCCAGACCACGCGCCGCTCCCGCGTCGCCTCGGCCGCCGGGATCGACTCCTCCACATGGATCCGCGCCCACGGCGAGGCGACGGTCCAGGACATCCCGTACAACATCGACAAGTGGAGAACCGGTTCCTCGGTCGGGAGGAGGAACACCATGGCGCTGGACGCGGCGGCGTCCTCGGCCAGGCGCCGCAACAGCCGGGCCATGTCCGCCCAGTCCCGTTCGGAGCCCGAGGCGGCAGCCCACACCACTACCCTCACCGCCCTTCCTGAACTCAGGCGCGTTCAGGCGTCACACCTGGCCCACCGAGACGACAAAATGATGTATACGGACAATAGCCCGATACCTCCGTTCGGTCGCGCAGGCTCCGCGACGGCTCGCACGGGATCACGCGGCCATGAGCGGCGACCTGGACGTGAGTGCCCTGGCGATCAACGTCACGATTCCGGAGGGACTCCGCTGGACGGACACCCGCCGCGGCGAGGCGTTCACGCTGACCACGCTCAACGTACGGCTCCTCCCCGACGGCCGGCTCGCCGCGAAGGCCTACGGCCGCCCGGTCGCCGGCGGCCGGGGCGCGTACGTCTCGTTCCCGGTCCCGGACGAGCCCGGACTGACGGCTCTGATCGCCGAGGCCGCCACCCGGGCCGGAGCGTTGTGGGAGGCGCACCGCGGCCTCGGCTGACCGCGGTGCGCCGGGGCGGTCAGACCGTCGTCCGGGGCGCCAGCATCCTCCTGGCCTCGGCGACCACCGCCGGGTCGGTGACGAAGTGCGTGTCCTGGCCGGCGGAGGAAGTGGAGGCGCCGAGCGGGACCCACGCGGCCCCGCGCCGTGGTTCCGCGCGCTGCTTCGCCGACAGGTGGACGGCGGCCACCCCGGCGGCCGCCAGCGCCGGGATGTCGGCCGGCCGTACCCCGCCGCCCGCCATCACCTGCACGCCCGGCGCGGCCTCGACCATGGCTGCCAGACGCGCCAGCCCCTGCCCGGCGGCCGGCGCGCCGCCCGAGGTGAGCACCCGGGTGAGCCCCAGCGCGGGCAGCCGCGCCGCGGTGGCGACGGGGTCCGCGGACAGGTCGACCGCGCGGTGCAGCGTCACCTCGACGGAGCGCCCCGCGTCCTGGGCCGCCGCGGCGAGGCGGGTGACGGCGTCGGTGTCGAGACCGCCGTCGGCGTCGAGCGCGCCCACGACCACTCCGGAGGCACCGGCGGCGATCACGGACCGTACCTCGGCGACCATCAGGGCGACCTCCTCTGCGTCGTAGACGAAGTCGCCCGGACGGCACCGGACCAGTACCTGGACCGGCAGGCCCACGGCGGTGACCGTCTCGACCAGGGCGGCCGACGGGGTCAGACCGCCCAGCTCCAGGCCGGTGCAGAGCTCGACGCGATCGGCTCCGTGGTCCAGGGCGACCCGGGCGCCCGCCGGTGAGGTGACGGCGATCTCCAGTTCGGGCACGCTGCGGTCGCTCACTCGTCGTTCCCGGTGAGCGGCTGGTCGGAGGCCGGGATGAGACGGGCCGTCAGGTCCGGCGTGGCCATGTCGCGGTCGAAGGGGAACATCGGGCGGCGGATGCGGCGGTGACCGAGGCGCATCAGGTCCTGGTCGACACCACCGGGGGTGAGGGCCATCTTCCAGCCGACCGACATGTCGAACAGCTCGGGCTCCAGGTAGCCGATCTTGACGATCACGATGTCGGCGGAGCGCGGGTCGAGGCCGAGGCCGGTGAAGTCGTGCTCGTGGTGGTACGGCTTGCGCAGCGCGGTGAGGATCGCGTGCACGCTGCCGACGCGGACGACGACCTCGGTCCCGGCGTCCCGGTCGCCGTGCCGTATCGCGTGGACCACGCCGGTCAGGGTGACGGGTCCCGCGTGCCGGTCGTCGACCTCCGCGCCGGCGGTGACGGTGACCGTCGCCCCGACGCCCGCGGCGACGGCGGTCTCGATCGCGGCGGGTGCGGGCACCGAGGCGTAGATGACGACCGGCCCGTCCTCCTTCTGGAACTCGGGGCGCTCCAGCAGGCGGGTCAGCCCCCAGGTGACGTCGCCGGCGCCGCCCGCGGTCGGGTTGTCACCGGTGTCGCTGATGAAGTAGGGCCGCTGGTCGGAGGTGAGGGCCTCGTCGAGGAGGTCGTCGTAGGTGCCGGTCGGGGCCACGAAGTCGAAGTCGTCGCGGGCGTCCCAGAAGCCGCGGGCGAGGCGCTCGGCACCGGCCGAGACCGCGGCCGTGTCGTCGCCGGTGACGACCACCACCGCGCGGTTGCGGGGTTCGTCCGCCCAGGCGTAGCCCACCCAGATCGCCGCGTCCGTCACACCCGCGGTGGCCTCGACCTCGTCGACCGCCGCGTAGACGCTCTTGGCCGGTTCGATCCGGGTGGAGGTCTGTTCGCCGGCCAGCAGTACGGGGACCGGGACCCACGCCTTGACCGGCCGGGGGCCGCCCGATACCAGGAGGTCGACCAGGTTGCGCACGGCGCGCTCCTTGGTCTCCATGTGGTCCTCGTGCGGGGCCATCCGGTAACAGGTGATCAGGTCGCTGCGGTGGGCGAGTTCACGGGAGACGTTGCCGTGCAGGTCCATCGAGGTGGAGACGATCACGTCCGGGCCCACGGTGGCGCGGATACGTTCCAGCAGCACGGCCTCGGCGTCGTCGACCCCCTCCACGGTCATGGCGCCGTGGATGTCGTACCAGAGACCGTCCAGCGGGGGGAGCGCGGCGAGGCGTTCGATCAGTTCGCCGGTGAGCGCGGTCCACGCGGCGGCGGTGACGGTGCCGCCCGGCAGCGACTTTCCGACCAGTGCGCCGTGCCATGCGGCGGCCTCGCGCAGCTCCTCGCCCGGGGCGAGGAAGGGGTACCGGTCGAACACCTCGTCGCCGCGCGAGGGATGGAAGGCGGGCGCCTCGGTGCGGGCGGGGGAGAAGGTCGAGGACTCGATGCCGAGGCCGGCGACGGCGATGACGGGGCGGGCGACGGCGGTGCGGGTGTGCGTCATGGCTCCTCGTACGGGGTGGTGCGGAGTGGGCGGTGCTGCGAAGGGGAGGTCTGCGGAGGCCGTCAGCCCCTTCTGGGGGGTAGGGCGGTGTGGAACCGGTCCGTGACGTCGCCACCGGCGTCGCCCAGGGCACGGGCCAGGGCGCGCTGGAGGGCGAAGAGTCCGACGCCGACCAGGCCGGCATCCGCGCCGAGGAGGGCCCGCTCGATGGTGAGGTGTTCGGTGGCCAGCGGGTGGCAGCTCTCGTAGAGCTGGCTGCGCACCGCGGCGACGAACGGCTCCAGCGTGGACAGGATGCCGCCGAGGTAGACGGCGTCCGGGTTGAAGAAGTTGACGTTGGCGGCCAGCACCCGGCCGAGGTGGTCGCCGGCCCGGCGGACGGCGCGGGTGGCCTCCGGATCGGAGTCGGTGGCGAGCTGGACCACGTCCTCGGTGCTGGCCACGTCCACCCCGCGTTCGTGCAGGATGCGCACGAGCGCGGCGCCGGACGCCACGGTCTCCAGGCAGCCGGTGTTGCCGCAGGAGCAGGGGATGTCCGCGCCGCCCTCGATCCGGATGTGGGTGATGTCGCCGGCCGCCCCGGTCGCACCCCGGTAGAGGTGCCCGTCGATGATGACGCCCGCGCCGATCGCCGACCCGATCTTCACCGTGATCGTCCGCCGGTGCTCGGCGGGCCGGACGCTCTGCTCCCCGACGGCCATGCAGTTGGCGTCGTTGTCGACGACGGCCGGGACGCCGAAGCGCTCCTCCAGCCAGGCGGCCACCGGGAACCGGTTCCAGCCGGGCATCCGGGAGGGCAGGACGACGGCGCCGGCGGCCACGTCCACCGGTCCGGGCAGGGAGAGTCCGACGCCCCGGAGCCGGTCGCGTCCCCGCTGCTGGGCGAGGGACTCCAGGTGCTCGGCGAGCCTCGGCAGCGCCGCCTCGGGGCCGTCGGCGATCTCGAAGGGCACGTTGGCGACGTCGCGGACCCCGTTGCCCGGCAGCACCACACCGATCCGGGCGTGCCGCCCGCCGACGTCCGCGGCAACGGCGTACTCGTCGGTGCTGCCGGCCCTGAGCACCCGGCGGGGGCGGCCCCCGGTCGAGGACTGGGTGCCCTCCTCGGCGATGAGCCCGCGCTCGACCAGCTCGGCCACCGTGAGGGAGATGGTGGAAGGGGCCGTGCCGAGGAGCTGCGCCAGCTCGGCGCGGGACGACGCCTGCCCCGACGCGACGAGTTCGAGGACCCGCGTGGCGAGGGCCGCGCCCTTCGGCACGGCGCCCTTGGTATTCACGCCCTTGCTGCTCTTGCGGTCCCGTGCACTTATTTCAGTCATGTACGAAGTAACTTCCGCGGTGATGGGGTGTGCCGGAGACAGTACGCCCGTTCCGGCACGTGGGGAACGGTTCCGTGAGGGAACCGCGAGCATCGACGCAGTGTCAATATCCAATAAATCGGTACAAAACGGGAGCAGTATGCGTCCGGTGTGAGCGATTCCGACTTTCTTCGAGATCGCAGTAACTTACTTGTTATTCATTCTTGTTTGTTTGTTCGACACGTCCGTCGTTGACTGTCGCCATACGCAGCGCCGATCCCGCGGCGCCGGTTTGGGTCCTCCCATGACGTTTGCGGGTCCTTTCACTCTGAGGAGAGCCATGTTCCTTGCTCCCACGGCCGCCGGCCGCCGCTGGGCCCTCGTCGCGGGTGCCGCCGTCATGACCGGCGCGCTGGTCACCGGCTGCTCCGGCGGCGGCACCTCGTCGTCCGGCCCGGCGTCGTCGGACACGATCAACTACGCGCTCCCGGCGAACTTCACGCCGAACTGGATCCTCCCGATCGGCACCGCCGCGCACCTCAACACCAACAACTCCTCCATCTCCCAGGCCGTCTGGGAGCCGCTGATCGCGTACGACGGCTCCACCGGCAAGGTCGGCTGGAACAAGGACAACTCCCTGGCGACCGACGCCAAGTTCGCCGCGGACAGCAAGAGCGTGACGATCACCCTCGGCCAGCGCCACTGGAGCGACGGCAAGCCGATCACCTCCCGCGACGTGGAGTTCTGGTTCAACCTCGTCAAGGCGAACAAGGCGGACTGGGCCAGCTACAGCCCCGGCAAGGCGCCGGACAACTGGACGTCCTTCAAGACGGTCGACGACACGCACTTCACGATCACCTTCGACAAGGCCTACAACCAGCAGTGGATGCTCGCCAACGAGCTGAGCATGATCCGCACGATCCCGCAGCACGCCTGGGACAAGACCAGCGAGTCGGGCGCCGTCTCCGACCTGGACCGCACCGCCGCCGGCGACAAGCAGGTCTGGACGTACCTCAACAACGCCGCCAAGAAGATATCCGGCTACGCGACCGACCCACTGTGGAAGACGGTCAGCGGCCCTTACACCATCAAGTCGTTCTCCACCGCGGGCCGGGTCGAACTCACCGCCAACGCCAAGTACGACGGCGGCGGCAAGGCCAACATCAAGAACGTCAACCTGCTGCCGTTCACCACCACCGAGGCCGAGGAGAACGCCCTCCGCGCCGGCACCGTCGACTACGGCTACATCAACGCCTCCGACCTGGGCCAGGAAGCGTCCTTCAAGGCCAAGGGCTACTCCGTGAAGCCGTGGAGCGGCTGGGCGATCACCTACATGCCGTACAACTTCAACAACCCGTCCATGGGACCGGTGTTCAAGCAGCTGTACGCGCGCCAGGCGATCCAGATGTCGGTCGACCAGGCCACCCTCTCCAAGGTGGTCTTCAACGGCACCGCCGTCTCCACCTACGGGCCGATCCCGCAGGGCCAGGAGTCGTCCTTCGTCTCGGCCGACCAGAAGAACAACCCCTACCCCTTCGACACCGCCAAGGCGAAGAAGCTGCTCACCGACCACGGTTGGACCGAGCAGGGCGGCACGATGGTGTGCAACGCCCCCGGCACCGGTGCGAACCAGTGCGGCGCGGGCGTCGACAAGGGCACCAAGTTCGAGATGCAGGTGCTGTCCCAGTCCGGCTCGACCGTGACCGACAACATGATGAGCGCGCTCCAGTCGTCGTTCGCGAAGACCGGCATCAAGTTCGGCATCAAGACCGCCCCGGTCAACTCCGTGCTGTCGCAGGCAGGTCAGTGCAAGCCCAGCGATGCGAGCTGCTCCTGGCAGCTGTCCTTCTTCGGCACCGCGGGCAGCTGGTACTTCCCCGCCTACCCGAGCGGTGACTCGCTCTTCGCCACCGGCGGCGGCTCCAACTTCGGCAACTACTCCAACGCCGAGGTCGACAAGCTGATCACCCAGACCACGACGTCCTCCTCCGACGAGGCGGTGCAGAACTACAGCGCCGCACTCGCCAAGGACCTCCCCGTGATCTGGCTGCCGGAGCCCGACTACCAGATCTCCGTGGTCCGTGACGGGCTCGGCGGCTTCGCCCAGGACTCGCTCGCCAACTTCCACCCCGCCATGTGGAAGTGGACCAAGTAGGCCCGGTCGGTGCCCGCGCGGGCCGACGGCGGCCGGCCCACGGCCGGCCGCCCGAGGCTCGCGCACACCCCTCGCGCACCCGCGCCGCACCGACGTCCACGTCGCGGTGAGGCCCCTGTCCAGGTGACGCCCCCGAGCGCCACAGAGACGAAGCGACCGGAAAACACATGAGCACTTCCTCGTACCTGATCAGACGCGTCCTCCAGGCCGTCGCGGTGATCGTCATCGTGACCGTCGTCGTCTTCGGCCTGCTGCACGCGCTCCCCGGAGGCCCCGCGCGCGGGATCCTCGGTCCCCAGGCCACCGCCCAGCAGATCGCGAGCTTCAACCACGAACAGGGCCTCGACAAGTCCCTGCCCGTGCAGTACTTCCACTACCTCGGGCGGCTGCTGCACGGCGACCTCGGGACCTCCTACACCCTGAACGAGCCGGTCTCCCAGCTCATCGGCGAACGGCTGCCGAAGACCCTGGTCCTCACCCTGCTGTCCGCTCTCGTGGGCCTCGTCCTCGCGATCCCGCTGGGCATGTGGCAGGCCGTGCGCCGCAACAAGGCCACGGACTACGTCATCACCACGCTCAGCTTCATCGCCTACTCCACGCCCGTGTACTTCCTCGGGCTGATCCTGGTACTGGTCTTCAGCCAGGAGCTGGCGTGGTTCCCCTCGCAGGCACCGCAGGGGGAGACCCTGGGGCAGGTGTTCTCCGAACCGCAGGGCCTGGTCCTGCCGGTGTTCGCGGGCGCGGCCTCCATGATCGCCGTGTTCAGCAGGTACATGCGGGCGGCCACCCTGGAGAACCTCTCCGAGGACTACGTCCGCACGGCCAGAGCGGGCGGCTCCCGCTCCCGCGCCATCCTGGCGCGGCATGTGTTCCGTAACTCGCTGACCCCCGTGGTGGCCATGCTCGGCTACTACATCCCCGTGCTCTTCGGCGGCGCGCTGGTCGTCGAGCAGCTGTTCAACTACCCCGGCATGGGGCTGCTGTTCTGGACGGCGGCACAGTCCTCCGACTACCCGGTCCTGCTGGGCTGCGTGCTGGTGATCGCCGTCGCCACCGTCACCGGGACGCTGCTCGCCGACATCGTCCAGCGGATCATCGACCCCCGAGTGAAGGCAGGCCGGGCATGAGCGCCGTCATCCAGCCGGACGCGGTCCCCACGAAGGCCGCAGCTCCGCGTGAGGCCACCGGCACGCGCCTCGCCGTCCGCCGCTTCCTGCGCAACAGGCTGGCCGTCGTCGGCCTCGCCGTCGTGGTCCTCTTCTTCCTGTTCTGCTTCGCCGGTCCGCTGGTGTACTCCACCGACCAGACCCACACCATGCTCGAACAGGTCAACCTCGCCCCCAGCGGCGCCCACTGGCTCGGCACCGACGCCGTCGGCCACGACGAGCTGGGCCGGCTCATGTACGGCGGCAAGGTCTCGCTGATCGTCGGCCTCGCCGCGGGCGTCCTCGCCACCTGCATCGGCACCCTGTGGGGTGCCGCCGCCGGCTACGCGGGCGGCTGGATCGACGCCGTCATGATGCGAATCGTCGACGCCGGCATCGCGATCCCGGCGCTGTTCATCCTGCTGGTGGTCTCCGCGATCACCACACCGGGCCTCGCCGGACTCGTCCTCATCCTCGGCCTGGTGTCCTGGCTGGTGCCCTCCCGGCTGGTCCGCGCCGAGACCCTGACACTGAAGAACCGGGACTACGTCCTGACCCTGCGCGCCATCGGCGGCACGCACGCCCGGGCGATCCTGCGGCACATCCTGCCCAACTCGGTCTCCACCGTCATCGTCGCCGCCACCTTCCAGGTCGCAGACGCCATCCTGCTGGTCGCCTACGTCTCCTACCTGGGCATGGGAGTCCGGCCGCCGCAGACCGACTGGGGCGGCATGCTCTCCGCCGGCCTCACCGCCGCCTACTCCGGCTACTGGTGGCTGATCCTGCCGCCCGGCCTGGCCATCATCCTGGTGGTGTGGGCGTTCAACGCGATCGGGGACGGACTCCGCGACGCATTCGATGTGAGGGGACGCGAATGAGCGCGACCACCGACGGCTCCGCCGCCCGCACCGCGGCGGCCGAGCCGATCCTCGAACTCGACGGCCTCGGCGTCGTCTTCACCACCGAGACCGGCGACGTACCCGCGGTCAGGGGCGTGTCCCTCCAGGTCAGGCCCGGCGAGACGCTCGCCCTTGTCGGCGAGTCCGGCTCCGGCAAGTCGACCATCGCCCTTGCCGCGATGGGCCTGCTGACCGGCAACGCCCGGGCCACCGGCAGCGCCGTCATCGCCGGCACCCAGATCGTCGGCGCCTCGGAGAACGGCCTCGCGGCGCTGCGCGGCAAGACCGTCTCCATGGTGTTCCAGGAGCCGGCCACCGCACTCGACCCGCTCACCCGCATCGGGAAGCAGATCGCCGAAGTGATCCGCAACCACCGTGAGGTGAGCGCCAAGGACGCGGCCGCCGAAGCCGTCGACCTGCTGCGCCGGGTCGGCATCCCCGAGCCGGAAAGGCGCGCCCGCGCCTACCCGTTCCAGCTCTCCGGCGGACAGCGCCAGCGCGTCGTCATCGCGATGGCCATCGCCAACGAGCCCCGACTGCTCATCGCCGACGAGCCGACCACCGCCCTCGACGTGACCGTGCAGGCCGAGATCCTCGACCTGCTGCGCCGGCTCGCCGTCGAGACCGGCACCGGCGTGCTCCTCGTCACCCACAACATGGGCGTCGTCGCGGACTTCGCGGACCGGGTCGCCGTCATGTACCAGGGCGAGATCGTGGAGACCGGGGCGGTCGAGGACGTCCTGCTGCGCCCCGCCCACGACTACACCCGGCGCCTGCTGGCCGCCGTACCGCGGCTGTCGGTCGTGGGGACGGCCGCCTCGGCGAAGACCGAGCCGGTCACGGCGACGGCCGCCCGGCCGGGCGGCGGGCCGGTGGCCGACGCGGTGGTCGAACTGCGCGACATCAGCGTGGTGTTCGGCCGGGGCAGGACCGCCGTGCACGCCCTCGACGGGGTGTCCTTCCGGGTCGGCCCGGCGCAGACCCTCGGCCTGGTCGGCGAGTCCGGCTCCGGCAAGTCGACCGCCGCACGGGTCGCGCTCGGCCTGATCGCGCCCACATCCGGAACCGTCTCCCTGTTCGGCACCGACCTGGGCCGCACCCGCGCCCGGGCCCGCCGCGCGCTGCGGGCCGGCATCGGAGTCGTCCTCCAGGATCCGGTGGCCTCCCTCGACGCCCGCATGACCATCGGCGAGTGCATCGCCGAACCCCTGCGCATACACCGCCGCGACCTGACCGCCAAGGACCGCCAGGCCAAGATCGCCGCAGTCCTCGATCAGGTACGGCTGCCCCGCGAGGTCGCGCGCCGCGCGCCGCGCGAACTCTCCGGCGGACAGCGCCAGCGGGTCAGCCTGGCCCGCGCCCTGGTGCTCGAACCCCGGCTGCTGGTCGCGGACGAACCCACCAGCGCGCTCGACGTGAGCGTGCAGGAAGCGGTCCTGGAGGTGATCACCGAACTCCAGGGCGAACTGGGCTTCGCCTGCCTCTTCGTCTCCCACGACCTCGCCGTCGTACAGCACTTCGCCCAGCACGTCGTCGTGATGCGCGCCGGACGTATCGAGGAGCAGGGCTCCACCGGAACGACCCTGCTGCATCCGGAGACCGACTACACCCGCCGTCTGCTGGCCGCCGTGCCGGTGCCCGACCCGGTGGTGCAGCGTGGCCGCAGGACCGAGCGCCTGGCCGCCCTCGCGGCCGGCCGTACGGAGGCCCAGGCGTGACCGGACCCCTTCTCTCCCCCCACACCCCGCAGGACCTCACGATGCGCACCTCCCCCCGGCCGCTGTTCGCCGGTATCGACATCGGCGGCACCACCACCCAGGTGGTGGTCTGCTCGGACGACCTGACGGTCCTCGGCCGGGCGGAGACGGCCACCCCGGCGCGGGAGGGCGGCGCGGCCATGATCGGCGCCGCGCTCGACGCCCTCGCCCCGCTGCTGGCCCGCACGCAGGGCCGTCTGGTGGGCGCCGGAGTCGGCGCCGCCGGGGTGGTGGACTCCGCGAACGGCCGCATCCTGGTCGCCAGCGACTCCTTCCAGGGCTGGGCCGGCTTCGCCGTCACCGCCGCCGTCGAGGACGCCCTCGGTGTCCCCGCCTACCTGGACAACGACGTCAACGCCTTCCTCCACGGAGAGGTGAGCGGCGGGGCGGTGCGCGGCGAGACCGACGTGCTCGGCATGACCCTGGGGACCGGCGTCGGCGGCGCCCTGTGGACCAACGGTGCCCTGTACGCGGGACCGCACGGCGCCGCCGGCGAGATCGGGCACATCCCCGGCTTCGGAGACCTGCCCTGCTCGTGCGGTGGCCGCGGCCACCTGGAGACACTGGCCTCCGGCCGTTCCATCGCGGCCCGCTACGCCGACCGCACCGGGCGTCGGCGTACGGCCCGTGAGGTCGCCGAAGCCGCGGCGAGCGGCGACGAGGACGCCCGTGAGGTGTACCGCGTGGCGGGGGCGGGTATCGCCCGTGCGATCGTGATCACGGCGGGCGTCGCCGACATCACGACGGTGGTCGTCGGGGGCGGCGTCACCCGGGCCTGGCCCTTGCTGGAACCGTTCATCCAGTCCGCTCTCGCCGCCGACCCCCCGGTCAGCGGTCACCCCGTACGCCTGGTCCGGGCCGCACTGGCCTCCGACGCCGTCCCGGTC
This sequence comes from Streptomyces sp. NPDC026515, assembly GCF_055567595.1. Taxonomy (NCBI): domain Bacteria; kingdom Bacillati; phylum Actinomycetota; class Actinomycetes; order Kitasatosporales; family Streptomycetaceae; genus Streptomyces; species Streptomyces sp. NPDC026515. The sequence goes on from NZ_JBVHQD010000003.1 coordinate 294,696, forward strand.
GGCGCCGCCGCCCGCGTGCGAGGTGAACTGGGCACGAAGTCGGGGGCGACGACGGCGTAACCGGGCGGGCGGACGGGCCGGCGGGCCGTCACACCCGGCCGTTCGCGGTGGACGCAGGGACCCTGGTGGTCCATCGTGCCCCGGAACCTGCGACCGATCCGTGGCCGGCCCTGGCGGACCGCGGGTCGTGCCGGAAACCCAACCCGGCACGACCCGGCCCGGCACGCGGGCCCTGATCGGCTTCCGCACAACGACCGTGCGCCAACGCTCAACTTCGGCCAGGACTGGCCTGTTTGAGCCGCCGTAAGATCAATAGGCTGGCGGGAGAACGCTGACTTCCACCCGAGGAGTTCCGTGTCCGCCGCCCCGCAGGTCCCCGACATCCTTTCGCCCGAGTTCGCCACGGACCCTTATCCCGCCTATGCGGTGATGCGGGAGAAGGAACCGCTCATCTGGCACGAGGCGACCCGGAGTTACGTCATCTCCCGTTACGAGGACGTCGAGCGCGTCTTCAAGGACAAGAACGCGGAGTTCACGACCGACAACTACAACTGGCAGCTGGAGCCGGTCCACGGCAAGACCATCCTGCAGCTCAGCGGCCGCGAGCACGCCACGCGCCGGGCACTCGTCGCACCCGCCTTCCGCGGCAGCGACCTGCAGGAGAAGTTCCTTCCGGTCATCGAGCGCAACTCGCGTGAACTCATCGACACCTTCCGGCACTCCGGCTCCGCCGACATCGTCGGCGACTACGCGACCCGGTTCCCGGTCAACGTCATCGCGGACATGCTGGGCCTGGACAAGGCCGACCACGCCCGGTTCCACAGCTGGTACACCGCGGTGATCGCCTTCCTCGGCAATCTCTCCGGCGACCCCGACGTGACCGCGGCGGGCGAGCGGACCCGGGTGGAGTTCGCCGCATACATGATCCCGGTCATCCGCGAACGGCGCGGCAACCCGGGGGACGACCTGCTGTCCTCCCTGTGCGCCGCCGAGGTCGACGGCGTCCGGATTAGCGACGAGGACATCAAGGCCTTCTGCAGTCTGCTGCTCGCGGCCGGCGGTGAGACCACCGACAAGGCGATCGCCAGCATCCTGGCCAACCTCCTGATGCACCCGGCCCAGTTGGCCGCTGTCCGCGAGGACCGGAGCCTGGTACCCGCGGCCTTCGCGGAGACGCTGCGCTACACCCCGCCGGTGCACATGATCATGCGGCAGGCGGCGACGGACGTCGAGGTCAGTGGTGGCACCATCCCGGCCGGGGCCACCGTGACGTGCCTGATCGGTGCCGCCAACCGGGACGAGCGGCGCTACCGCGAACCCGGCCGGTTCGACATCTTCCGCGACGACCTCACCACGACGTCGGCGTTCTCGGCCGCCGCCGACCACCTGGCCTTCGCGCTCGGCCGCCACTTCTGCGTCGGCGCGCTGCTCGCCAAGGCGGAGGTCGAGACCGGGGTGAACCAGCTGCTGGACGCGATGCCCGACCTCCGTCTCGCCGACGGCTTCGACCCGGTCGAGCAGGGGGTGTTCACCCGCGGACCGCAGTCACTTCCGGTCCGTTTCACCCCGCACGGCGGCTGAGGGCCACTGCCCTCGGCCCGTCCGGGGCGACAGGTCAAGGGCCACCCGGCCGGGGAACGAGGCCGGACTGGATGGCCCTTGCGCCTCTAGGGGGCGTGCCGGCGCCTGCGGAGTCGCAGCGGTCAGGAAGCGGGACGCCCCGGGGACGGCAGCCCGGCCGCCGAGGTACGCACGCTCCCACCGGCGGCCGGCCCCGTGCGCAGTGCCTTCGGATCGCATGCGGCGCACGGCGCGACCGCCGCCTCCGCTGCCGATTCGTCGTCGCGCAGCCCGGTGGCGGACCTCACGACCATGCCGGTGTCGCAGGCGTCTGAGGAGGCGTCATGGTCCGTGACGACCACGCCGACCCGTTGACCGGCACCGTCACGGTGACCGTCGGCCGCCCGCGCCGCGAACTCGGCGCTCCCCGGATCATCGTCACCACACCCGGCGTGAGGTACCGGATCGTCGACCCGGCCGTACCACCCGACCGATCTTCGACCACCAGCGGACGAACCTCCACCACGCCGCCGTCGCCGCTCGGGCAGGCCGGTCAGGCGGAGGCTCCGCTGTCGATCACCAGGTCGGAGCCGACGACCGGGCCGGCGAGCGGAGAGGCGAGGTAGAGCACGGCCGCCGCCACCTCCTCGGCCTCGGCGACCCGGCCGAGCGGGTTCTCCTTCTTCACCCGCTCGGCGCGGTCGGCCGGGCTCTCGCCGGGGCGCAGGGACATGGGGGCGTCGGAGGCCCCGGGGCTGACCGCGTTGATGCGGATGTTCTGGTCGATGTGGTCGAGGGCGGCGGCACGGGTGAGCGCGGAGACCGCGGCTTTGGAGGTGATGTAGGCGGCCGCGTTGCGAATACGGTGGTGTGCGCCCAGGTTCGCGGACACGTTGACGATCGTTCCGCCGCCGTGTTCCTTCATGTAGGCCACCTCGTGCTTCATGGCCAGCCACACGCCGGTCACGTTGGTCCGCAGGACCGCGTCCCAGTCCGCTTCCTCGATGTCGGCGGCGGGTACGCCGCCCCGGAACAGGCCGGCGTTGTTGACCGCGATGTCCAGTCCTCCGGAGCGGGCGACGCTCTCCTGCACGAGGTGTGCGAGCTGCCCCGAGTCGGTGACGTCCGCGGTGACGGCGGCGGCCGAACCGCCGGCGGCTTCGACGAGGGCGACGGTCTCGTCCAGGGAGGCCGCGGTGCGCCCCGCGGCGACCACGTACGCGCCCTCGGCGGCGAAGGCGAGCGCGATCGCGCGGCCCAGACCCGAGCCGGCGCCGGTGACGAGGACGGACTTGCCGTTGAAGCGGTTCATTGCGTGATTCCTTCGGGTGAGGGACGACCCCGTCGTGGAAGAGCGCGTGGGTCGTCGTGCGTGTGACTACTTGGTGCGTGGGTGGTGCAGGAGGGCGAGGGCGGCGAGGGCGACCGCAGTGGCGGTCAGGGACGTGGCGTCGCCGCCGACGGTGAGCAGGACGGCGAACACGACGGTGGGGCCCAGCTCCAGCGCGGTGTTGAGGACCCCGCCGGCGAGGCCACCCTGCTCAGGAGGAACACCTTCGGTGGTGAGGACGGCAGCGCCGGCGAAGGACGCGGCGGCTCCGGCCGGAAGGACCACCAGGCCGGGAAGCAGGCCCAAGACGTAGGGCGTGCGCACGTCGAACCCGGTGACCGCGAGCAGGACCAGCCCGGCGGCGGCCGTGACGAGACCCCAGGCGCCGACGGACCTGGCCCCGTACCGGTGGACGAGCGGTCCGGCCGCGCGTCCCGAGCCGATCAGCGCGAGGGCGAACGGCAGGAAGGCGGCTGAGGTCTCCAGCTGCGACCAGTCCCGGTCCTGCTGCAGGGACCACGAACGTCATTCCGGTCCCGCAGGCGCTGAGCGCGGTGGCGGCGAGTCCCAGCGCCCGCAGCCGGTCGCCCAGGAAGCCCGGCGGCAGCAACGGGTCACGGGATCGGCGCTCGGCGTACCGGAACGTCGCCGTCAGCGCGGCCCCTCCGAGCAGCGGCACCAGGACGTCCGCCGACAGCCAGGACCGGCCGTCGGTGACGAGAAACCCGTAGCCGGCCAGGGTGATCCCGGCGGTGGCGAGTACCGCGCCCGGCAGGTCCAGCGACCTGCCGCGGTTCGGAGCGGTGCCCGGCAGCAGCCCAGGGGCCAGGACGAGGGCGGCCACCGCCACCATGAGCGGTACGGCCAGGGCCCACCGCCACGAGAGCAGCGACGTGAGGGCACCCGAGAGCAGGTTGCCCGCGGCCGCGCCGAGTACCGACAGGCCGCCCCACGTCGCCATCGCCCTGCCGTACGCGGCCGGGGTGGGGAAGACCGTCCGCAGGACCGCCATCGCGGCGGGTGCCACGACGGCCGCACCGGCTCCCTGGACGAATCGGGCCGCGAGCAGGACGCCGAGGCTCTGGGCGAGCGGAGCCACGGCGGAGGCCGCGGCGAACAGCAGGAGGCCGGCGGTGAGGGAGCGCCGGCCGCCGAAGCGGTCGGCGAGACGGCCACCGAAGAGCACGAGCCCGGCGAACGACAGCCCGTACGCGGCGCTGAGCAGGATCAGATCCGCCCGGGCCAGGGTGAACTCACGGCCGATCTCGGGCAGCGGCACGGCGATGGCCGAGAGGGTGTAGATCAGCGTCGTCTGGGCGCTGCCGAGAAGAGCGAAGGCGCGTCGGTCGCGTACCGCGGAGACGCAGGCGGTGCTGGTGAGGGTCACGACCCTCCTTGATATTAGACCGAACGGTTTATTATGCGGATGTGCTGACGCCTCGGTCCGATCCGGTCCGGTCCGGCCCCTCCGGTCGCGCGGTCGCCTTTCCGTGGGCCTGGTCTAGGGCAGGAGGGCCAGCGCCTGTTCGGCCGCGTCCCGCACCCGCGCGGGATCGCTCGACACCTTGCCGACGACCCGCATCCCCTGCATCACGACGAGCAGCAGGTGGGCCAGGGAGCGCGGATCGCGGTCCTCGGAAAGCTCCCCCTGCGCCTGGGCTCGCACGAGCGCGGAGTGCAGCACGGTCTCGATGTGGTCCCAGCTGCTCTCCACGCGGCGGGCGGCCGCGGGATCGTGCGGGCCCAGCTCGGCCGCCGTGTTGGTGACCAGGCAGCCGGCCTGCCGGACTTCGGGTGCGGTGGCCTCCGCCGCGAAGCGACGCACCACCGCCCGCACCGCGGGCAGGACGGGGCCCGGCTGGGACAGCTCCTGGAGGATGCCCGGGTCGCGCATCTCGATGTAGCGGTCCACCGCCCTGAGGTACAGCTCGTGTTTGCTTCCGAAGGCCGCGTAGATGCTGGCGCGGCCGATCCCGAGGTGCTCGATCAGATCCGTCATCGACGTCGCCTCGTAGCCGCGCCGCCAGAACAGCTCGAGGGCCGACTGCAGTACGGCGTCCGGATCGAATGCTTTGGTCCTGGCCACGTTCCCAACGTAAGCCAAAATAGATCGATCGGTCAAATATGAGAGACGCCCAGCCGCTGTCTTCCTGATGATTCCGCACGGATCGGGGCAGTCTTATCAATGTTAATTAAAAAAACCACAACAGTGATAAATTGGGCGGATGCAAGAGCGGGCCGTACGCACCCGGCAACGGGTTCTGAGCGCCGCCGCGGAGCTCCTGAGTTCGCAAGGACGTGCGGGGATCTCCACGCGGGCCGTGAGCGCGGCCGCCGGCGTGCAGCCGCCGACCCTGTACCGCCTGTTCGGGGACAAGGACGGGCTTCTCGACGCCCTCGCGGCCTACGGGTTCGCGCAGTACCTGCGGGAGAAGCAGGCACTTGAGGAGACCGACGACCCCGTCGCGGACCTGCGCCGCTCCTGGGACCTGCACGTGGGGTTCGGCCTGTCGCGCCCCGGCTTCTACGTGCTGATGTACGGCGAGGGCCGCTATCGCGGGGGCGTGCCGGGCGGGCTCGAGACCGTCGCCATCCTGCGCCGGACCCTCGCCAGGGTGGCCGCGGCCGGCCGGCTCCGCATGAGCGTGGAGCGGGCCACGCAGCTCGTCCACGCCATGGGCCTGGGTGTCGTGCTGTCCCTCATCGCCACGCCGCCTGCCGAACGGGACGAGAGCCTGCCGGCCCGGGCCCGGGAACACGCACTGCGCATGATCACCACCACGGGCGCCGTCGGCGAGGAGAGCACCGACGAGGAGCCGGGCTCGGACGTGGCATGCCGGGCCGCGGCGCTGCGCGAGGCGTTGTCCCGGGGCGGCACCACCGCGATGACACCGTCCGAGGGCGCGCTCCTGGCGGACTGGCTCGACCGCCTTGCCGACACGGGACCCGCCGCCCGGTCGGCATTCTGAAGGAGGGAGGGCGCCGATGGCCGGAGCCAGGAACACGATGCCCGAGGCCGGACGGGAAGCCGGGCACTCGGTCGGCACGGCCGTGTCGGTGGTGGACGCGCACGGAGTGGTGGTCGCGTGGAGCCCGGAGACGGAGCGGCTCACCGGCGTCGTCGCCGACGACGCGATCGGGCGATGCGTCGGACGGCTCCTGGCGCACCCGGAGGTGATCCTCGGTTCGCCCGTCTTCACCGACCCGGGCCGCCGGGAGGAGGGGTGGTCCGGGATCGTCGGCCTCCGTCGCGGCGACGGACCGCCGCGGGACGTGTACCTGCGGGTCCGCCCCCTCACCGAGCGCGGCGGAGTGGTGCGCTGGCTGGTCACCGCGACCGAGATGACGGCCGTTCCCTCCTGGCCGATGAACGGCGCCGGGGTGCAGGCGCTCCTCACCGGGGCACCGATCGGCATCGCCGTGCGCGACACCGACCTGCGGTGCACCTGGGTCAACGACGCGCTGGCACTGCAGGACGGCATCCCGCGCGAGAAGAGACTCGGACGCCGGCTGACGGAGGTGCTGCCGGGACCCGAGGCCGAGTCGGTCGAGTCGGTGATGCGGCTGGTCCTGCGGAGCGGGAAGTCGCAGGTCGACCACGAGTACCGCGCGTGGATACCGACGAGGCCACAGCAGGAACACGCGTTCTCGACCTCGTTCTTCCGCCTCGACGACGCCGACGGGCGCACGTTGGGGGTGTGCGCCATGAGCGTCGACGTGACCGACCGGCAGCGGGCCCGCGAACGCCTTGCCGTCCTCAGCGAGGCCAGCACCCGGATCGGCACCACGCTGGAGGTGATGAGAACCGGTCAGGAACTCGCCGACCTCGCGGTGGCCCGCATCGCCGACTACGTCTCCGTGGACCTCGCGGAGTCCATCGCGAAGGGGGAGGACTCACTGGCCCGGCTCGGCTCGACGAACGGCCGCGTGCCCGCGTTCCGCCGGGCGGGGGTCGCCTCCGTCCACGACGGCGCACCGGAGTCGATCTGGTCGCGCGGGGAAACCGTGTCCGTGCCGTCCCCTTCCCCCTTCACGGAGGTCCTGGCCTCGGGCGAATCACACCTCGAACCGGTGCTGAACACCGCACGGGGCGCCTGGCTCGACGGGGACCAGGAGCGGTTGGACAAAATCGGCAGGTACGGCATGCACTCGCTGATGATCGTGCCGATCCACGCGCGCGGCGCGGTGCTGGGCGTCGCGGTCTTCGTCCGCATGGCCGACTCCGTGCCCTTCGAGAAGGAGGACCTGCGGCTGGCCGAGGAACTCGTCGCCCGTGCCGCCCTGTCCCTCGACAACGCCCGCCGCTACGTCCGCGAACGCACCGCGGCCCTCGCCCTCCAGCGCAACCTGCTGCCGGGCAGGCTGGTCGGCGGGGTGGCCGTCGAGGTGGCGTCCCGCTACGTTCCCGCCGACACGGAACACGGCGTGGGCGGCGACTGGTTCGACGTCATCCCGCTGTCCGGTGCCCGGGTGGCCCTGGTCGTGGGCGACGTGGTCGGCCATGGCATCAACGCCGCGGCGACCATGGGCCGGCTCCGGGCCGCGGTGCACACCCTCGCCAACATGGAGCTGTGCCCGGACGAGTTGCTGGCCCACCTCGACGACACCATTTCCCGCCTCGGCGTGGAGGACGGCGGCATCCCGGACCGCGCCGCCGCGGAGTCCGGCGCCACCTGCCTGTACGCCGTGTACGACCCCGCCACCCGGCGCTGCACGATGGCCCGGGCAGGTCACCCGCCGCCCGTGGTGGTCTCGCCCCAGGGCGGCGTGTTCATCCCCGACCTGCCCGCCGGTCTGCCGCTCGGTGTCGGACCGGCCTCCTTCGAGTCCGTGGAGGTGGAACTGCCCGAGGGCTGCGTCGTCGCGTTCTACACCGACGGGCTGGTGGAGACCCGGGACCAGGACATCGACGCCGGGATACGCCGGCTGGGCACCGCCCTCGCCCGGCCGGACCGCCCGCTGGACGAACTCTGCACCGCCGCGTTCGACACCCTGCCGTCCAGGGCGCTGGACGACGACGCCACGCTGCTCCTGGCGCGGCCCCGTTCGCTCCCGCCGTCGCAGATCGCCACCTGGGACCTGCCGAGCGACCCGGCCGTGGTCGGGCAGGCCCGGGCCCTGGCCACCGCCCAGTTGACCGAATGGGGACTGGAGGGGCTGGTCGCCGCCACGGAACTCATCGTCAGTGAGCTGGTCACCAACGCCGTACGCCACGGCGCCGGTCCCCTCACCCTTCGCCTCATACGGCACGAGGTGCTGGTGTGCGAGGTGACGGACACCAGCGACTCGGTCCCCCGGCTGCGCCATGCCCGTCCGACGGACGAGGGCGGCCGGGGTCTCTTCCTCGTCGCGCAGCTCGCCAGCCGGCGGGGCACCCGCAACTCGCCCGCGGGCAAGACGGTCTGGGCCGAACAGGAGATCAACCCGCCCGCCTCCTGAGGGGGTCGGCATCGAACCGCCCCGACCGCCGCGGTCCGGGGCGCCTGGTCTCTCTCCGGCCGGGACACCAGCGCTTGAAGCCCTCTAGCCCGATGACCTGCTGACAGATGCGCCGTTCTGATAAGGTTCTGGCCATCAGGTGAGCCTTCTCGCTGCGGATGCAGATCCGCCGGGGAGGCTTTTCCCATGTTCGGAGCCCGTCCGCCTCGACGCCGGCGGTCCCGTTGCGGGGTTGTCGCCCTGCTGGATGGCCTCAACGCGCCGCGCACCCCGCAGATCGGTACACGTCGGTTCCTTGTTTCTGACCGTGAGAGGAGACCCATGCCATGAGCCAACCCACGAATGCCGCGGCTGCCGCCGGTACTTGGCGGCTCGGTGACCGGACCGTCAACCGCATCGGGTTCGGTGCGATGCGCCTGACCGGTACCGCGCCCTTCGACCGCGGCGTGCCGCGTGACCGTGATCGGTCGATCCGCGTGCTCCGCCGGGCGGTCGAACTCGGGGTGAACCACATCGACACCGCCGCGTTCTACTTCTCGGCGACGCGTTCCGCCAACGAGCTGGTCAACCGGGCGCTGGCGCCGTATCCGGAGGACCTGGTCATCACCACCAAGGTCTGGCCGGGCCGTGATCCCTCGGGCGCCTGGTGGTGGGCCGCCCCGGAACAGTTGCGCGGCCAGGTCGAGGAGAACCTGCGCCAACTCGGCCGAGATCACCTGGACGTGGTGAACCTGCGCGTGCCGCCGAGCCTGCGGACCGGCTCGATCGGCGAGCACTTCGGCGCTCTGGCCGAACTGCGCGACGCCGGGCTGGTACGCCACCTCGGCGTCTCCAACGTCACGTCCGGGCAGCTGGCCGAGGCCCGGGCCATCGCCCCGGTCGTCTGCGTGCAGAATCCCTACGGCATCGATGCGCCGGACGAGGACCGGGCACTCCTGCGGCTGTGCGGTGAACTCGGCCTCGCCTTCGTCCCGTTCTTCGCGATCGCGGGCGCCGGGCGCGAGGCGGGTCCGGGTGCCGACGACCACGAGACGGTGTGCGCCGTCGCACGCGCGCACGGTGTGTCAGCGGCGCAGGTCCGGCTCGCCTGGACCCTGCAGCAGGGTCCGCACGTGCTGGCGATCCCGGGAACCGGTGATCCCGACCACCTCGCACAGAACGTGGCGGCCGGCACGCTTCGGCTCTCGGAAGACGAGATGGCAGGCCTTGCCTCGCTGCGGCCGGCCGGAACGCAGAGGCCGCCCCGCTGATGCCGCCGGGAGGACTTCGCAGCCGCCGTCGCTCCGCGGACCACACTCTCCATCACTCTTAGTGAAGCTTTGGGGCGCGCGTCGAGTGCGGCGTGCGCCGATGTGCGCCGGGCGCGCGCGGGCGGCGACCTGGTGTGATGTAGAACACGTCACGGATACGCAGAACTGTTCGCTCGTTCACTCTCACGGGTCCGGCCTGGTCAGAGCGCTACCGAGTGTGACTAGCACTGCTTGTTGAACGTTGCAGCACGCTGACCGGCAGGGACGCTCGGTGATTTTTTCTATGGGCGGTGAGTGATCCGCCCCGCGAATCACTTAGGTGGGTCTCAAGCCCAACGGCCCGTCGGCGCGCACGAGTTGGCGCCGGTCCCAGCCGACCCCGATGGAGAGGAAAAGCCTGCCCATGTGCCGTGCCGCCGGGAGGCCTGCGTGAATCATGACGAGGCCCCAGAGGACAGCCCAGCCCCAGACCAGGGTGTGAGGCTGTCACAGGACATGTACCAGCCGCTCGACCTGGCGATCGACTTCGAGGCGTTCTACCTCGGGCACCAGGAGCCGTTCCACGCCTACGCGGAAGTCCACTTCGGGACCCGCGAGCTGGCCGAAGAGGTCATACACGAGGTGTTCCTGCAGATCCATGCCGGCTGGACACAGCTGCTCAGCTCGGGCTCCCTGGAACAGGGCGCCTGGGCGATCATGCGGCGGGCCGTCCACGACCGCCTCGAACGCGAAGGCCGTGCACCCGCGTTCGTCATCAACGGACCCATCGCCCAGGCGCTGGCTCCGGCACTCGCCACGGCCCGGGACAAGCTGCACAAGATGGAGTCGACCAGTGGCCTGTACGAGGCGATCGCGGAACTGCCCAACCGCCAGTTCGAGGTGATCGTACTGCGATACATCCTCGGCTACCCCACCGCCAAGGTCGCCTGGTACGTCGGCATCGACGAACGCACCGTCGGCCACCACCTGCGCCGCGGCAAGGAACGCCTGCGCCTGAAGCTCGGCCTGCCCGACGAACGCAAAAGGCCTCATCAGAAAGGGGAACGGCCGTGACCACCACTCTCGACGCCCTGCTGAACGAAGTCCGGCTGCCCGTCGCAGCCCCGAGCCGGTTCGACGTCGCCGCAGGCCTGCGCCGACTCGCCGCCGACGCCCGCCGCCGTACCCCGACCACGGATATCGCCCGCGCCGCACAGGCCAGCCAGCGGTTGGGCGTGGTGTGCCGGTGGGTCCTCAACGAACCGGCTGTCGCCGACCACGTCGCCAAGATCGCCGAAGGTCCCGAGCGCGGACCGCTGACGGAGGAACACCTGGACGTCGACGGCGCCCTCGCCTTCGCCTGCCTGCTGTACCTCACCCGCCACCCCGAGTCCGCCCAGTTCTGGTGGCAGCTGGCCGCGGGCGCCGGCAGTCGCGCCGCCGCCTACTGCCTGCACCTGCACCACCTGGCCCTGGGCGAGTCCAAGCGGGCCCGGCACTGGTTCCACCAACTCACCCACTCCATGGCCGACACCGCACCACCCGACGCCGCCTTCCTGGAAGGACTCGAACTCTTCGCCCGCTACGTCCGCGCCAACGGCTCCACCGCCCTGGGCCCCACCGGCCGCCTGGAGAACGAGATCGACCGGCTCGCCGCCCGGGCACCCGGCCGCTCCGTCATCGTCGCCCGTCCCGACCGGCAACTGGTCGACCAACTGCAGGTATTCGCCGCCAGCCGCTGAACCGGGCCCGAGCACCAGGAAGAGAAAAGAAGAAAAGAAGGAGGGGAGCCCCGCTCCGGCCACCGGTTCCGAGGCCACCGGCCGGGCGGACTCCCCGCCAACGACGCCCTACACAAGGAGACGTCCCCCATGCACCTTAGCCCCCGCCGGCCCGTGCCAGACCCGACTCCGCCGACCAGTCCCACGCCCTGGCCCACCCCCGTCCAGTACGCCGGTCTGGCATACCTCCGGTACTGTGCCCGCCACGGCGTCCGGACCGACGTCATCGGCGTGGTCGTCCTGCACTGCGACAACCCCTGCTGCAGCCCACGACCGACGGCCTCGCCCGCGCACGAAGCCGCCGCACCGATCCGGGTGGCGAACGGCACGGCCGAGGCCGAGCAGGCCGCCCGCCCCCGCAGCCTCCCGCTGACGGGCTTCCCGCTCCGCTAGGGCGTCGCACCGCAGACGGGACTTTCGCAACACGACCTAGCCCGACACCCCGTGTTCGTGGCCGCCACCGTCGCCGGGAGACGGCGGCGGCCACGACCCCAGCGCCACCCGCCCACGCCACGCGCCGGCTGTCACGCCGGTGCTTCTGTCGTCGTGGTGACCGGTGGGCCGGGGGCGAAGCCGGTGAAGTGTGCGGGCGAGTGGTCGATGGGCAGGTCGGGTCGCCATGCGGTGAGGATCTGAGCGCTGCACACGAACAGGCCGTCGGGAAGGTGATCGAGGGGGTGCCACGCCCAGTCGCCGACGCTCTCGTCCGGCTGCGTGGCCGGCTCTCCCCGCCACGCGTGGACGAGGGCGCCGACGGTGACCCGCAGGACACCGTCGACGTGGTCGACGAGTGTGCCCAGGAGCCGGACGTCGGTGGGCCGTGCCACCAGACCGGTCTCCTCCGCGAGTTCGCGGGTCACCGCGGCTTCCAAGGACTCGCCTGCCTCCACGGCTCCGCCGGGCAGTTCCAGGGTGCCGTGCCGGTGCCGGCCCAACAGGATCCCCCGTTCGCCGAGGAGGATCGCTCCGACCCCGACGGCCGCGTGCGGCGTCGGCGCCTTGGTGGTGCGGGGGCGGCTGGAGATCCGTTTCGGCCGGCCGGGCAGGCGGCGGGCGCGGATGAGCTGCTGGACGACAGCGGCGCTCTCGTCGGGGTGCGGCAGGAGGTCGATGGCCTCGACTCGGAAGCCGTACCCGGTGAGGAGTTCCTCCCACACCTCGGGTGCCAGGACCCACATCCGGGTTGGCAGGGGCGGGTCGTCGCGCAGCAGGATCAGCTGCTCGCGCGGTGCCACTTCCATGGACGGACCGCGGCCGTGCAGGTCGGTGTGCAGGAGCGAGAGAACCAGCGGGGCGCCGGGACGCAGGCCGTCGCGCAGCGCGGGCAGCGAACGGTGCGGGTCGATGAACCCCAGGGTCCCGATCGCGTACGCGGCGTCGAACGGCTCGGCCCCGGCCAGGTACTCGGCCACATCTCCCTGGGCGAAGTCCACACCCCGCACGCTCGCGTGGGCGGTGACGGCGCGTTCGTGCTGGGTCGGGGACAGCTCGATTCCGGTGAGGTGAGCGCCGTGCGCCCGTACGAGATGGACGGCGATGTGGCCGGCCCCGGAGCCGATGTCCAGGACGCGGCGGCCGGTGATGTCACCGAGGATCTCAGCTCCCGGTCCGTCGCCCTGCCAGGGCGTCCAGGACATCCGGTCGGGGACGGGCGGCGTGTAGGCGCGGGCCAGTTGGCGCTGGCCGTAGATCTTCCAGGCTCGGGTGTTGATGTCCTCGACGGTCACGATGCCTCCTCGGTGGGTGAGCTGCGGATCAGTGGTGCGAGATGAGGTAGGCGGGGCCCTCCCCGCGCCGGGCTCGTTCGACGGCTGCGAGACGGGCGAAGTCGCGCGGCGCCATCAGCTCCTGCCAGGCGCTGAGATCGTGGACGGCCCACATGTCGTGTTCGGCGGGATCGAGTCGGATCCGGCCGAGCTGGTCCGCGGTCAGCCGGCCGCCGTCGAAGACAAGACCCACCCTGTTCAGCGGCTGGCGGGGCCCGGCGTGCAGGAAGTACGTCACGAGCAGCCTCGGAGTCCCGAGGGCCGGCTCCAGGCCGGTCTCTTCGACCGCTTCGCGCCGGGCGGTCTGGAGCGGGTCCTCTCCTTGGGCGTCCAGGTTTCCGCCGGGGAACTGCCAGGGCCGCGAGTGGTAGACCGAGCGCAGCTGGACGGGCCGGTCCTGCTCGTCACGGACGTACAGACAGCCGTACACCGTGTGGTGCGGGATGGTCCGCGCGTACTGCGTGGGTGTCATCGGCATGAGGCGGCCCGGCCTGGCCGGGCGGTGGTCGAACTCGAAGGCGAGGGCGCCGAGCGCCTCCTTGGCCGGCGGGTAGATGCCGCGCAGGCCGCGCAGCAGCTCCCCGCGGGTTCCGTCCGGGTCGATCCGGACGGCATCCTCCGAACCGAGCAGGTCCTCGAAGGAGGCGTACGCGGTGATCCGCTTCACGATGACGTCGAGTTCCCGGCCGCTGTCCCGGTCGTGGAAGACGAGGGCGTCACCCACCTGCACGGCTTGCTTCTCCGGGGTGGCGGCGCGGACCTCGATCGTCTTGCGCCCCGACTCGACCTGCGCGTAGTGGCGGCCCATGAGCCGGAAGTGATGCTGCCGGGGCGCGGACTGATCCTCGTCCTGCGTGGTGTACATGAAGACGCGTCCTTCCTGGTGGCGGGGGCGGGAGCGGGTCGGCTGGGAGTGGTGCCGCGGGAGATGGGTCATGCGTGGTCCCGGGCGGTGGGCGCGGCAGGGTTGGGGACGGTCACGGCCGGGGCGTACTGGGCGGCCTGGGCGTCGAACATGGCGGCGTACCGGCCGCGGGCGGCGATGAGTTGGTCGTGGGTGCCGTGCTCGGCGAGGTGGCCGTTGTCGAGGACGTAGATGTGGTCGGCGCGGCGGACGCCGGACATGCGGTGGGTGACCAGGACGACGGCCCGGTTCGGCGCGGCCAGGCGCCGGATGCGGTCGAAGGCTTCGATCTCTGCTTCGGGATCAAGGGCGGACGTCGGCTCGTCCACGATGAGGACCCCGTCCGCCTGCGATGTCGAACTACGCCAGTGCGTGCGGGCCAGACCCACTTTCTGCCATTCGCCGCCGGACAGTTCGATGGCACCGCGGAACATACGGGCGAGCAGACTGCGCAGGCCCTGGGGGAGTTTGGCGATCACGGGACCGGCTACCGCGTAGTCGACCGACGCCTCCAGATCCCCGTCGGGCGCGGGGTGAGCGGGGCGGCCGAGGCGGATGTTCATCGCGGCGGTCACGGGCCAGCGCTGGAAGTCCTGGGTGAGCAGGGAGACACGCTCGAAGACCTGGGCGCGGTCGAGACCGGTGAGGTCGGCCTCGCCCCACCGCAGTGTGCCGGTATCGGGCAGCAGCATGCCCGAGAGGATCTTCATCAGGGTGCTCTTGCCGGAGCCGTTCTCGCCCACCACCGCGGTGACCGACCCCATCGGCAGCGTCAGGGACACCCCGTCCAGGGCCGGGGTGTCCCGGTCGGGATAGCGGTAGGCGACCTGGTCCAGGACGATCTCCCGGACCCGCTCCGGCACAGGTGCACCGCCGGCGGGCAGCCTCCGCTGGGCGGCCTGAGTGAGGAACCGGCCGTGATCGCGGACGTAGAGACTCTCCTCGTGCAGCTGGTTGATGTTCATGACCAGGGCGCCCAGGCTCGCCGAGCCGGTACGCACGGCGATGACGGCGGTCCCGGCGACGGCGAGACTCATGTGACCGGCCAGGATCAGCCAGAACATGGCCCCGTACGTGGCGGCCGTCGCCAGACCGGACAGCGCGGAGGCGACCCACTCGGTCAGGGCCTTGCTGGAGGCGAGGCGTTCGTGTTCGGCTTCGGCGCTCTCCGCCATGCGCTCGTAGCGGCTGAGGAGGAACGCGCCGACGGCGTGCAGACGGACCTCCTGGGCGGCGGTACGTTCGGTGAGCAGTTGGCCGATGAGACGGCTGGCCCGTACGTGCTCGATCCAGCTCATCACCGACACATACCGTTCCTGGGCGACCCGCATGGCGCCCCAGCCGCGCGGGGCGGCGATGAGAACCAGCAGGGGCAGCAGAACGGGGTGCAGAACGAGAAGGACGCCGGCGGTGGTGACCAGGGAGATGAGTCCGTTCAGCGCGGCGACGCAGGCGCTGATCATCCGGCGGGCCGCGCCGGGGCCGTGCTGGGCGATGTCCAAGAGCCGCCGGAAGTCGGGGTCGTCGATGGCCTCCAGTTCGACGCCCACGGCGGCGGCCAGGTACTGGGTGGTGGCGGTCCGCTCGACCTTGGGCTCCAGTCGCCCGGCCCGGGAGGTGGACCAGGCCGACAGGGCGGAGTTGACGACGGCGATGGCGGCGGCGGCCAGCAGGCCGGGTAAGAGGACATGCAGCCGTTCGGCAGCGCTGCCGGTCCCGGCGAGCAGCGCGTGCATGACGGCGTTGACGGCGAGCAGGCCGGCCGCCGCGGCGATGCCCTGACCGATCTCGCTGACTCCGACGGAGAGCAGGGCACGCCGGTCCGCCTGCCATGCCATGCGCAGGGTGGCGCCGATGAGCGCGGGCATGGAGCGCAGCGCGGACATCATGGTCAGGTCCAGGGGCGCGTGCTCGTGCCGGGACCAACCCATGTCGTAGCGCAGGGGCCCGCCGAACAGCTCCTGCTCGGCGTCGGAGACCTGCGGGTCGACCATCGTGACCGGGCCGAAGAACCTCTTCACCGGGCGCCTCCAGGGGGCCAGTTCGGTGCCCGACAGGACGGGCCGTGGGTGAGCGGCCGGGTGGGGGTGGCAGTCCGGCGGGGGTTCTTCCATCGGTACCCAGATTTCCACCGGCACCTGGAGCAGGCTCTTGCGCTTGTCCGGATCGGTGTTCCGCGTGACTTGGGACGCCGCCGCTTCCTCACGGGCAGGGGTGTTGTCACGACGCGTGCCAGAGTGTCCGTCGCCGGTGGCGAAGAGCGGTGCGGATCAGGAGGGTGGGGACGCGGTGCTGGAGATCGGCGCCTTGCCTTCGCTGGTGGGCGGAGCTGTTCGACGGGAGCCGGATGAGGAGTCGTCGCTGCACGTCTTCCCGCCGGCACTCGCGTACGCGCTCGGAGTTGCCCTCCAGGCCGGACATCTCTCCGTCGGTCTTCGCTGTCCGATCGACGGCACCCTGGACCTCTTTCCCGGCAACGCACTCGTGGTACCGCGGCAGTTGTCCGGAAAGAGATCGGCGAGCCGGTCCGGCGCGCTCTTCGCGGCGGCGTTCTGCCGTCAGAACGTGCTCGGCGCCGGATTCGCCACCGTGATGGTCACCGCCACCGGGACCGCGGTCGGTGACGCGCGTCCTGGGTACGCGGGAGTCGTCGGCGGGCTCAAGCAGACCGCCGTGAACTTCGGGCCGGTCCTCGGCATCGCCGTCGTGGCCGGCACGACCACGTCGTCACTGCCCGCCTTCGACTCCACCCTGTGATCCTGGCGTGAATCGCCGTCCTCGGCCTGCTGCCCGCCGCGGCTTCCCTCCGGGCGACCGGTTGACCACGCGGGACGGTGACCGCTGGAACCGGCATCGCCCGTGCTCGTCAGCCCCGCCTCCTACGCCGCCGAAGAACACCAGCGGTGCCGCCGAGCGCCACGAACAGAGCGCCGCCCACCAGCCAAGGCAGGTTCGAGGTGACGGACATCGCGGAGTGGTGCTCGATGACCGTCCGCGACACCGCCTCCCCGAGCAGCCCGCCGGTCAGCGTGAGCCCCCAGATCATCAGAAGGATCGTCCAACCGCTCCGGCCACGCGTCCAGTCGTTCACGCGTCCGTCTCCCATCCCGCCCGTTCCGGGCTGTGCCGCGATCACACCGCGGCGCTGAGCTGAATCGCTCTTCGCCTGACCGTTCGTCGTAGTCTCACCCCGAAACAGGGGGTGCCGTGCAGGATAAGGGTGTCGTCGCGGATCCGACTGACCGGAGTCCTGCGACCGAGTGGGGTTGGTTCCTGGCATGGCTGGCGGTCGGGGGGTGTCTGGCCTTCGGGCTTGCGGCCCTGCTGACGGTGGGCATCGCCCTGATCGTCCTGGCCGTCACCGCCGCGGTGTTCCTGCTCCGGAAGGGGCCCAGGGCCGCGGTCGTCGGAGGTGTCGCGGGCCTGGCGCTGCCGGCCTTTCATCTCGCCTACCTGAACAGGGGAGGCCCGGGGAACGTGTGTCACGCGACGGCCGGTGGGAGCACATGCGTCGACGAGTACGCGCCGCTGCCGTTCCTGGTAGTCGGAGCACTTCTGTTCGTCGCGGGCTTCCTCGTCTTCCTGATGCGGAAACGCCCGCACCGGGGCAACGGCTGACCGACGAGTGCCGGGTTCCGCGGGCGGGTCAAGGGCGCCTGGAGCCCTTGACCCGCCCGCGGAACCCGCGGAGCAGCTGGTGAAGGGATGCCCGGATCGGCTGCGTGTTGCCCAGCCTGATGGGGCGGGAAATGTGGTGCCCGACGGTTCCTGTGGCATCGGTACGCAGGCCATCGGCCTGGCGTCGCGCGGGCACCGGGTCATCGGCACGGACCTCAGCGTCCGTGCCGCCGCCCGCGCTGCCCAGGAAGCCGTTCACCGTGATGTGCCCGCGTACACGGCCGCCGCCGGCATGCGACGCCTGCCGTTCTCCGACGGCGGGTTCGACACCGTCGTCTGCGCCGACAACGCCCTGCCCCATCTGCCGAGGGAGCAGGACGTCCACGCCGCCCTGGCGGAGATGCGCCGTGTGCTGCGTCCCGCCGGTCTGCTGCTGCTCAGCACGCGTCCCTACGCCGGCCTGCTGCGTGACCGACCCGCTTCGGCGCACCCACAGGCCCACCAGCCCGCTGACGGGGGAGCGCGGTCACGTTCCAGCTCTGGCACTGGCACGAGGACGGCGAGCACTACGGCGTGGAGCACTTCCAACTGCTGCCGGCCGTCCACTGGGCGCTCGGCCGGGACCGGCCGGCCGGACTCGTGACCGGTGCGGATTTCGGGGACGCCGAGTGGCGGCTGCCGCACGAGACAGGCTTGTTCCCAGCCGCTCCTCACGGCGCGCCCCGGCACGGGTGCCGGCGGCGCCCGGTGAACGCGCCGCGCCGGACGAGTGCGTCAGACGGCGTGTTCTGCCGGGGCCGGCCAGGCCCCCCGGCCGGCGAGGTGGAGCACGAGGGCCGCGATGTTCCAGGCGTCGTCCTCACCCCGGTGGTGACGGCCTTCGAGCCGAAGTCCGGCGACCCGCAGGGCCTCGGCCATGCCGGGGCGTTTGCGCAGACCGTACGCCTCGGTGAAGACAGCCTTGGCGTTGGTGTGGTGGCGCCCGAAGGGGTAGGGCGTCGGAGTGGTGCGGCACTGCCGTGTGAACTGGTTGCGGTCGTAGTCGCCCCAGCTGATCCACGGCCGGGCGCCCGCGCCGTGCTCGGCCGCCAGCAGCCGGCACGCCTCGGCGAAGGTGACCCCCCGGTCGGCCTCGTGCTGAGTGAGGCCGGTCAGTTCCGTACAGAACTCGCTGACCCTGGACCGGGCGGCCCTCACCACGATCCGGTGCCGGGCGAGGCGCTCGCCGGCGGCCAGGTCGACGACGGTCAGCCCGATCTCGATGATCTCGCTGACCTCGCCGGGAGGCGGGGAACCAGCCCAGCACGTCGCCTCCACGTCCACGACGTTGACGAGGCTCTCGGCCCGTGCGCTGTCCATGACGGGAAGCGTAGGGAGGCGCGGCGGTGGGGTCACCTGAGTTTCGGGACCGGCACGGCGGTGCCGGATGGAGCCTGTCCGGCCACCGGGAACACGACGGCGCCCCTGTGCGCGTCACGTGTCCGTGCCGGCGGCCGGCCGGCCGCCAGTCCTCGACGGGCCCCAGGTCGTGGTCGGGCACGAATCCGACCACGCTGCCCGGGGCGGTGTCGAGTTCGAGCACCACGAGGGTGTTCTCGCCGCCGGGATCGAGTACGGGGCCCGGGACGAACAGGGTTCGCTGCGGTCCGCGCGACCAGTACCTCCCGAGACGGAACCCGTTGATCCAGGCGACGCCCTTGCCCAGCGCGGAGACGTCCAGGAACCGGTCGCGCGCGTCCTCGGCACAGGGGGTGTCGGTGGGGGGAGGGCACGGCGTGCGGCGCGCTCGGAGGCCATGCAGAGGTAGACCGAGGCGGTCCCCGTCGTACTGCGGTCGCGCAGACCGGCCCCGGTCATCGCGTCGAAGTTATCGGCCATACCCGCTCCCGCGCAGGTTTCCATGAAGCGGGTCTCGATGTCGTCGGCGAGGTCGGGCCGCCCGCGGACGGTTGATCCCGCCGGCCCGGCACGACCGGCCGCCTCCGGCCACCCGCCGTCGTGGCCGGCCGGCGCACGCGTCTCAGATCCAGCCCCTCTTGGCGGCCTCGACGCCCACCTGAAAGCGGGTTTCGAGGCCGAGCCCGGCTGCGATCGTCGCGATCCGGCGGGTCACGGTACGGGCGCTCGTCCCCAGCTGCCGGGCGATCGCCTGGTCCTTGTAGCCCGCCTGCATCATCTTCAGCAGCAGGAGGTCCTGTGCGTTCGGCCCGTCGGGCGCCGCCGGAGCGGTCGCGCCGAGGGGCCGCGCCCGCTGCCAGTAGGAGTCGAACAGCTCGAGCAGCGCGTCGAGCAGGCCCGACTGGTGGACGACGGCGATCCTGTCGTAGCGGCCCGGGACGAGCGCGACCAGCGCGACGCGTCGGTCCATGATGCGCAGTCTGAACGGCAGGGCCGGCAGGATGCGCGCCTGCTCGCCGATCTGGGCGAGATGCGTGATCAGCTCGAACCGGTCCGGCTGCGCCAGTGCCTCCGGGGTGTAGACCGACCGTATGTCGACGCCGCGGCCCAGCAGGTCCATCGTCAGGGCCTCCTCCAACTCGGTGCTGTAGGGCCCGAGATAGGGGGGCCGGTCGAGCACCCAGAAATGAGTGCGGACCGACTGCATCAGTTCGGCGACGCGCAGCGTGATCTCCGCTTCACCGATGATCACTTCCACCAGTCCGGTCGGGTCCTCCTGCAGCCGGCCGGCGCGGTATTCGTCCGCCAGGTCGTCGACGGTGCCCCACACCGCGGAGAACGCCGCCTCCGTCTCGGCCCGGCGCCTGGCCAGCAGTGCCCGCAGCGCGGTGTGCGGGCTGACCGGCCGGTACTGGCCGTGTCCCTCCCGTCTCAGCATGCCCAGGTCCACCAGCCGGGAGACGGTGCGCCTGATCCGGCTGGGCGTGGTGCCCAGGGCCTCGGCGATCTCGGCAGCAGTCCGGTCCGACCTGGTCAGGTAGATGCGGTAGACCCGTTCGTCGAACTCGCTGATCCCCAGGGTACTCAGCACCGGCCGCCCTCCCCGTGATCACCGTCCGGCCGGCCGTCGGGACGACCGTGACGCGAATCGCCAACTGGCGATGTAGGACAGAAGTTTGATCTAGACATCAGTCATTCACAAGCTTTGACTCTGAACGTTCACGCCACCTGTGGAAGGGCTCCGAGCACCCTCGGCGCCCACGACCGGTCAGGCGGCGCCACTTGGACGGCAGCGGACGAACGTGCCCTGCCCGACAGCAGAGCCGGGAGAGACCTTGTGAAAGCACACCGCCGCAGACGCTGGAGTGTGCCGGTTGCCGCCGGCGCTCTGGTACTCGCGCTGGCCGGCCCCTACGAGGCGACGGCCCTCGCGTCCTCGGCAGCCCGTCCCGACGCCGCCGGCTCCCCGTCCACCGCAGCCACGTCCGACCGGGTCCCCGCCGGCGACCACTCCGTCACACTGATCACCGGTGACGTGGTCACCACCCGCGCGAGCTCCGGCACCGGCGGCATCGTCAGCGTCCGCGGTGCCGACGGGCGTCCGGTGCAGACCCACATCCTCACGTCGGGCGACGACCTGTACGTGTTCCCCGAGTCCGTGCTGCCCTACGTGGCCGAGGGCATCCTGGACCGGCAGTTGTTCGACATCACGGCCATGATCGCCGACAGGTACGACGACGCGCACCGCGACCGGCTGCCGCTCATCGTCTCCTACACGCGGTCCGCCGACGCCCGCGCCAAGGCCGCCGCCCTGCCCGACGGGACCACTCGGGTCCGTACCCTCGACGGCATCAACGGCGCCGCCCTCACCGCGGACCGCTCGCACGCCGCGGACTTCTGGAAGTCCGTGGCCGGGACTGCGGCGACAGCGGGAGCCCGCAAGCGGTCCGCCGCACCCGCCTTCGCCGACGGGATCGCGCACATCTGGCTGGACGGCCTCGTCCACGCCGACCTCGCCGACAGCACGGCGCAGATCGGTGCCCCCCAGGTCTGGGCGGACGGCGACACCGGACAGGGCGTGGACGTGGCCGTCCTGGACACCGGCGTCGACGCGGGACACCCCGATCTCGCGGACCGGGTCGCGAGCCGGCAGAGCTTCGTACCGGACGAGAACACGGACGACCACTTCGGCCACGGCACGCATGTCGCGTCCATCATCGCCGGCAGCGGCGCGGCCTCCGACGGCAAGGAGAAGGGCGTCGCCCCCGGTGCCCGCCTCGACATCGGCAAGGTGCTGGACGACACCGGGTCCGGTCAGACCTCATGGGTCCTGGCCGGTATGGAATGGGCCGCGGTCGACCAGCACGCCAAGGTCGTCAACATGAGCCTCGGCGACGGGCAGCCCTCCGACGGGACCGACCCCCTCAGCCAGGCCGTCGACACGCTCAGCGCCGAGACCGGCGCGCTGTTCGTCGTCGCCGCCGGCAACGCGGGCGCACCCGACACCGTCAGCGCGCCGGGCGCGGCGAGCGACGCGCTGACCGTGGGAGCCGTCGGGTCCGACGACGCCCTGGCCGGGTTCTCCAGCCAGGGTCCCCGCGTGGACGGCGCACTGAAGCCGGAGATCACGGCCCCCGGCGTCGACATCCTCGCGGCCAACTCCGAGTTCGACGGCAACGGCGAGGGTGCCTACCAGACCATGAGCGGCACCTCCATGGCCACGCCCCACGTGGCGGGCGCCGCCGCGCTGATGGCCGCCGCTCATCCGGACCTCACCGGAAGCCAGCTGAAGGATCTGCTGACCAGCAGCTCGCAGCAGACCCCGCAGTACGACGCCTTCCAGGCGGGCAGCGGCCGCCTCGACGTCGCCGCGGCCTCGCACGCCGGAGTCTTCGCCACGGCGACCGCGTACGCCGCGCAGGTTCAGCAGGGCCCCGCCGGCGGCGTGCGGCGCCCGGTGACGTACACCAACACCACCGGCACGCCCGTCACGCTCGCGCTGAGCGTCGAGGCGGCACACGCCCCCGCCGGGGTGTTCCGGCTCTCCGCCTCCCAGGTCACCGTGCCGGCCCACGGTACCGCCGGTGTCACCGTGACCATCGACGGTTCGGGCGTCACCACCGGCGGCCGGTACACCGGCCAGGTGGTCGCGAAGAGCGCGGACGGGAAGACCGCGGCGCACACCGCCGTCTCCCTCGGCGATGTCCAGCACAAGCTGACCATGGTGTTCAAGGACGCCCAGGGGCAGCCCATGTCCGGCGTGGTCGAACTGCTCAGGTCCGGTGACGACGTCCCGCAGTTCGTGGTGATCGACGGCTCCGGCACGGCGCAGATGTACCTGCCGAACGACGTCTACTCGGTGCTGTCCTTCAAGACGGTGCAGGGCGTTCACGGACCCCACTCCTGGGGCATGGCGCTGCTCGGCGACCCCGACGTCCGCGTGGACCGCGACACGACCGTCACGCTCGACGCGTCCAGGATCGACCGAGTCGACATGACGACCCCTCAGCGGACCGAGACGACCTACCAGCGACTGGACTACACCCGCCTGATGGGCGGCCAGAACTGGCGGGACTACATGGAGACCCAGACCAACTACGACAGCCTCTGGGCCCAGCCGACCACCCACAAGGTCACCCACGGCGACTTCTACCTGGCGGCCCGCTGGCGCAAGGAGCAGCCCGCCCTGTCCGTCTCCACCAGGACGACCGACTTCACCGACGTGCTGCGCCAGGACGGGGTCACCCCCCTGCCCAAGGGCACCGCCAAGCTCCCGCTGGTCTTCGCCGGTCAGGGCGCGACCACCGACTACGCCCACCTGGACGTGCGCGGCAAGGCCGTGGTGGTACGCCGTAACGACGACGTGTCCGACATGGACCAGGCATCCGCCGCGGTGGCCGCGGGCGCGAAGCTCATGCTGGTCGTGAACAACGTGGACGGCCGCGGCTTCCGCTCCTACAACGCGCCGTTCAGCTCGACGCCCGTCCGGCTCGACGTGGGCCTGCTCAGCACCGACGAGGGCGAGAAGCTCGTCCGGCAGGCCCAGGCCCGAGGCGCCTCGGTCACGGTCGGCTCCGCGCCCGTGAGCCCGTACGTCTACGACCTCGACCAGACCTGGCACAACGAGATCCCCGGCCACATGGTGGTGCAGGGCGGTTCCAAGAACCTCGCCCGGGTCGACGAGACCTTCGACAGCCCGGCCCCGGGGAGCACCGGCGGCGAGTTCCGGTTCGACTGGCCCACCTACAACAACTGGGCCATCGGGTCGATGATGCCGGAGCCGGTGCGCGGCAAGCGCACCGACTGGGTCTCCACCGGAGCCTTCAACACCTGGAGCCAGAGCGCGTACGCGGACGGCCTGGTCTTCGAGGCCGGTGCCAAGACCTCCTACCGGGCGGGCAGTACGCAGTCCGAGGAGTGGTTCAAGCCGATCGAACGGCCCTACCTGAACGACGACTACAGCCTGCCCACGCGCAGGGGTGACCACCTGTACATCGACACCCCGGGCTGGGGCAGCCGCAACCACGTCGGCATGAACCAGATCGACGGCGGAGCGGAGCAGCGGCAGACCCTCTACCAGGGCACCACGGAACTGGGCACGGGAACCTTCACGAACGTCTCGGGCGACGCACCCGGCGCCGGCAGGCTGCCGTACCGGCTGGTCGTCACCGGCAAGCGCGACGTGCCGTTCACCCCGTACTCCACCAGCACCCGTACCGAGTGGGACTTCACCTCGAAGGCGACGGCTGACGGCTCCGAGGCGGTGCTGCCGCTGCTGCAGATCGACTACGAGGTCGGCACCGACTCGGCCGGGCGGGCCGGACGGCACGACACCCTGTCCGCCACCGCCGCGCACCTGCCGGGTGCCGCCGGCACCGGCCGGGTCGGCGCGGTCGCCCTGGAGATGTCCTACGACGACGGCACGACGTGGCACAGGGTCACCCGTGATCACGACGGGCTCTACCACCTCGATGCC
Source organism: Streptomyces sp. NPDC026515 (assembly GCF_055567595.1). Taxonomy (NCBI): domain Bacteria; kingdom Bacillati; phylum Actinomycetota; class Actinomycetes; order Kitasatosporales; family Streptomycetaceae; genus Streptomyces; species Streptomyces sp. NPDC026515. Next base: position 319,197 of record NZ_JBVHQD010000003.1, read on the forward strand.
CCGAAGAAGGCGTCCTACGTGTCGCTCAGGGCGAGCGCCGAGGACTCGGCGGGCAACGCGGTCCACCAGAGGGTGATCCGGGCCTTCGGTCTGCGCTGACGCGCAGTCGAAGACCAGGCGCGGACGACGAACGGTCCGTCCGGGGTCGCACGACCCCGGACGGACCGTTCGCCACGCCGCGCGGCTCGCCGGCCAAGTGCCCTGTTGATCATGGCGAGTGTGCCCCGCAGGTCATCGGAGCGGAGGGACGCGATGGCCGGCAGGGCAGGCGCGCGCGCCGATCGTGCACATGTGTGATGCATATGTCGCGAGCAGATGTACGTGGTGGAGACACTGTGTTCGCCATCATGATCACGCGGGGTGCCTGTGCGGGGGGCTTGAACGTCGCGTGTTCCCGGACCGGCACCGCAACGGCAGAGATTCGTCGGCACAGGTCCGCACCACCCGGTAACAAGAGAGGCCGCCCCGTGAACCGACCGCCGTTCCTGCCCGCCGTCGCCCTGTCGGCCAGGCAGAGTCTGGGCATGTCACCTCAGCAGGTGACGGAGCAGATGAACGCGTGCGGGGTCCCCGTCGACATCTCACAGGTCCACGGATGGGAGGTCGGGGAGTACCGACCCACGGAACGCGAGCTGTTCGCCCTCGCTGACGTGCTGTGGTGTCGCACCGCGGATCTGATGGGGGTCGAGGATCCGCGCACGCTGATGGAACTCCGCCTGATACGTCAGTTCACCACGGCCAAGCTGGCTGAGCTGATCGGAATGGAGCCGGCTCAGTACGAGCGGGCCGAGGAACGCAACGCATGGACCGGCGACGCAGAGCAGACGGCCGCCCTGCTGCGGGTGCTGAACCTCACCCCGCTCCAGCTCAGGGCCGCAGCGCAGCCCGGTACACCGCGGCTGCCGGAGACGGCCCCGAGCCGCACGCGGTCACGGTGAGTCCTGCCGGCTACTCGGGGCGGCGGCGGGCGAGCAGCGTCGAGTCCTCGACGTCGACGTCCACGCCGTCCCGGACGAGCGTCCGGGGCCGCTGCTGCGCCGCGAGCACCTCGAACCCGTCGGGCAGCCCCGGCAGCAGCTCCTCCGCCAGGAACATGGCCCGCAGGTGCATCTGGGTGAGCTGGGTGAAGTGCGCGGTGGGGGAGTGCCCGACCACCAGGAGACGCCCGCCGGGAGCGACGGCCTGGGCGAGCTGCCGCACCACGTCCACCATCGCGCCGTTCGCCGGGTGCAGGTAGTGCGTCGTCACCAGGTCGTAGGTCCGTCCGCCCGCCGCGAAGTTCCGCGCGTCGGTACGCCACCAGTCGGTCCGCTCGGCCACGCCGGCCTCCTCGGCGTGCCGGGCGGCCCGCGCGAGACCCTCGGCCGAGAAGTCCGCGCCGGTGACCGTCCAGCCCTGGCGTGCCAGCCAGATCACGTCACCGCCCTCACCGCAGCCGACGTCGAGCGCGCGCCCGGCGTGCAGCCCCTCGGCCACGGCGACGAGCTGCGGGTTGGGTGTTCCCCGCCAGACGGACTCCTTCCCGGCGTACCGCGCGTCCCAGCCCGCCGGTTCGAACATCGCGGCCTGCGCGTCGGCCGGTGAGGTCTTCTCTGTGCCCATGAGGCGTCGTCCTTCCACGGTGCGGGGCGGGGGCGCCGGTGTGCCCGGCGTCCTCCGCCGCACCCGCCGCCGGTCCCGGTACGGGACCCCACCCGGCGGTCGATGCCGACCCGGGCGCCCTGACCGGAAATCCTGCCCGGCAACGTCGGGCGCGGCCAAAAACGTTGCCGGGTCGGCAAAAGCGCTGGTCCCACCGTGCGGAGGTCGCCGAAACGGTCATGCGTGGGCTCGGATGCGGGGGACCTTCCGATCGAGTCCGGCCGTCGGTCAGGTCACGCCGCGGGAGCCGTGACCGTCCAGTCGCCGGCGGGCAGGGTCTCGGTGCCGTCGGACTGCACGGCCGTCACCCGGTAGTAGCTGGTCGTGCCACGACGGGCGCCCGTGTCGACGTACTCGAACGTCCCGGCGGACGCCTCGTCGATCTTCTCGTAGGCGGAGGTGGCCGCGTTCCACCGGTAGATGCGGAAGCCCCGTGCGGATGCGGATGCGGATGCGGATGCGGAGGCGGAGGCGCCTTCTCCGCCCGCACCTGGTCCGGACCACGTCAGACGGTTTCCTTCGGAGTCCTCCGCCGCGGAGACCTCCAGGTGCAGAGGCGAGCTCTCGGGCGTCGCGACGCCCGGCGCCATGTCGAGCTCGGTCGCGGTCACGATCTGGGCCTCGCCGGTCCACTGGAAGTGGGAGTTCCCGGCATCGTCGACGGCGTCGACGACGAAGCAGCTCTCCTCGCCGTCGGGGAGAGTGGTGTACGCGTACGAGGTGGTGTCGGCCGGCAGGTAGTAGCCCGGGTAGAGGGAGCACACCTTCTCGTCGTCTCCCCAGAGTTCGCCGCGGCGGACCACGTAACGCGCCAGGTCCGGGGTGGGGTTGGCGTCCCAGTTCACCGCGAAGCCGTATTCGGTCGGGACGACGGTGACCCCGGTGACGGCGGAGGGCGGCCCTCTGGTCCTGATCGGGACGGGCGTTCCGGCCCGTGATGATCACGACTCGCAAGGCGGGGGGTTGGCTGTACGAATCTTTACTCACACCAGGACTCTGCTTGGCGGAAGTGTCCGCCAGAGGCGTCTCCGCGCCGCTGCCGGGGCACGAGGCGCGCGTCCTGCCCGCCGGCGTCGGGGGGCCGCGTCGGAGCCGGGCCGGTGCACCCGCCCCGAGGCGCCCGCGATCCGTGGGGGGATGATCGTATGACTGAACCCCGACCGGGGTAGGACGGACACCGAGCGCCTTCCCGCAGCGGAAGACGCCTACCCGCACCCCGGCCGGCGACGCCGGCAAGACAGAAGGACGAGGCAGTATGGCCAGCGGCACCGTGAAGTGGTTCAACGCCGAAAAGGGCTTCGGTTTCATCGCCCAGGACGGCGGCGGACCGGACGTCTTCGCCCACTACTCCAACATCTCCGGCAACGGGTACCGCGAGTTGGTCGAGGGCGAACCCGTCACGTTCGACGTCACCCAGGGCCAGAAGGGCCCCCAGGCGGAGAACATCGTCCGCGGCTGACGCCCGCCCCCGTCTCCGGGGTCCCGTGCGCCGTCGGCCCGGGACACCGGTGCGGGGGTGCTTCGAACCGTTCTCACCGGTCTCGGAGAGAATCCGGGCATGGTGATGGCACGGCACTGGTACTCCTCCTCGCCCGTCGTGGACGGGCATCCGCTCCTGCGGGAGCCGGGCTTCTGGCCGGCGCATCTGGCGGACTTGTCCCGGGGCGCGACCCCCGAGGACTTCGGCTCCGACGCGGGGGATGCCGGCGCCATGCTGGAGCGGCTCCACGATCCTTCGGCGTGGCCGGTGTTCACGGTGCCTCTGGTCGGCGGCTTCGCGATCGTCCTGCACTACAACAGCGGTGAGGAATGCACGACCACCGACTACTTCCTGACGCATCCCGACTGGAGCCGGGATCTAGTCCTGGCCAGCGACGACCAGGACCGCATCGGTCCCGGACTGTGCTGGCCCGAACTCGCCGCGCTGCTGAACGCACCGCCAGGCGCCACGGGTGTCACCGACCCCGACGCCCGGCTTCTCCTCCTTCTGCCGGTTCTCGGGGACGCCGCGGTTCCGGAGGAGGCCGTGACCGCCGTGGGCCGGGCGCTCGTCGCCCACGGGGCTCCCGAGGGGAGCCGGGCGTTGGCGGGACGTCTGCTCCAAGGGCACCCCATGTGGGGCGCCGAGGCCTGGTCGTTCGACGAGGACGAACGAAGCTGGATCTGCGAAGGCGAGCACAGCCCCCGCAGGACTCCCCTGGGTGACCATCTGCCCGCCCGGCAGCGGACGGCCCTCGAGGCGTGTCTCGAGCCCGGCTGACCGTCTCGGGCCGCGCTCGCCCTGGTCCCGGGATCCGCTCAGGGCACGTGCGGTCCGGAGACGTAGCGGCCGTTGCGGTCGTACGGCCAGGCGTTGGCGACGCATCCGTGCAGCCCCTTGATCTGCTGCATCATGACCGGTGCGAGTTGTCCGGGACCCCCGCAGGTCATGTGGGTGAGGCCCAGGGCGTGACCCATCTCGTGGTTGATGATCAGTGCACGGTACTCGTGGATGGGGCCGTCGAACGTGGGCGAGCCCCTGACCCAGCGCTTGAGGTTCACCACCACACCGCCGGGGATCTCGCAGTTGTACTCGCCGTGGGTGCTCTGGTGGATCCCCGCCCAGCACAGGGCGTCGGCCGTCCCCGGTGTCGCGATCTTTATCATCAGGTCGTACGGCTCACCCGTTCCCACCAGCTGGAACGAGTTGTTGCCGCTGTGGGTCCAGCCCCGGGGGGCGGCGAGTATGCCGGCGATCTCCTCGGCAGCCTGTCCCGGTGAGACGTCGAGCCCGCTCTCGACCTGTACCGCGTAGCGGATCAGATGCGCGCCACGGCCGACCTTCGCGCCACCGGCACGCGCGGTGACGAAGGCGCCGCTGCCCGTCGGAGGGACGTCGATCTCGGTAGGAGTCGGGGGAGGCGTGGGGGAGGGCGTGGGAGTGTGCCTGGGCGAGGGGGTGACGTGCTTCGCGATGCGCGCGGGCGCCGAACCGCTCGGCGCTCCGCTCCGCCCGCCGTTCACGAAGAACGCCGCGGAGCCGAGCAGGCCGGCGGCCGCCAGCGCCAAGATCAGGGAACGCCGGCCGAGGCGGCGTGGACCGCTCCGGCGGCGCGACGACTGGTGGCGCCCACGACGCCGGCTCCCCTTGGGAGGACGGTTGTGGTGGGAGGCGGCGCCATCGGTGGGCGGTGCGGATTCCCGCTCTCGTGCCGAATACATGGCAGCTCAAACTGGTCATTCCAGATGATCGCCATAGGTTCGGATGATCACGAAGGGATAACGGTCGATTCTGTTTATGACCGTTCTGCCACAAGCCCGCAGGGGGCCCCTTTTCCGGAGCGGCCGTCGAAAACGATCCGCCTACACTGTCGAGGTGTCGCGAGTCCTTATTGTCGAAGACGACCCGGATGTCCGTAACGCTGTCACCTTGGCGCTTCGGCATCAGGGTCACGACGTCATGGCCGCCGGGACGGGCGAAGAGGGTCTGGAACAGCTCCATCCCTTCCGCCCGGACGTCGTGGTGCTGGACCTCATGCTGCCCGGCATGTCCGGCCTCGACGTCTGCCGCCGGATCAGGGGCCGCGACCAGGTGCCGATCATCATGGTGACGGCCAAGGGCGACGACATCGACGTGGTCGTGGGGCTGGAGGCCGGTGCCGACGACTACGTCGTCAAGCCCGTACGGGCCCGGGTGCTCGACGCGCGCATACGGGCCGTACTGCGCAGACAGGGCCAGCCGCTCGCCGACGGTGTCCGGCCCAGGGCGGAGTCGCACGGCACGCTGGTCATCGACCGGGCCGGACTCGTGGTGACGAACCACGGCTCACCCGTCGCGCTCGCCCCCTCGGAGCTTCGGCTGCTGCTGACCCTGTCGGCCTCGCCCGGCCGGACCTTCAGTCGCCAGCACCTGCTGGAAGCGGTCTGGGAGCACAGCTACCACGGCGACATACGACTCGTGGACGCCTGTGTGAAGCGGCTCCGCAACAAGCTGGGTGAGCTGAGCGGAGATCCCCAGTACATACAGACCGTACGCGGCTTCGGATACCGGTTCGTCTCCCCGTGAACGGCGAGAGGGGCGCACAGGCGCGAAGGACCGAAGGCGCGGGCCCGGCCGTGGGTGAGCACGATTCCGCGCCGGTCGAACGGGGCACGAGGCCCGTGCGGCTCTTCCGGGCGCTCCTGGCCCGCATCCCTCTTCCGCTGCGCGGACTGCGCGCCCGCCTGGTGGCCGCCTTCGTCCTGGTGGCCGTCGTCAGCGCCCTGAGCACCGGGGCCCTGGCCTTCCGCGAGGCGCGCACGGGCGTGCTCCAGCAGAGCCAGGACTCGGTGATCAAGCAGTTCCGCAAGAGCGTCGAGAGCGCGGCTCCGAACATCTCCGCCACACCTGACCAGAGCGAACTCCAGGCGGCGGTGAACCGCGTGCTCTACGACAACCCGTCGCAGGGCTGGCGGGTGATGGCCACCTACGGCAGCCTCCGCACCTGGGCGCCGAGCGCCGAATTCCAGGAGCTGAGCCCGGACCTGCGCCGGACCGTGGCCACCACCAGCGCCACCGTCTTCCAGCGGGTCAACGTCGACGGCCGTCCCTGGCTCGTCGTCGGCACGCCGATCACCTACGACAGCGCCAAAGGCAAGTCCCGGCTCTCGGGAACGGCGATGTACCTGGTGGTGTCGCAGGACGCCGAGGAGGGCTACGTCCAGGCGATGGTCAGCGGCATCGAGCGTGCCACCGTCGTCGCGCTGGCCCTCGCCGTCGTCCTGGCGCTGCTGGCCGCCGGCGGTGTGCTCCGTCCCGTGCGGGCGCTGGGCCGGGCGACGCGCCGGATGGCCGAGGGGCATCTCGACGTCCGCCTGGCCGTCAACGGTTCCGACGAACTGGCGGAGCTCTCGCAGTCCTTCAACGACACGGCGGCCGCGCTGGAGCGTTCGGTCGCCGAACTGCGCCGCATGGAAGCCCGGGCGCGCCGCTTCGCCGCGGACGTCTCCCACGAACTGCGGACGCCGCTCACCGCGATGGCGGCGCTCACCGACGTGCTGGACGAGAACGCGCTGCGGCACGACCGGGAGACCGGCGACGCCCTGCGGCTCATCAGCGAGGGGACCACACGGCTGAGCGCACTGGTGGAGGACCTGATGGAGATCTCACGCTTCGACGCCGGCGTGATCAGGCTCAACCTGGACGAGGTCGACCTGGCGGAGTCCGTACGGCGCACCCTCGCCGCCCGCGGCTGGCAGGACCAGGTGGAGACCCACCTGCCCGCACCCGGTGCCGTCCGGACACGGGTGGACCCGCGCCGCCTCGATGTCGTCATGGCCAATCTGGTCGGCAACGCGTTGCGGCACGGGGCGCCACCGGTGCGGCTGACCATGAGGGTGCGCGAGGAAGGGGCGGACGTGGCGTGGGCCGTCATCGAGGTGACCGACAGCGGACCCGGGATCGCCGAGGAGGCGATGCCGCACATCTTCGAGCGCTTCTACAAGGCCGGGGCCTCGCGGGCCAGGAGTGAGAGCAGCGGGCTCGGCCTGGCCATCACGGCGGAGAACGTGTACCTGCACGGCGGACGGATCAGCGCGTCGAACCTCCCCGGGGGCGGGGCGGCGTTCACGGTCGAACTCCCCCTGCGCCGCGAGTCCCCGGCCCCCGACCACAACGCGTTCGCGGGTGCCCGGTGAGGCGCTCGCGTGTGACGGCGCTGCTGGCCGGGCTCGTGGCCGGGCTGACGCTGGCGGGGTGCGGGGTCCCCCCGTCCGGCGTCATCCAGGCAGGCCCGGCGGCGAGCGGCATCCTCCCGCCCGGCGGCGCGGAGCCCACGACGGCCACCGTCATCCCCCTCTACTTCGTCCACGACGGTGCGCTGAAGCCCTATCCGCGCAAGACCGTGACCCCCACGGATGTCCAGTCCGTCCTGGACATGCTGTTCGCCGGGCCCATCGGGCAGGAGTCCTCGTCGGCCACCACCAACCTGCCCCGCCTGGCCGGCGCGCCGGAGGTGACGATCGACGGCAGCAGAGTCCTGACCGTTCGACTGCCCGAAGAGGCAGGCCACCTGGGCAAGCTGGCCCTGATGCAGTTGACATGCACCCTGGCCGCGGTCGCCGGCCCGCTGGTCGCGAAGCCCGTGGGCAGCCCGAGCGGGGGCGCCTCCGCGGCTGTCCCTTCCGACAACGGCCAGGATTCCCTGGCCCGCACGAAAGTCAGGGTGAGCGGGAGCGGATGGACGACAGACCTGTCCGGAAGCTCGTGCCCCCACCTGCTCCCGTCGTAGCGGCAGCAGCGACCGTTCTCCTCCCGGACCTCGTGCGGGGGTCCTGGCGGTCGGGTGCGACGCGCTGTCAGCGCACCGATGACCCGCCGCTACGCCCGCACCCGTCTGCGGACCTCTTGTCCGGGCCGGTGTCGGCGGTCGCGGTCAGCTGGACGCCGAGGAGACGCCCGGCCGGATTCACCGTCACCGCGAGTGAGGTCACGGCCCGCATGCGGTCGTCGCGGTAGGGGTACGACACCGTCCACGTCCCGCCCGCGCCGTCGTCGGTCCGGTCCACCGAGGGCTGCCTCGTGTCGGCGGTGGGGTAGTGCGCGGCCACGTACTCGCCCGCGGCCAGCTCGGCGGTGGCCGTGTCGCGGACGTGCCCGGGAGAGCCCGGGATGGGTATTCCGCTCGCCGCGGCGTCGGACCCGAGCCTGGTCATCACATCGATGCGGAACCGGTCCGGGGCGGGCCAGTTCATGACGGCGATCGCACTGGGTTCCAGCTCCGCCCACACCTCTTCGTTCAGGCCGTCGATCCCGCACGGTGTGTCGTCCATGACGCGGCCGATCCTCACGCCGTCGCCCAGTGCCTGGCGGATCGCCTGCCCCACCACCGCCCGCTGGCCCGCGGAGGCCTGTCTGCTGGGCTCGGCGTGGTCGACGATCCGTACGTCGACGACCGTGCTCAGCACGACGGCGACGGCGAGGAATCCCAGCCCGGTCGTGACCTGGAGCGTGCGGTGACGCCTGGGCCAGGGCGGCGGCGTCGAGCCGGCGAGACGGAGGGAGACCACGGCGGCGGCCGCGCCCACGACCGCGCCGGCCACGTTGGTGATGAGGTCGCCGGTGTCGCAGTAACGGCCGATCACGGGGATACAGGCCTGGACGGTCTCGATCCCGCAGGCCAGGAGGACCGACAGCAGCAACGGCGGGAGCGGACGCCGGGCCGCTCGGACGCCGAGGAAGCCGATGGGCACGAACAGGGCGACGTTCATCCACCCTTGGGTCGTCCCGAACGACTCCCACACGTCCTTGCTCACGGTGCAGCGCACATAGCCCGTCCCGACGGGTCTGAACCAGAGCGTCAGGAGCAGGGTTGCCGTCGTGGTGGCCGCCCATGCCGCGTAGGTCCAGGGCCGGTCAGACCGGCCACGCAGCGCGAACGCGACGCTCCCCAGTACCGCGGCGGAGACCAGGGCGACGAGGAGGAGGTAGAGAAGGTGGCCTCCGAAAACGAGAGCGAGCAAGGCCGTGCCTTTCGAAAGCGGGAGGGGATCGGTCGAGGGCGCGCGATCGGGCGCGTCGGAGATCACCCTGGCTCCCGCAGGTGATGGCTTCGGGCTCAGTTCACGACCAGGCTGTAACAGCGTCGGTGGTGTCGAACCCGTCCGCGCGGCCGGTCTGGTGTGCGTTCTGGGCGGCGGAGAGCAGGGGCCGGTCGGCGGCGAGCACACGGCCCCGGGCGTCGAAGACGGGATCGGTCGTGTGGGTTCGAGCAGTCCGAGGACGACCGGCCGCTCGGTGGTGACGGGAACAACCGGCGCGGCCAGCCTGCGGTCGTCTCCTGACCCGGCCTCATAGAAAAACGAATGTTCGTCTTGACTTGTCTGCGGCCGCTGCCGCACGATGGGCTCCGCATTCCTCGACGGACGCTGACACCTGCTCGGTCGTCCCCACCGCCCGCCACCCGACACGAGACGACGGTCACCGTGTGGCGAGGAAGTCGAGGATCCAGGAGAGGAACGCCTATGCGCGCCCGGAGTATCGGCGCGGCCACCGCGACAGCACTGGCGCTGGTGGCCGCCCGCGACCTCATGCAGAAGAAGCACGCACTGCTACGGAACTTCCCGGTGATCGGGCACGCCCGGTACCTGTTGGAGATGCTCGGGCCGGAGCTGCGGCAGTACGTGGTCACCTCCAACGAGGAGGAGCGCCCGTTCAGCCGTGACCAGCGCACCTGGGTCTACGCGTCGGCGAAGGCGGAGAACAACTACTTCGGGTTCGGAACCGACGTCGACGTGGAGCACGTACAGGGGCACGCATACGTCAAGCAACGCACGTTCGCCGACACACGGCCCGACACCCACGACCCGCAGGCCTCGCTGCCCTCGGCCAAGGTGCTGGGCGGGCCGCGCGGGCGCGCCAAGGCGTTCCGGCCGGCGAGCGTGGTGAACATCTCGGCGATGAGTTTCGGATCGCTGTCGGGCGCGGCGATCGCGGCGCTCAACAAAGGGGCGGCGCTGGCGGGTGCCATGCAGAACACGGGCGAGGGCGGACTGTCGCCTCACCACCGAAACGGCGGTGACCTCGTCCTGCAGATCGGGACGGCGTACTTCGGCTGCCGCGACAAGGACGGCGGCTTCAACCTCGACAAGCTCAAGGCGGTGGTCGCCGGCGCCCCGGTCAAGGCGATAGAGATCAAGCTCTCGCAGGGCGCCAAGCCGGGGCTGGGCGGGATGCTGCCGGGCGCGAAGGTGACTCCGGAGATCGCTGAGATCCGCGGCATCGCGCCGGGCAAGGACTGCGCGTCCCCGTCGCGGCACTCCGCGTTCCGCGACGTCGACTCCATGCTCGACTTCGTCGAGTTGCTCGCCACCGAGACGGGTCTGCCGGTCGGGATCAAGAGCGCGGTGGGGGAGATGGGCTTCTGGCAGGAGCTGGCCACGCAGATGGCGCGTGGTGACCGTGGCGTCGACTTCGTGACCGTCGACGGCGGCGAGGGCGGCACCGGGGCGGCGCCGCTGATCTTCACCGACTCGGTGTCGCTGCCGTTCCGGATGGGTTTCTCACGGGTCTACACCACCTTCGCCGAGCTGGGTCTGACCGACGACGTGACTTTCATCGGCTCCGGGAAGCTCGGCCTGCCCGAGAACGCCGCGGTCGCCTTCGCTCTGGGCGCCGACATGGTCAACGTGGCCCGTGAGGCGATGCTGTCGATCGGGTGCATCCAGTCGCAGAAGTGCCACACCGACAAGTGCCCCACCGGCGTCGCCACCCAGAATCCGTGGCTGGCCCGCGGTCTCGACCCGACCTCGAAGGCCACCCGGGCCGCCGTCTACCTGCGCACCCTGCGCAAGGAGCTGATCAAGGTCTCCGCGGCCGTGGGCGTCGCCCACCCGGGACTCATCACAGCCACCGACATCGAGATCCTGAACGGCGACTACGACGCGCGCGTCCTGGCCGGGGTCTACGGCTACAAGGACGGCTGGGGCGAACTCGGCCCGCACCTCGCCGAGGAGGTCACCGCACTGCTCGCCACCGGGTCGACATCCGTCAGGAATCCGGCCGTCTGACGCGTGCCCCGCGAACAGGCCTCGCCGGGTGATCACCACAGGACCGAAGAAGTGAGATTCAGCAGCGTCGTCGGCCCCGAACTGGCCGGAACGATCGACCTGCCGACGGTGAGATCCGAGGCTGGGGAATCTTCGTCCACGGATTCACCCTCGGGATCGGGGACTCCGCCGGCGACTGGGGGGCCGGTTCTTTCACCGTGAAGGTCCAGGACACCGTCCGTGCGGCAACTCTGATGGCTGAACGCGGGACACCGGCGGACCTGTTGATGGGGCACTCCTGGGGAGGGGGCCGCCGTCATCGCCGCGGCGGCCGAGGCAACCGGCGTCCACGCGGTCGCCACGATCGGGGCACCGGTGGACCCCAGGCACGTCGAGAGACAGCACGACGCCGTCCTGGACCGTGTTCTGGGCCAAGGGGCGCACGAGTGGTTCGTCGGCGGGAGAACGCCGGTCCTCAAGCGTGCGTTCGTCGACAACGTCCGACACGCTCGTCTGGACGACCGGACAAGGGAGTTGCACCTGCCTCGCCTTGTCCTGCATTCACCGGTCGACGCCACCGTCGACATCGTCAACGCAGGGGAGATCTTCCGCAGGGCACGGCATCCCAAGAGCTTCGTCGCACTCGACGTACCTCAGGGGGCAGCGGCCGCGCCGGGCGACACGGGCGGCTCCGACGCCGACGCAGGTGGCACCGCGGATCCTGTGGTTCCTTCAGCCTGCCGCTGACGGGTTCCACCGCACCGCGGCCCGGCACCTCACGGTCCTGTGCCACACCCCTTCGGCTCACCGGCATGGCGTTCGGCGGCGAGGCGGGTGGGTCCGCCGCGAACGCATGGGGCGGCGGCCGACAAGTACAGGGTGAGACTGTCGTTCGGCAGCCGGGGACGGAGATTCCGTGGAACCAGATGACGAGGAACACGGCGATCGTGCCGGTGACGCCCAGCTGTCCAGGGCCGCCGACGATCCCCGCCGCCTTCACGCCGCTTGTCGAGAAGTGCTCGGCCGCTCTGCACGGCTGTTTCGCGCGGCGCATGCCGGGCGCGGCGGACGATCTGCCAGCGGGTACGCGCTGCCCCGCACACCCGCCGACCGCTGCGACCGCAGCCGGGCGGCCGGAGGTTGTGCGGGGACGGGCGCACGGAGCAGGCCGGACGTCAGACGGTCGCGTCCGCCTTGCCGGGGTCGCTCGGGTGCGACTCCAGAGGGGTGACGACGGACGTCATCCAGGACCACAGCGGCAAGGTGCTCAGGATCTCGTCACGCAACTCGGCCTCGTCGTTGGCCCGCCACAGGGCGATGCTGCGCATCTCACCCACCGGACGCCAGATCCGGACCAGGTGGCCCGAGGCGATCAACTCGACGGCCCGGGCGGCCTCCGCGGCGCGACGGCGGTCGACTTCGGCTGCCTCGGTTCCCTCGGGAATGTTGGTGGTGACCTCGATCAGGAACTCTTTCACAAGCCAGCCTCTCTGTAGTGCTGCGACAAGACACCGCGGCCTAAGCCGTGGTGGGTGCGGTGCGGTAGAAATCCGCCGCGGTGAACGTGGCGGGCACGCCCAGCTCGGCGGCGATCGCTTGGACGGCCGTCTCGGCGGTGACGAGGTCCGCCTGCCCGTCGATGCCGAACGACGGCGCGATGAACCTCTCGTAATGCGCCCGGACTTCCTCTTGCGTGTGTCCGTTGAGGAAGGCCTGGAGATACCTGACCGTGGTGTCGGGCTCGTCCCGGATCACCCGTAGCGCGCGCCGGTGGGCCAGCACGACGGCCTGGACCGCGGGGTCCTCCGGATCGGTGTGGGTCGGGTCGACCGACACACCGACGGTGGGGATCTGGAAGAGGTCACCGGCGAAGGCCAGCACCTTCCAGCCGTTCTCGGCCGCCACGGCTTCCGGCGCCAGGGCGTCACCCACCACCGCGGCGTCGATCGTGCCCTCGCGCAGCCGGCGCAGGTCCATGCCGTAGTCGCCGGGGGCACGGACGACGGTCTCGACATCGCGGTCCGGGTCCAGTCCGGCCTGGCGCAGCATGATGCGGGTGAAGCAGCCGGGCCCGGTGTGGGGCGGATGCACGGCCAGACGCTTCCCGGCCAGGTCGGCCAACGAGTCCAGGCCGGGACGGGCGAGGAACCAGAACTGGGGCCGCTGGGTGTTCACATTGAGCGCGACCCAGGGGATGCCGCCGACCAGCCGGGACAGCAGCGTCCGGCCCAGCCCGATGACGGCCCCGCGGCGCAGCCGTTCCGGGTCCCAGACCGAGCCGTCCCGCACGGCGACGTGGACACCGGCGTCGGCGTAGAAGTCCTGCTGGTCCGCGATGTAGGTGACCAGCTCTTCATGGGGTCCGCGCCCCACGTGGGCGAGATCGATCGTGTGCATGAGCGCCTTCCTCGGAGGTGGCTGTGTTCTGGACGCGGTCCGCACGCCGGTCGCATCCGGGAGGGCCCGGCGGAGGTGGGTCCGGGACGGCGTGTCGCTACAAGGACGTCCTGTAGGGATCCGACTGGAATGCCGCTTCTGGTGTGGAATGCGTCACATGTCCGCTGTGCGGATGGGGGTGGACCCGGCGAGCCGGTCGCCGATCGTGCGGGGCGCCGGAAAGCCGGGAATTCCGGGGTGCCGAAGGATCTCCCGCACGGCATGGCGAAGGCGGCGGAGCGGGGTGATTCCCGGGGGTGTGAGTGATCGGCAGCACTGTACACGCCGTCTCCGGCGTGGCCGAGCGTGCGAGCGAAACTCCCGGCGGGCGGCGGATTCCTTGATCGACTTCCGTCGGCCGAGGTCTCTTCGCGGCCCCTCCGGGTCCGGTCGGGGTGTTTTGCCGCTCTCCGGTGATGTGCCATGAGTTCAACTCCAAGTTGCCGTCAGGTGAAGCGATGTGGCGATGTGTCACGTCTGCGCGCCGGCCCTGCGGTCCGGTCCTCGGCGTGCCGGTGTCAGGGCCCCGGGGTGAGGACGCCTCCCCAGGAAGTCCCCAGGTGAGTCTTGACGCCGGTGAACACCCTACCTATGGTCGTTCCAAATGCTGGCGCGAGTTCGAGATAATGAACACGGGTGGTCAAGGATGACTCAGCAGGTGCGGGCTCTGGCAGGAACGCGGGTGATCGACGCCGCAACGATGGTTGCGGGCCCGCTGGGCGCGTCGATCCTGGCTGACTTCGGTGCCGACGTGGTCAAGGTGGAGCCCATCGCGGGGGACGAGTCCCGTACGTTCGGCCCCGGGCGGGACGGTATGAGCGGTGTCTACGCCGGGGTCAACCGGAACAAGCGGGCGATCGCACTCGATCTGCGCACGGAGGAGGGCCGGGAACTCTTCCACGAGCTGTGCGCCGGCGCCGACGTGCTGATCGAGAACATGCTGCCCGCGGTGCGTGCCAAGTTCGGCCTGACCGACGAGGAGCTCCGGGAGCGCCACCCCCACCTGATCTGCCTGAACGTGAGCGGCTACGGTGACAGCGGCCCGTCGGCCGGCCGGCCCGCGCTGGATCCCGTCGCCCAGGCCCTCACCGGCATGATCCAGGGCACCGGGGACCCCGACGGCCGCGGCATCAAGGCCGGCCCGCCGGTCGCCGACAGCTCGGCCGGATACCTTGTCGCCATCGCGGCCCTGGTCTCACTCTTCGCCAGGCAGAAGACCGGAGCCGGCCAGAACGGCTCGGTGTCGCTGGTGGCCTCGCTGTTCCACCTTCAGTCACCGTGGCTGGGCCAGTACATGCTGGCCGACTACGTGGCACCGCGCGTCGGCAACGCGAGCAACTTCTACGCGCCGTACAACGCGTACGCGACACGCGACGGCGGGGCCGTCCACATCGTCGCCTTCAACGACCGGCACTTCGAGCGGTTCGTGAAGGCGGCCGGCGCCGAGCACCTGCTCGACGACGAGCGGTTCACGAACGCGGCGAGCCGGCTGGCCCACCGCGAGGAACTCGACGTGGTGCTCGCTCCCTGGTTCGCCGAGCGCGACCGGGACGACATCGTCACCCTGCTCACCGACCAGAACATCATCTGCGCCCCGGTCCTCGCGTACGACGAGGCCGTGGAGCACCCCCAGATCCGCGCGCTCGAGATGGTCGTCGGCCTGGAGAGCGAGGCACTCGGCGAGGTCCGGGTGCCGGGCCTGCCGATCAAGCTGTCGGACACCCCGGGCCGTGTGGAGCGTCCGCCGACCGCCCTGGGCGAGCACACCGCCGAGCTTCTCAAGGAGCTCGGACACAACGACCAAGACATCGCACGGCTGCTGGCCGCGCGCGTCGTCCGCTGAACACACAACGTCCTGACAGGAGCATCACATGAAGGTTGGTATCAGGATCCCCGGCGCCGGTCCCTGGGCCGGACCGGACGCGATCAGCGAGGTCTCCCGCTACGCGGAGAAGATCGGCTTCGACTCGCTGTGGATGACTGACCACGTGGCCCTGCCCACGAAGGTGGAGACGGCCTACCCGTACACCGCCGACGGCAAGTTCCTCTGGGCGCCCGAGACCCCCTACCTGGACTGCCTCACCGCGCTGACCTGGGCCGCGGCCGCGAC
Organism: Streptomyces sp. NPDC026515; assembly: GCF_055567595.1. Taxonomy (NCBI): domain Bacteria; kingdom Bacillati; phylum Actinomycetota; class Actinomycetes; order Kitasatosporales; family Streptomycetaceae; genus Streptomyces; species Streptomyces sp. NPDC026515. Next base: position 334,888 of record NZ_JBVHQD010000003.1, read on the forward strand.
GGAGACCGTCGAGCTGGGTACGTCCTGCCTGATCCTGCCGTGGCGCCCGCTGGTGCAGACGTCGAAGACGCTCGTGAGCATCGACGTCCTGTCCAAGGGCCGGCTGTCCGTCGCCATCGGCGTCGGCTGGATGAAGGAGCAGTTCGAGGCGCTGGGCGCGCCCTTCAAGGACCGCGGCCGCCGGGTGACCGAGATGGTCAAGGCCATGCGCCAGATGTGGACCGAGGACGAGGTCTCCTGGGCCGGCGACTTCTACAACCTGCACGACTTCATGATGTTCCCCAAGCCCGTGCGGGGCACGATCCCGGTCTGGTTCGCCGGCTACAGCGAGGCGTCGCTGCGCCGTATCGCCGCGATCGGTGACGGCTGGCACCCGCTGGCCGTGGGCCCGGAGGACTACGCCGGCTACCTCGCCACGCTGAAGTCGTACGTGGCGGAGGCCGGCCGTGACATGAGCGAGATCACGCTCACCGCGCGCCCGCTGCGCAAGGCGCCCTACAACGCCGAGACGATCGAGGCGTACGGCGACCTCGGTGTCACGCACTTCATCTGCGACACCTCGTTCGAGCACGCCACGCTCGACTCCGCGATGGAGGAGTTGCAGGCCCTCGCCGAGGCGGTCCTGCCGACCGCGCACCGCCTCCCCTGAGGCCCGAACGAAAGAGAGCCGATCATGCGTGCACTGACCTCCAGTGTTCCGCTGGTCCTCGGCGACCAGCTCACGGACGCCTCGAACGGAGCCACGTTCGAGACCGTCAACCCCGCCGACGGCAGTGTCATAGCGAAGGTCGCCGAGGCGACCGTGGACGACGTCGCCCGCGCCGTCGAGGCCGCGCGAGCCGGCGCCAAGGCCTGGCAGCGGATGCGGCCTTCGCAGCGCACCCGCCTGATGCTGCGCTACGCGGCGCTCATCGAAGCGAACAAGGAGCGGCTCGCGGAGCTGCAGACCCGCGACATGGGCAAGCCGATCCGCGAGTCCGCGAAGATCGACCTGCCGGTCATGGTCGAGACCGTCGAGTACTTCGCCGGGCTGGTGACCAAGATCGAGGGGCGGACGACCCCCGCCCCCGGCCGCTTCCTGAACTACACGGTGCGCGAGCCGATCGGTGTGGTCGGTGCGATCACCCCGTGGAACTTCCCCGCCGTGCAGTCGATCTGGAAGATCGCGCCGGCCCTGGCCATGGGCAACTCCATCGTGCTGAAGCCGGCGCAGCTTGCGCCCCTCGTGCCGGTGGCGCTGGGTGAGCTGGCCCTGGAGGCCGGCATCCCCCCCGGTGTCGTGAACGTCCTGCCGGGCCGCGGCTCGGTGGCGGGCAACGCGCTGGTCCAGCACCCGGGCGTCGGCAAGATCACCTTCACCGGTTCGACCGAGATCGGCCAGGAGATCGGCCGGATGGCGGCGGACCGGCTGATCACCACCTCCCTGGAGCTGGGCGGCAAGTCGGCACTGGTCGCCTTCGCGGACGCGTCCCCGAAGGCGGTCGCCGACGTGGTCTTCACGGCCATGTACGGCAACCAGGGCGAGACCTGCACCGCGCCCAGCCGGCTCCTGGTCGAGCGCCCGATCTACGACGAGGTCGTGGAGCTGGTCAGGGCGCGGGTCGACGCGGCCAGGGTCGGAGACCCGCTCGACCCCGAGACGGAGATCGGCCCGCTGGTCAACGCGGCACAGCGGGACTCGGTTCACTCCTACGTGGTGTCGGGTGCCGAGGAGGGTGCCCGTCTGCTGGCGGGGAGCACCGAGGCTCCGGCAGACGGTCCGGGCTTCTTCTACCAGCCGGCGCTGTTCGCGGACGTGGCCCCGGACATGCGGATCGCTCGCGAGGAGATCTTCGGCCCTGTCCTCGGCGTACTGCCGTTCGAGGGTGAGGAGCAGGCGATCGGGCTGGCGAACGACACGATCTACGGCCTCGCGGCCGGCGTGTTCACCCGCGACGTCGGCCGGGCCCTGCGCTTCGCGGGGACGCTGGACGCCGGGAACGTGTGGATCAACAGCTGGGGCGTGCTCAACCCGGCCTCGCCGTACCGCGGGTTCCGCCACAGCGGCTACGGCAGTGATCTCGGGCGCAGCGCGATCGAGAGCTTCACGAAGGAGAAGAGCGTATGGGCACGTCTGGACTAGCGCCGCAGGGCGCCGACGTCCCGGTCGTCGCCCGCCTGCGGGACCTTCGGGGTGTCTCCCGGTGGTCGCCGGCCGCGGACTACTCGATCGCGCAGGACGCGCTCTTCGCGCAGGATCCGGACGCGGTGGCCGTGCTCACGGCCGGACCGCAGGAAGTCGGCGAGATCACGTTCGGCGAGGTCCAGGAGGCCGCGCTGCGGGTCGGCGATGTACTGCGGGCGCAAGGAGTCGCTCCGGGCGACCGGGTCGCGCTCTACCTCGACCCCTCGCCGGCCGCGGCGGAGGCCGTCCTCGGAGTGCTGGCCGCCGGGGCGGTGCTCCTTCCGATCCCGCGTCTCATGGCCGGCGGCTCGGTCGCTCACCGCCTGAGCGACTCGGGGGCGAAGGTGCTCGTCACCGACGGGCTGGGTCTTGACCGGCTGCGGTCGACGGGCTGCGAAGTCGAGGGCCTCGCCGTGCTGACGGTCGACGGGACCGAGGGGAAGGGGATTGCCGGCCGTAAGGTCGACGACCACTCCGCCGCACCTTGGCCGGCCGGTCCGACGACCCCCGCGCTGCTGATGTACACCTCGGGCACCAGCGGTCCGCCCAAGGGCATCCTGCACGGCCACCAGGTGCTGCTCGGCCACGCCGGAGTGGACTACGCCTTCGAGCTGTTCCAGCCCGGGGACGTCTACTACGGGACGGCCGACTGGGGGTGGATCGGCGGCCTCATGCTGGGGCTCCTCGTCCCGTGGTCGTTCGGCGTCCCGGTCGTCGCGCAGCGGCAGACGCGTTTCGATGCGAACGCCACGCTGGAGCTGTTCGAGCGGTGCGGCGTCACGACCGCCTTCCTGCCGCCTTCCGTCCTGCGCCTGTTGCAGGCGAACGGCCGGGCGCCGGAGCGCAGGCTGCGTGCCGTCGTCACCGGCGGCGAACCGGCGGGGCGCTCGGAGATGGCGTGGTCCCGGCTGCACCTGTCGCAGGCCGTGAACAAGGCGTACGGCCAGACCGAGGCGAACGCTCTCATCGGTGACTCGGCGGCGCTGGGCTCCGTCGACGACGACACGATGGGCGCCCCGTATCCGGGTCACACCATCGCCCTGCTCGGCGAGGACGGCCGGGAGGTCGCCCACGGTGAGGTCGGCGAGATCGCCCTGCGGCTTCCCGACCCGGTCGCGCTGCTGGGGATCTGGGATGCGAGGACCGAGGGCCCGGTACCCCCGGCCGGCGAGTGGCACCGGACGAACGACCTGGCCAGGCGTGCTCATGGACGGCGCCTGGAGTACCTGGGCCGCGCGGACGACGTCATCAAGAGCCGCGGCTACCGGATCGGCCCCTCGGAGATCGAGGACGCCCTGGTGAACCACCCGCTGGTGGCCGAGGCCGCCGCGGTCGGCGTCCCGGACGACAGCATCGGCCAGCGGGTGAAGGTCTTCCTGCGGTTCACCGGCGGCGAGACCGGCGGTGAGGTCGGGGAGGCGCTCCGCGCGGAGCTGTGCGACCTGGTGGCCGCCACGGTCGGTCCGCACGCCAGACCCCGGGAGTTCGAAGTGGTCTCGTCCCTGCCGAGGACGGAGACCGGGAAGCTCCTGCGTCGCGAACTCGCTCCGGCCGCGCACTGACCGGGCCCCTTCCGAGGCACCACCGCCCGAGACGGCGTCCGGCGGCGTCCGTGCCCGGATGTCACACACAGACACACATCACGAGAGGGACCACCTATGCGTAGATTCTGGCATGTCGGTCTCAACGTCACCGACATGGACCGCACCATCGAGTTCTACCGGCTCGTCGGCTTCGAGGTCGTGCAGGACAAGGAGGTCGACGACGCCAACCTCGCGCGGGCGTTCATGATCGACCAGGGCAGCAGGCTGCGCTTCGCGCACATGCGCCTGAACAACTCGCCCGACGAGGCGCTGCTCGACATCATCGAGTGGCACGACGTGCCGGCGACCCGCGAACGGGCCATCGCCGACACCGTCAACCCGGGCCTGTGCCGCTTCTCGATCCTCACGGACGACATCCAGGGCGAGTACGACCGCCTGAGCGTCGCGGGCGTCAAGTTCCTGCACACCCCGCAGACCGTGATGGCTCCCGACGGGGTGAACGGATGGAAGATCCTCTTCGCGGCGGACCCCGACGGTACGCTGTTCCACTTTGTCGAGTTGGTAGGGGACTCAGCCAAGCACTGAGGCTTCCCTGACCGGAAAGTAGGAGACGTGGCGAAGGGGCCTTCCGAATCCAGCGACGTGGTCGCCGACGACGATGCCGAGCAGGGAGCCGGGGTTCTCGTACCGGCGGTGTCACGCACGGTACGGGTACTCGACCACCTGGTCCGGCATGTCGACGGGGCGACGGTCACCGAACTCGCCAAATCATGTGGGCTGGCCAAGAGCACGGCATCGAACCTGATCCGGACGATGGTCAGCGAAGGTCTCATCGAGTACGACTCCGACACCCGGCGTTACAACCTGGGACCGCTGCTCGTGGAGTACGGCGTGGCGGCGGTCACCAGGACCACCCCGGTCGCGGAGGCGCGGCCGTTCATGGAGCGGCTGGCCGAGCGGACCGAGCTGGCGTGCCTCGCGATCTCGCCGATGCCCGACGGGCACTTCACCGCGATCGCGAAGATCGAGAGCCGCAAGGACATCAAGATCACCATCGAGATCGGCTCCCGGTTCGACCGGGACGCGCCGCTGCTCAGCCGGCTGACGGACGCGTGGCGTGACGTCGTGCCGGCCGCGGACGACGATGCGCGCCGCGAGGAAGTGCGCTCCCGCGGTTTCGGAGTCGTCTTCGGGGAGTACGCTCCCGAGCTGAACGTCATGGGTTTCCCCGTCTTCGACCGTGACGGGCAGCCCTGCCTCGTGATCAGCCTGCTCGGCATGGGAACGGATCTCACGCCGCAGGACATCGACGAGTTGGCCCCCTACCTGGTCACCGCCGCGCGTGCCATCACGGTGCGCAGCGGCGGCCGGGTACCGGCCGACTACCCGGAGGCCGGACCGGAGGGATCCGCCGGCTGACCCCATCAGACCCACAGGACCGGCGCCCGCACGCCGGTCCTGTGGACCCGCACCGCCGGTCGCGGGCACTTCCTTGAGGAGCACGAACCATGGACAGCCACACCATCGCCGTTGTGGGAGGTACCGGACCACAGGGCAAGGGCCTGGCCCTGCACTTCGCCCGTGCCGGCCACAAGGTCGTCATCGGATCCCGCTCGGCCGGGCGCGCCGAGGAGGCCGCGGCCGAGATCCGCGCGCGTGCCGGCTCGGCCGTCGACGTGCTCGGCCTCGACAACAAGGGTGCCGTCGAGGCGGCCGACGCGGTCCTGATCGTCGTGCCGTGGGACGGCCACGAGGAACTGGTCGCGGCGCTCGCGCCGGTGCTGGCGGGGAAGCTGGTCATCAGCTGCGTCAACCCGCTCGGCTTCGACAAGCGCGGCGCGTACGGCCTGGACGTCGAGGACGGCAGCGCCGCCGAGCAGACGCAGAGGCTCGTGCCCGACGCCGTGGTCGTCGGCGCCTTCCATCACCTGTCCGCCGTCTCCCTGTGGGAGGCCGAAGGTCCCCTCGGGCACGAGGACGTCCTGGTGGTGGGTGACGACAGGGACGCCAAGGAGAAGGTCGCCGCCCTCGCCGCGACGATCACCGGCCGGCCCGGCATCGACGGCGGGGTCCTGCGGCTGGCCCGTCAGCTGGAGCCGCTCACCGCCGTCCTCATCAACATCAACCGGCGCTACAAGACCCGTTCGGGCGTCTCGGTCTCCGGGATCCCGGCATGATCCTCGAACTGCGCGAGTACACCGCGCTGCCGGACCGGACCGAGGACCTGCACAGGCGCTTCGCCGACGAGACCCTCGGCCTCTTCCGGGATTTCGGTCTCGACCTCAGGGGTTTCTGGCACGTCGTCGACGACCGACGGCGCATCTACTACCTGTGTGCGTTCGAGGATGTGAACGCGGCGATCGAGTTCTGGGATGCCTTCAGGGCGGATCCGCGGTGGATCGAGCTGAAGCAACGCAGTGAGGCCGATGGCCCGCTGATCGAGGAAATCGTGAGCACGTACCTCACCGAACCCGAGTACGTGGCGGCTCATCGCTGATTTTCCGGCGGGGCCGGATGCGGTCGCGCATGCGGCCCCGCCGTGACCGGCCGGCGGGCGTTCAAGCCTCGGCCGGAATGGATTCGCACTTCCCTTTTATTCATTGCCGTGGACACTGTTCACCATCGTGAATCGAGAGTCGATGATCAAGGGCATTCAGCTACACGCCTGGGCAGGTGGACCGAGCCTGGTCGAGGTCGCCGAGGTCGCCGCTCGGACCTTCGAGACGATCTGGGTCACCGACCAGATGCAGTCGCGAGGAGTGGGCGCCGTCCTGGGGGCGATCGCGGCCAGGACCTGTGCGGGTGTCGGCACGGCGGTGACGTTCCCGTTCGGGCGCAACCCCCTGGAACAGGCTTCCACGATGGCCACGTTGGCCGAGTTCATGCCGGCCGGCCGCCAGGTGAGCATGGGGATCGGCACCGGCGGTGGCCTGGTGAGCGCCCTGATGGAGCGGCAGCAGCCCGTCGGCCGCGTCGCCGAACTCATCAGGTTCTGCCGCGCGCTCTGGCGGGGTGAGAGCGTCCGCATGGGCGACTACCCCCTCACCTGCGCGGACCTGGGTCTGCGTGCGGGGGGCCGGGCGTCCCTCGACTGGGTGGACGACCCCGCGGTCCGGGTGATCGTGGCCGGCACGGGTCCCAAGATCCTTGAGATGACGGGCGAGTTGGCCGACGGTGTGATCTGCGCCAGCAACTTCCCGGCACACAGCCTCGCGGCCTTCCGCAGCGGCCAGTTCGACGCGGTCAGCAACCTCGACCGCCTCGACGCCGGCCGGGAGCGCAGCGACCGCCCGGAGCTGACCCGTATCTACGGGGTCAACGTGTCCGTCTCGGCGGACCGCGACCGCGCCAACGCCGCCGCCCGCCGGCAGGCCGCCCTGATCGTCTCCCAGCAGCCGCACGAGAGTCTGCAGCAGGTCGGCTTCGAACAGTCCGACTACGCGGCGACCCGTGAGGCCGTCCACACGGGCCGGGGCATCGCCGCCGCGGCCGAACTCCTGCCCCAGCACGTGGCCGACCAGCTCGTCATCTCGGGAACTCCCGGCGACTGCATCGCGTCGCTCGCCGAACTCCTCGAGTACGCCCGCGGGGCCGGCTTCACCGAGGCATACGTCGGAGCCCCCGTCGGTCCCGACCCGGCGGAAGCCGTGGACCTGCTCACCACCGAAGTTCTCCCGGAGCTCATATGAACGCCGTCGCGGACGAGACACCGCTGTGCCTGTCGGAGACCGGGGGCGGCGTCGCGACGGTGACGCTGAACCGCCCCGACGCGCGCAACGCCATGAACATCCCGCTGCTCCAGCAACTGGTCGCGGCGCTCAAGGGCGCCCGCGAACAGGGTGTCGGCGTCCTGCTGCTGAAGGCCGAGGGCCCGGCCTTCTGCGCGGGTGCCGACGTGCGGTCGGACGACGGCAGCGCGATGGGCCTGCCGGGCCTGCGCCGGCAACTGATCGAGGAGGCGTGCGACCTCGTCGAGGCGTTCCCCGCCTCGGTCGCCGCCGTGCAGGGCCCGGCCGTGGGCGGCGGATGGGCCCTGGCCGCCGCCGCCGTGGTCACCCTGGCTGCTCCGGGCGCGATGTTCCGCTTCCCGGAGCTCCGGCTGGGCTTCCTGCCCCCGGACCAGACGGTCCGCCGCCTGCGGGCCGCTGTCGGTCCCGCCGCGGCGTTCCGGCTGCTGGTGGCAGATGAACGTTTCACCGGGGACGACCTGGCCCGGCTGGGCCTGGTCGACGTGGTCGGGGCCGCGGACCTCGGCCACCGGGCCCGGCACCTCGCCGAGCAGTTCGCGGCCGCGCCGTCGGATCCTGTCCAGACCCTTCGGACGGCTCTCACCACCTGATTTCCCCCGCGGCGACCGCACCGTTCGGACCCCCCGATCCACCGGCCGCCCGATCCCCTCCGGAAAGGCGACAACCATGAGTGCGAACCCCTTCATCGAGTCCGAGGACCAGGAGCAGTTGCGGGCCACGGCCCGTGCGGTGATCGCACGGCACGCTCCGCAGCGTGACGTGCGGATCTGGGACGAGGAGGGCTCCTACCCCGAGCACCTCTACCGCGAGATCGCGAAGCTGGGCTGGTACGACATCGTCGCGGACGACGAGCCCCTCGAGGGCATGGCCGGCCTGCTGATCGCGCTGTGCGAGGAGGTCGGGCGGGCCAGTTCGGACCTGGTCGCGCTGCTGAACCTGAACATCAGCGGGATCCGCGACCTGATCCGCTGGGGCACCCTCGAACAGCAGGAGAAGTACGCCGAGCCCGTGCTGCGGGGCGACGGCCGGTTCTCCATCGCGGTCTCGGAGCCGGACGTCGGCTCGGACGCGGCGAGCGTGGCGACGACCGCGGAGCGCGTCGAGGGCGGCTGGCTGCTGAACGGGCAGAAGACGTACTGCGAGGGCGCGGGGATCCCGGGCACGGTGATGGAGCTGTTCGCGAAGACCGGCGACAGCGGCCGCAAGCGGGACGACCTCGCCGTGTTCCTGGTCCCCTCCGACCACCCGGGTGTCGAGATCCGCCGGATGCCGGCCCTGGGCCGCAACATCAGCGGGATCTACGAGGTGTTCCTCCACGACGTCCTGGTCCCCGACGAGGCCCTGCTGGGCGAGCCGGGCCAGGGCTGGCAGATCCTCAAGGAGCGGCTGGTCCTGGAGCGGATCATGATCAGCTCGGGGTTCCTGGGCAGTGTCGGACAGGTCCTGGACATGACGGTCGAGTACGCCAACGAGCGCGAGCAGTTCGGGAAGACGATCTCCTCGTACCAGGGGGTGACGCTGCCGCTCGCGGAGATGTTCGTCCGCAAGGACGCGGCGCGCTGCGCGGTGCAGCGGTCGGCGGCGTTCTTCGACGCGGGCCTGCCGTGCGAGACGGAGAGCACGATGGCGAAGTTCCTGTGCGGCCAGATATACGCCGAGGCGTCGGCGCTGGCGGTCCAGCTGCAGGGCGCGTACGGCTATGTCCGCGACCACACCCTGCCGATGCACCACTCGGACGGAATCATCGCGCGGGTCGTGGCCGGCCCGCCGTCGGTGCAGCTGAACTTCATCGCGCGGTCCATGGGCCTGCGCGGCAACTGACCATGCCTGAGCGTCCACGTGAGGAGACCGCGGTGAATTCCGCACCCGTACGCCGTGCGCTGGCCAGGGCCAGGGCGGGCAAGAACATCGACCGCCGGGAGGCGGCGGCCCTGCTCGGGGCGCGCGGCGACGACCTGGCCTCGCTGTGCGAGGTCGCGGGGTCCGTGCGCTCCGCGGGTCTCCTCGACGCGGGGCGGCCCGGCATCGTCACCTACAGCAAGAAGGTGTTCGTGCCGCTCACCCGGCTGTGCCGGGACCGGTGCCACTACTGCACCTTCGCGACCACCCCGGGCCGGGTCGAGGAGGCCTACCTCACGCCCGGGCAGGTCCTGGACATCGCCCGCGAGGGTGCCCGACTGGGCTGCAAGGAGGCCCTGTTCACGCTCGGGGACCGGCCGGAGGACCGCTGGAAGGCCGCCCGGGAGTGGCTGGACGCGCACGGCTACGAGGACACCCTCGCGTACGTGCGGGCGATGGCGATCCTGGTGCTGGAGGAGACCGGCCTGATCCCGCACCTGAACCCCGGGGTGATGAGCTGGACGGAACTGCAGCGACTGAAGCCCGTCGCGGGGTCGATGGGCCTGATGCTGGAGTCGACGGCACGGTCGCTGTGGTCGGAGCCGGGGGGCTGCCACTACGGGTCCCCGGACAAGGACCCCGCGGTGCGGCTGCGGACCATCGAGGACGCCTCCCGCAGCAGTATCCCCTTCACGACGGGGATCCTGATCGGTATCGGCGAGAGCGCCGAGGACCGGGTCGAGTCGATCCTGGAGATCCGCCGCATCGCCCGGCAGTACGGGGCGGTCCAGGAAGTGATCGTGCAGAACTTCCGGGCCAAGCCCGACACGGCCATGCGGGCGGTGCCGGACGCGGATCTGGAGGAGTACCTCGCGGCGATCGCGGTCGCGCGCATCCTGCTGGGCCCGAAGACGCGGATCCAGGCCCCGCCGAACCTGTCCGACCCGGACGAGCTGCGGCTCCTGCTCGCGGCCGGCGTCGACGACTGGGGCGGTGTGTCGCCCCTGACGCCCGACCACGTCAACCCCGAACGGCCCTGGCCGCACCTGGAACGCCTCGCGGAACTGACCGCCGGGGCCGGATTCGAACTGCGTGAACGCCTCGCGGCACAGCCGGAGTACATCCGCGCGGGCAGCCCCTGGGCGGACGCCCGCGTCCAGCCGCACCTGCGGGCACTCGCCGACCCGGACACCGGCCTCGCCGCCGACGTGCTGCCGGTGGGGATGCCGTGGCAGGAAGCAGCCGAGGCCGTCTCGTCCGGGCGTACCGACCTGCACACCGCGATCGACGGGGAAGGCCGGCTCACCACCGCGCGCGGTGACTTCGACAACGCGTTCGGCGACTGGCAGGTCCTGGCCGACCAGGTGCACGACCTCCCCACCGGAGCCGGCGCGGGTGCACCGGAGCGCCTCGACAGTGACGTCGCCGACGCCCTGCGGGCGGCCGAGCGGGACCCGGCGGGCCTCACGGACGGACAGGCGTTGGCGCTGGCCTACGCGGACGGTCCGGGGCTCGACGCGATGTGCAGGCTCGCGGACCAGGTCCGCCGGTCCGCGGTCGGAGACACCGTGACCTACGTGGTGAACCGGAATGTCAACTTCAGCAACGTCTGCTACGTCGGCTGCCGGTTCTGCGCGTTCGCGCAACGGGAGACCGACGCGGACGCCTACCGGCTGTCGCTGGGCGAGGTCGGCGACCGGGTCGAACAGGCCTGGGCCGTGGGCGCGACGGAGGTGTGCATGCAGGGCGGTATCGACCCGGCCCTGCCCAGCGGCGTCCACCACGACCTGGCCCGCGCGGTCAAGGAACGCTGCCCCGGCATGCACCTGCACGCCTTCTCCCCGATGGAGATCATCAGCGGCGCGTCCCGGATGGGGATCTCCGTCGCCGAGTGGCTCGCCGGGGCGCGCGAGGCGGGGCTGGACTCCGTCCCGGGCACGGCCGCGGAGATCCTCGACGACGAGATCCGCTGGATCCTGACCAAGGGCAAACTCCCCGCCGCGGAATGGGTCCGGGTGGTGAAGACCGCGCACGGACTGGGGATCCCCACGACCGCGACCATGATGTACGGGCACGTCGACGAGCCCCGGCACTGGGTGGGGCACCTGCGCACCCTGGTCGGCATCCAGCGGGAGACGGGCGGGTTCACCGAGTTCGTACCGCTGCCGTTCGTGCACCACTCCTCCCCGATCTACCTCGCCGGGATCGCCCGGCCGGGCCCCACCCACCGGGACAACAGAGCCGTCCACGCCCTCGCGCGCCTGCTGATGCACGGGCACATCGACAACATCGAGTGCTCGTGGGTCAAACTGTCGCCCGAGCAGTGCGTGCAGATGCTGCGCGGGGGCGCCAACGACCTGGGCGGGACACTGATGGAGGAGACCATCAGCCGGATGGCGGGCTCGACGAACGGGTCGATGAAGACCATCGCGGACATCGAGGCCCTCGCCGCGGCCGCCGGCCGGCCGGCCCGGCAGCGCTCGACGACCTACGGCCAGGTCAGCGCGGAACGCGCCGAAGCGGCCCGCCGGTTCGACACGGAGGTCCACCGGGTCGTGCCGCTGAGTGTCGGATTCGTACGATGACCACCGGCCGGCCCGGCCGCGGCCGCGCGGACGGGGGTACGCACGGCCGGGCCCACCACCCCGCCGACAGGGGCGGACACCGCGACAACCGTGCGCGCGGTGAGGTGCGTTGGGCCGTTGTCGTCCCGCAGAAGGACCTCCGCCTGGCGAAGAGCCGCCTCGCACTCGACTCGCCCGACCGGCAGCGGGTCGCGAGCGCCCTGTTCCGCGACACCGTGGCCGCCGCGCGGCACACGCCTGGCGTGGCCACGGTGATCGTCGTCGTCGACCGGATCCAGGACCTCGAACCCGTCGCCGGTCTCGGTGTCGGACATGTCCTCGGGACCGGCCCGGGTCTCAACGAGGCCCTGCACCAGGGCGAACGGGCCGCCCGTGCCGGCCACCCCGGGTGCGGTGTCGCCGCGCTCCCCGCCGACCTGCCGCTGATCGAACCCGCGCTCCTCGGCCGGGCCCTGGCCGAGGCCGGGGCCCACGACCGGGCGTTCCTCCCCGACGCGGACGACGAGGGCACCACGCTCCTCACCGCCCGTCCCGGACACGCGCTCGGTCCCGTCTACGGAATCGGCTCCCGCGAGGCCCACCGCCGTTCCGGCGCCGTCGAACTGACCGGACCCGGCCTCGCCGCGCTGCGTTACGACCTCGACTGCCTCGCCCACCTCGCTCACCTCGCCCTCGTGCCACCCCCGGCACGACATACCCACCTCTCCGACGTCCTCGCCCGTCTGCGGCCCGTACCGTCCCTCGTGGACGCTTCGTACCTCCCCGGCCTCCCCGGCCGTACCGCGTCGCCGGGCGTCGTACGTCACCCGCCGCGGGCATGAGAACGACCTTGGCGGCCGGAGAGATCGAGGGTGCCCGGCCGCCAAGGCCGCTGTTCTTCGGGGATGGCTCTCTTTACGGGTAGTAGTGCGTGAGGGACTCCGCGACGCAGGCGGGCTTGTCGGATCCTTCGAGTTCGAAGGTGAAGGCGCGGTGCACCTGGATGCTGCCCCGGCTCACCTCGCGCACCTCGGTGATCCCGGCGTGCAGGCGGATCTTGCTGCCGACCGGCACGGGCGCGGGGAAACGCACCTTGTTCACACCGTAGTTGAGGGCCATGCCCACGCCGGTGACCTGGAGGAGTTCCGCCACCATGGGGATGCCCCAGCTGAGCACCATGTAGCCGTGCGCGATCGTGCGCCCGAACGGGCCCGCGGCCGCGCGCTCGACGTCGGTGTGGATCCACTGGCCGTCGCCGGAGACCGCCGCGAAGGCGTCGATGAGCTCCTGAGTGACTTCCCTCCACTCGGAGTGTCCGAGATCGCGGCCGGCCAGCTTCGCGATCTCCGGTATGCCGTTGGCGGTCAGTGTCACGATGGACTCCGATTTCCTTGGTTCAGTTCCTGGTTGGATGACGGCCGGTCATCGGCCGATCGGTGCCCGCGGTCCGGCGGGACGTCAGCCGGTGATGCGTTCGAACACCGCGGCCAGGCCCTGGCCTCCGCCGATGCACATCGTCTCCAGGCCGTAGCGGGTCCCCCTGCGGTGCATCTCGCGCACCAGGGTGGCCAGGATCCGGGCGCCGGTCGCCCCGACGGGGTGGCCGAGGGAGATGCCGGAGCCGTTGACGTTGATCCGCTCGTGGTCGGCGTCGGTCAGACCCAGCACCCGTGTGCAGGCCAGTACCTGGGCGGCGAAGGCCTCGTTGAGCTCGATCAGGCCCATGTCGGTGAGCGTGAGACCGGCCCTGTCCAGGGCTTTCCGGGTGGCCGGCACCGGGCCGATCCCCATGGTCTCGGCGGGCACCCCGGCGCGGGCGAAGGACACCAGCCGCACCAGCGGGGCCAGGCCCAGGCGCTCGGCCGTGGCACGGGTGGTCACCAGGCAGGCGGCCGCCGCGTCGTTCTGACCGCTGGCGTTGCCCGCGGTGACGGTCGCCTCCGGGTCGGACCTGCCCATGATCGGCCGGAGTGCGGCCAGTTGCTCCGCCGTCGTGCCGGGGCGGGGGTGTTCGTCCTCCGCCACGGTGACCTCACCCTTGCGGGTGCGCACCGTGACGGGGACGATCTCGTCCTTGAACAGCCCGGCCGCCACGGCGGCAGCGGTGCGCTGCTGGGAGCGCACCGCGAGGGTGTCCTGGTCCTCGCGGGAGATGGAGTAGGCGCGGCGGAGGTTCTCCGCGGTCTCGATCATGCCCCCGGGAACGGGGTGGTTGACGCCGCCGGCGGTGGCCCGGCCACGCGCCAGGGAGTCGTGGAGTTCGAGACTCGGCGTCCTGATACCCCACCGGCCGTCGTGGGTGTAGAAGGGGGCCGCGCTCATGACGTCCACCCCGCCCGCGACGACGACATCGCTGAAGCCGCTGCGGATCTGCATGGCGGCGTCGAGGACGGCCTGGAGGCCCGATCCGCAACGGCGGTCGACCTGGACGCCGGTGACCGAGTCGGGCAGCCCCGCGTCGAGGGCGGCGACCCGGCCGATCGCGGGGGCGTCGGAGGTCGGGTAGGCGTGGCCCAGGATCACCTCGTCGATCCGCTCGGGATCGATCCCGGTGCGGCCGACGATCTCGGCGATGACGAGCGCCACGAGACCGGCCGGACGCTGGTCCGCGAGCGCGCCGCCGAAGCGCCCGATCGGTGTGCGCAGCGGCTCGCAGATGACGACATCGGCTTGTTCGGACATGCGACTGCCTTTCCCTGGTGGGGGAAGCTCCACGGCGGAACCGTTCCCACCGAGCGTCGCACTCCGGCATCAAGAAGATCCAATACCTGATTCACGCCGGACTCGGACGGAAATCGTCTAGGTGCTCAGGGTGGGGGTCGGCAGCGCCTCCTCCGCCACGGTGAGGACCGAGTGCAGCGCGGCCGAGGGATTGTCCGTACGCCAGGCCAGCGCCGCCTGGAGCCGGATGGGCGGCCCGGCCAGCGGGCGGTACACCAGGCCGGTCTGCTGGACGTGCAGGCAGGACGTCAGGGTCAGCGTCACCCCGACTCCGGCGGCCACCAGCGCCAGGATGGTGTGGGAGTCCGGAGCCTCCTGGACCACCCGCGGCGTGAACCCGGCCGTGTCGCAGACCTGGAAGGTGGCGTCGCGCAGGCTGGAGCCGGCGTTGGCGGGGAAACTCACGAAGGGCTCCTCGCCCAGGGCGGCGATCGGGATGCGATCGCGCTGGGCCAGGGGGTGGTAGGAGGGCAGCGCGCAGATCATCTCCTCCTCCCCGATGACCCGCAGTGTCACACCCGGGGGAGTTGCCGAGAGCCGGACGAAACCGAGGTCCAGCGAGCCCTCCGCGACGCCCGCCAGGGCCGCGTTGGCGTAGGTCTGGCCCTTCAGGACCAGCTCGATGCCGGGGTGGACGGCTCTGACGGCCCGGGTCAGCCGGGGCAGGCTCTCATGGCTGGAGGCGCCGGCGAAGCCCACGGTCACGCGCCCGTACTGGCCCAGCCCGGCGGCCCTGGCTGCCCGGGTGGCCAGGTCGAGGTCCTTGAGCACGGTACGCACCGGCTCCAGGTAGGACTGGCCGGCGCTGGTGAGCCTGACCGAGCGGGTGTTGCGCTCGAAGAGCTGGACCCCCAGCTCCTTCTCCAACTGCCGGATCTGCTGGCTCAGCGGTGGCTGGGCCATCTGGAGCCGCTTGGCGGCACGGCCGAAGTGCAGTTCCTCGGCGACGGCTACGAAGGCGACCAGGCGGCGCAGTTCCATGGTGGTTCCCACTGTTCCGACTCCGGGAGGAATCCCGGTCATTCATCGAATGAACGTCTTAAAGCGTGTGCCATTTAGTATTGGACATTAATGGATTACGGCTGGCAGCGTAAGGCCGTCCGCCGAACCGGTCCGCGCAGCTCCGGCCTGGCGTCTGGGGGCGGGCGTTCCCGCCTGGCACACCGGCGGACACGTCCGTCCACCTCGGACGGCGGCCGTTCGCGCGGACTTCGGTCTCCCCAGAGTCGGGAGGTCAGGGCGACAGGGCCCCGCGGGGTGCGTCGGCGGTGGGTGGTCACCGCACCCGGGCCGCGATACGCCGGGTGTCAACGGGGCCCGGGCACGGGAGGCACGGAGTGCCGGCGATCCGCCGGCGGCCGCGGACCGAAGCGGCCGGGTCAGCAGAACGGATCCAGCTCCCGCACCACCGGAGCGGGAGCGGAAATCCGAGAACCGAGAGGGAGGCGAGATCCACATGCGCATCAGGATTGTCGGCGCGGGCGCCATGGGCCGCGGCATCGCCCAGTGGGCGGCGGTCGCCGGCCACACCGTCGAACTCGCCGATGTGCGGCAGGAGGCCGTCGGCGAGGCCGTCGTCTTCGTCCAGCACATGCTCGAACGCGCCGCCCAGAAGCAGCGGATGACCGACGAGGCCGCCGGAGCCGCTTCGGCACGGCTGCTGCCGGTGGACTCGCCGGCCGCGCCGGGCGACGACGTGGGGCTGGTCATCGAGGCGGTCCGCGAGGACCTGGCCACCAAGACGGAGCTGTTCCGGCAGCTGGAGGACATCCTGCCCGCGGGCACGGTCTTCGCGACCAACACGTCCTCGCTGCCCGTGACACAGATCGCGTCGGGACTCCTTGATCCGTCCCGCCTCTGCGGCCTGCACTTCTTCAATCCCGTGCCGCTGATGAGGATCGTCGAGGTCGTTCCGGGCGCGCTGACCCGCCCCGAGATCCCCCGGACCCTCGTCGAACTGGTCCAGGCCACCGGACACGCCGCGGTAGTCGCCTCGGACACCCCCGGCTTCCTGATCAACCACGTCGGCCGCGGCCTGATCACCGAGGCGTTCGCCCTGTTGGAGGAGTCCGTCAGCGACACGACGGGCATCGACCGCATCGCCCGCGACGTACTCGGACTGCGCATGGGCCCCTTCGAGCTGATGGACCTCACCGGCCTGGACGTGACCGCCGCGGTGACCGACTCCATCTGGCAGGGCTTCCGGCACTCCGACCGGCTGCGCCCCTCCTACCTCGCTCCCAACCGGGTGGCGGCGGGCCTGCACGGCCGCAAGACCGGGCGCGGCTTCTACGCGTACGGCCCCGGCATCCCGGCCCCCGCCGACCTGCCGGAACAACCCGTCACCGGCGATCCGGGCCGGCCGGTGTGGGTCGCCGGCGAGGGCCGGGACGGCGACACGCTGCGCACGGTGCTCAGCGAGTCGGGGGCGGCCCTCGAAAAGGCGTCCGCGCCCTCGGAGCAGGCTCTCGTGCTGTGCCCGGTCTGGGGAACGACCGTCGCCTCCGCGATCGCCGAGGGCGGCCTGCCGGCCGAGCGCACCCTGGGCGTCGACCCCCTGTCCCTCACCGCCCGTCGCCGGGTGCTGGCCATGACCCCGGCGTCCGACGGGACCGCGGTGCGCGACGCGCGCGCGGTGCTGGCACGGGCGGCCGGCGGTGCAGAGGCCGTCCCGGTGTCCGTCGTGCGCGACACGGCGGGCTCGGTCGCCCAGCGGGTGCTGGCGTCGATCATCTCGGTGGCGGCCTCCGTCGCGGAGCGTTCCCTCGCGGCCCCCGGCGACATCGACCTCGCCGTCATGGCGGGACTCGGGTACCCGGTCGGTCCGTTGGCCTGGGGCGACCGGATCGGGGCCCGGCGCCTGCTCGCCCTCCAGGAAGGGCTCCACCGCAGCACCGGTGACCCCCGCTACCGGCCGACCCGCTGGGTCACCGAGCGCGCGCATCTCGGCCTGCCGCTCACCGAACCGGGCGCCGTCCCGCCGGTCGCCGACGCCTGAGGCACGCGCCCCCTCCCGCTTCCGGGAACGCATCGCCGGGGCGAGCGCCCCGGCACGACGAACGAATCGCACGACAACGCACGAGCGAAGGAAGAACAGTCATGACCCTGAGGATCACCGTCTGCGTGAAATACGTGCCCGACGCGACAGGCGACCGGCACTTCGCCGACGACTCGACGGTCGCCCGCGAAGACGTCGACGGACTTCTCTCGGAACTCGACGAGTACGCGGTCGAGCAGGCCCTCCGGATCGCCGACGAGTCGGACGACGCGGAGATCACCGTACTGACGGTGGGTCCCGAGGACGCCAGGGAGGCGCTGCGCAAGGCACTGTCCATGGGCGCCGACCGCGCCGTCCACGTGGAGGACGACGGCCTGCACGGCACGGACGTGCTGGGCACCTCGCTCGTGCTCGCCAAGGCCATCGAGCACATCGGCTACGACCTCGTCGTCTGCGGCATGGCCTCCACGGACGGCGCCATGGGGGTCCTGCCCGCGCTGCTGGCCGAGCGCCTGGCCGTCCCGCAGGCCACCCTGCTGTCCGAGGTCTCGGTGGCCGGCGGTCAGGTCACGGGCCGCCGGGACAGCGACGCGGCGTCCGAGCGGCTTCAGGCGTCCCTGCCGGCGGTCGTGTCGGTGACCGACCAGTCCGGTGAGGCCCGTTACCCGTCGTTCAAGGGCATCATGGCGGCCAAGAAGAAGCCGGTGGACTCCCTGGACCTGTCGGACCTCGGCATCGACCCCGAGGAGGTGGGACCCAAGGGCGCCTGGACCGCGGTGGCGGCGGTGGCCGAGCGCCCGGCCCGCACCGCGGGCACGATCGTCCAGGACGAGGACGAGGGCGAGGGCGGCAAGCAGCTCGCGGAGTTCCTGGCGGCCCGGAAGTACATCTGAGCCCGGGCCGACGCCCACCCGTCCACGTCCTTCTTCTTCATCCGCAGGAGACACGTCCATGACCCACATCCTCGTGTACGTCGACCACGTCGACGGAGCGGTGCGCAAACCCACCCTCGAACTGCTCACACTCGCCCGCCGCCTGGGCGAGCCGGTCGCCGTGCATCTCGGCGCCGGCGCGCAGGCCGCCGCCGAGATCCTGGGCGACCACGGCGCGGTCAGGATCCTCGCGCACGACGCCCCCGAGTACTCCGACTACCTGGTGGCCCCCAAGGCCGACGCGTTGCAGGCCGCCTGCGCCGCCGTCTCCCCGGCCGTGGTCCTCCTGCCGTCCTCGGCCGAGTCCAAGGAGATCGCCGCCCGCCTGGCGCTGCGCGTCGGCGCCGGCCTGGTCACCGACGCCGTCGACGTCGAGGCGGGCCCCGACGGCCTGGTCACCACGCAGTCGGCGTTCGCCGCGGCCTTCACCACCCGCTCGCGCGTGACCCGGGACGTCGCGGTCATCACCGTCAAGCCCAACTCGGCCCCGGTGGAGGCCGCCCCGGCCGCCGGCACGGTCGAGGAGCTGGCGGTGGTCTTCGCGGACCGGGCGACGGGCACCAGGATCACCTCGCGGACCCGGCGCGAGTCGACGGGACGCCCGGAGCTGACGGAGGCGGAGACCGTCGTCGCCGGTGGCCGCGGTGTCAACGGCGCGGAGAACTTCCGGATCATCGAAGCCCTGGCCGATTCGCTCGGCGCGGCGGTGGGCGCGTCCCGCGCGGCCGTCGACTCCGGCTGGTATCCGCACGCGCACCAGATCGGCCAGACGGGCAAGAGCGTGTCGCCGCAGCTGTACGTCGCGGCGGGTATCTCGGGCGCGATCCAGCACCGGGCCGGCATGCAGACCTCGAAGACGATCGTGGCGATCAACAAGGACGCCGAGGCACCGATCTTCGACCTGGCCGACTACGGCGTGGTCGGCGACCTGTTCGAGGTCGTGCCCCGTCTCACCGAGGAGATCCGGGCCCGCAAGGCCTGATCGCGTCGAGACCCGCGCACCGCGCGCGGGCCTATGACACCAAGGGGAACCCCTCCCGTTCGCCCCAGCCCCCTGAACCCCCGAAGGCACTGACAGCGACACCGCACATCGATGTCAGTGCCTTCGGGCTGCCCCCAAGCGCACGGACGCCCGGAGCGGAGAAGTCGTCGAAGCCGGTGAACACCGCCGCGTTTCCGGACTCGCTCCGAGACAGGTCGGATGTCGACATACAAATTCCGTCCCAGGTCTAGGACTTGGCGACATGGTTCCGTACATTCATCGGATGTCTGAGCCTTCGCTCGTCCTGTGGGAGATCGACTATGCGCACCATTGTCGCCGCGTGCCTTGCTGCCGCCGTGGCCTGTCTGGGTTTCACCGGCGGCCCGCCCGAAGCCGTCGCCGCCGACGCGTCCGCCCACGCGGCGGACACTCTGCATGTCGCGCCAGACGGGCGCGGTTCGGCGTGCAGTGACCGGAATCCGTGCAGTCTCGAGACCGCTCGCGACCGTGCGAGATCTCTCGTCCCGCAGGCCCCGGGCGATGTCGTGGTCGAACTGGACGGCGGGACCTACCGGCTCACCGCTCCCTTCCGGCTGGGCGTCCAGAACTCCGGCCGGCCCGGCCACCCGGTGGTGTACCGGGCGGCCGCGGGGCAGACGCCGGTGCTCAGCGGCGCGACCCGGATCACCGGCTTCGCGCGCGTCGACGCGGCGAAGAACATCTACCGGGCCAAGGTGCCCGCAGGCATCACCAGTCGGGAGTTGTTCGTCGACGGGAAGCGCGCCGACCGCGCCCGCGGGACGCGCAACCCGTCGGGGTTCTCCGTGACCGCGACCGGCTTCACCACCGCTGACGCCTCGTACACCGCGTGGACGAACCCCGCGCAGGTCGAGGTCGTGCACAACAGCGGCTGGAAGCAGATGCGTTGCCCGCTGGCGTCCATCACCCGCTCCGCGCACGGCGGCTCGGACCTCACCGTGGATCCCGGTTGCTGGAACAACAACCACAACGCGGTGCCCAACCCGAGCTTTCCCTTCAACGGCGCCGGACTGCCGTCGATGGACGGCATCACCTGGCTGGAGAACGCCTACCAACTCCTCGGCACACCAGGCCAGTTCTATCTCGACGAGAACGCCGGGTACCTCTACTACGTGCCACGCGCGGGCGAGAACCTGGCGACGGCGGACGTCGAACTGCCGGTGGCGCCCGAACTCGTCGACGCCTCGGGCACCCCGGGACACCTGGCCCCGGTCAACGACACCGACTGGCGGGCGACCTACACCGGCAACTGGGGCTACTCCGACGGCCGGCACCTCGGCGACCTGAACGCGGACGTGCACTACACCTCCGGCAACGGCGACGCGGTCAGCTACACCTTCACCGGCACCGGGATCCAGGTGCTGTCGGAGACCAACTCCGACGAGGGCACCGCGGACGTGTACATCGACGGGAAGAAGGTCTCGACGGTCTCCGGCGACGGCCCGGAGCGGCTGGCCCAGCAGGCCATGGTCTCCGTCACCGGACTCCCGAAGGGCAAGCACACCCTGCGTCTGGTCAAGACCGGCGGCACCTACCTGCTCGTCGACGGATTCACCGTGATCCCCGACGTCGTGGCACCCGTGCACGACATCGTCTTCTCCGGACTGACCTTCGCCTACACCACATGGAACGCCCCGTCCGCCGAGGGCTACGTGGACAACCAGGCCGGGGTGCTCTGGGACCCGGCGACCCGCACCCCGATCCGTATCCCCGCGGCGGTCCAGGTGCACCGGGGCAAACGGATCTCCTTCTCCGGCGACGTGGTCCAGCACACCGGGACCAGCGGCATCGACCTGGCCGACCAGACACAGGACTCCACGATCGAGGACAGCTCCGTCACCGACACTTCCGGCAGCGGTGTCTCGGTCGGCGAGGTGGACGACTACTACCAGACCGACCCCGCCCTGATGACGAGCGGCAACACCGTCTCGGGCAACACCGTGCAGTTCCCCGGCCAGGAGTACCAGGACGCGGTCGGCGTCTGGGTCGGCCACAGCAGGGCGACGACCGTCTCCCACAACGACGTCGGTTACACCCCGTACTCCGGCATGTCCATCGGCTGGGGCTGGGGATGGGCGTCGAACTGCACCCTGCAGGCCAAGCAAGGTCTGCCCGACCCCTGCCTGCACGGCACCACGTACGCCGGCGGCAACAAGATCCTCGGCAACCACGTGCACAGCGTGATGGGCGCGCTCTTCGACGGCGGTCCGATCTACACCCTCGGCGGCCAGTCCGCACCCTCGGAATTCGCCGGCAACGTGCTGTCGGAGTGCATCGACGGCTGCAACATGATCTACCACGACGAGGGCAGCTCGATGTGGAACACCCACGACAACGTCGTGCGCTTCGCCAACGGGTCGCTCTGGACGAACCTGTGGACGCCGAGCATCCACGACGACTCGATCCACGACAACTACAGCGACACCGCCTCCTACAACAACAGCGGCACCGACATCTCGTTCGAGCAGGCCACCGTGGTGACGGACGGGAACTGGCCGCCGGCGGCCAGGGCCATCGTCGACGCCGCCGGCCCCGGCATCCTGCCCGGCCGCACCGTCGACGACGACGACCTGCGGATCTCGTACACCGGCAACTGGTCCTCCAGCGGTTCCCGCGGTTACGGCGACCTCGACAACGGGGTGCACTACGCGCAGCACGACGGCGCCGCCGCCACGATCACCTTCACCGGCACCGGCATCAGCTTCCTCACCGAGACGAACTCCGACGAAGGCGACATCGCCGTCACGCTGGACGGCCACTCCAAGGAGACCGTCAGCGCGAACACCCCGCAACGGCACGCCCAGCAGAGCGTGTACACGGTCTCGAACCTGCCGGCCGGCACGCACACCCTGACTCTCACCAAGGCCGGCGGCGACTACCTCCTGGTGGACGGCTTCACCCTCGACTGACCGCGGTCACAGGCAACTCACCGCCACCGGGCCGGCCATGCGCCGGGAGAAAGGAAACACCCATGCTTGCCGCACCCAGACGTAAACTGCTCACCGTGCTGACGGCACCCGCCGCGGTCGTCGCACTGCTCGCCGGCGCGCAACTCGCCGTAGGCCGCACGGCCGACTCCCCGGCAACCGCGTCCACCGCCTCGCACGCCCAGGCGTCTCAGGACCGGCGGGTCGCGGCCTGGTCGCCGAGCATGACGGTCGGCGGACCGAACTTCAACGACCAGACCATACGGATGGTCGCCCACTCCACCGTCGACGGCGACGCACTGCGCATCCACCTGTCCAACCTGCGCGGCACGATCCCGCTGTCGGTGGCACACGTCACCATCGGCGCGCAGGCCGACCGGGCTACGGCGGTCGCCCGGTCGCTGCTCCCGGTCACCTTCGACCGCCGGCGGTCCGTGACCGTCCCCACCGGCGGGGAAGTGGTCAGCGACCCGGTGGCCATGCACGTCAAGGCCGACCAGAGCATCCTGATCAGCATCTACCTGCCCCATGCGACCAGTTCCGCCACCTGGCACTCCGACGCCTTCGACACCAGCTACCTGTCGACGCCGGGCGACCACACCGCCGAGACCTCCGACGCGTCCTACGTCGCGGCGAGAACCTCCTGGTACTACCTGTCCGGGATCGACGTGGTCCCGACGCACGCCCGCGGCACCGTGGTGGCCTTCGGCGACTCGATAACCGACGGTTACAACACCCCGGCGGGGGCCTACCGCCGCTGGCCCGACGACCTGGCCCGGCGGTTGGCCGCCACCAGCCCGATGGGCGTCGTGGACGCCGGTATCGGCGGCAACCGCGTCCTGACGGACGTCCCCAACATCTGGCAGGGCGTCAGCGCCACCAAGCGCTTCGCCCATGACGCGCTCGGCCAGCCAGGCGTCAGGGACGTGATCCTCTTGGAGGGCATCAACGACATCGGCAACAACGCCGGTCCCGGCGGCGCGCCACTGACCGCGCAGGACCTGATCGACGGCTACCGCGACCTGATCCGGCAGGCGCACGCCGCGGGAGTCCGGATCATCGGCGGCACCATGCTGCCCGACAAGGGCAACGGCTACTACAGCGACTCCGCGGAGGCGATCCGCCAGGCGGCCAACCAGTGGATCCGCACCAGCGGGGCCTTCGACGGGGTGGTGGACTTCGCCAAGGCCGCCGCCGACCCGGCCGACCCCGCCGCCCTCAACCCGGCCTACGACTCGGGCGACCACATCCACCCCAACGAGGCCGGCATGCAGGCGCTGGCCAACGCGGTCGACCTCTCCCTGCTGACGTGACCGTCCCCTCTCCGGCGGTGACCCGTTTCGGATTCCGCCTCCACAAGGCCCGACCGGCACCCCGCGGTGCCGGTCAGCCGCGGTTGTTGGCGGGCAGGGGCGGGGCGGCGGACGCGTCGGCCTGCCGGAGTTCCGCGAGGAGCACGTTCTGCCCGTCGAGGAGTTCGGTGAGGATGCGACGGGCGGCGCGGAGGAGTTCGGCGACGTCGCCGCCGGCCAGCGCGTAACTGACGCTGGATCCCTCCCGGATGGAGATCACGATGCCGGACCGGCGCAGGACGGCCAGCTGCTGCGAGAGGCTGGACGGTTCGATCTCGATGTCGGCGAGAAGGTCCCGTACCGGGACGGGACCGTACTGGAGCAGTTCAAGGACCCTGATCCGTACGGGGTGCCCGAGCATGCGGAAGAAGTCTGCCTTGGCCTGGTAGAGGGGGACTTGCATGACCGCTCGCTCTCTGCCGGTCGGGTCTGTAGGGGATGTCTGGGTGCGGCGGCGCCTCGCGACGCCGCCGCATCGGCCCTGCACAGCCGATCCTTGCCTTCCGAGGCCGTGTGCAGACATGAGTTGGGATCATGCTGATGTGGTGACTTGCAGAAGTCTTCACATCGTGGGCGCACTAAACCCGGTGTTCTGGAGTGGCGCTAGACCTCGAGCTGTTCCTCCACCCGCCTGAGTTGGTGACGGGCCATGGCCAGGTTCGAGCGCTCCTTGTCGAGAACCAGATACAGGAAGAGGCCGTTCCCGTTGCGGCCGGTGATCAGACGGATGAGGTGATACTGCTTCTCGAGTGTGATCAGGATGTCCTCGATCCGGCTCTTGAGGCCCAACTCGTCCATCGTGCGTACCTTGGCCCTGATGACGTCCGTGTTCCCGGCCGCGGCGATCGTCAGGTCGAGGCCCTTGCCCCCACCCAGCGTCCCCAGGGCCATGCCGGTGGTGTAGTCGACGACCGCGGCCCCCAGTGATCCCTCGACGGCGGTCATCATTTCCTTCAGTGACACTTCCACGCTCGCCATGACGGCGCCTCCCCTTTGGATGTCGGTGGCGACGGGACCGGTTGTCACGGCCTCGTCCCATGCACGGACCGTAGGCCGGGGCGCGCGAACCAGGGACGGTGTCTTCGGGGCTGACGCATGATGACCGAAGCCCTGCGCCCTCGGTCCGTTCGGGCGACGGAAACTGATCAGGTCACTGCAGGCGCCGTTGATGACCGACGGCGCCGGTGCCCCGGCCGCTGCCGTCGATGAATCCGGCTATGGCGGCGGCGACGGCTTCGGGCTGCTCATCGGGGATGAAGTGCCCGGCGTCGGGGACGACCACTCCGGTGGTGTTCTCGGCCCACGGGCTGATGGAGGCCGCCATGTCGGGGACGGAGCCGTGGCTGCTGGAGATTCCGAGGACGGGCACGGTCAGGTGCCGCCGGTTGAGCGCCTGGTGGTTCCTGCGCGCGGACTCGGCGGCGTCCCGGTAGTAGGCGAGGGAGGCGCGGAGACCGCCGTCGGCGGCGAGGGCCGCCGCATAGTGGTCGAGGTCGGCGTCGTCGAACGTGCCGGGAGCGAGGGTCTTCACCTTCAGGAACCACGCGACGTAGTCCCGTTCGCGGCCGGTGAGCAGCGTCTCGGGCAGGTCGGGCATGAGGTGGAAGGCGAAATGCCAGGTCTTCCACGCCCGGGCCGGGTCGGTGGGAATCGCATCCGGGAGGGTGATGCCGGGGATTCCGGCGTCGAGCAGGGCGACCCCGTGCAGGTGGCTCTCGTGGTCGAGGGCGAGGGAGAAGGCGACCCAGGCGCCTACGTCGTGGGCGGCCAGCCAGTAGTCCGACACCCCGAGTGCCTTGACGGCGGCGTGGACGTGGGCGGCGACCGTGTGGGTGTCGTAGCCGCGCTCCGGGCGCTCGGAGTGACCCTGACCCGGCAGGTCGATCGCGATGACGCGGAACCGGTCGGCGAGGGTGGGCATGACCTTTCGCCAGGCCTGCCAGGTCTGCGGAAACCCGGCGAGCAGGACGACGGCGGGGCCTGCCGGCCGGCCGCCCTCGACGGCATGGAGGCGGACGTCGTCCGCGTCGACCCAGCGGTGGGTGAACCCGTCGAGGTCGAGCAGGGGCAGGCCGCGGACGGGTCCGGCTTCGGTGACACGCTGACGGCCGGTCGCATGGTCGGTCACGGTAGTCCTCCAGGGGTGGGGGCTGCTCGGTGGGTGCGACGCTCCTTGGCCGGACCGGGTCGGCGCCGGGGCGACCTCCGTCGGCAGGGCCGCCCCGATGACACCGAGACTGCTGAAGACCTGCCCACGGTCGTGATCACGTCTTCAACCTAACACATCTTGAACCATTCAGTTCAAGATAGGATGGCGTGCAGCGCAGCTCATGGACATCGACGCACCGCAAAGGAAGTGCCACGTGGCAGGCAGGAAGCAGTTCGACATGGACACGGCACTCGATGCCGCGATGATCCAGTTCTGGCGCGCCGGCTACGCCGACACCTCGGTGGACGACCTGTCACGGGCGACCGGCCTGAACCGCAGCTCCATCTACTCCTCGCTCGGCGACAAGGACACGCTCTTCCTGCGCTGCCTGGATCGCTACACCACGCGCTACGGCGACAAGTACGACGCCGCCCTGGCGTCTGCGGCCTCGGAACCCGTCGCTGCTGTGCGCGCGTTCTTCGAAGTCACCCTCGGCCGCATCGCCGATCCCGAGCTGCCCGATGGATGCCTGATCGCCCAGTCGACCATGGCGATCCCGGTGCTGACCCCGGCCGTCGCGGCGCACGCCAAGGAGGCGCTCGGCTTCCAGCGTTCGCGCCTGCGCGCCGCGCTGAAGGCCGGGCGACTGACCGACCAGGCCGCCGCGGCCTTCGCCGAACACGCGGCGGCGGTGAACCAGTCTCTCGCCGTCATGAGCAGAGCCGGGGCGAGCCCGGCGCAGCTTCGGGCGGTGGTGGGGGTGACGCTGGACGCGCTCTCGCACGCGCTGCGCGCGACCGGCTGAGAGCTTCGTCAGGTTCCGGCTCTGGTTCTGCTGGATGGCAGGGGGTGGCCGCAGGTGTCGACCTCGATACGGGCACAGCCCCCGGGGCCGGCGCCGGTTTCTGCGCCGTCGAGGGTTCCCGACCTCGGGCCCCTGTCTCATGCGCTCTCTTCGCCCAGGCGGTCGACTGCCCACGGCAGGAGTTCCCTCGCCAGCGCGAGACTGAACGGCCGGGCCAGCGAACGAAGTTCGGCGCAGGCGGCAGGACCGAGCGCGAGGTAGGGGAACGCGGCCAGCCTGTCGGTCGTGTGCTCGATCTCGGCCCTGCGCCGCACGCCGTCCTCGGTCAAGGCGAGGTGGGGTCCGTCGTCGAGCCACCCACGCTCGCGCAGGGCCTGCACGGCCTGTCCCCACTGCCCCGGCGACCATGCCCGCGAGTCGCGCAGCACCGCCGCGCCGATGCCGCCCGTGGCGGCATGCGTGACGAGCGCCTCGAGCCCGCTCAGTCCGGCAGTCAGCAGTGCCGCCACGTGACCGTCGCCACGGAACTCCCGCAGCAGCGTCTGCGCGTGCCAGAGCGCGAGGTGGGGTGTGCTCGGCCACGGCAGTGCGGCGTGCGCGGCGAAGAGGGGGCGCCCGTGCGGATGACGCACGGCCGCTTCGGCAGCGGTGCGGGCCAGTTCCGCCGCTCGGATCATTTCCGGTGAGGAGACGTCCGGGCCGAGGACGCGGCGGAGCGTGGCGTCGATCCCGGTGAGTCGGGCGGCGGCGAACCGGTGCGGCGGGGCGGCCTTTCGGGCCGCGGACATGGCCTGGCGCACCACTTCGCCTCGGGTCCACGCCCAACTCGGCGTACTGACCTGCGGCTTCGGGCGAGAAGTAGACGGCTCCGTGGTAGGGCTCGAGGATTCTCCAGGTCTGGCGAGCGAGGGCCGGACTGTCGCGCTCCGTGTTCTGCGTCATGAGCGGTTCGCCGTCCTGTGGTGGATGAGATGGTGCGGTTCATCGAGCACACGGCGGCGCGTGGACAGACCAGGCGTACCGTCTGGTCGGTATGCTATCGAAGGGCGGCCCGATCGACTACCGCCCTGCACCCGCCCGGTTGCCGACGAGATGCCGGCCGCAGGGCGGGTGACGTCACCGGGCTCGCGAGTGCGCGAGGCTCCTGGCAGGAGGGAGTGTTCCTCTTGGGCATCCCCTCTGCCGGGAGCTTCGCCGTCGTGCGGTGCCACCCCGCTCAGCAGGTGAGGTTGGAGCCTGTCGGGACGCCGAGGATGGAGGTGAAGGAGACGTAGTCGTTGACGCGGTCCTGCATCTCGGCGGTGTTGCCGCCGTTGCACTCGATGCTGCCGTTGATGCTGCGGATGGTCTCGCCGAAGCCCGCGCCGTTGACCATGGCGTTGTGTCCGGTCATCGTGCCGGGGCCGGTCTGCGTGTTCCAGTACCAGAGGCCGGTCTTCCAGGAGACTGCCGGGTCCGAGGCAACCAGGCCCGGGTTGTCGAGCAGGTCGATGCCGAGGGCGTCGCCGGCCGCCTTGTAGTTGAAGTTCCAGCTGAGCTGCATCGGGCCGCGTCCGTAGTAGGAGTACGTGCCGGCGGGGCAGCCGTACGGCTCGCTCGCGCAGTAGTTCCCGGACTGGTCGACCTCGTTGATGTAGACCAGGCCCCCGGTCTCGTGGTCGACGTTGGCCAGGAACGCCGCGGCCTCCTGCTTCTGCACGGTGGCGCTGCCGGTGGTGGTGAAGCCGGGGTAGGCGCTGAGCGCGGCCACCAGGCCGCTGTAGGTGTAGAAGGAGTTCCTGCTCGGGAACATCTGGTTGAACTGGGCCTCGCTGACCACGAATCCGCCCGTGCCGCCTCCGCCGGAGCCTCCGGTGCAGGTGTAGGGGGACCAGTACCAGGTGCTGATGGTGGGGTCGTATCCGGGGTTGTCGTGGGTGGCGATGTAGTACTGGCCGTTGGGGGTGTACCGCACGATGGCACCGGTCGCATAGGACTGCCCGGCCGCCCATGCGGGGTAGTTGCAGCTGCCGCCGGTGCCTCCGCCACTGGAGCCACCGCAGGCTCCTTGGTCGGCCCAGACGTCGGCCGCGCCGGGTGTCTCACCCTGTGTCCACCACTTGGCCTGCCAGTTGTGGCCGTTGTAGGAGGCGGTCATGCCGCCGGTGTAGACCGAGCCGGAGTTCCACGCCGCAGCGCAGTCCGCCGCGGCCGCCGGGCTCGCGGTACCGAGGACGGTGAACGCGCTGAGGAGGCAGGCCAGGACGGTCAGTACGACTGCCATGTACCTGCCATAGCTGGATCTCTGCTGCCTGCTGGGCATGGTTGTGCTCATCTGCCACTCCAGAGGTAGGGGGGTGAGTGGTGGCTTCAGCAGCAAAGCCTGATTGGTCCAGACCAGTCAAGAGCAGGGGGAGGGTATTTGCCAGGACGTGAGCAAGAGTTGCTTCCCCGGCCGCGGCCCGGCGCAAGCGGCGCGGCGGACAGCCGGTGGCCCTCGACAGGATCCGCTTGACGGACAATCGCGGCGAACGCCGCCCGCGCGACCATGTCCTGGGCCGGCGGGCGCTTGTGCGGGCAGGACGGCGCCGGTCGTCGCTCGGACTTCTTCAAGCGGGGCCCCAAGGTGCCCATCACGCTCTGCGGATAGGGGAGATACGAGGGCTGGACCGGCGTCTGGTACGTGAAGGTCTGCCGACGGCGCCGGGTGGCCCAGCCCGCATCGGTGAGCGGGGCTGTGGGAGGGTTCCGGTCCTCCCGCAGCCCCGCTGCCCCTCGGTCAACGGTCTCGTCGCTGTCCCGGTCAGAGTTATTGACGCCGTGTCATCGACGGTGGTTCAGTGGCTCAGCCACTGAACCACCAATCACCGGGAGCCGAGGTGGAGGCACTGCCACGCGAGACGATCGTCGACGCGCTGGAGAAGCGACTGCGCGAGGACATCCTCGCCGAGCGTCATCCCGCCGGAAGCTATCTGCCTCCCGAACGTGAACTCGCCGACGGATTCGGGGTCACCCGCACCTCCCTCAAGCACGCCTTCGGGCGACTGACGCACGCCGGCCTCCTGGAGACGCGCCACGGAGTGGGGACCCGGGTCAGGGACTTCCTGCGCGTGGGCGGGGCGGACCTCCTGCCGATGCTGGTGCTCCACAGTCCCGACTGGATCGGTGAGATCTTCGAAGTCCGCCGTTCCGTCGGCATGTTGATCGCGGAACGCGCGGCGACCCGTGCCACGGCAGTCCAAGTCACCGAACTGCGCCTGCTGTCGGCGGCCGTAGGGGACGCGGCGGGCGGGGAGCCCGTGCAGCTGGCGGATGTCGAGGTGCACCGTGCGCTGGCCCGGGCGACGGGCAACCGGGTGTACGTCCTGCTGACCAACACCCTGTTCAACGCCTATCTGCCGGTGCGCGGAGCGCTGGTCGGGCCCTTCGAGGATCCCTGGGCCGCTCGTGACCGCCTGGCTCCGGTCGTCGAGGCCGTGGCCGCCGGCGACCGGGAGGCGGCACGCGCCGCCGCGGGCGACTATCTGTCGGCAACGGAAGCCATGATGCTCGACGGGCTGGCACGCTCCCGCCGACGCCGGGAAGGTGCCCTGTGACCTCACGCGGAACGATGTTCAGCGAGACCCTGCTGGGCCGTGTGCGTCTGGCCGACGAGGACCGCGACCGCGCCGTCCGGCTGGACCTGCTGGTCCGTGCCGACATGGTGCCGCTGCCTCATCGCACGACGCGGGCGCAGGTGACCGCACGCGTACGCGTGGCGGGACGCGCCGACGACACCGAAGCCGTGGGCGAACTGGAGACCGCGCCCCGTTCGCGCGACTGGATCCGCTACCGGATCACCTTCGCCATGGAAGGCCGCCGCCTCACTCTGGTCGGACGCAAGTCGATGTCGCCCAGGCGTCCGATCGCCTCGCTGACCGTACTGCCGTACACCCTGTACGAGAACGGTGACCGCGTGGGCGAGGGGACGCTGCGCTTCCCCCTCGTCACCGGTCTGCTGCCCTTCCTCGCGAGCTTCCGCTTCCCGCGCGCCGGCGCGTCCTCCGCCGACAGACATCTGACGTCGCGCTGGGACGGCACACCGGGGCGGACCGAGGTCTGGTACACGACCCTGACCGATCCGGTCACCGACAGCGGGGTCTGGCTGCACCACGAACTGGTGGCGCCCTCCGACGGTTCCGCCGCCTACGCGCACGGCTGGATCGCCGTCTTCCCCAAGGACGGCCACGTCGAACACGCACGCTTCGGCCCCGTACCGTGGACGGGGCATCCGGAAGGCTTCACCGCCGAGGACATCAGCGTCCGACCCGGGCAACTCACGGGCTCCGCGGGCACGTTCACCTGGGCGCTCACCGAGAGCCCCGAGGGCCCGCCGCTGTACACGTTTCCCCGCTGGTCCTGGCGACGCCCCTGGCTTCCGGCGTCGCACATGCTCCCCGCCGGCCGCTCCCGCTACAGCGGAACCATCCGGTACGGCGCCGGTGAGCTGCGACTGGACCATGTTCCGGGGGCCGACGCCCGCATCTACGGCCATGGCAACGCCCGCCGCTGGGCCTGGCTCCACGCCGACCTGGGTGGCGGTGACGTCCTGGAGATCGTTGCCGCGGTGTCCATGCGACGCGGACTCGACAGGCTGCCGCCCCTGGTCTTCCTGCGCCTGCACCGAAACGGCCGTCAATGGCCCCGGCGCGCGGAACGCTCCGCCGTGGGCTGGGCGGGCATCGGCCGGTTCCGCGCGGACCTCGGCCTGCCCGAGTGGCGGGTCGAGGGCAGGGCGGGCCTGCGACGCATCAAGGTGACGGTCACCCAGCCGCCCGACCGGACACTGACGCTCGGCTACACCGACCCCGACGGCTCCGCCGCGGTCTGCCGCAACAGCGAGAGGGCGGACACGGTGGTCAGCCTGGAGCGCTGGTGGGGAAGATGGCGGCGGGAAGCCGAATGGCGGCTGTCGGGTTCCGCGCACGCTGAGGTCGGCGACCGATGAACCATCGAGATCCCCGCGCCTCGGCGGACGCGCGGTCGCCCGGCTCTCCGCCTCGAGCGCGGCTGGGCGGGGGCAGGCCATGGGGACGTCCGGTTCCCACCGACGCCGGCGAAGAGCCGGCCGTCCCCACTTCGCCCGTGCCGGGACACGTGTCGTCGTCATCGTGACCCGGTCGGCTCACGCCTTCCACCTCTGCTCCTGAGCAGAGCGCCCCGTCCTCGGGCTGCCGGATACCCGCCATCGGCGGCCTCTCCCGAGCGACACCACCCGTTTCCGCGTCCAGGAGGTCCTGTGTCCCCTGTCTCCCCTGTGCACCTGCGTACGACCGCGGCCGGCTTCGCGCTGGCCCTCGCGTTCTGTGCCGCGCTGCTCCCGAGTCATGACGCATCCGCCGCATCCGCCGCACCCGCCGCACCCGCGGGATCGGCCACCGCCGTCCGTGCGGCCCAGGCCGCGAGCACCTCCGCGGTCCGGACGTCCTCCGACGCGCCTCCGGTCGGGCCCTTCACCGAGCCGGGCTTCGCGGCCACGTGCACCTGGCACGACTTCGGCGAGGGTGAACAGCCGCCCCTGTGGCTGATGTTCACGAACCCGCTGTGCGTGGAGTACAGCAAGCGCGACATCACCTTCGACGACGGTGGAGCCCTGCGCTTCCTGGTCGCCGAGCCCTCCCGCTTCGCCATCACCATGCTGACCTGCCGCTACTACCAGAAGGACCACTGGAGCGTGCAGGCCACCCACGGCGCCGTACCGTACGTGGCGTGGGACGGCCAGTACTGGTGGGACAGGACCGCCCGCCGGGCCGGCGCCCGCCTGACCCACTTCAGCGTCGACGGCCGGACGGTGGGCGTCGGCGACGCCGTCGCCGCCCTGCGCGCCTCGGACTTCGACAACCTCGCCGACGCGCTGTCCGAATACGGCCAGGAGGCCGGAGAGACCGGTCTGACGGTGGCGCTGCCGTACGACCTCGGCTGCGCGCTGATCGGCTGACCGGCCATGTCCACCGTCGACCGACGAGCGATCCTCAAGGCGCTCACCGCATCGGTCGCCGTGTTGGCCACCGGGGGGCTCACCGCCACCCCGGCGGCCGCCGCGGCGCATGCTTCCGAGAGCTGGACGACGCAGACCCTGGGGGCCTTCGCCGACACCCTCATCCCCGGTGAGCACCGGTTCCAGGGTGACCAGGTGTGTGCCGGAGCGGTCACCGGTCCGGGCGCCGTCCAGGCGGGCGTCATCGACGTCCTGAACTCACCCCAGTTGCCGCTGGCCCCGCTGCTGCCGGAGATCGCGGCCCTCCTCGACGCCCGTGCCGTCGCCTATGCGGCGGTCCGGCTGATCTGGCTGTCACCGAGCCGGCCGCCCTTCGTCGACCTGTCCTTCTCGCATCGGACCAACCTGGTCAGCGGCCTGTTCGGCTCGGGCGACATCGACGAGCCGGTCTGGCAGGTGATGAGCCTGATCGTCGGCATCGCGTTCGACACCGCCGGGCAGTCCGACACGGCCGCCGCGCTGGCCCAGGGCCATCCAGGCCTGACCTGGCTGAGGTTTCCCAAGCCGGACCCGGACGGCCTGTGGCGGTTCGGGGACTTCTCCTACGGCCGCGCGCTCGCGGCGCTCCACCCCGCCACGACCCCTTCCGGGAGCCCGACATGACCGAGACCACGGACGTTCTGGTGATCGGCAGCGGCTTCGGTGGGGCCATCCCCGCCTACTACATGGCCGCGGGCGGAGCACGCGTCACCGTCCTTGAGCGCGGACCCCGCTGGGGTGCGGAGCAGTTCAGCCACTCCATGCGCCTGGGAACCTACAACAAGATCGTCGATGTCATCCGCGGCGACGGCGTCTCGGTGGTCGCGGGCAACTGCGTGGGCGGCGGCAGCGTCGTCTACTTCGCCGCCTCCCTCCGGGCGCCGTCGTACGCCTTCGAACGCCACGGCGGCATCGGACGGCGGATGTGGCCGGCGTCCATCAGCCGTGCCACGCTCGACCCCTGGTACGACCGCGTGGAGCAGGCACTGCCGGTCGCCCGCACCGGCTGGTCGGACGTCTCCTACGCGGGCGGGGTGCTGGCGGCCGCCTGCCGGCGGGCCGGGCACACCTGTAATCCGGTTCCGGTGGCGGTGGACACCGCGACCTGCACCAACTGCAACTGGATGCTGTCGGGCTGTGCGTTCGACGCAAAGCGCTCCATGCTGCTCAACTATCTTCCCGCGGCGGAAGCCCATGGCGCGGTCGTCCGGCCACTCCACGAGGTTCAGCTGATCACCCCCTCCCTGGAGTCCGGCTACCGCTACGCGGTCGCCTACACCGTCCTCGACCCCGACGACTACACCTGCACCGCGAGCGTGGGGATCATCCACGCCAAGGTCGTGGTGCTGGCGGCGGGCGCGGTGGGCACGCCGGTGATCCTCCAGCGGTCCTCCCCGCTGCTCGGCGGTATCCCGGGTGCTGTCGGCCGCTACTTCTCCGGCAACGGCGACCACGTCAGCGTCGCCGACGTCGACGAGAGCAGGGCGGGGTCGCTGCTCGGACTCTCCCGCCCCGACGGGACGGTCTACCAGGGGCTGCCGATCGGCCGGCCGATCACCTCCGCCACGTACGACTACCTGGATCCGTCCGCACCGGAGTACAGCCGGTTCATGCTCCAGCAGATCTACTTCCCGCCCCTGACCAACGTCCTCGCCCAGGCGACCGGCACACCAGGCTGGTTCGGCGTGGACAAGCGGCAGATGCGGGCCCGTTGGCCGTCGTGGCTCACCCTGCTCGCCATGACCGAGGACGACAACGAAGGCAGCTTCGGAGTCGTCCCTCCCACCGGGAGCTTCATCCGCCTGGCACCCGGTCTCGGGCAGGGCACGATGTCCTTCCACCCCACCACGCGAACCCGCCAGGCATGGGACCGGGCGGACACGGCGCTCCGCGGAATCCTGGAGAAGGACGGTCTGTCCCGGGTCCGTCCGTGGACCGAGGCCCTGGCCGGTACGGTCACGGCCCACCCGCTCGGGTCCGCCCGCATCGGCGACGACCCGACCACCAGTGCCCTCGACGACAAGCACGAACTCCGAGGATACCGGGGCCTGTTCGTCACGGACGGCTCGGCTGTTCCCGCCTCGCTCACCGTCAACCCGTCCCTGACCATCGCCGCGCTGGCCGAACGTGCCACCGCCGGGATCGCGACCCGCGCCGCCGAGGCCGGAGTGACGATGACAGGGGGTGTCCCGCTGCCCGGACGATAGAACCGGGGGAGGGCAGGGTGCCGCATCCGGTTGCCGACGGAATATGAGCGCACCGTACTATCAGGGGACGATCCACCGGTTTCCGGGCCCGGCCCGGCCTGATGCCCGTGTGCGGCCGTGCGAGGCGAGCAACCGTGCGGTCATCGACGGCGTCGGCCCGGGAGCGGCCCACCCGGAGCCGACAGCAGGGACAGGCAACGTTGAGCGAGCAGCACGACCCCGCCGACTCGGCGGTCCAGAGGATCAGGGCATTCCTACCGGACGGTTCCACGTTGCGCCGCCGTCATCGAAGGGCGGTGGGGCAATTGGCGTTGTGCGTGTGTGTGCTCGTGCCCTGGACCGTCTACCTGGCCGTCTCACTGCCCCATCGCTTCGAGGCCCGTTACTGGCCCATGGTGTGGGTGGGCTTCGACATCATGCTGCTCGTCTCGCTGGTCGGCGCGGGGGCGGCGGTCTGGCTGAGACGGCAGGCTCTGATTCCGATGTCGTTCGTCGCGGCCACACTCCTGGTCTGCGATGCCTGGTTCGACATCTCCCTGAACCTGGGGGGAGGCGACGTGTGGGAGAGCCTCGCTTCGGCTGTGCTGGTGGAACTGCCCCTCGCCTGTCTGCTCGTGCTGCGCGCGCGCCGGGTGCTGAAGATCTCGGCCAGGCTGGCCTGGCAGCGACTGGGGCTGGCGGGCGAG
This sequence comes from Streptomyces sp. NPDC026515, assembly GCF_055567595.1. Lineage (NCBI taxonomy): Bacteria > Bacillati > Actinomycetota > Actinomycetes > Kitasatosporales > Streptomycetaceae > Streptomyces > Streptomyces sp. NPDC026515. Next base: position 370,541 of record NZ_JBVHQD010000003.1, read on the forward strand.
CCTCCTTCGCTGTACAAGATGCCGCTGTTCGTCGCCATGGCAGCGTCGAGCACCTTCCAGCCGGACTCGGAGGGTGCCCCGGACGCCTGAACAAGGCCAAGGGACTTCTGCGGACAGGTTCGCCACGTCGGTCTGTCACAGACGGGGAGGCCGTCCGGTCTTTGCTCATGACGTTTTCCATTGGGAGGAATCCATGAGTGCCGACCACGCGCACCTGCCCCCCGGGGTTGAAATCATTGCGATCCGGCCGGACGCGGCGGCCGGGATCCCCGCCGCCGCCGAGGCCAGGACCGTCCGGATCACCCTGAAGCCCGGTGATCCCGGTGCGCCCCCGCACCGGCACCCCGGACCGATCTTCGGCTACGTGACCCAGGGCGAGGTCCTCTTCGAGCTGGAGGGACAGCCGCCCCGGGTACTCAAGGCGGGCGACGCCCTTTTCGAGCCCGGGGGCGACGTGATCCACTACCAGGGCGCCAACAACCTTCAGGACGCGCAGTCGCAGATGGTGGTGACCATGTTCGCGCCTCCTGGCACTCCGGTTCTGACCGTGGTCAGCGCGGAGGAACTGGCCGAACGACGGCATCTGCGGGTCGCCCAGCCCTGACGGCCACCGGTATTGCGGCCCCCTCCGGCAGACCAGGACGCCGTCCGAGACAGCCTTGCCGGCCGGAGCCGACCGTGGCTGGTGTTCGCGCAGTGTGATGTACGTCTGGCCCGTCATCCCCATCCATGGTGTGACGGGCCAGACCTCTGTCCAGCGCGCGAGGGTGGCCGTGATGGAGTGGTCCGGGCGAGGAGGCAGCTGAGCGAGAAGGTGCGCCGTCAGCCATATAAAGTGGGGCGGGAACGGACAATTTCTGCCACATCGGTCACGGTCGCCAGTCTGAATCTGGTGCCCACCTGTCGCGGGAAGACCCGGTCGCACCCCCGCACCCGGTACTCACCTCAAGGAGAAGACCATGGTGCATCACCACAAGGCCAACCGGCAGGTCGAGGGAGATCCGGACATCGACCACGGACGCGGCATGCCCCGCCGGCCCGACGAGACGGAGCTGGAGCGGCGTACCGAGGAGGACCGGCGCGATGTCGGGTTGCCCGTGGACGCGCCGGAGTCTGCCGGCGCGCAGTACGAGGAAGCCGCAGCGGAGGTCGATCGCCAGGCCGGCACAGGCGAACTGCGGTCGAGCCCAGCCCCGCGGAAGGATCGCAAACCGTTTCCGCCGACCCACTACGACCGCTGAGGTTCTCCAGTCCCTGGAGGCATGACCTCAGCAGCACTCCGGTGAGTCAGCATGATGTCCCGAACTTCGTCCATTGCCCTTCGGAGATCACCTCGACAGTTCCGTCGACGACCTTGATGGCCGTCTGTTCGTCGATGGCGTAGGCGGGGCAGCCGATGTCGGCCGCCCACCGCTCCGCATCAGCCAGCATGTTCCCCGGCCATGCGTCCAGGTGCGGGAAGATCGAGAAGTCGACGACTCCCAGGGTGCGGTCGTCCGGCGCCGGCGGCCACTCGGCGAAGTACTTCCCGATCCCCGGAGTCATCACCATGCTGCCGGCGCTGACCCCCACCCAGACCATGTCGGGCAGCGAAGGCAGGAGATCGGCCAGCCCGGACTCCCGCATCCAGTGGCACAGGTAGGTGGCGTCGCCGCCGTCGACCAGGAGCACGTCGGCCGCCTGGATCCAGGGGATCCATCGCTGCGGTCCGATGGTGGGCAGTGCGGTGAGCTCGACGACGCCGAGCGATGCCCAGCCCAGGCCGGACATGTGCTGCCACCTGGGCTCGGCGGCTACGAAGCCCCGCACCGATGCCGGACCGCACATGGGGTGCCCCCACTGTGCTGTCGGGATGCAAAGAGCATGGCACTCCGAGACCGGTTTGCCGAGAAGCTGCACGAGCGCCGAGTGGATGCTCGGGTTCGTGACGCCGCCTGACGTGAGCAAGAGCCTCACAATGCCTCCACCTGCGCGAGCGGGAGTTGCCTGCCGCGTTGAAGACCCCGGAGAGTGCGCGAACTCATCGGCCTCATCGGCGAACTTCCCGGAGGACCTGTTGTCTGGCCGGGCGGCGAAGGTCAGCCTCGCCGGCCCCAGCCGAGGCGGTCGGCGAGACCGGCGGCGGTGAACGCGGCCGCCAGTTCGTCGTGGCCTTCGGCGAAGTGGGCACAGCTGTCGTAGCGGACGGGGACCACGCGGCGGGCGCCGAGGAGTCGGGCGGCCTCGGCGGCCTGGGCGCTGCTCAGGACGATCAGCTGGTTGTCGAAGAGCGTGGGGAAGCGGGGGGCTCCGGCGAACAGGAGGCCGGTGTCCATGGGGGCCGAAGCGCTCGGCGATCTCCTTGACCGCGTCGAGGGAGGCGTTGTCGCCGCTGACGCAGACGGTCGGCAGCCCCTCTCCGGTCAGGACGAAGCCGACGACCTGGCCGGTGATCGGCTCGACCTCCTCACGCGGGCCGGGGCCGTGGACGGCGGGGACGCGGGTCACGGTGATCGTGCCGCCGTCGGGCCGGTCCGGCTCGACGGACCCCCAGTCGGCCCGGCCCTTGGCGCTCTCCTCCAGGCGCTGTGCGCCACCGGGGGTGGTGAGGGCGGTGAGGAGAGGCTGGTGCGGCCGGGCGCCTCCCTCGCGCTCGGCCGCACCACGGTCAGAGAGTGCGGGTCAGCCGGTCGGTGAGCAGCCGGGTGAAGCGGGCCGGGTCGGGCAGGTCGCCCCCTTCGGCGAGCAGCGCGCTGCCGTAGATCAGCTCGGCGATCTCAGCGAGGGCGGGGTCGGCCGGGTTGGCGTCGTGCGCGGTGCGCAGGGTGGTGATCAGCGGGTGTGCGGGGTTGAGTTCCAGGATCCTCTTGACGGTGGGGAGTTGCTGTCCCATCGCTCGGTACATCTTCTCCAGGGTCGGCGTCATGTCGTGAGCGTCACCGACGATGCATGCCGCCGAGGTCGTCAGGCGTGACGACAGGCGAACCTCCTTGACCTGCTCGGACAGGGCGGTGGTCAGCCACGGCAGCAGGGCGGCGAAGTCCTGCTCGAGCTGGGCCTTGTCGGCGTCGGCGTCCTGGTCCCCGTCGGCGGAGTCGTCGAGGTCGACCTGGCCCTTGGCGATGGACTGCAGGCGATGGCCCTCGAAGTCCGGGACCTGGTCCACCCACACCTCGTCGACGGGGTCGGTGAGGATCAGGACCTCGTACCCCTTGGCGGCGAAGGCCTCCATGTGCGGGGAGTTCTCCACCATCGCGCGGGTCTCGCCGGTCAGGTAGTAGATGGCGTCCTGTCCGTCTTTCATGCGCTCGACGTACTCGCGCAGCGTGGTGGTCTTCTCCGCGTCCTGAGTCGAGGCGGCCGACACCAGTTCGAGCAGGGTTGCGGTGTTGTCGGTGTCCTCGATGAGGCCTTCCTTCAGCGCCCGGCCGAACTGTGACCACACGTTCGCGTAGCGCTCGGCATCCTTGGACTGCATGTCCTTGATGGCACCGAGGACCTTCTTCGTCAGGCGCCGGCGCACGCCGCGGATCTGGCGGTCGTGCTGGAGGATCTCGCGGGAGACGTTCAGCGACAGGTCGTGGGCGTCCACGACTCCCTTGACGAAGCGCAGGTAGTGGGGCATGAGCGCTTCACAGTCGTCCATGATGAACACCCGCTTGACGTACAGCTGCACGCCGCGCCTGGTCTCACGGGAATACAGGTCGAAGGGCGCCTGCGAGGGAATGAACAGCAGCGCCTCGTACTCGAAGGTGCCTTCGGCCCGCATGTGGATCGTCTCGGCCGGGGCCATCCAGTCGTGACTGATCTGCTGGTAGAACTCGTGGTACTCGTCCTCGGTCACCTCGGTGCGCGGCCGGGCCCACAGGGCCTTCATCGAGTTGAGGGTGTCCACGTCGTGGGTGGTCGCGCCCTCGGCGTCGGTACGCTCGGTGGCCATCCGGATCGGCCAGCGGATGAAGTCCGAGTACTGCTTGACGATCTGACGGAGCTTCGACCCGGACAGATAGTCGGCGAGCCCGTCCTCGCTGTCGGCGGCCTTGAGGTGCAGGGTGACCGAGGTGCCCACGGGCAGACCGTCGACGGCCTGGATGGTGTAGGCGCCCTCGCCGTCGGACTCCCATTGGGTGCCGGAGTCGGTGCCGGCCCTCCGGGTCCGCAGGGTGACCTTGTCGGCAACCATGAACGCCGAGTAGAAGCCGACGCCGAACTGCCCGATCAGGTTCTCGGCGGTGGCGGCGTCCTTGGACTCCTTGAGCTTCTCCAGCAGGTCGGCGGTGCCTGACTTGGCGATCGTGCCGATCAGGTCGACGAGATCGTCCCGGCTCATGCCGATCCCGTTGTCACGGACGGTCAGTGTGCGGGCGTCCGTGTCGACCTCCAACGAGATGTGCAGGTCGGTGCTGTCCTCGACGAGGCTGGAGTCGGTCAGTGATTCCAGCCGCAGTTTGTCCAGTGCGTCGGAGGCGTTCGAGATCAGCTCGCGAAGGAAGATGTCCTTGTTGGAGTAGATCGAGTGAATCACCAGCCGGAGCAACTGGCGTGTCTCGGCCTGGAATTCCAGCGTCTCGACGCTGCTGCTCATGTGGGACCTCTCTGTGGAATGTCATGTCTGAGGGAAGGAGATGAATGGACCAGGCGGAGGCGAACCGCTTCCCGCCGTCGGTGTGATCGGAGGCGGACCGACCCGTCCCCCCTTCGACGACTCTCTGTGACGGGAATCAGGCATCGTCGGTTGCCGTCTCCCGGATCCCGTCGTCGACGGCGTCCAGGCGTGTGACGAGGTCGGCATGGTGGGCGTTGAGGTGGGGGCGCATGTCAGAGAGAGGGGCAAGGAGTTCGGCGGCATCGGTGGCCCCGAGGGCGACATGCAGAGCGTCCTGAACCGGGCGCGCTTCGGGCGCGAGGTGAGCGAGCGCGGTGATCTGTCCAGCCAGACGACGCAGGTCGGCGGCGTTGGCGCGGGCCCAGGTGACAGCGGCGCGCTCGGCGGCCCTGGCCTGGCGGGTGGCCGTCACGCGTTGCTCACCGGTGGTGCCGGCGGTACCGGGGCGGCCTCGCAGGTATCGGCGTTCGGCGGCCTGGCGGCTGGCGACGCCGAGGGGACGCGCGAGGTCGGCCCAACTGGCGCCCGCCTCGCGGGCGGTTTCGATCAGGCCGGTCTCCCAGCCGGCGAGTTGCTCACGCACCTGCCGAAGCAGCATGAGCGAGGCCAGCGCCTGCTCGGGGCCGGGGCCGACGGAGTCATGGTTCTCGCGCCGGGCCTCGCGCAGCGCGTCGTCTATGGCGGCGAGGGCCGCGGCGGCGGCAAGAAAGGAGGCCGGGCCGTGGCCGTCGGTGCTGGTCGAGGACGGCTGGTCGGCTGCGGTCATGGTCACCTTCCTCGGGTGGTCGTCACATCGACGACATCACACCTGTCGTCCATCGGATGACATGTTAGCGTCCCTGCCGCCAGCGGTGGGTCGACTCGATGTCGCCGCCGGCCACCGCGACGGACGGCTCTGTCCACTGAGCCGGAGGACGATCTCATACGCGATGTCACTGAGGCTCTCCCCCCGTCACGACGTAGTGCTCGCGGCCGGGTAGCCCTCGCCGGCGCCACGGACGGCGACGGAGACGACGGCTCCTCCGAAGGGCACGGGACGATGTCGCAGGTCAGAATGGCGCGTCGGGTCGATCGGACGGAGGGCCCGGCTCACAGCTACTGCCGATGCCGGGCCGTGGCGGGGCTCCTAAGCTGGAAATGCTCGGGACCCGCCGGAGGTGTTCATGTCCGCGAGCACAAGCGGGGGCGCTGCCGGTCGTAGGTCGGTCGCCCTCCGCGTCCGCCCGCGTCGGCCGCACCCTCGGCGAACGATCATCAACGTCACCGCAGACCGGACAGGAGACCGATCATGATCGGACCACGGATCGCCGGTGGCCTGCTGGCAGTCGCCACGCTGGCCACGGCCACCGCCTGCGCAGGCCTGGATCCGAGTGCACGGGCTGAGGAAGCACCGGTGGCCGCGGCATCGACACGCCCCGCCGATCGCCTCGAACCGCTGCTCCAGCAGGCTCTTCCGCAGGTGAAGGGCAAGACGTTCACCGCGGCGATCGTCGACCTCCCGCCCGACGCACGCGCCGCGCCGCACCGGCACGGGCAGGCGTTCGTCTACGCCTACGTCCTCGAAGGCACGGTGCGCAGTCAGCTCGACGGCAAGCCGGTGACCACCTACCACCAGGGGCAGAACTGGGCCGAGCAGCCGGGCGCCCATCACCTCCTGACCGAGAACACCAGCCAGACCAAGGCGGCGAGGCTCCTGGTCGTCTTCGTCTCCAACACCGGGGACAGCCTCAAGTCGGACGACCCGGGGTCGTAGTCCGGAGCGGACGACGGGCGCCGATGCGGCTGCTGAGGAGCAACGGGGCGAGGCCCGGCCCCACATGGCGTAGCCCTGGCGGCAACCGCGACCGTGCCGACCTACGGTCGGGATCACAGGTCACTCCACCAGGGGGCACAAGAATGAAGACAGCCGTGATCGGTGGCACCGGTTTCGTCGGTACGAGACTCGTGGAAAGGCTGCGATCGACGGGGCACGAGACGACGTCCCACGGCAGGTCCACGGGTCTCGACCTGCTGACCGGCGCGGGACTGCCGGATGCGCTCCGCTCCGTCGACGTCGTCGTGCTCACGATCGACGCGCCGTCCTTCGACGCGGCCGCCTCCCCGTTCTTCCGCAGCACCACGCAGAATCTTCTCGACGCCGCCGGAAGGGCGGGCGTCGGCCACATCGTCCTGCTGTCGATCGTAGGGATCGACCGGGTACCGGGAGTCGACTACTACACGGCCAAGATCTCGCAGGAGGACCTGGTCAGGTCGGGCCCGATCCCCTCCTCGGTCGTACGGGCCACGCAGTTCATGGAGTTCGTCGAGCCCATCATGTCGTGGACCAGCGACGGTGACGTGGTTCGCCTCCCCACGACCCGGCTGCAGCCGATCGCCGTGGACGACGCCGTCGGCACGCTGGCCGACGTGGCGACCGGCACACCCGTCAACGGCATCGTCGACGTCGCCGGACCCGACGTCTTCCCGCTGGACGAACTGGGCCGCATCACTCTGCGGGCGCGCGGTGACGAACGCACCGTCGTGGTCGACGAGTCGGCGGGTCTGTTCGGCGCCGTCCCCGAAACCGCCATCATCGCCCCGCCAGGAGCCCGCATCGGAGCCGTGCACTATTCCGACTGGCTCACCAGCGGACCTCCGGTGTCATAGGGCCCGTCTGACCATTCCCGTCGTCGCCCGGAGGGCGGCCTCGCGGCGCCCGGGGCGTCCGGCTCGGCGACGCGTGCGGCGGCCATGGCCCTGCGCGAGTACGGCCGCGTCGTCCTCGCACAGCTGCTCACACCTGTACGAACAGCTTCAGGCGTGGCGCCCGGCCTCCGCGAGGGTGTCGCGGACCTGTCGGCTCACGCGGGCCGCGTCCTCCGGGTTGTTGACCACGTCGGTGTTGTTCATGTCGATGATCAGAACTTCACTGGCCGAGTAATGCGTGTGTACCCACTCGTCGTAGCCGGACCACAGCGCCCGGTAATACTCGACGAGAGCGTCGTCCTGCTCGAAATTGCGGCCCCGCAGCCCGATGCGACTCATCACCGTGTCGAAGCTTGCCGTCAGATAGACCATGAGATCGGGTGCCTTGCGGTAGGGCAGGTCCTCGATCTCGCGCATCATCTCGTCGAGCAGCCCCTCGTACACCTGCATCTCCAGGGCGCTGATCCTGCCCAGGTCGTGATTGACCTTGGCGAAGTACCAGTCCTCGTAGATGGACCGGTCGAGAACGTTGTCGTTCTGCTTGTACGCCTCCTTGATCGAGGCGAAACGGGTCCGCAGGAAGTACAGCTGAAGCAGGAAGGGATAGCGCTGTGCCCGGATCTCCTCGGGGCTCGCTGTGTAGAACAGCGGAAGGATCGGGTTGTCGTCCACGCTTTCGTAGAAGACCTTGCTGCCCAGCTCCTTGGCGAGCAGTTCGGCGACGCTCGTCTTGCCGATCCCGATCATGCCTCCGACGACGATCACCGACATGCCTCACTTCCCCAGGGGTCTCATGGCCGCGAGCGGGGTCCGCCGACGACCCTCAACAAAACCACGAGGCACCGCAGAGGCACAAAGGCACCCCTCGGTGGCCGTTCCAGGCCAGGACGACCAGTGCGCACCGGCGGTCAGGAGGCCGCTTCGGCGGGCTGGGGCCGGGCGTCGAGGAGTGGGCAGCCGCGCAACGCACCGTCCGCGGTGTGGCAGTCCCAGTCGAAGATCGCGAGAAGTTGTTGGCGGGGGTCGGCGGCGGCCGACGGTTCGGCAGGCAGCAGGCCGTCCTGGAGTTCGCCCAGGTAGGCGTGCGTCATCGGCGGCCTCCGGGCAGGCGGGAGACAGCACGGCACCGGACGGGGACAAGCTTCCACGCTGAACCGGGCCGGCGAAGGTGAGCAGTCGAGAGATCTTCGAGCCGCGGCGTCATCGCCGAGAGCCTTCAGGCGCCTTTGGCGCCAACCTCCTCCAGGCTGTCGTCAACCCCGGTTCACCCGTGGGGATTGCTGCCGTACCACGACGTGCCGTGGCCCGTGCGCCTGCCGTAGCGTTCTGGTAATGCGCCTGCCAGGTGGAACGCGGCAGGCCGTACCGGGGAGAGGACGGCGTCGGGGTGGTCGGAGATGAGCGGGAGCGGCGCGCTTGTGCGGCGCCGGCCGACTGTGTCCTTCGAGCGGCTGCGAAAGCGGCGACCGCGGGGCCCCGGCAACCGGGCGCCCGCCCCACCGTCAGGCACCGCTGAGGCGTGCTCGGCCCTGCTGTGCGCCGGGTCGGAACGGCAGGACGCGAACGAGCGGGATGCTGGACGGAGGCCGGCCGTCGCCGCTCCCCTCGGCTCGGCCGGTCTCGCACCCCTTCCGTGGCGGTGACAGACTGCGCCTTTGCCCTGATAATTTCAGCAACGCGGTTATCACCTTGGTGACGACGTCAAGTCGTTCTGCAGGTAGGGTCGTTGGCAGCTCCCCAGGAGGTTGGGCGTGACTGGTCCCCGTTCCAGCAGCAACGCACCGACGGCCGTTCGTGAGATGCGCGGGCATCGGCTGCAGTGCGTGCGGCTCGCGTCGTCCGGCCTGGGCCACGGGATACGAAGCGCTTGTGCGGCGGACCGGACCGCGGGCCGTTCGCCGTGACGAGCCCGCTCGTCGGCGACCGTTCCGCCGTGGCCGCAGGGTGACGGGCGGTGAACGGCAGGGACTGCAGTGGGGTCCCGTTCCTGGCCTGCGGGCTGACATACGTACACGCACGAAGGGGAGAACATGACCACCAGTCAGGCCGGCCGGGAACTCGACACGAGCAAGGCGCACTCGGCCCGGATGTACGACTACTTCCTGGGCGGGAAGGACCACTTCGAGATAGACAAGGAAGCGGCCCTGGTCGCCGCCACCGCCCACCCCGGCATCTATGTGACAGCCCGCGAGAACCGGGCGTTCATGCACCGTGCCACCCGTGTCCTCGCGCAGGAGCACGGCATCCGCCAGTGGCTCGACATCGGCACGGGCATCCCGACCGAACCGAACCTGCACCAGGTCGCCCAGTCCGTCGCGACCGATGCCCGCGTCGTGTACGCCGACAACGACCCCCTCGTCCTGAAGTACGCCGAACGCCTCATGCGCAGCACGAAGCAGGGACGTACGGCCTACGTCGAGGCCGACGTCAGAGACCCCGACGCGCTGATGCGCGCCGTACAGGACGCGGGCGTCCTGGACTTCGACCAGCCCGTCGCGCTCTCCCTCAACGCGCTCATGCACTTCATCACCGACCCGCACGACCCGTACGCCATCATCCACCGGCTGCTCGACCCGCTTCCGGTCGGCAGCGCCCTCGCAATGAACCACTGCACGCCTGACTTCGATCCCGATACCTGGAACAAGGTCGCGGAGGTCTACACCAAGTCCGGGGCACCCGTGCAATTCCGTTCCCACAGCGACGTGCGCCGTTTCTTCGACGGACTCGACCTGATCGAGCCCGGCATCGTGTGCTGCCAGCGCTGGCGGCCTGCCGGACCGGCCGATGGCACGGAGCCCACGGACGCCCAGATCAGTCTGCTGGCGGGCGTAGGCATCAAGCGCTAGGCAGTGTACGGGCGATCTTGTAACGGAGTCGTGGGGGAGGGCGGCCCGGTGTGCCGGTCAGGTGGGGTGCGGCCGGCCGGTCGGGTCAGGCTGCCGGAGACGTGTGCACGGCCTCGGCCGCCAGCCGGAGATTCCTGATCATCGGATTCAGGTCGCCCCTGCGGCTGGCCAGGACGACCTGGCTGGGAGGAGCGCCCTCGACCGGGACGGTCACGAGGTTGGGACGCAGTGAGCTGCGCCGGTCGCCGACCGGGAGCACGGCGATCGCCCTGCCACTCGCGACGAGTTCGAGCTTGTCCTCATAGCTCTCGATCGGCGGCACACCGGCCCCGAGGATCCGGTAGGAAGTCCAGTCCGCGGTCTCGAACGCACAGGGCGCCGCCTCTTCGCCGGCCAGTTCTTCCGCGGTCACCGACGTGCGGCCGGCCAGGGGATGGCCGCGCTGGACCACGAGCATCCGGGGCTCCTCGTACAGCGGGGAGGTGACCACGTCGTCGGTGGGGAGCGGCAGCGGGGCCCGCGCGATGAGGGCGTCGACGTGCTTGTCGGGCAGCGCACCGACGTCGCGGCAGCTCAGGTACCGGGTGGTGATCTCGGCGTCCGGGTGACGGCGGCGCAGTTCCCGTACGACGGCAGTGATCACCAGGTCTTCGACGTAGCCGATGCTGATTCGTCCGGTCTCGGCTTGTTCGCGTACGGCCAGCTCGGCCTGGCGAGCTGCCCGCAGCAGGGCTCGGGCCTGAGGGAGGAACCTCTGGCCGGCCGCGGTGAGCCGGGTGCCCTGGGGTACGCGGTCCAGCAGTCGTACGCCGAGGTACTTCTCGAGCCGCTGGATCTGGCGGCTCAGCGCCGGCTGGGCCACATGCAGTTCGGTGGCCGCCCGGCCGAAGTGCTGGTGCGCGGCCACCACGGTGAAGTAGCGCACGAGTCGCAGTTCCAGATCCTGTCCGAGATCGTTCACATCGCCAGCGTAACGCGCCATGCCTTTTCGGAATGATCAGGTTGCCGAACCGGTCTTGGACGGTCATGCCGCCGTGGGCCTTGACTGAAAGAGCGACGTGATCCCGGCGTTTTCCAGGAAAGAGACAGGCGTGATGAAGGCGATCCAGTTCCACGAGGCGGGCGGCCCGGAAGTCCTGCAGTACGACGAGGTTCCGGTTCCCGGGACCGGTCCGGGGGAGGTGCTTGTCCGGGTGCACGCGGTGGGCGTCAATCCGCCGGACTGGTACCTGCGTGAGGGGATGAAGGTCATGCCGGCCGAGATGAGGCCGGCACTGGAATACCCCCTGATCCCCGGAACGGACATGTCGGGCGTGGTCGAGGCGGTCGCTCCGGATGCACCGGGGTTCGCCGTCGGTGACGAGGTCTTCGGCATGCTGCGTTTCCCCGGATTCGACGGCCGGACATACGCCGAGTACGTGGCCGCGCCGGCTTCGGACCTGGCCCACAAGCCGACCGGACTCGACCACGTACAGGCGGCCGGCGCCCCGATGGCCGCGCTTACGGCCTGGCAGTACCTGGTCGATCTCGGCCACGACGTGCCGTCTCCCTTCACCGGCCAGGTACACCAGCCGGTGCCGCTGACGCCGGGCATGACCGTACTGGTCAACGGGGCCGCCGGGGGAGTGGGCCACTTCGCCGTCCAGCTGGCGGCATGGAAGGGCGCCCACGTGATCGCAGTGGCCTCGGGACGCCACGAGCAGTTCCTGCGCGAACTCGGCGCCGACGAGTTCATCGACTACACCAGGACACGTGCCGCGGACGTGGTCAGCGGTGTCGACCTGGTGATCGACACGGTCGGTGGCCCGGACAGCTCACGCTTTCTGAGCGTGCTCAAGCGCGGCGGCACCATGCTTCCGGTGTTCTTCGCCCAGTACGACCCCGAAGAGACGGCGAGTCTGGGCATCAGCGTCTCGAACATTCAGGTGCGGTCCAACGGCGCTCAGCTCGCCGAGATCGGGCGCCTGCTGGGGGAGGGCAGGCTCCAGGTCGGGGTGGACAGCACCTACCCGCTGTCCGAGGCGCACAGCGCACACACGCGAGCCGCGCAGGGCCACATCCAGGGGAAGATCGTGCTGACGGTGGCCCCGTGAGCGCCGACCTCCCGCCGGTGGTGGCGAGGCACTGTTGTGGTCACGACGAAGGGTGGCGGATCGCCCGGATCACCCTGACACCGGCGTACTCGATCGTGGCCCCGTCGGACGCGCTGCTCAGTCGAAGACGGCGCAGTTGACGGCGTCCATGAGGGCCGCGCCGGTCTGGTGTGCCTGTTTGCCGAGGGTGGAGGTGGCGAAGAAGAAGGCGGCGGTGCGGCGGCCGGTGGAGTCGGTGACGTTGTAGGTCGCATAGCCCGGGACGATGCCGACATGGTCCCAGACCGTGCCGCAGTCGGTCTTCGCCCTCTCGATGCCCAAGCCGTAGCCGAGCTCCTCCGGGTCATCCGGCCCGCTCTCCGGCACGGTGGTGCGCATCTCTGCCAGTTGGGCGGCGGGCAGCAGACGGCCCGACATCAGCGCGCCGTAGAAACGGGACCAGTCGCCGGCGGTGGACACGATCGCGGCATCCGCTCCGTCGGCCGTGACGTAGTCGCCGGTGACGTCCACGTGGTCGTCGTGCCGCGGTCCGGCGTAGACCCTGAACTCCTCGGGGACGTCCGGTGGCATGTGGGCGGCGTCAGGTTCGTAGCCGTGCGCGTGCCGGTCGCGCCAGGCGGGGCCGGTGGCGTAGAAGGTGTGCCGGAGCCCCAGGGGCCCGGCGATCCGGTCCCGCACCAGCGCCGCGAGGCTCTTCCCGGTGGCCTTCTCCAGGACGGCGCCGATGGCGATGTAGTTGGTGTTGCTGTACGACCACTGGGTGCCGGGCTCGAACAGTGCCGGGTGTCCGCTCACCAGGCCCAGGATCTCCCTCGACGTCCACACGTGGGAGTCCCGGCCGGTGAGCGCCGGTGCGAGGGCGGGGTCCTCGGTGTAGTCGAACAACCCACTCGTGTGGTTGAGCAGCATGCGCAGGGTGATCGCCCTGCCGTTGCGCACCTGGCCGGGCAGCCACTTGCCGACGGGGTCGGTGAGGGCGAGTCTGTGCTCGGCGACCAGTTGCAGGACGAGGGCGGCCATCACCGTCTTGGTGTTGGACGCTTCCCGCACCTCGTCGTCCGCCCTCAGCCGATGGTCCTTCTTCGTCCAGGCGGCCTGCTCGGAGATCTCGATGGGCCTGCCGTGACCGTCGTCCACCCGCACGATCACCCCGGGTACTCCCTCTTCCACCAACTTCCGCGCCAACTCCCGCAGACGAGCGCGTGTTTGCGCAGTGCCGTCGTGCCGGGCCTCCGAGACCGCCCGAGAGCCGACGGCCGCACTCCCGCGGACCGCGTCCGCACGCGACGGGGTCGCGGCGAGGGGCACGACGAGGGCCGCGGACACCGCGACGGTCGCCATCGCGCGAAACCCCGCCAGTCGCGGGCGCCGTCGAACACGCACCTTCACCTGCACTTCACGCTCCTTCGAGACTCCGGGAAAGCCGATGGGCACGATCGGTGTACGGGGAGGAGAACAAGGCCCGTGGTCCCGCGAGTTGGCGCCCAGCCCCGGGACGAAGCCGATACCGGCGGGCTTTGTACAGCCCTGGGGAATCCTTCGGAGGGTATCCGACGGCGGGGAGAAAACGAGGACGTTTGGTTACTCCAGCACCGCCCGCGCCGCGCCCAGGGGGCTCGGGGCCGCCGCCGGCCGTATGTGGGGTCGTTCACCCGCCGGCTCCAGCAGGGCGCAGATTTTTCGCGGCTCGCGACAACCTCGGGTGGGTCCGCACGTCTGGTGGGGTGAAAGGCGGTTTCCGGGACGGGGTTTGCGGTCCGGGCGCTGTCTGACCTGTCAACGTTGTCTGAACTCTTTGGAGTCGTTTCCCATGCGGCATTCCCGCGCCAAGAAGTCGAACCGTCCCCTGCGCACCTGGGTGCTGGGGTCGGCTGCCGGTCTCGCCCTGGTGGCGGGCGGCGGCATCGCCGCTCAGGCGGCCACCGCCGGCCACGCCCACCCGGCCAAGTCCGCGCCGGCCGAGCCGAAGGCCGTCCCGTCCGCTCCGGGGACGCACACCTCCGGCGACAGTGACCCGTCTCCGGTGCCGGGTGACGCGAACGGCAAGCCGTACCCGAAGCCCGTCCCGTCCGCTCCGGGGACGCACACCTCCAAGGGGACACCCTTTTCTCGGGTGCTGGGGAACGAAAAAGGAACCCCCCACCTGGGTCCCACGGCCCGCGAAACAACAACCAAGGAGTGCGGGGGGCCCGACCGGGCCCCCCCCCCCCCGCACCCCTGATCCGAACGAGGACGATGCAGCTCACCCTTGCCCAGCCATGGTGGGTCCGGCTCCTGCGCCGCACCGGGACCACCCCCTCTACGGCGCCGGGCGCGCCGCACCCCGGCCGGCGATTCCGGCACCTGCGTCCGGTGGCGGACCGGGACGGTGAGGAAGGTTCCCCCACACTCGCCGATCTGTACCGGACCCGGCGTCTCGACATGGTCCGGCTGGCGGCCTTCCTGGTGGACGACCTGCACACCGCCGAGGACGTCGTCCAGGATGCCTTCGCCGCCGTCTGCCGCCGGCACGGCGAACAGCTGGACGACCTCGAGGACGCGCACGCCTACCTCCACACCGCGGTGGTCAACGCCGCCCGTTCGGTGCTGCGCCGGCGGCGCACCGCGCGCACGTACACCCCGCCGTACCAGGGCCCGGGAGCACCGGTCGACGAACTGCTGCTGCTCGCCGAGGAGCACCGACAGGTATTCGACGCACTGGCCCAGCTCACCGCCCGCCAGCGTGAGGTACTGGTTCTGCGCTACTGGTCCGACCTGAGTGAGGCGCAGATCGCCGAGACTCTCGGCGTGTCCCGTGGCACCGTCAAGTCCACCGCGAGCCGTGCGCTCGCCACTTTGGAAGGACTCCTGGAGGTGGACCGATGAGCAGCCGGGCGCCGCTCGAGGAACGGCTGCGCGCCGCGCTGGAAGCGCGCGGGCAGCTCATCAGCGCTCATGACCTGTCGCCGGCCCGGCCGCCGGCCGGCAGGACCTGGGGCACACGCCGGATCCGGCGGATGCTGTCCGTCGCCGTCGCCGCCACTGCGGCAGCCGCGGCCGCCGTCGTCCTCCTGCTGTCCTCCCACACCCCGGACCGCCCCCGCCCGGCACCACCCGCACAGCACTCCAGCCCCACCGCGACCCCTCCCTCCACCGACCCGCAACCGGTGCCCTCGGCTGTCGCGTCCGTGCCCTAGCAGGGGGTCCTGGGGGATCTGGTGAAGGGTGGGCCCGCTGTATCAGCCGGTGAAGGTGATGTACTTCCAGGCGCCGTGGGTCGTGGAGTTGACCGTGTCGCCGGAGGAGGAGTTGATGTACGAGGAACGCACCCGGGCGCGGACCCCCGATGTGCCCGGTGCTTCCAGGCTGACCGCCGACCTGCCGTTGGTCGCCAGGGCGAAGTAGCCGGAGGCGGAGTCGTACCAGCGGCCCTGGTAGTACACCTGGACCTGGAGGCGCTGCTTGCGCCCCTTGTAGTAGGTCATGGTCGTGGTGAACACCGGGTCGGTGTTCTTGTGGAAGTAGGAGTACGTCGTGGAGCCGATCCGGCCCGTCTTGTAGTGCTTGGAGACGGTGGTGGACACCTTCACGTGTGCGTACGCGGTCGAGTTGACGGTCTTTCCGGCGTACCGGCCGTCCCCGGTGAAGACGGCGCTGACGGTGGTGTCGCGGGTCATGTCGACGGTCGCCGACAGATTCCCCTTGGAGTTGACCTTGGCGGTCCTCAGCAGCTTCTTGGGCTTGTCGGAGCCGAAGGGGTCCGCGTAGATCGCGACGGTACGGTTCTTGTACGTCGTTCCCAGGTGCGCGGTGAACGTGACGTCTGTGCCGTACGAGTACATCTTGCCGTTGTTCGTCAGCGTCAGCGCGGTCGCCCTGCGGGCGACCGTGACCGTGTCGGATCCGGTGGTGGAGCTGTGGGCGGTGTCGCCTGTGTAGGACACCCTGTAGGTGACCTTGCCGCCGGCCGGCGGGGTGTCGGTGAAGGAGAACCCGCCGTCCGCCTTGGTCGTGACGGTGGTCAGCGCCTTGCCGGTGGGGGACTCGACGTCCGTCCGGGTCACCTTCAGGCTTGTGCCCGCGGGGACCGGCGTCTTCGAGGTCAGCTTGCCCGTGACGGTGAGCTTCTTCGCGCGGTCCGACGTCGCGGGGGCCGCCACCGTGAGGGTGGGCAGCTCCTTGGTGGGGTCGGTCAGGACACGCAGCGTGTAGGTGCTGGCGGTGTTGACCGAGACGGCGAAGAGGCGGCTCTCGTCGGGTGCCCAGGCGAGCGCCCCCTCCACCAGGGTGTCGGCGCCACTGCTGTCGCCGGTGTTGGGGAAGTCCCACTCCCGCAGGGGTGACGCCGCGTCGGGGCGGTAGACGTGCACGTCGGGTTCGTACCAGGATTCGCTGCCGCCGGCGACGGTGCCGTCGGGGGCGACTCGTACGGCGTTCGGGTAGGGGTCGATCGGATACCCCGCCGCCGTGGACAGGTCGGTGGCCGAGTAGGCGCCGATGCCGTAGCCGCGGTCGGGGTCGCCCCAGGAGGTCAGGACCCGGCTGCCGTCGGGCGTCAGGTCCAACTGCCGCACCGAGGTGTCCATGGAGCCCTTGACCCGAAGCGAGGCGCCGTCGCCCGACACGTCGTAGACGGCGAGAGCGCCGCCGTTGCCGGCCACCAGGACGCCGGGGACCGCCGGGTCGGAGGCCAGGAACATGCCGAAGGCGCCGTAGAAGTCGACGTCACCGCGTTGGCCACGGTGGACGACGGGCTCAGGACCGGAGAGGTCCAGGACACCGATGTCGGTGTTGTAGGTGAACCAGACCCTCCCGTCCACCACCTCCAGGTCGCCGGGGGGCCCGCCGACGGAGTAACTGGCGGTCTGGGTGTACGTGCTGGTGTCCACCGAGACGATCCGGTAGCCGTTCTTCACGGCCGCGTACACGTGCCCGGAGTCGGCGGACAGCGCGAGACCGCTCACGCCGGAGAGACCGGTCAGCGTCGCCTGCACGACGCCCGTGTAGTCGGTGACGACGATCTTGCCGCCGGTCGGATCCGAGATGTAGACGCGCCGGTGAGCGCCGTCGACGACCATGTCGGCGACGGACTTCACCCCAAGTGTCTTCGCGGAGTCGGCAACCGCCGGGACTGCCGTGCCCACTTCCAGAGCGACCGAACCGAGAGCGACCGCGAGCGTCGTCGCGACCGCGATGCTGCGCCTGCGCACAGTGATGTGAACCCCCACAGAAAAGCCCGGAATCCCCGGGCACGAACGAGCAGGCCGCGCGTCCCCCCTTCGCACCAGGACGGGTACGCGGACATCGCGGGAGTCGCAGCATAAGGCACTCGACCGGCATGTCCACGCCCATTATGTGACCCTGCGGAACATCCGGGCGGGCCGCGCCTGAACTGGAGGGCACCGGAGCCCACATCGCGCATGCGAACCGTTCTCGGGAGACGTGACGAGGGCCGGGGAGCCGGGTCACGGTCCGAGATGAACGATCCCGAGGAAGGGCCTGTCCGACGGCACGTCGGCACCCAGGTCCCGCACAACCTGGTGCAGGGCGAGTGCCGCACGCTCCGGACGGAGCTCACCGTCCGGGCCGGCAAGTTGTCGGTAGAACTCGACGGCGATGTGTTCGGCGAGATCGTCCGGGACAGGCCCCAGCAAGGCGATGACGTGGCGGCAGCCGGTCGCCTGGAGGCGCGCGGCGATCGACCAGGGATCGTTTTCCGGTATCCCGTCGATCGACAGGTAGGCCAGGGCTGCGCCCGGGACGTGCGGGAAGGACGTGGGCTGTCGATGCGCCGGCCCCAGGATCGCCAGAGTCCCCGAGTGACCGAGGTGATCACTGACATGGCCTACGACGTGCAGGAAGGAGTGTTCGGACAGGAGCCGCGGCAGGTGCCCCCGGGCGGGCGCCTGCACGAGAAGGGATCGCGGCACTGTCCGGGCGACGCGTTCGGCCTCCCTCGACCCGCGCCCCGGATCGGCGTCGCTCCCGGTCACCACCAGCATTCGGGGGGGTCCCTCACGGTGACGCGAGTGCCTTTCGTCGTGGCGAGCGTTCAGAAGAGCCCGGATGTCCGGCGTGTAGGAGGACACGACATGGTCCGTCGTGGACTCCCCGTCGCCGCCCGCCAGATGCAGGGGAAGTCCCGCGAAGGCACCGGTCGGACACCACCAGAGGCGGGGCAGGGTCTCTGACGACTGGAGGTGACGGACCCTTGTGTACAGCTCGCCCGGCGCCCGGCCGTTCTCGTACAGCCCCAGCGAGATCAGGACGGGCCGTACGGTCGTGTGCCAGAGCCACTCCAGATCCAGGCGGATACGGTCCTGCGTCTCACGCGTTCCGCGGTACGCCTGCCGGTAGCGTTCGGCGCGCGCCGTGACCTTCTCCAGCCCGACGTCCGGCAGCGGAACGACCACCGTCCCGTTCCTGGTCAGCAGGAGCGCGTCGCAACGTCGGCCGGCGGCATTCAGGACCACCAGGGGACCTTCGCCTGCCACGTGGCTCAGCAGGGCATCGGGGATGGGCCTGAGGAAGCCCTCGAATCCGGGCAGGCCGCGCACTGTTGCGATCACCGCGTCGATGCGGCCGCGTCCACGGCTGCGGAACTCGGGTTGTCCGACGTGGCCGGGAGCCAGATCGGCGACGGCCCACAACTGCTTGATTTCCGCGGCGAGCTGAGGCGAAGCCGCTTCCAGCCGCGCCATCTCGACGTGTTGGTCTCCGTGCCACGAGCCGATCACGGCGCTGCGCTGTTCCAGGAAGACCAGGGCGCGCTGCGGATGCCCCGACTCGATCGCGTATGCCGCGGCCTCCCGGCACCGCTCCTCGAAGCCTGCCAGCAGATGCGGGGGGTCTCCGGTCGGCAGGGCGAACGCCAGGAACAGCTCTCCGAAGATCAGTTCGTGGCTCCGCATGACCTCCTCGGAATCCTGGAGCCGGATGGCGAGGTCCGACCATGCCATGGCCGCCCGGAAGCGGCTCAGCGGTCCCAGACCGGAGGTCCGCGCCACCTCCTTGAGCACCTCGGCCGCGCGTCCCGCCGCGCCGATCATCAAGTCGGGGCGGCGTGCCAGCACATGGGCGGCGGCGAGCCGTTCGAAACGATGACGTCTGGAGGTGTCCGTAGGATCCCAGGGGCTCTTGGCGTACGGCGCGTCGAGCAACGTGAGCACACGGTCGAGGGCTTTGGTCCGGCTCTCCGCGATCTCCTGACCGAGCAGGGCCGAGGCGTATTCCTCCGCCAGCCTCATGCACCAGTCCAACGAGGCGTATTCGGGCGGATCTTCGAGTACGGACCGGAAGCAGCCAAGCGCGCGGTCGATCGCCTCTGGATGGGCGTTCTGCTCGAACCGAAGCGCCCAGCACTCACCGAGCAGGGCGCGTCCTTCGTGCACGCGGCCCGGCGGCGCGACGAACACGGGCCCGACGATGTGCGCTTCCCTGCGAGCGGCCCGGTGGCGCTGGTCCCCACTGCCTTCGAGGGCGTGGGTGACGGCACTCTCGGCGACCGCGGTGGCCCGCTCCAGGTCGGCCTGGGTACCGCCTGTTCGGAACCGGGCGAGCAGAGCGCGGGCCAGTCCGAGTAGCGCCGGTTGGTGCAGCGTCGAATGCTCGGGGAGGGCCTTGAGGCACTGTTCGCCGAGCGTCACAGCCTCGTCGATGGCCTCCGTTCCCGCGCCGACGGCATGCCGGAGGTGGTGAAGCCCGCTGAGGGCCAGCCGCAACCGCGCCCTCAGAAACCTGTTGTCGGCCGGTGCCAGTCGAACCGCCGAACGGGATCGGTCGAGGGCTCGTTCGAGGGAATCGGGATGCGCGCCGTCCCAGAAGCGGGCGACTTCCATCGAGGAGCGTACGGCCTCCCACTCGGCCCTGCGGGACGGATGTTCGTCCTCCGA
The DNA here is from genome assembly GCF_055567595.1 of Streptomyces sp. NPDC026515. NCBI lineage: Bacteria > Bacillati > Actinomycetota > Actinomycetes > Kitasatosporales > Streptomycetaceae > Streptomyces > Streptomyces sp. NPDC026515. The sequence goes on from NZ_JBVHQD010000003.1 coordinate 390,621, forward strand.
GCGCGCGTTCAGCAGTCGCTCGGCACGGTCAAGTACACCCGCTTCGGGTTCGTCCGCGTGCCATGCCACCAGAACCCGGGCCAGTGGCAAAGCCACCACGGGCCAGGAGAGGGAACTGCGGGACAGCACGATCTCACCCAATTCCGTCACCCTTGTGAGCAGTGCCGGCTGCGGGTGGCACTCGTGGAGCGACAGGCATACGTCGAGGAGTTCGCCGACGAGACGTCCGGCGTCGGGCTCTCCTGCCGCGGCGGCGGCGAGGTCCCGGTCCAGGCCGTCGACCAGGACGTCCAGTGCGTCGGCCAGATGGCGCGGCTGGCCGTCCTGGAGGAACCGTCCATGGGTGGCGGCACCCACCACGGTCCGTGCCCAGGTGTCCGTCTGGCCGCCGCGACCGATTCGCGGCCGGCCCAGGGCGATGGCCTGCTCCAGGGCACGCCGGGTGCCGGCCCGACGGCCGTAGGCCGAGAAGACTTCGGCGATCGTGAGGGACAGCTCGGTGGGGAACGCCGACTCGGAGACCATGGCGGCCAGATCTTTGGCCAGTGCGTACGCCTGCCGTAGGTTCCCGAAGTCGTCGTCGCGCCGGAAGCCGTCCAGCGCCTCGCGCACCGCTCTGGTCAGGACCCGTTCCGCGTCCGGCGACATCCCGTGCTGCCGGACCCGATCCAGTGCGGCGGCGATCTCCAGGACCGGGTCCTCGCCGCGCGCGGGCACCTCGGGCGCGGTGGACGAGTCGGCGGGGCCGATCTCGTAGACCCACCCCGCCCCCGTACGCAGAGTCACCGGTCCCGGCCCGACCGACAAGCTCCTCTCCTCGCCGTCGGCCAGACGGACAGTCCGTGTGCGGCCGTCCCAACCGACCTCGACCACCCGGGGGTGGGTGTCCGGGACGAGGATCGCCGCTGCGGCGCGTCCGCGCGGCGGACCGAGCCAGAGCCGGCCGCCCTCACGCCGTACACCGAGGCCGGTTTCTCCCACCGCGTCGGAGATGGCCGCCACCACGGCCAGATCGGCCCCGGAGCCCGGACCGGATTCGAGTCGCGGTCCGAGGGGCCGCACTGCATTGGCGAAGGCCCAGGCGCTGCCACTCGAACGGACCTCTTCGGGTAGCCGCTCCCAGGCACCGGCGAACCAGTCGGCCAGACCGGAACGCCCCTCCTGTACCAGCGCGTGCAGGGCCCGCCCGAGATAGCGGTCCGCCGTCGCCGGGTCGCCCGTCAGGCACGCCCAGGTGATCCGCTCCTCCAGGGCGAGCGCGGGAGAGAGTCCGCTGTGCAGCCGGGTGACGATCTCCTCGACCCTCCGCAGCCGGGGTTCACCCTCCAGCCGCGCCACCAGCGCGGCCCGCAGACTCGGCAGACACTCCGGGCGCAGCGCGACCGCCTCGGAGGACCTGGCTCCGATCCAGTCGCAGAACCACAGATCGGCCTCGTCGGCCGCGCTCAGATGCGGCAACAGGCCCAGGCGAACAGCCCTGATCAGTTCGGGTTCGATCCGGGTCGCGAAACTGAGCAGCGTGGCCAGTTCGAGTGCACCGGAGGGGGGAGGGGACGGCAGTTCGAAGTCCGTCACCGGCGGCACCTCGGGTGACCCGTGCGACGGCCGTCGGCTCGCCGACGCGGTCACCGTCCGCTCACCCCCGTCCGTCCGGCCGTGGTGGCACGGTCCCAGTGGATCACAGGACAGAGCCGGGAAACCCAGTCAGGGCGCCGTTCCGGTGGATACGGGCACAGCGCGGCGATGCCGCAGCCGGCCCGGGTGACGACGGCGGCGAACTCCTCCCACTCGTCCCGGACAGCCCGGCGAGGGTCGTCCAGGGGGCCGCCGATGCCGAAGTCGGTGAGCAGCAGCACGGGTCGGCCGGGCTCGGGCGGACGGTAGCCGGTCCTGGTCCAGCGGGGGCCGGGACCGGTACCGCGGAGCGGGACGTCGGAGAAGAAGCCGACCTCCACCAGCCGCTCGCCCACCACCGCCCGGATCGTCTCGGCCAGCTGATTCTGGTCGCGCCGGAAGGGCTGCATCCCGCCGCCCCGGTCCACCAGCACCTGCACCCCGTAGCGGAGGGTCGGCACGGCCAGCCGCGGAAACCGGTCCACCGGCCGGCCACGGGCGATGAGGTCGGTCAGCGCGGCGACGTCCACCGGGCCGTCGCCCACTCGCCGGGACACCACGGACCGCAGGATGGCGCCGGTCCAGCGCGGCACGAGCAGAGGCAGGTGTGGCAGCCGGGCCGGGTGTTCCGCCGGGAACGGAAGGCGCTCGTCCGGCTCGTCCAGGCTGTCGGGCAGGAGGACCGCTTCGACGCGCACCGGGCTCAGCAGCGGCGGACCCGCTCCCTCGGTCTCGGGTCCGGGCGGGGCGTCCGCCGCCGGTTCGAGGGCGTCCGGATCGGGTTCCGGGCCGCGTTCGGGTACTCGTGGTGGCCCGGGCGTGGACGGCCGCCCGGCGGTGGTGGGGTCGGGAGAGCCGTCACCCGGTTCACGCTCCACGGACGGGTCGGGAGACGGAGCGGCGACGGACGCGAGGCCGAGGAGTTCGAGCACCCGCGCCTGTTCGGCCTCGGTGCGGGCGACCGCGAGGGCACGGACGGCGTCGCCCGTCCAGATCGCCGGACGCATCCCGTCAGCCCTCCCGCCGCGCGGATTTGGCCAGGGTCAGGTTCCGCACGAGGGGCCAGTCGGGGTGCCCGGGTTTCCTGCCCAGGGCACGGCAGGCCCGGAGCGCGTCCAGGTATTCCGCGGTGCTGGGCAGCCTCTCCCGCCGGACCGAGCCGTCCGCGCGGGCTTCCAGCAGCGCGTCGGCCAGCGCGTCCATCAGGGCGTGCGTGGCGTCGTCCACGAGGACACCCTCGTCCCGCAGATGCAGTTCGGCGATCCGGATCAGGCTTTCGCGGGTCGGTTCGGGCAGGGTGTAGGTCACACAGCGGCGCAGGAAGGCCTCGGGCAACTGCCGTTCCCCGTTCGTGGTGATGACGACGAGCGGCGGACCGGCCGCCGTCTCGCGCCGGACCCTGGTGCCTGTCTCGACGACGGTGAACTCCTGCGAACCCAGCGGCACGAGAAGGCTGTTGGGGACGTCCGGGTCGGCCTTGTCGATCTCGTCGATCAGGACGACGGCGCCTCGCGTCTCGTGCTCGTCCCGCGACCGGTCGTACGGATCACCGTACGGTTCGCCGTGCGGCAGGGACTTGAGCAGGCCGCCCCTGGTGCGGGCGGACTCGGGGGCGAATGCCCACCACAGGACGCCGGGCCGGACGTATACACCCTCGTGCAGGCGGCCCTGGTGGACCTGTGCGTCGGCGAGCCTGCGCACGCTGTCGAAGGTCCACAGCAGATCGGTGGCCTGGGTCCGGGAGGTGACCACGTGCTCGTAGTAGCGCAGCCCGTGCTGCCGAGCGTGGTAGGCGGCGAGGGAGGACTTGCCCGATCCGGGGTCGCCGCTCAGCAGCAGTGGCCGATCGGTGGCGAGCGCGACGTCGATCGCCAGCCGGAGGTCGTCCGACAGGTCGTAGACGCGGCCGTCCCTGCGGTCGGGCCCATGGGAGACGAAGGAGGTCACGAGGGTTCCTGACTAGTGGCGGCCGGTGAGTTTCTTGCGGATCTTCGTCAGTTCGGTGTTGCGGTGCCTGGCGAAGTTCTCCTCGTCCGGACTGAGCGGCGGACTCAGCACAAACGCGTTGCCGAAGGCTCGCACCGTGTCCTCCTCCAGGGGCGCGGCGCCGGTGGTCACCAGCAGGATCAGCCAGGAGAAGTCGCTGTGCAGCAGCCGGGCGGCCTCGGCCAGAGTCTGGTTCGGCGGGCGGCGCCCATTGATCACCAGGTAATGGGTGGCGCGCCTGGCGATGTCCGGCGGGAGCCATCTCTCCTCTTCCGCGTCGATGTCGAAGAGGCCCTTCCACATCGAGTCCTCCAGGTCGGCCTTCAGCTCCGCCGCGGTCCGCTCCCCGGTGGGCATGACCCCGTAGACGGCCGTCTCGTAGCCGGTGACGGCCGCGCAGGTGGCCCGGCGTATGTACTGCTCGGCGGTCCTGTCCTGGCACGCGTTCAGCAGGATCGTCATCTCCTGAGGCGTCGCACCGGGGCCCGGCAGCAGCCCGCGAGCGGCCTCGGCGTCCACCCACGTGACGGCCAGTTCGGCACAGAGGCGTTCGAGTGTCTCGTCGGTGAGGGCCGGAGCCACCTTGCCGACTGCCTGGATCACACGGTCGGCGGGCGCCACCAGGAACTGGTGAGCCAGGAACAGGTGAGCTCCGTGCCGGTCGGTGCAGGACCGGTACTCGTCCTCGGAGGACAGTTCCCGCGCCGCGTCGTCGAGCAGATGGGGGTCCTGGGCCGCCTTGGCCAGATACGCCGCCAGCCGCCGCAGCCAGTCGCTCATCGGGTTCCCCGGGTTCCCGTCGGCCAGCACCGCCGGCATCTCGGCGAACCGGTCCAGTACCTGCCGGGCGAGATCGTCCACGTCCGGTTCGGCACCGCGCGGCGTGCGGGCGAACTGGATGGGGTTCAGTTCCTCCAGCCCGGCCATCTTCACGTCCTTGGACCGCAGGCCGTCCATCAGGACCGGTACGACGAAGAGGGGCGCCCCCAGCGCGCGGCGCCACATCAGGATGTTGACCTCGCGCCGTACCCAGGTCGACGCCAGCGCCGGCCTGTTCAGCAGCACCACGGCCGCGTCGCAGCTTGCCAGCCAGTCGACGACCACGGGACGCCACTCGTCACCCGACGGAATGTCGTTCTCGTCCACCCGCGCGACGTGGTTCTTGGCCGTCAGCCCTGCCACGACGGCCTTCAACACGCCCTCGGCGAAGTGGTCGCCGCGCGCGCTGTGACTGATGAATACCTCCCCCATCCCACAGATTGTGATCCATGAACGGTCGTGAGGCGACGGACTCTCACAATCCGGCGTCGAACTCCGGTTTGGCGACGATGATCCGCCAACGACGGTTCTCCTCACCGAGGGTCGCCTCGGTCCGCAGGACCAGCGCGCGGAACTCGGCCTCCGCGCCGGGGCGTGCGGCGTCGGCGAGCAGGAAGCCCAGAGCCTGCTCCCGCTCCAGCAGCTCCCGCCGGGTCTCCCGGTAGGAGACCGCGAGTCGCTGCGAGGCCAACAGGTTCTGCACCGCCAGTGCCAGATTGCACAGCGGCGGAAAGCCCGCCGCCAACAGTGCGACCGCCGACGCGGCCGTCGACGGTCCCTGCCCGTCCCGGCCGGCGACCAGCAGTGCCCCGTAGACCATGGCGACGCCCACGGCGCCGAGTACGGCGGCCTTCGCTATCCGGCCTGTGATGCTCTCGCCGCTGTCGCACTTCTCGGCCGCGAGTTCGAGGAACAGCGCCTGACGCCGGATACGGTGGTCGAGATAGGTGCGCATCACCTCTGCGAGTGCGGCGGGACCGGTGACGTCGGCGCTGTCCCGTCGCCGCCAGAGGTCATCCCGCCAGTCTCGCTCGCTGCCGTCCGGAGCGCGGTCGCCGAGGCGGCCGAAGGAGAGCAACTCGGCCAGGTCCGCGGCGGCCAGCCGGGCGAGCCGTGCGTCGCGAATCCGTTCGGTCTCCTGACCGGACCGGTCCAGATACGGTCCTACAGCGGTGAGGAGCAGGAACATCTCCCGGCGGAACAGCTCAGCCCGGACCCGGCTGGTCACCCAGGGCCGGGACGGATCCTGCTCGGTCCACACCGTCCAGACCATCCAGAACAGCAGCAGGCACTCGGCGCACACGAAACCGACGCCGAGTCGGCTGTCGTCCAGGAAGACGGTCTGCACGGTGAGGAACACCACGGCCAGCGCGGGCAGTGCGGCGAGGCGGATGCCCTTGGCCCGAAACCGGCCCTGATGATCCACCGGGTCCTCGCCCGTCGGGCGGCCCAGGACGTAGGGGTAGTCGATGGGCCGCCGCACGGAGGCGTCCGGCTGCCAGGCCTGGCGGCGCTGCCGGCTGGACCTGCGGCGAGCCCGGTGCGCCAGCTCCCGGCCGAGCAGGTAGCCGCAGTCCAGGCAGACCAGCAGCCACACCGCGCCCACGACCGGGAGCGAGACCAGCCAGAACGTTCCCCGCAGCCATACCGTCAGCGTCACCCAGCCGGCGAGCACCACGCAGGCACCCGCGATCACGCCGATCCGAACAGCGGTCCGCACATTTCCTCCCCGGATGTTGCAACGGGGGACGGTACCGCGGGCGACGACTCCGCCGTGAGGGGATCCAGGACTCGGCCGAGCCCCTTCGGTCCCCGTCAGCGTGCCCGTTGCCGTCCGCGGCTGGACCAGTACGGTTGGTGGCTTGGGTTTGTCCACTTCCCCTCGCCCAGGTCGATCCAGGTCAGCGGTCTTCAGTTCGGATCCATGCGGTTGCGGTGCGAGACAGGGATGCTGACAGAGTATGGGCAGTACGTTCCCTTCGTAGCTCTGTGAGGCAGCCATCGTCACCGGGAGTCAGCCCATACTGGAGGATGTCGTCGCCCCCGGGCTGGACGTCGTCTTCGTCGGCATCAATCCGGGTCTCCCGTCGGCACTGCGGGGCCACAACTTCGCCACCCCCGGCAACAGGATGTGGCCGGCCCTGCACCGCTCCGGTTTCACCGCGTTCCGGTTCCGGCCCGAGCAGGAGCGTGACCTGCTGGCGCTGGGGCTCGGCATCACGAGTATCGTGCGCAGGCCGACGGCCCGCGCCGCGGAGCTCACGCGCAGTGAGTACATCCGGGGAGGCGAGGACCTGCGCCGCCGGGTGGAGGTCCTGCGCCCGAGGTGGCTCGCTCTGCTGGGTGTGACCGGGTACCGCGCGGCCTTCGGAGTCGGCGACGCCGCCGTCGGTCCGCAGGCCGCGTCTATCGGCGGCACCCGTGTGTGGGTCCTGCCCAACCCGAGCGGTCTCAACGCCCACTACCCGCCCGCGGCTCTGGCCGTGGAATTCGCCAGGCTCCGGGTCGCCGCCGGTCTGCCCGACCGTTCCGGCCTGCTCGGCGACGGACCCTTCGACGCCTCCTGACCGGGTCCCTCACCACACTCCTCATGACTGCCGCCATCATCACGCCACTGGCCGTGCTGCTCGACATCGGCTCCTTGATCCGAGGCATCACCTTTGCCCAGGCCTGTGGTGGCTGCACACCTTCGGCATCAGCGCCTGACATCTTCACAGCACCCAGGTCCTGGCAGCGCGCCGCGAGAGCCAGTACCGCGTCAGGCCTCGTTCGGGCTGGACGTCCCCCGTCCCTCCCCTGCCTCAGTTGCCGGAGACTGGAGAGAGCGCGGACGGGTGGTCAGAACCCGATACTCCATCTGTCCCAGTCGGGAAAGACGATGGATCGTCGGGCACGTCCCGCTTTACGGTGACGCCATGAGCGAACATCCGGAAGCACCTGTCACGCCCGTCCAAGCCTATGAACCTCCGTACTACGTAGCTGTTTTCACTGCGGTGCGAGCCCGAGAGCAGAGCGGCTACAGCGAGACAAACACTCGCATGGAAGACCTGGTGAAGGACATTCCCGGGTACCTGGGCATGGACCATGCGCAGACTCCTGGCGGGCTGGGCATCACCGTCGGGTACTTCCGGGATGCCGACGCCCTCACGGAGTGGCGGACCAACGCCGAGCACCGCGCAGCACAGAGGCGCGGGCAAGCCGAGTGGTACCAGAGCTACACACTGCACGTGGCGAAAGTGGAACGGAGCCACGGATTCACGCGAGCGTAGATCCTACGGAGCCTGGCAGCAGGCTGCGGCGCTGACCTGGCCCACCATCGCGGTCGCGAACGGGTCGGCCGTCCCAGAGCCTCCAAGACAAACGAATCCGTATCTGGCTGTCCGGCCAGCCCAACGTCCCCCTGGCCCCGGAGCCGACAAAGCGGGCTCACCCTGCCGGATCCTCGGCGCCCTCCAGGACCTGCTGAGCTGCCGGACCGGCATCCGCAACAGCACCACCTGCCACCAAGCTCTGCCCAGCAGAACGACTCCGAGGGCAAGGAAGACCTGACGGAGTACACGACGGGGGGCTCGGCGTAACCGAGCCCCCCCCGAGAAGTCCGGTCCGGCTGCTCAGCGGACCCGGATGAAGACCACGTCGTAACTGCTGTTGCTCGCACGCGACTTGACGTAGACGCCGTCGCTGCCGCCGTTGGGGTTGCTCGTGTTGCCCTCGACGGTGGTGAAGGACGACCCCGACACCGTCCGCACGATGCCCATGTGTTCGTTGCCGCCGGTGAAATCGCTTCCGCCGTCCCAGTCGAAGGCCACGATGTCACCCGGCTGCGGACTGGTCGTCACCGACAGATGGTAGTTGCCGGCCCGCGCCTGCTTGACCCAGCCCGACACATAGGAGTTGCGGTAGGAGGTGGCTCCGGTCTGCTTCGCCACCCAGCTCACGAAGGTCGCGCACCAGGCGTAGTCGCTGGTGGACAGCGAGAGACCCACGGCCGAGCCGTAACTGTTCGCGCGGGCGCTGCCCTCGACGGTGCCCACCTCGGCCTCGGCCACGTCGAGGATCTTGGCGTAGCCGCCCCCGGGCGCGGGAGACGACGGCGGCGTCACCGCGCCGTACAGGGCGGCCTTGGTGTTCGGTCCGACGTGGCCGTCGACCGAGAGGCCCTTCTCGGCCTGGAAGTCCCGGACGGCGCTGTCGGTGAGCGGACCGAAGTCGCCGTCGACGGCGAGATCGGCACCGTGGTGGTTGAGCAGGCTCTGCAGTTCCGTGACGCAGCCGCTGCGCTGTCCCTGCACGATCTCGGCGGGGCAGGAGGCGGAGGTGAGGTTGATCGGCGCGGGCGCGCCGCTGCCGCCGCCACCGCCGATGTTCGCGTACAGCGCGGCCTTGGTGTTCGGGCCGACCTGGCCGTCGGCGGTGAGACCGCCGGAGGACTGGAACGCCTTCACCGCTGCCAGGGTCTGCGGGCCGAAGCTGCCGTCGACGTCGAGGCTCTGGCCCTTGCCGTTGAGCAGGGCCTGCAGAGTGGCGACGCAGCCACCACTGTGGCCTTCCACGATGTTCTCCGGGCAGGACGACGACCTCAGGTCCAGGCTCGTCGACGGAGACTCGTCGTCGTCGTACAGTGCGCGCTTGGTGTTGGCGCCGACCTGGCCGTCGGCTGTCAGTCCGTGGGAGGACTGGAAGCTGCGGACGGCACTCGCCGTGCCGGGGCCGAAGTCCCCGTCCACGTCGACCGCGTAGCCGAAGTGGCCCAGCAGCCGCTGGAGTTCGGTGACGCAGCCGCCCTTGTCCCCCTGGACGATGTTCGCGGCGCAGGAGGAGGACCGGAGGTCGATGGCCGCGGGTGCCGTGCCCGCGGTCGCATACAGCTTGCTCTTGGTCTGGGGGCCGACCCGCCCGTCCACGGCGATCGCGGTGGCGGCCTGGTACTCACGGACGGCGTAGAGCGTGCTCGACCCGAACTGACCGTCCACGACCAGACCGGCACCGTGCGCGTTGAGGAGGTTCTGCAACTCGGTGACGCAGCCGCTCACCTGACCCTGCACGATCTCGGTGGGGCAGGACGCGGAGGTCAGCTTGACGGCGACCGGGGCAGCGTTCGCCGGTCCCGCACCGAGCACGATGCCGGCCGAGACCATCGCGGCGGTGGCAGCGAAGGTCCCGACGCGGATCCGCCACGTCGTTCGGGTGCGACGTGCGTTGCGGTGCCGTGATCTCTCGTCTTCGGCGGGAACGAGGAATGCGAGTCTTCCCATGGTGGCGAGGTTCTCCTTCGGGTTGCCGGGGCGTCGTCTGACGATGCGTCGTCGGGGAGACCGTCGTGTTCGTCCGGTGGTCTCCAGCCCGGCCGGCGCGCTTGAGACGCCTGGCGAGGCGGGACGAGGAGATGCGGTGCGAGACGGGCGGCGGGGCGGGGGAGGTCATCGCCGGAGTCAGGACGGAGGTCTCGCACGCCGACCTGCTCGACGCCGACCTCGGTGAGTGCTCGACGGAGCGGTTCGACGCCCCGGCGGTCGATGCGGTCCGGGGAAGTCGCTGGGCTCCGCTCGCCGTGACAGCTGTCCCGAGGAGTGACCCGGTCCCGGCCGGTTTCCGAGCGGGAACGCGGTCCCCGGCCCGCCCGTCCCTGCCGGGCACGGACGGGCCGGGGCGCTCACTCAACAGGGCAGCCGGGCCGACCGGTTGGGTGGGGCGAGCACGGTCAGGCGGCGAAGCGCTTGAACGCCGCCTTGGTACCCGCACCCGCGATACCGTCGATCGCGCCCGTGTAGCCGTAGTCGGCGGCCAGCAGACGCTGCAGCGCCTTGATGGTGTTGGTGCCGGGGTCGCCGTCGATGGCGCCGGTGTAGCCCCAGTACGTCTGGAGGCAGCGCTGGAAGGCCTTCCAGCTGTTGGTGCCCAGCTGGCCGTCGATGCTGTCGGTGTAGCCCCAGTAGTCCGCGAGGAACTCCTGGACGTTCTTGGCCTCGGAGGTGGTCAGACCGAAGTTCTGCGTCGCGGCCACGGCGGCGGGCTGGGCGGTCACCGCCGTGTGCGCGGTCGTCGCGGTCGCCGCGTAGCTGGTGCCCGCGATCGCCACACTGCCGGCGGTGAGACTGGCAACGGTGACGAGGCCGGCGATGGTCCTGCCCAGAGCGTTCGGTCGCATGCGTTCCTCTTTCGGTCGTGGGTCGGCACCTGTCCCGCTCGGCGGGCAGGTGGCGAGATCAAAGGTGCAGGGTGTCTGGGCGAGGGGGCCACGGCTGTGGGGCAAGTGGCGGATTTGCGGGACGATCACCCTGCTGAGCTGCGGCGACAGCGTCGGGCGGGACAGTGTTGCGGGACGCCGCATGGGACAGCTGTGACAGATGTGGCGGGCTCATGCAGAATGCGGAGTAGTGGAGGGGGCCGCGTATTCGATCATGTCCGCTTTGGGGGAAACATGCCGCGCTTCAAGCCTCTACCCGCCGAACTCGACCCTCCCGCACGGCAGTTGGCGGTGCGGTTACGCGAGCTGAAGAGTCACGCTGAGCTGACGGTCCGCCAGCTCGCGGCCAAGACCGGCTACAGCGCCAGATCGTGGGAACGGTACCTGGGAGGTACGTCACTGCCGCCCCGGGCAGCGGTGGAGGCGCTGGCCCGTATCACCGGTGCCGATTCCGTTCACCTGCTCGCGTTGCACGAGATCGCCGCCGATTCGTGGGCCCTCCGCCGTGCCGAGCCTGCCGCACAGCCGCAGCCCACTGAGCAGGAGCAGGAGCAGGATCCCGGTCCACCGCCCACACCGTTGGCGCCGACGGCATCACCCGCCACGGAATTGGCCAGACGCAGATTGCCGCACGTCGCCCTCACCGCCGGTGTCGTCGCCCTGACCGCGGCATTCATGGCGGCGCTGCTGCTGGTACTGCGTCTCGGTGAGGACGTCACCCCGGCAGCCGTCGCCACTCCGGCCGGCACCGCCGCGACCTCGTCGCCCCCCTCCTACACGTGCCGCATCACCCGTGCGGACGGCCGCTGGTCGGCAGGCATCAACAACGGCCGTGACACCGAGATCACCTACGGCGACACAGGCGCCGACGTCGCCGAGGCTCAGTGTCTGCTCCGCCGGGCAGGCATCTCGCCCGGAGGGATCGACGGCATGTTCGGCCCGCTGACCCTGCGGGCGGTCAAGACATTCCAGGACCGCGCGGGCCTGGTCGTCGACGGCATGCTGGGGCCGAGGTCCTGGAAGGCGCTCCGCGGATGACGCCCGGCGCACCCTCACCGTCGGGCGCCCGACTGGCCCTGGTGCTTCAGCAGTTGAAGCAGCACACCGGCCTGAGCCTGGCCCAGCTCGCGAACGCGACGACTTTCAGCAAGTCGTCCTGGGAGCGATATCTCAACTCCAAGAGCCTGCCGCCGCGCAGTGCGGTCGAGGAGCTGTGCCGCCTCGCCGGTGAAAGCGCTGACCACCCGTTGGCACTCCTGGACATTGCCCGGACGGACCGGAGGGAGGCCGGCAGGCCGACACCGGATCGACGGCGCCCCGAGACCCCGCCCGACAACGACGGTGCGGATACGGTCCCGGGCGACGCGGGCGACGCGGGCGACGCGGGCGACGCGGGCGACACGACGGGCCAGATCCGGAACCGGACTCAGACGCGATCACCCCACAGCGAAGCGGATCGGACGGACCGGAGACGCGCCGAGGCCACCCCCTCCGGCCCCGCCGGGCACCGGCACGCAACCGTCCTCACCGCCCTCGCGTCAGCCTGTGCCGTGGTTCTTGGAGCGCTCGTGCTCACCCACCTTCCCCCCTCGCACCGCAAGGGGGCGTCAGTGGCCGCCACGTCCTCTCCTGCCACGGGGGTGCGCTGCCGGCGGACCGCATGTCAGAACAAGGACCCGATCACGACGAACTGTGCCGCCGCCCCGTTGACCCTGGCCGAGCATGAGACGGCCACAGGTGCCTGGATCCAGATCCGCTACAGCCCGCAATGCGGTACCAGTTGGGCCCGGATGTGGGGCGCGGCCCTGGACGACCGCGTCGAGATGCGGGCGGGCGGCCGGGACGGCGCCCTGCGGTACGCCCGGGTCACCAGTCGCGGCGAGGCGGACACATATGTTCACACCCGGATGAGCGTGGTGAGCCCCGCGACCTCCGTGCAAGCCTGCTTCAGCCCCGCCGCGGGCGGCGGGAAGGAATGCGTCGAGACCCGCCTGGACCAGGCCACTCCGTCCCCTTCGCAGTGACCGGGTGGCGAGGCTCCCCGACGAGCGTGTCCGGCCCACCGGCCGGGTTTCGGGGTGTGCAGGCCGCCAGGAGGGTCCCCCTGGCTCGGAGTGGGTCAGCCGCTGAGCTGGTCCACCAGCGCGAGGGCGTTCTCGGTCTTGGGATGGGTGCTCCCAAGCCGCGTGCGTAGGATCCGTGCGCCCCGGCGTGCGAGGCTCACCGCGGACGAATCGTCCACGGCGTGCAGGGCCTTGGCCTTGAAGAGCAGCGCGTAGCCGATGTACAGGTGGTCCGGGGCGTAGAGGGTCTCGCGGATCCGCAGCGCCCGTGAGATCAGTGGCACGGCCGTGGCGGCGTCGCCGAGGTCGAAGTGGACGGTTGCCAGGGCGATCAGATCAAAGCTCACGTAGGGGTTGTCCGGCCCGTACGCCTCCTCGTCGATCCGCAGTGCCCGCTCGGCAAGCGGCAGTGCCGCCTCGTGATCGCCGAGAAGGCAGAGCGTCCGGGCGAGCGTCGCCAAGTCCGTCGCGATGGCGGGGCTCCCTGTCGGCAGACAGGACTCGTGCAGGCGCAGTGCACGCTCCGCCAACGGACGAGCCCTTTCCGGCGTACCGAGGTCGCGGTGGATCTGCGCGAGGGTGATCAGGTCGAAGCCGACCTCGGTGTCCCGCCCCCCGAGCGCTTCGTCGAGTGCGAGGGCGCGTTCGCAGAGCGACAGTGCCGCCCCGTAGGTGCCGATCTGCAGGAGGAACTCGGAGGCAAGGCGCAGCAGCACTGCGGTGTCCGCGGCGCATTCGGCCGGCGGTTCGTCCTTGGTCATGGCCAGCACGTGCGGGAGGAGCGCATGCCAGCGGGGCCGCGCGTCCGGGTCACCGTGGATGTCGTGCGGTACGGCCGCCAGCAGTGCACGGCGCAGCCGGACCCCGGCGGTCGCAAGCACGTCGTCCGGTGTCGCGGCCCGGATCGCTGCCTGGACCAGCCGGTGCAGTACCAGGGAGGAGCGCTCGCGCCGTGCGAGCCCCAGGCCGGCCAGGGCACCGACCGTCGTGTCCCACGCCAGCGGATCGGCGGCCGCCGCGATCAGCGGTTCCGGGCCGGCGGTGAACAGGTCCAGCGGGATCGGCTCGGGCGCGAGCAGAGCGCACAGCTCCAGCAGCCGCACTGCTTGCGGCCGTTCCCGCTCCAGCCTGTGCACGCTGAGCTGCCACAGAGTCGAGAGGAGGACCGACGGCCGGTCGGCCAGCTCGCCCCTTGAGATCATGTCCTCCAACCGCGACGTCAGCAGGCTCAGGTACTCCTCCGGCGCCGTCCGGTTGTAGTCCATGTAACCGGCTGCCTGCTCCAACGCGAGCGGCAGGTCGCCCAGTTGCTCCGCGATCAGGTCCGCCGTCCCCTCGGTCGTGCCGGGAACCCGCCGGACCAGCAGTGCCACCGACTCCTGCCTGGTGAACACCTCCAGGTCCATCACTGTGGCCGTGCCCAACCATCCGCTCACTCTGGTCGTGACGAGGACGTGGCCCTTCCTCGCCAGCTCTCCCGACGGCAGTGCCGGCACGAGCATGCCAGGCCTCTCCCCGTTGTCGAAGATCACCAGCCAGGGCCTGCGGTCCCGCAACTTGCCGTACACCCCCGGGACGACTTGTTCCGAGCCCACTTCAACCAGCCCCAGCTCCCTGGCCAGGGAGGTGAACTGCGACGCCACCAGGTCGGGGTCCTCTGCGTCGACGAACGCGACGAACCGGTACTTCGACAGGTACCGGTACGCGTACTCGACAGCGAGCTGTGTCTTGCCCACGCCACCGAGGCCGTGCACCACCTGGACGGCGGTCTCGCCTGCCGAGGCGAGCTGCCGGCGCAACTCCCGCATGTCGGCGTCGCGACCGGTGAAGTGGGCGTTGCGTGGCGGCAGCCGGTACGTCGTGGGCGCTGCCGGGCGCGGTGTGCGGCTGCCGATCGACTCCCGCCGCAGTTCGAGCAGTGCGAGCGGCACCAGGAGCAGGAGCGCCACCCACGGGTGCACGCGCACGATGTCGAGCGGTCCGGGCCAGTGACTCTGTCCGGAGGCGGCGTTGAAGGCGAGGCTGCCAACGAACAGCACGAGCAGAGCGGCCACCGCGCCGATCAGCCTCCGCCACATGGCTCCCTCTCCGGTCGCGACGGCGACCGTGACGACCACAGCCGACGTGATCGTAGCCGAGAACTCCGCCAGTCCGACGGGCGATTACCGACGCCGGTGACAGGCCGGCGGCCGAGCCGGCTCATCCCGCTCCGCCGGGCACGGCCCAGCCAGACCAGCTCCCGACGGCCGAAGACGCCGTCCAGCCGAGCCCGAACGCGCCGCTCAGCGGTTCTCCAGGGATGGTCCCGCAACCTGCACCGTGTTGGTGCGGAGGAGGCGCCAAGACCAGGTTCCGCGCGGCGCGGACGGCGAGGACCGAGCCCCGGCGTCCCGTCCGCATGCCTTGACCATCGGGTTCGTGATCACTGGCAGTCGCCCTGTTGACCGAGGGCGCAGAGCCAACAAGGGCGCGACGGGTCTACGGTGCCGACAGAGCCGTGCTCTCGGCCTTCTCCAACCAGCCGGTGTACCAGCGCGCGAAGGTCACCGGCGTACCGTCGTCGTCGAGCAGCGGGGCGAGGTCCACGTCGTCCACCCGGCAGATGTCCGCCTACGAGCGGAAGTACCGCGACGCCATGGACCTGACCCTGCTCTACCGCGGCCCGCTCGCCTCCTGCGACTACGACTGCCCGTACTGCCCGTTCGCCAAGCGGCGCGGCTCCACCGAGCAACTGCGCTCGGACCGCGCCGCGTTGGAACGCTTCACTCAGTGGGCCCGGGCGCAGACCGAGGACCGGCTGTCGGTCCTGTTCACGCCCTGGGGTGAGGGGCTGGTCCGGTCCTGGTACCGGCGGGCCCTCGTGGAACTGTCCCACCGGCCGCATGTGCGCCGGTTGGCCATCCAGACCAACCTGAGCCGCCGCACCGACTGGCTCGCCGACGCCGACGCCGACGCCGACCCCGGCACGCTCGCCGTGTGGTGCACGTACCACCCTGGCCAGACGCCCTACGACCGGTTCCTCGCCGAGTGCCGGGACCTGGCGGCGCGCGGCATCCGGTACAGCGTGGGGATCGTCGGCCTCACGGACCACCTGGACGCGGCCCGACGGCTGCGCGCGGACCTCGACCCGCTGTTCCCCTACAGCCGGACCCCGCACGCCAGCGCCGGACTGCCGTGCCGGACGGGCGAGTCGGTGGTCTCGGTGGACGGGGCGGGTACGGTCCGCCGCTGCCACTTCGTCCCGGCGCCGCTCGGCAACCTCCACGACGGCTCCTTCCGCGCCGCGCTCCGGCCCCGGGCCTGCCCGCTGGCCGTCTGCGACTGCCACATCGGCTACGTCCACCTGGAGACGCTGCCGCTGTACGACGTGTTCGCGGGCGGTGTCCTGGAACGCATCCCGGCGTCCCGGACGGCCGTCTCCAGGTAGGGGAATGACAGCCGCAACCAATCTCGCTCTCTTTCCCCGGGCCTCGAACGGTGTCTCGAACCGGGTGGCTCACCAGAGGGTTCGCCGGACACGGGGGCTCCTTCGTGCGATCGTCTGCTCCGACCGAGGTGCCCGTGACCAAGGTGAAGACCGTGAGGGTGAGATGGGACCACGACCACGGTGTGGCCGTGCTCGCTGCCCCCGCACCCGGCGGCCGGTGCAGCGCTCACCCGTCCCTGTCGATGCCCCGCTCGATCGCCAGCCGGGTCAGCTCGACGCGGGAGTTGATGCCGAGCTTGGTGAAGATGTGCTTCATGTGGGTGTTGACGGTGTGTACGGACACGTAGAGCCGGTCGGCGACGGCGCGGTTGGTGAGGCCCTCGGCGACGAGTGGGACGAGGTTCCGCTCGGACTCGGTCAGGTCCTGCCAGCCCCACGGGCCGGCGGTGTCGGTGCGCGCCAGGACGGAACGGACGCCGAGCTGCCGCAGGCGTTCCCTGATGCGTCCCTGGTCGCGATCGGCGCCCGAGGCCGACGTGAGGCGTGAAGCCTCCTCGAGGTAGGGGATAGCCGCAGCCGCCTGGCCCGTCCTGGCCATCAGCTCGGCGAGGTCCTCGCAGGCCGCGGCGAGGGCCAGTGGTCTGCCGGTGTTCCGGTAGGCGGCGACGGCGGACTCCAGGGCGCCGGCGTCGTGCTGCAGCAGGCCGTCCACGTGGGCGCGGACCGCCCCGGTGATATGCCGGCTCCCGTCCTCCGCGGTCAGGTCGAGCAGGGCACCGCAGACAGCCTCGGCGAGCGCCGGGTGCTCGCCGCGGAGTGCAGTGCGGACGACCGTGGGCCAATGAGACGGTGTGAGGACCAGCAGACACGCCGGTTCCCCGGTCCCGAAGCACTCCGCGAGTGCGACCGCCGACGCACCCGCGTCGCCCTCCGCGTCCGCCAGGCAGGCCCGGGCGAGGCTCACCCACGGGCCGTAGCGCTGTGTGTGGGCGCCGGTGGGGGCGGCGGCGAGGTGAACCTTGGCCTTCGCGAGGTCACCGCGTCGCAGTTCCACGAGCGCCAGGACCGCGCGGGCCTGCGGGCTGGACAGGGTGATCTCCAGCTCGCCCGCCACCGCCAGGCTGGCCTCGGCCTCCACGGCCGCGTCGTCCAGGGCTCCCTGTTCGAGGAGCGCGCAGGCGCGGGCGGCATGCCAGTGGGGCAGTGACCAGCCCAGGCCCAGCGCCTCCGCTTCGCGCTGTCCTTCCCGCAGGACCTGCTGGGCGTCGGCCAGCCGGTCGGTGTCGGTCAGTACGGTGGCCAGCCACAGCGCCGCGATCCGCGGGGGCCGCAGATAGAGCGCGACGGGCACGGTGCCGGCGCGCCGGGTGGCCTCCTCGGCGAGTTCGAGGGCGCGGGCCAGCCGGCCGCGGTAGAAGCAGGTCTGGGACTGGAAGATCAGGGCGCTGACCACGACGGCCGGGTCGTCGCTGCCGTGGGAGGCCTCGACCAGCCCGGTCCCGGTCCGCTCGGCGGCGGCGATGTCTCCCAGGTAGACGTGGCCCGTGGCCTTCGTCTTCAGCAGCCGGACCCGCAGGTCGGACGGCAGCCCGGGCAGATCGAGGGCCGTCTCCAGGTGGCTCATCGCGGCGGCGTCGTCACCCGCGGCCTGGTGGATCTCGGCGGCCGCCAGCCGCAGCCGCGCCTCCTGCGCGGGTTCGAGGCCCGCCGACGTCGTGGCGTCGACCAGTTCCAGCGCCTCGTGGAGCCGGCGGGTGCGGCCCAGGTACTCGACGGCGTCGGTCAGCAGCGCGATACGGCGCGGGTCGTGCCGGGGCAGCAGGCCCGCGATGCGTTGGGCCAGGTCCGCCGCCGCGTCCGGCGCCGAGGACGACATGTCTCGTACGGCGGTGGTCAGCGTGGTCACGGCCTGGTCGTCGACCGGGCCGCCCGACAGCAGCACGTGCCAGGCCACTTCGGCGGGGCGTGCCCCGACGGCGCGCAGCGTGTCCGCCGCCTCCTGATGCAGAGCGGTACGTATGGCCTGGGGCAGGTTCTCGTGGAAGGCCTGCCGTATGAGGTCGTGGCGGAAGGCCAGCCGGGGGCCGTCGGCTGAGAGAAGACCGGCGTCCAAAGCCGCCTCGGCGCCCGAGAGCAGACTGCCCACCCGTCTGCCGAGCATCCGGGCGGCCGCGCCGAAGTCGAATTCACGGCCGAGGACGGAGCCGATCTGGAGCAGGCGTACGGCGTCCGGCGGGAGCCGTTCCAGACGCGCGGCGATATTGCGCCGGAAACTGGCGGGAATACTGTCGTGGAGGAGGCTTGCTCCGCCCTCTTCCGCGGCGACGTCGGTGAAGGCGCGCGCCAGTTCAATCGCGAGGAAGGGATTGCCCCCTACGCCGTGCAGGCGTCTTACCAGACCGGGTGACGGCCGCTCCCCGAGGACGTCGGCAGCGATGTGCCGCAGATGTCGCTGCGGCAGTGGGCCGAGGGCCAGCCATCGGGCGCCGAGATGTTCGAGGTCCTCCCGGACCCTGGCTACGATCGGCCTCTCGTTGTCCGACCGGAGGGCCAGCACCCAGAGGATGCGGGAGGCGACGAGCCGTCCGGGCAGGGTGCGCAGGACGAACAGGGTCGCGGGATCGGCCCACTGCGCGTCGTCCACGAGAACGGCCACCGGTGCGCGCTGCGCCCGCTCCTCCAGGGTGTCCGCGATGGAGTCCAGGAGCAGGAGCCGCTGATCGTCCGCGGCTTCCGCGATCCCGACGGAACCGGAGGAGGAGCACAGGGCGGACAGGAGCGTGGCTCTCGCCGCGTACTGGTCGAGCTCATCGGCGCGCACCGACACGACGTCGAAGCCGAACCGCCGCGCCATCCCGTCGAGCTCCGTGAGGAAACGGCTCTTGCCGACGCCGGGCGAGCCCTCTACGACGACGCAGCGGCCCAGCCCGCCGTGGACCGCGTCCAGGGCCTCACGGACCGTCGAGATCTCGCGTTCCCGCCCCCGCAGGCTCAGCCCGGTGACGGTCTGGTCCCCGCACCCGCCGGCCTGGCTCTCGGCTGGGTTCGTGCTGCTCATGGGGCAAGCATGGCGTACGGGTCGTGTCCGCTACGAGCGTGGGTTCCCATCGGCGTCGTCACGCACCCTGATCAAAGCGGAGTTTCCGTACACCGCCCGGTGCGGCGATCACCTTCATATAACCCATCTGTGGGATGCCGACGGATGCCAGGGCGTTGGAATGTGGACGCGAGATGTCACCAAGGTGAGAAGCGACGAAACGGACTTGTTTGTTGAGTAGCCGCGTAATCACCGCAATTACTGCAAACGCCAAGGGACTCGGCTCCCGCTGTGACTCGCCCGCGGCACCTCGGGAGTAGGTGTCGCCGGGTTGCGGGTGGGTGCGTGAGGGCCGAAGAGCACGGATTCTGGTCATTCCCAGTCTTGGAGTAGCGAGTGCTCCCAGTTGATCTCCGACAGTTCGAATGTTTCATCGTCGTCGCCGAGGAGGGAAACGTCAGCCGGGCCGCGGCGCGGCTGCACATGACCCAGCCGCCGTTGACCCGGCGGATCGTACGGCTCGAACGGGCCGTCGGCGCCCGCCTCTTCATGCGCACCCCCGGCGGTGTCGAGTTGACCGAGGCCGGTGCACTCCTGCTCGAACAGGCTTACCGGATCGTGCAGTTGACCGCCCACGCCATCGACCGCGCACGGCTGGCCGACGCGGGACAGGCAGGCTCCCTGGTGGTGGGCTACTTCGGTTCCCCGATGTTCGACACGGTGCCGCGCCTGCTGCGGGGATTCCTCCAGACCCGTCCCGCGGTGAGCCTGGTCCTCGAAAGGGCCACGAAGAACGTGCAGGCCGATGCGATCCGCGACGGACGCATGCACTTGGGTTTCAGTCGCCAGTACCGAAGCGAAACGGGGCTCGCCGTGCGACACGTCGCCAGCGAACCCCTCTACCTCGCCGTTCCCGAGGCTCATCCGCTGCTGCAGACGGGCAAGGCGGCGCTGGCCGATCTGCACGACCAGGAACTCGTTCTCTTTCCCGCGGCCCCTCGCCCCAGCTTCGCCGACGAGGTCAGCCAATTGTGCACCCAGGCCGGGTTCACGGCGCATGTGGTCCGAGAGGCCGGGGACGTGCTCACCGCCCTGGGATATGTGGCATCGGCCGGATTCTGCTCGGTGGTGCCCCGGTCCGCGACCGGAATCACGCTCCCGGGCGTCGGCTTCGTACCGCTGGCCGACACGCCTCAGGAGAAGCTGAGTTGCCTGTACCGCGCGGACGACACGCCCTCGCTCGTCCAGGCCTTCCTCGATCATGTCTCCGCCACCTCGCCCGGGGCCGGATGACCCGGGAGACGGGCCGGCGTGATACTCGTGCGGCTCGGTGGTCCGTTCCGATCGGGTATTGGCCCGTGGTGTGCGGGCGCGGTTAGCGTGATCGTGGAATCCGGTCGTCGGTCGTGCGGATGCCGGATCCCTGTCCACCTTCGTGCCGCAGCCCCCGTACCGCGTGACAGCGCACCCCTCGCTCGAGGCCCTCGGTCGTGGACCGGTTGCGCAGATCCCCGTCACCTACCCGATGCGGGCCGCCGGACCGATGGCCGGACCGGTGCGCGTGCACCGGGGTCGGCATGACCACCTCGACGGAAAGCAGGTCGGAGGTGCCGCCCGCACCTGGTCCCGGCGGCAACGAGACCGAGCATCTCTGGACTCGAACCACGAGCCCTGTTGAATGAGGAGATCCATCATCATGAACGGGAACGATCCGTCCTTGCCTTCGGCAGAACTCACGGGCTTCGTCCACGAATGGCCTGCTTCACGGGTCGTGTTCGGGCCCGGCCTGATCTCGGTCGCCGCCCGTGAGGCATCCCGGTACGGCGATCGGATCGCGGTGATTCACGATCCGACCGCCCAGAGCGCCGCGGACCGGCTGACAGCGGATGCGGCGGGAGGGGTCTGCGCGCGCGTCGGCGAGGTGGTGCAGCACGTACCCGTGCACGCCGTCGACAAGGCCGTGACCACCATCCGCGACGCCCGCGCGGGAGTACTGGTCTGCATCGGCGGCGGTTCGGCCACCGGTCTCGCCAAGGGCGTCGCCAGGAAACTGGAACTGCCGCTGGTGGCCATTCCGACCACCTACGCCGGCAGTGAGATGACCTCGATCTGGGGGATGACCCAGGACGGCAAGAAGACCACCGGGCGAGCGACCGCTGTCCGGCCCCGCACGGTGGTCTACGATCCCGAACTGACCCTGGATCTCCCCGCGGAGATCTCGGTGACGAGCGGTATCAACGCCATCGCACACTGCGTGGAGGCACTGTACGCCCACGATGCGTCCCCGCTGACGCGGCTGACTGCCGGCGAGGGGATCCGCTCCATGGCCCGGGCTCTGCCGACCATCCTCGAACGGCCCCGTGAGGTGTCCGCCCGCAGCTTCGCGCTGCGAGGCGCCTGGCTCTCCGGATGGTCGCTGGAGGTGGCCACCACCGGTCTGCACCACAAACTCTGTCACGTCCTCGGCGGCCTGCTCGACCTTCCGCACAGCCCCCTGCACACCGTGCTCCTTCCCTACACCGTCGCGCACCTCGCGCCGGCCGCCGTGACCGACACCCAGGCCGTCCTCGAGAGTCTCGGAATCACCGGTCCCGTGAGCGACGCCGGCGGCCTGATCTGGGACCTCCACCGGCTCCTCGCCGCACCCACGGCGCTTGCCGGAATCGGTATGCGCGAGGCAGACGTGGACGTGGCGGTCGTAGCGGCATCGGCGGTGCTGGCCGACCTCCCACTGCCACCGCGTCCGGTGACGGCCTCCGACCTCCGAGACTTGATCCGGGCAGCGTTCGACGGCAACCGGCCCGCGTCGCGGTGACATGTCGTCGCGCCGCAGCACACACCCTCGATGCCGTCCCTCTGCGTGAGCGCCTGAACGCCGCCGCTCCGTGACGTTCAGGTCCGGGGCCACCGGTTCGGCCCGACGCTGTCCGATCGCCGTCGGACCAGCAGCTACGAGGACTGCGCCGCCTGCCCCGGCATAAGCGCGTACACGTTCGGCTCGCTCGGTGCCAGGACACGGTTCGACGGGAGCGGTGCCGTGGGGGCGGAGGGGAGACTGATCGGTGGCTGCATCGAAACGCCGTGGCTCTCTCGACTTGCCGATCACCGCCGACATCGAGCGCGGCCACACATCACCCCGGATGCCGATCGTCAACGGGACGTAGCCCGGGTCCACGAGGTCGATGTTCCGGCCGCCGCCGTTGACGGGAAGTGCCTTCTGGGGAGGCGGGTCCGGAGCGGCCGGTCTCACCTGCCGTCCGGGGCCGGCGCGGGGTCCCTTTTGGGATACACCCTCGTCGCCGGCCCCGGCATTGCCGCCGCCTCCTGGGAGTTCAGCGGCCGTTGATGCAAATGCCCCTCATCGGACACCGCGCGCTGTCGTGGGCTCGGGCCACCAGGCCGCGTCCGAGATCGGTGTCGCCGGCGAGCCGGTGAGCCGGGGGACGACGTCGGTGACCGTGGAGACCTCGCCCCTGTCGATCGCCTGGAACCACGAGATCCAGGTCTCGATCTGTTCCCCGGTGACACCCCGTCGCCAGCGCCGCGCGAAGGCTTCCTCAAGGGTCTCGGTCTGGAAGCGGTAGGGGCGGCCGGTGGCCGCGGCGATCCGGGTGACCGCTTCGTCGAGGGTCAGCGCCTCGGGCCCGGTGATCTCCAGGACCGCGCCGTCGTGTTCGGAGCGGGGACCGTCGTCGAGGGCGACCGTCGTGATCACCCGAGTGATGTCCTCGTGGGTGACGAAGGCGGCCCGGCCGGTGTGCGCCGGGCCCCTCACGACGAAGTCCTCGTCGGCGAGGGCCGCCGGCGTCGACGAGTACCAGCCCGCGCGGAGCACCGTGTGACGGATTCCGGACCCGGCCAGGAACTGTTCGGTCGTCCACTGGTCGCGTGCGTTGAGATACGTGGCGACCGGCGAGGCGCCAACGAGGGACACGTACAGGACGCGCTCCACGCCGACCGCCGTCGCCGCCTCGATCGCGGTCGCGTGTTCCTCCAGTCGGCGGCCCGTACGGTATCCGGAGACCAGGATGAGGGTCGACGCGCCCTCGAGTGCCTTGCGCATGGCCGGGGCGTCGTCGTAGGCGGCAGGACCGCGCCGCTGAGCACCCGGCAGGTCGGTCATACGGTCAGGGCTGCGCCCGACGAGGAGCTGGGGCACGCCGTGCAGGGCGAGCCGGGCGGCGATTCTGCTGCCCAGCGCACCGGTCACCCCGGTGACCGCCACCGCGGCGTGGTTCTCCTCAGACATGGGCATGGGTTTCCCTCCATCCGGGGCCGCGGTCGATCGCGGAACCCCTTGAATCCGATTGCTTGCCAAGAAGGGGCGTGTGTCGCGCACCGGGCCGGTGACCGAGGGGAGTTGAACGGACCGCGCGACTCGCGGATCCGGTCATGCCGGGCAGGGGCCAGGCCGGAGGCCAGGTCTGAGGCCGTCCGTCGTGACCGGACGCACCCGTGTCTCGCGCTCGTCGAAGGTCCGCGTCGGTCCGGCTGACGGCCGACCCCGTGCGCGTCGTGCGGGCAAAGCCGCACCGGCACAACGAACTTCAGGCGCAGGGCGTTAGTCGACCAGCCGGCCGACGCAGAAGTTGTCCATGTGCTTGAGCGCCGCCTTGCTGTGGAAGTCGGAGAACTCCGCGGTCGCGTCCCGCCCGGCGTACATGCGGGCGACGAACGCTCCGCCCGGGTGGTGGTCCTTCCACTCGCTGAAGTCGTACACCTTGCCACCGATGACGATCCAGCAGTCGTCGAAGGTGTTGTGCCCCGCGAGCTCGTCCCTGGTCACCTCCCGGTCGCCGGTCGACGGATTCTGCGGTTTCCACAGGTTGCGCATCACTTCCCTGCGCGCGCTGGCGATCACTTCTCGGTCGCGGAAGTCCCACGGGCCGAGCTTCTTCCTCGGCAGCGAGTCCCCGACGTCGCGTGCGTCGAAGTCGTAGATCCACGCGTCGTCGTTGCCGGCTCGCTGCTCGTGGGCGAACAGCGGGAAGTCGCGCTCGTCGGCCGCCGCCAGCAACGCCTTGCGCTCCGGTGTGTCCTCGGGCTCCAGGACCTTGAAGTTGAACTTGGACGCGAACTGGAAGCGGCTCGCCCGGTAATGCCTGACGCGCTCGTAGTGCAGAAGGGCGCTGTAGACGTCGTCGCCGTGCAGCTTGAAGCAGCTGCTCAGCGCCGCGCCGTCCTCAAGGGTCTGGTTGACTCCCTGACCGAACGTCGGAAGCATCGGGTGCGCCGCGTCCCCGAGCAGGCAGATCCGGCCCTCCTGCCAGTCTTCGAGAGCGTCCCGGTCGTAGAGCCCCCACTTCGTCGGCTCGACCATCGCGGCGCCCATCGCGAGGATGTCGTCCTTGCGAGGATCGCCGGCGAACGCACGCTCGGTCGTCTCCAGGATGTCGGCGTTCTCGATCGGCTTCCAGCCCGCCCAGTCCTCGGGGAACTCGCCCGAGTCCGGGGTGTACACGCCATACCACACGTTGAGCAGTTCCCCGCCGCGGACCCAGTACGTCATCACCCACGCGGTGTCGTGCCGGCGGGTGTCCATGCTGTACGAGTCGATCGGGTTGTGGTCGAGCGGGCTGCCGTCCGGCTTCCGCAGGGCAGCGACCTTGTCGCGCGGGATCAGTCCCCGGTAACACACGACGTCCGTCCAGCGCCGCTGCCCCCTGCCGGGCCACGTCTCCTTCAGTACCCTGGACCCGATTCCGTCGGCTCCGACCACCAGGTCGGCGGTGACCGTCGTCCCGTCCTCGAAGACGGCCGTCGCGCGGTGCTCGTCCTGCGACAGCTTCGTCAGACGCTTGCCCATGTGCACGCGGACGGGGCACTTCACACCGGACTCGGGGCCGAGCTCGCTCACCCGCTTGTGCAGGCACATCAGCAGGTCCTGCCGGTGCATGTGGTGGAAACCACCGCCTTGGCTCAGCTGCTCCGGCGTGTTGTACGGGATCGGCTTACGAGACACCGATCCGTCGGCCAGTATCTCCCGGGACGCTTCCAGGATCGCGGCACGCCCGCCGTCCGGCACGCCGTCGGGGCCCTTGGGGTCGCCACCGTCGAGGTCGACGCCCAGCCAGTGGCACAGCCGGGCACCGTTGGGGGATATGTTCAGGCCGGCGCCCGCGGTGGTGGGAGTCCTGGTCTGCTCGTAGACGTCGATCGAATCGAACACGCCCTCTGCTTCACGGAGAGCCAGGGCGGCGAAAAGCCCTCCCATTCCGCCACCGATGATCACAGCATGCATACGTCCTCCAGGTCGTCTTCGATTCAGGAAGGATTCGGGTGGTCACGCCGGCACGTTCAGCAGACGTTAGGCACCGGCGTCGTGTGTCGTCCAATACCGAGAACTCGCCGCCGTCATACCTTTCGCGACCCGCGTCATGCAGCCGGTTGTGTTTTCTGACCGCCGGTGGATTCCACGGTCCACGACAGCCGAAATCGCGTACGCCGGGTCGCGTGCGGACGCGCGTCGGCCGGCGGCTCGGCCAGTCCCCGCCGCTCAAAACGCCAGCTCAGCAGGTTCTGTTCACTGACTCATGGATCTCATGGCGACGGGGACTTGCCGACATGGCCCGGGAGTTCGCCTCGATAGCGTGATACCCGTACGGCACGGTGGGCCGTTTCGATCCGGTATTGGCCGGTGTCGTGTGGGTGCCGTTAGCGTCGTCGTCGAATCCGGTTGCCGGTCGCACGGATGCTGGATTCCCGTTCCGGCGGCTTCCACAGGAGGATGAGATGGCGGATCAGCGTGTTGTGGAGTTGTTCGACGAGTTCATGGAGATGGTGAGGGAGTTCATTGTTCGTCACCGTCTTCAGTACGAGGACTACGCGGCGGTCACTCGGTATCTGGTCCGGGTGAGCGAGGCGGGTGAATGGCCTTTGTGGATGGACAATTTCCTCGAGGCGACCGTGGACACCACCAGTTACGGCGAGGGTCCGTGGACGCCGAGTGCCATAGAGGGCCCCTACTACAAGCCCGGGGCGCCGCTGCTGAGCCGGCAGCCGTACACGCTGCCGATGCGCCCCGACGAGGCGGGCGACAAGATGCTGTTCAAGGCGTCGGTACGCGATCCGGCCGGGGAGCCTCTGCCCGCGGCGGTGATCGACGTGTGGCACGCCACCGACAAGGGGCTGTACAGCTTCATCGACGCGGGCATGCCCGACGACTTCATCCTGCGGGCCCGTGTTCCCGTCGACGAGGACGGCACGACGGCGTTCCGCAGCATCCGTCCCGCCCCGTACGAGATCCCGAAGAACGGGCCCACCGGCGACCTGCTCAACTCGGTTCTGGGCCGGCACACCTGGCGCCCCGCTCACCTGCATTTCAGGATCACGGCCGAGGGCTACAAGCCGTTGGTGACGCAGCTCTACTTCGGGGGCGACCCCTACCTGGACAGCGACTGCGCCGAGGGCGTGAAGCAGGGCCTGATCATTCCGCTGAGCAAGACCGACGTGGACGGCGACAGCTGGACGCACGGCGAATTCACCTTCGTACTGCAGCCCCAGTAGCCGCGAGAAAGGAACCGGTACTCCGATGTGCCATGTCCACTCCACCGCTCCGCGGCCCGAACTGACAGTTCGTCAGGAACGGCGGCGAACAGCCGGTACCGATCCGGTTCCGTACCTGGTGTTCGAACCCGACACCGTCCGTGCGGGAGGTGTCGAGGCGCCTCAGATCGTCATCGCGTCCGACATCTTCGGGGTCAACCCGTTCTACCGGTACCTGGCCGGCCTGCTCGCGGAGCACGGCTACCGGACGGTAGTCCCGGACCTGTTCCACCGGGTCGGCGAGGCCGGGGACTCAAGCCGGGAAGCCGCGTTCGCGCGGCGTGCCCTGCTCGACGACGTCCAGGCCGTCGGCGACCTCGGCAAGGTCATCGACGAGATCGGTGGGGGGACGGGACGCTTCGGCATGCTGGGGTTCTGCCTGGGCGGTACGTTCGCCCTGCTGGCGGCGTCGAGCCGGCCGAACCAGGCGACCGTGACCTACTACGCGTTCCCGAGGGGCGTGGCAGGGGCGAAGGTCCCGACGGACCAGCCGATCGCGGTCGCCGCCCGGATCCCCGGTCCGGTGCTCGCCTTCTGGGGCCGGCAGGACTACATCGACCCGGACGAGGTGGACCTGCTGGAGGCGGCACTGGAGCGGGCACCCGGCGAGCACGAGGTCGTCTGGTACGAGCGCGCCGGGCACAGCTTCCTCGCCGGGTTGTCCGAGAAGGGACACGAGTCGGCGGAAGCCGCCGCCGACTCGTGGCACCGCACGCTGCACTTCTTCCACGGGCACCTCGGCGGTTCGCCGGCGGCGGGAGAGTCATGAGGGGCGGGAACACGACACGCCGGGTGAGGGTCGAGGGGCGAAGGCAGGTCGTAGACGACGTCGTCGAGATCCGGCTGGCCGATGCCGCGGGCGAACCGCTCCCGGCGTGGGAGCCGGGAGCGCACATCGCCCTCGGTCTGCCGGCCGGCCTGACCCGGCAGTACTCACTGTGCGGCCCCGACCGGGAGGACGGCAGCTGGATCATCGCCGTCCACAGGTCGCCGACGTCGCGCGGCGGCAGTACGTACGTCCACGACGAGCTGGACGTGGGGTCCGTCATCCCGGTGGAAGGTCCCTACAACAACTTCCCGCTGGTGCGGGCGGACCGGTATCTCTTCCTCGCCGGAGGTATCGGGATCACCCCGATCCTCAGCATGCTGCGGCAGGTGCGGGCCGCCGGCGTCCCGGATTTCGAGTTCGTCTACTGCGGCCGCCGTCGCTCGCTGATGGCCTACCACGACGAGATCGTCTCCTGGGCGGACAGCAGGGTCACCATCCATGCCGATGACGAGCAGGAGGGCCTCGTGAACCTGCAGGCGCTCCTCGACGGACACAGGGGCTGGACCGTGTACTGCTGCGGGCCGGAGGCAATGACCCGGGCCGTGGAGGATCTGGCACTGGATCCGTCGGCGGTCAGAGTCGAGCGCTTCCAGCCGTCGTCGCGGGCGCCCGCCCCGAACGACACCGGCTTCGACGTGGTCATATCCGATTCGGGACACCGGGTGCGGGTCGGCCCGGACCAGTCGATTCTCGAAGCTCTCGAAAGCGAGGGCTACGACCTGGACTTCGACTGCCGCGACGGCATCTGCGGCACGTGCGAGACCAAGGTGGTCAAGGGACTGCCCGACCACCGCGACGACGTGCTGGGCGAAGCGGAGCGCGCCGGGAACACGGTGCTGATGATCTGCGTGTCCAGGGCACTGAGCGAGGAGCTCGTCCTGGAACTGCCCGAGTGACGAGACGACCCCCTGATCGGCCTGCACCAGGCTTCGTCCAAGAAAGGAACATCCGTGAGCACGCTACGGATCGGCAAGCTGCGGACCACGATCGTCGACGTGCCGACGTCCCGGCCGCATCGGTTCGCCAACCACGAGATCCGCCACCAGAGTTACCTGCTGGTGGAGGTGCACACCGATGCCGGTGTCATCGGCATCGGTGAAGGGGTGTCGCCGGGCGGTCCGTGGTGGAGCGGCGAGAGCATCGAGGGACAGCAGCAGCTCATCGAGCTCTACCTGGCCCCGGTACTGGAGGGCATGGACTGCCTGGCGCTCCCGCTGATCCGCGCCGCGATGGACAGGGCGAGCCACGGCAACGAATTCGCCAAGGCCGCCGTGGAGATGGCAGTCCTGGACGCCACCGGTCGGGCCCTCGAAGTGCCTGTCCACCGCCTGCTCGGTGGTGCCGCGCGCCCGCGGCTGCCCGTGCGCTGGGCACTCAGCGGCAGCGGAGAGCAAGAAGTCGTCGACGAGGCCGTCGAGCGTCTCGGACAGGGGCACCCCGCGCTGAAACTGAAGCTCGGCGCGCTGCCGCCCGCCGAGGATCTCAAGCGGGCCGGCCGGCTCATCACCAAAATCGGCGCCGACTGCGACTACCTCGTCGATCCGAACGGAAGCTGGGACTACCGCACGGCGGTGACCTGCGTGACAGAGCTGGAAGCGATGGGCGTGAGCGTGGTCGAACAGCCGGTCGGCCGCCGGGACCTCGCGGGGATGGCGGCGCTGGTCGAGCGGTCGACGACCCTGCGCATCATGGCAGACGAAAGCATCTGCCGGCCCGGTGACGCGATGTCCGCCGTCACCGCGAGGGCGTGCGATTCGGTGTCCGTCAAGATCGGGAAGGCCGGTGGGCTGCGGGCGGCGGTGGAGGTGGCGACGATCGCCAACCACGGCGGTCTGCGGTGCTACGGCGGCACCGCCATCGAGACCTCGATCGGTACCGCGGCCGCCGCGCACGTGTTCGCCTCGGTGCCGGAACTCGAGATGGGGTGTGAGCTCATCGGGCCGTTGCTGCTGCAGGACGACCTCACCGTGACCCCCGTCCGCTACGACGACGGTCACCTCGTCGTGCCCGAAGGCCCAGGGCTCGGCGTGGACATCGACCGGGACCGGGTCGACAGATACAGGCGGCCACGGTAGCCAGACCGTGACCGCGGGCCGGCGTCCCGATGCCGCGCCACATAAGGGCTGACAGGCGGCGACCGTCCTTCCGCAGGACCGAACTCCACGACCGCACCCGGGTCCGTGCCCGAGTCCCAGCCGTTCCAAGCGCCGCACACATACGAGCAGTGCCCCCGCCGGCGAGCACGCGGCGGTATCCCTCGCGCGCCCCGAAGTCGCGGGCCCTGCGTCCGCGGGTCCGCGTCCCCTCCCGCCGGCCGACGGCCGGACAGGCGCCCGCGTCACCGGAACACACCCTCACTGCAACACACCATCACCGTAAAGGAAGAACGCCGTGCACATGATCGATCTCGCGTACGTCGGGCGGGGCCCCCACGAGGAACTGGTGACCTACATCGCCGACCAACAGGGCTTCTACGCCGACGAGGGCGTGCACGTCGCCCTCCGCGACGGCTGTACCTGGGACTCGGAGCAACTGCGCCGCGTCGCCGTCATCGGGCTCGGCCGGACGGTTCTGTCCAGGCTGAACGAAGGCATCCCGTGGGTCGCGCTCCATGTCAACACCGCCCGCCCGCTGTTCTGGTTCCTCGCCCGTCCCGGCCTGACCTCCCTGGCCGACCTGGCCGGCCGGCGGCTGGCGGTGACTCCGCCGCACACCGGCCCCGGGGTCTTCACCCGGATCGTGCTCCGCCAGGCCGGCATCGACGTCGACCGTGACGTCCAGACGATCGTCCGCTGGCCCGGCGACTACGCCATGGACCTGCGCCGGCTGCGGGAGGGCGACATCGACGCCGCCATGGTCGGCGACACCATGGCACCGGAAGCACTGGCCGTCGAGTACGGCTGGGAGGTGCTGGCCTTCGTCGGCGACCACTTCCGGATCCCCACCGTGGGCGTGGCCGTCGACCCCACCTACATCGACCCGGACGGTCCCGCGGTCCAAGCCGTCGTACGAGCCCACCGGCGTGCCCTGGAGGTGATCCAGAAGGATCCCGAGACCACGGTGCGCTATCTGCAGACATTCCTCGGCCGGCACACCGCGGACGAGGTCCGAGCACACTACGAGAAGTTCATCGCCCCGCATTTCAGCACCGACGGCCACACCGATCTAGCCACCGCCGAAGCCGGGCTCACCGCGGTCGCCGCCGAACTCGGAGTCCCCGCCACCTTCACCGCGGCCGAGTTCTACCGCACGGCCACCACCGCACCGTAGAGCCCCCCGCGGACGGCCGCGAAGACCCGCCTCTCCCGCGGAGACAAACGCCGGAACACGAAGCCACGAACCAAGAGAGGAAGAGACCATGAAGGAGTTTCTGGTCGAGCTGACCGCCCGTGTGCCCGAGGGCACCGACCCGGCGGAGGTCGACCGGCGCCGTGCCGCCGAGGCCGTGCGGGCCAGGGAACTCGCCGCCGAAGGCCATCTGTTCAGGCTGTGGCGGCCGGTCGGCGAGTTTCGCGTCATCGGCGTGTGGCGCGCCGACGACGAGACGCAGTTGCGCGAGGGAGTCCTCGCAAGCCTGCCGATGTGGCCGTGGGCGACCGCGGCGATCACCCCGCTGCAGACGCACCCCAACGACCCCGGCCCGGCAGTCAGCTGATGTCCGCGAGGTGTCATGCGGAGGGTGGCGGGTCGTTCACGTGAGACTCGCCCCGCCCCGCCACCTCCACTGCCGGTGGCCCGCATCGACGGTGTTCTGGGCGCCGTGACGGTGAGCGCGGGCCACCGTGGCGTCACGGGCCACTCGGCACCCTCCGGCTGTGGCAGGAGCCGATGTCCAGCCGGGAGACATCACCCGCGGTGACCGGTCGGGCCACCAGGACGTCGCCGACGACGCCGAACTCTTCCCGGCGATGACCACCGTGGCCAGTTCGTACGAACCCGTGAAGCCCTTCGACGTGGCGAAAACCCGTAGATGGCCGGCCTCACGGCACCCGCGGTCCGGCTCGGCCTGCACCTCTTCGAGGAACTCGACCTGGCCCGGTCCTTGGCGGTGGGCCGGCGCACCGGGACGGTCCTCGGTCGCATGGAGAAGCCGAGCCCACGTCGCCCTGGTGGGCGACAGACCCCAGGCACGGGTTCGAGCCGCCTCCGTCGCCGGTGTACCGCGTCCTCCCGGAGATCTGCGGCTCCCGGCCGCGACCAGAACGGGGGAGGGGGCCGGGCGCAGGCAGTCGCAGCCGCGCTCGCGACTCTCCCGACGGAACGGAACACAGTGGCCCGACTCGGTTGGTGTGTCGGAGACACCCCGGACGGTGAGCTGGACGCGCTCGAGTCGGCCGTCCAGAGAGCCCCGTGGTCGTGTTGATCGAGGGTGAGGCGGGTATCGGCAAGACCCGGCTGCTGCGTGAGGTCCTGGCCTCCCAGGAGGAGCGGGGCGGCAGGCTCTGGTCGGTGCCTGTCCGGAGCTGAGGGTTCCGTACACCCTCGGAGCGGTGGTGGACGCGGTACGCGACGGTGCTGACAACGTTGCCGGTCTCGGGCTGAGCGGAGTGGGAGGTGCGTTGCGGCCCCTGTTCCCGGAGTGGGCCGACGACCTGCCTCCGGCACCCGAGGCCCTGGAGGACGTCCACTGGGCCGATGAGGCGACGCTTGAGTTCCTGCTGTTCCTCGTCTCCCGCCGGCCGCAGCCGGTGAGTATCGTGCTGACCTTCCGGCGGGACGAAGTGCCCTCGGCCTCGCTGCTGTTGCGGCTGTCCTCGCGGCTGCCGTCCGACGCCCACCTGGTCAGACTGACACCGCGGTCGCTGGATGTGGCGCAGACGGCCTCGTTCGTCTCGTCGATGCTGGCCGGGGAACACGTGTCGAACGAGTTCGCGGCGTTCCTGCATGCGCGCACGGAGGGCGTGCCGCTGGCGGTGGAGGAATCGGTGCGGCTGATGCACGACCGTGCCGATCTGGTCCGCCGGGACGGCGGTTGGGCGCGGCGTCGGCCGGAGCGCATCGAGGTTCCGCCCACGATCCGCGACGCCGTGCTCGAACGCGTGCAGCGGCTTGGCCCCGACACCCGCACCGTTCTCTACGCGGCCGCGGTGCTCTCCGGCCCGGCGGACTGCACGACGCTGCTCGCGGTCACAGGTCTGCCCGAGGAGCGCTTCGCGGCACAGGCGGCCGAGGCGCTCGGCAGCGGCCTGCTGCGCGAGACCGAATCGATGAACATCCCGGTGCCATCGGCACGGCGCCGCAGGGGGCCCTCATGCTGCTCGCAGCCGCGGCGGTGATGGTGCTCTCCGGCTGCAAGGGCGGCGACCTCGTCTCGTACGACCTCCCGGCGAAGTCCGCCCGGTACACGTTCGAGACGAACACCGACGGAGTCAAGACCGTGTGGCACTACACCTCAGCCACGGCGGCCAAGGACGACGCACCGACGCGGAGCCCGTGCATCGGCGAGCTGGTCGGCGGCAACCGGGCGGCATGCCGCCCGGAACCTCTGGTCTTCCTGCGCTACGACCTCGGCCTGGCCCTCGACAACACCGCCAAGGCCGGGGAGAACCACCAGGTGACCATCGTCGGCTGCTACCAGCAACGCCTCACCGACCTGTCCGAGGTGACGTTCCTGAAGGCGGAGACCACCATCGACGGCGGCAGCACCTGGCACCCGGCGACGACCAGGGCGTCGGGTAAGAACACGTTCACCACGACGATCAAAGACCCCCGGCGGGACCAGGCTGCCAAGGGCGTCGGACTGAGGATCAGCGCGAGCGACAGCCAGGGCGACACCGTCACACAGACCATTCCCACGGCGTACACGCTGCGCTGACGGCATCCGTCAGCGTGACCCGAAACGGCGGGGGCGGGATCGAATCCGCCCCCGCTCGCGCCTCTTGCCATAGGGGACCTGCAGGGTGCTCTGCGCCAGTAACGGTGTTTGGTGACCGGTCCTGCCGACTTGTTGCGCGGGGTGGTGCAACCGCTGGCTGGGCCGGGCGGTTCAATGTGGAGATGAACGATTCCCCGTGGGGTCGTCTCTCGGTCTCGGACAGCGGGAAGTGGACCGCCTGCCAGCCGCCGGTCGCAACGTGCAGGCCCTCGCGGTGACACGCGATGGCGCCGATGGGCCGGCGCCGGGGCAGCACGAGTGCGTGGACGTCGCATGCCGCCGCGGTTACAAGGGCCCGTCCAGGAGCGACTGTTCCGTGGCCACGGACCCTTGGAGGCGCCGCGGCGGCTGTTCAGAGCCAGCCGCGGCGGGCCGCCTGCCAGGCGAGCTGCATACGGGTCGTGGCACCGGCGAGGGTCATCATCCTTTGGATGTGGCGCTGGATGGTGCGCCGGCTGAGCCCCATCTGACTGGCTATGGCCTTGTCCGTGATGCCCGCCACCAGCAGGGAGAGGATGCGGCGGTCGGTGCCGGAGAGCGGTTCGGCCGCCTGCACGGCGGCGATGTCGGGGATGGTGCCCGCGGTGCTGAGGTCGAGGGGGACCGCGGTCTCCCAGTAGCGCTCGAAGAGCGAAGTGAGCGCCTCCAGGAGACTGCTCTCGCGGACCAGGGCCGCGGTGGGTTCACCGGGGGAGCCCTGCGGGCCGCCGGGCACCAGCGGGCAGATGGCGACGGACCTGTCGGCGACGGCCAGCCGCAGCGGCAGATGGGGCACGCTGCGGGCGATCTCCCCGGCCTGCACCCCCTCGATCACGTTGTCCACGGCGTGATCGTCGTCGAAGAACGCCTGCTCGTACAGGACGCGGTAGCGCACCCCGCGGGCGAGGGCGTCGTACTCCGCGCGGTTGCTGCCCGACGGCATGGCGACGTACTGGGCCTTGCAGAACCAGAGCATCTCGTGCCCGGCGTTGTCCTGCATCTGCCGGAGGTGCTGCCGCAGCGACTCGGCGCCCGTGATCACCTCGATCAGCTGGCCGGCGTCCTGGCGGCGCCGGGCGCCCCGGTACAGGTCCAGCAGATCGGTGACCGTGCTGCGGGCCTTGTCGAGTTCGTCGGTGCGCCGTTGCAGCCGGGGCAGCAGCGCCACGTCCGGGGGTACGGCGGAGTACTGGGGTGGCACATGGTCGGTGGGGCTGGCGAGTCCCTTGCCGGTGAGGGCCGTCAGCACCGCCTCCAGCGTGCCCTGCGGCAGTTCGCTCTGTTCCGCCAGTTGGCGCGCCGAGGCCGTGACCGCTCCGACCAGGAGGCGGTACACGGTCTCTTCGACGGCCGTCAGCCCTGCCGCCTCCAGCATCGGCGATCCCTCTCTGCCCCTCGCGGGGCTGCGGCCGCCGGTGCCGTGCGCACCGGCGGCCGCAGCTTCCCGTTCTGCTGCCTCACCAGGTCACTGCCGCGCGGCGGAGCCCCGGTGGAGGAAGGCGCGGTCGATCGTCTGCCGGACGCTGTGCCCGGCGTCGTCCGCCGCTGTGATCCGCAGTGTGACACAGGAGTTGCCGCGGACCCGAGACGGCCGTTCGACGGCCGCGGTGAAATGTCCGGCCTTTCCACGGGGTGCGGAGGTCTGTGCCGTCACCCAGGTCTTGCCGTCGTCGTAGGACGTCTCCACCTTGAGCCTCGTGCCGTGCGGGGCGGGCAGGCCGTCGGGCATGCGGACGTCGAATCCCAGCGTGTACGTACGCTGCGGGCCCACGGCGTTCTCGGCGTCGACGGGAACCGAGTAGTCCACCTGGAGCAGGGGAAGCAGCGTGGGGCTCGTGGTGGTGTCCGAACCGAAGGACCAGGAGGTCTCGGTGCGGGTGCCGAAGCGCCAGTCGTCCGAGTCGCGTCCCGTCGTCAGGTCCAGCCGGTAGCCGCCCCGACCCGCCGGAACCTCGAAGGCGCCCCACGCTCCGGTGTCGGAATGGGCGACGCGCTGTCCGTCGCGGTACAGGTCGGCGACCGCGGTGTCGCCCGTACCGGACGCACGGGTGCCGATGCCGCCGAGACTGTCGCTCTCCGCGAAGGACCAGTGGCCGGCGGCGTCGGTGAAGTCCGGGACGTACAGGGAGAGGGTGTTGCCGTACCTGGTGGAGGCGGGCCAGCCGGCCACGCCGTGCGGGACGGACGGGCGGACCGGGGCGGTGAACCATCGCTCCGTGGCCTGCTGTCCGGCCCGGTAGGTGTGGGTCGCGTCCCGCATGCCGACCTGGAGCGGGAAGTCCTGGTCCAGGATGGTGTCGTGATGGACGACGTGGTTCCAGAGGGTGTCGCCGGCGGTCACGTACTCCACGCGCTCCCGGCCCACGGGCACGTTGCGCGTGTACTGGTTCCACGCGGTGTCCTGGTAGGGCCGCCAGGCGAAACGCTGCTCACTGGCCCAGTCGGAGGCGCCGGTGCGGGCGTAGGTGGCGTGGACGACCGCACTCCCGTGTCCGGAGACGGTGTGCACGAGGTGCTGCGGGACGCGCTGACGGGACACCTGCATGACGTCATAGAGGTAGGGGCTGCGCACCGTGCCGGTGAACCGGACCTGGGTGGCGGCCCGCCCGCTCCGCTTCAGGATCGCGGTGCCGTCCGCGTGGCCCGCGCGCATGACGGGCAGGGCGAGGCGTGTTCCGTCCGGGCTCCAGCGGGTCCACGGGTAGAAACCCTCCGGCATGACGAGCATCAGAGCCCTGGCGCCGGCGTCGGCGGCGGCCCGCGCGAGGGCGGTGTCGTCACCGAAGTCGTAGCGGATCACGGCCAGTCTGCCGCGTACATGGGCGGCCTTGAGGTCGGCGGCGGTGCCCGTCCCGGCGTCCACGGCGGTCAGTCGGACGCCCTTGTCGTCGAACACCGGTGACGTCGGCAGGTAGTAGGGGGCGAAGGACCGCGAACTTCCCTGGGTCCTGGCGGTCAGTTGAGGAGCCGTCAGCTGCCAGCGGGAGGCGAACTCGAAGGTGCCGTCCGTGACCTGCGCGGTGGGGCTGACGTAGATCCGCTTGGCGATGTCGAAGTACATGACGCCCTGGATCAGGCCGTTCCCGTCGATCTGGCGGTACGTCTGATAGCTGAGGGCGCCGTGCTGTTCTGACGGGCGCGGGGTACGGATCTTCACTTCCGTCACCTTCGAGGCGTCGAGGGTGACGGTCGAGTCCTTGGTGACCCGCACCTGCGGGTTGATCACCTCGCGGAGTTCCTGGCCGTCGGCCGCGTTGTCCAGGGTGCCGAAGCTGACCTGGTAGGTGCCCTCTTCGACATCGGCGACCGCCGGGTCCAGGCTGGAGTACTGGGCGAAGCCGTCGGCTCCCCAGATCGTCGGGGCGGCCTGCGGTATCACCTTGCCGTCGCGGTCCTTGGCGATCACGGTGAGCCGGTGCAGAGGCGCGTGCACGACGAGGGACAGCGTGGTGTGGGCGAGCGCGGTGCCGTCCGGTCCGGTCGCGGTGGCGTAGCCGTAGTAGGCGCCGCGCGCGGCATGCGCGCCGTCCGCGCGGACCGGGACGTCCGCCGACGCCCCGGGGGCGAGACGGACGGTGCCGGAGTCCAGGGTGATCACGCCGTCGGCCAGGGCGACACCGTTGTCGCGGGTGAGTGAGGCCGACAGCCTGAGGTCGAGCGGGTGGTCGCTCTCGTTGGTGTAGTGCAGCGTCGCTACCTGCCGCGGTCCGCCCGCGTCGGCGGTCTGGAGCGCGGGCAGGGTGACGGAGCCGGTGGCCGTCAGGGCCCCCATGGCCGCGCCGATGTCGATGCGCCCGCCGCCCTGTTCGGTCACCTTGGTACCGGAGACGAGGTGGGCGGTGCTGATGAGCGCGTCCTTGAGCTGCGGCCCGCTCCACTCGGGGTGCCGCTGGGCGAGGAGGGCGGCGGCCCCGGCGACGTGCGGTGTGGCCATCGACGTACCGGACGCGGCGGTGTAGTAGGTGTCCACCGGGGTGCCCATGGCCGTCCCCGAGGCGCGGGCGGCGACGATTCCGACACCGGGCGCGGTCACGTCGGGCTTCACGGCCTTGTCGCCCGGACGCGGGCCGCGGCTGGAGAAGGGCGCCAGGGAATCGTCCCGGTCCACGGCACCGACGGTGAGGGCGGCGTCCGCCGCACCTGGCGCGCCGATGGTCGAAGCGCCCTGTTCTCCGGCGTTGCCCGCGGCGACGACGAACAGTGTCCGCCCGGAGGCGGACAGGGTGTCGACGGCCTGGCTCATGGGATCGGTGCCGTCCGAGGGCGCGTCCGAACCCAGGCTCATGTTGACGACCTTGGCGTGCTCCGCGGTCGCCCACTCCATGCCGTCGATGACCTGCGACTCGGAGCCGTACCCGTCGTCGCCCAGCACCTTGCCGATCAACAGGTCCGCCCGCGGCGCGACCCCGCGACGGGTCCCGGAGGACGCCGCTCCACTGCCGCCGACGATCGACGCGACGTGCGTGCCGTGCCCGAAGTGGTCGGTCACGCTGCCGCTGTCCGAGAAGTCCCTGGACTCGGCGATCCGGCCCGCCAGGTCCGGGTGGCCGGCGTCCACACCGGTGTCCAGGACGGCCACCTTGACGCCCTGCCCCTCGAAACCGGCCTTCCAGGCGGCGGGCGCGCCGATCTGGGCCGTGCTGCGGTCCAGCGCCGGTGCCACTCTGCCGTCGAGCCACACCCGGGGGGTCTGCGCGATCCGGGCGGTGCCCGCGGGACGCAGAGTCTTCCAGAACGCACCGAGGTCGTCGTCGTCCACCCGCAGGGACGTTGCGCCGATGCTCTGCAGCCGGCGCTCGGGCACGGACGCCGTGTTGAACGCGGAGAGCCGGTCCGCGGTCGTCGCCACGGCCTTGCGGCTCGCCCCCGTCCCGGCCGTCGCACCGCCCGGCTCGGAGGAGATGATCAGCGGGAGCGCCGAGGTGCCGGCCTCGTCGTAACCCTGGGCGATGAGGCCGGTGACGTCGAACAGACGCCGGTCCAGGGTTCCGGCGGCCACCAACTCCGCCGCGTCGGAGGGGAGTACGGTCATCGTGCCGTCGTCCTGCTCGTACGTGCGGAAGACGATGTCCCGGCGGCCCGGACCAGGCACCACCGAGGCGGTGCGCCGCCCGTCGCTGCCGGGGGTCACCGTCACCCGGTCACCGGTCACCAGCCGTACGGTGGACGGCGACCGGCCGGCGCCCTTCGTCTCGGGAGTGCCGGGGGAGGACGCCCGCGTGGAGGCGGACGACAGGCCTCCCGTGGTCAGTACCAGTGCTGTTGATATCGCCGCCGTCAGACGGATCCATGCCATCAGTCACACACCTTTCGTGCAACGCGTGATCACGCGCTGTTCGAAAGAATCTGCTGAGCGGATCGCCATGTCACGGGCCCACGATGTCGCGACTGCGACATGTCACAACTGCGCCACCCGGCCGGGGCCGGAGGCCGGTGGCCGCGGTCGCCGCTGTGAGGGGCCGGCGTCCGGCGGCGCCCGCGAAGCCGGCCCGGGGCGGGATGGACCCGGGGATCGCGGGGCCGACGGCGAAAGCGGTGCGCGAGGTGACGGACTCGCTCATCGACCGTCCTGCCGGGCCCGGACGGCGGAGTCATCGGCCGCCCTGCGGCCCCCGCCTTCGCGCCGCCAGGAACACCAGCGCGCCGCCGGCCATCAGCAGGGCGGCGGTGCCTGCCCGCAGCAGGACTCCGTCCGCGCCCGTGGCGGCGAGCCCGCCGCCGGTCGTCGTCCCGCTCACGGTTCCCGGCCCGGAGCCGGACGGGCTCGCGGTGGCCGTCGCCGACGGCGACGGGGAGGCGCCGGGTGAGGGGCTGGCCGTCGCCGATCCGGTGGCCTTCACCGTGATCGCCGCCGTGTCGTTCACCCGGTCGTCGTCACGATTGGGGTACTTGGGGTTCTCCACCGCACGCACGCTGCCCCGGGCGCCGGGGACGACCCGGTCGATCCGCACCGTGAACCGTTGCGTCACGGAGTCGCCCGGCCGGAAGTCCGTGCTGCCGATGTCGCAGGTGTAGCTCTTCGCACCGGCCTTGCCCGGTGTGCAGTTCCACAGCGGCCCGGGGTCGCCCTGCTCGCCGGGGCCGGGGGCGCCGGTGATGGTGGTGCCGGCAGGCGGGGTCACCACGAAGGTGCCGGAGGTGCCGGCGTCCGCCCACTGGAAGTCCATCCGGCCCGGCCCGTTGTTCCGCACGCCCACGGTGATGCTCACCGTCTCTCCGGCCTTGCCCTCGACCGTGTCACCGAGCGCCTGGTAGTCGGCGTGCTGGGTGGTGGCGAAGGTGCCGTACCCGGAGCCGGTGAACGCGGAGCCGGAGGCGACGGACCTCAGACCGAGCGGCATGCCGGTGCCGGTCCCGGGGAAGTCGGACGGGTCGAAGGAGTCGGGCGCGGTGCCGCCGACCGGCCACACGACGTAGGTGTTGTAGCCGTACAGTGTGTCCTCGGAGGCGGTGTAGCGCAGCGGCGCGCGCGTCTCATAGGCCGCGCCGGGCGCGACCGGGGTGTCGAACCGGCACCAGGCGCCGACGTCGGGCCGGTCCGAATAGTGACAGTTGGAGTGGTCACGGGCGAGAGAGACGCCTTCTGAGTCCTGCACCAGCAGCATGACGCCCTTGTCGGCGGGGGCCGTGCCGGTGTTGGCGAAGGCCGGGGTGCGCTCGAAGACGGCGCCGGGCGTGATGCCCTTCAGCGTCGGGTAGGGCCGGCGGACGAGCTTCGGCCCGCCGACCAGGACGTCCGTCTCTCCCGTTACCGTGGCGGCGTCGGAGGCGGTGGCGGTGTAGCTGATGGCACCGGTGTCGCCCGCCTTGGCGGCCGCGGTGGGCTTCAGGAAGAACGGGTCGATCGACTCCCTGCCCGACAGCGGGCCCACGTCGCACCGCACTTTCAAGGTGCCGGTGCTCACGCAGTCCCCCGTGACCACCATCGTCGCCTTCCCGGCGAGGGACGACGCGTCGACCGCGACCGAGACGTCATGGGCGTCCCCGGCCGAGGCGGTGACGCCGAGGTCCAGGTTCGGGCCCTCGCCCTCGGTGGGGAGGTAGTAGTTCTCCTGGGCGTCCAGGACGAGCGTCGTTCCGGCGGCGTGCGCGGCCGGGGTCGCGAACGCCATAGCGGCGGTCGCGAAAGCGGCGGCCGCGGCTGTCCGCCATGTTCTGCGTATCGTCAGCACACTACGTGGACACGCCCGGACATCGGAAGGTTGCGCCCGAGTGTCCGTCAGCTGACGGGCGGGTGCCGCTCCGAGAACCTCTCCAGTGACAGCCGACGGCCAGGAGTCCACCGGGCATCGGCACGGACCAGCCCGGGACCGGGATCCCGATCGGTCGGAGGCCGCGTTTCCGCAGGGCACCGAATGCCGTCGGTAGCCGTCTCGCCCCTGTTGCCGCTCGCGGTCCGCAGGCCGACCGGTCCGACGTGGGCTGCCACCGTCACCACCGGGTGCAGGGGGAGTCCGTGCTCCCTTCCGGCAGCCGCTGGCGGCCGGCGACGGAGAGCGGACGGCGGGGGAGAGCCGGCCGGGGTGCCGATGAGGTACGGGGTGCTCGGAGGGTGAGCCGCTACGGGTTCGGCAGAGGGCCGCTGATCCTTGGAAAGACGCGTCCATGCCTGCCCGGTCGATTCGAATCGCGGCGCGCTGCGGTCCCAGTCCTGACCGACGTACGCCATCCTTGTCCCGCGCTCTGTCCACATCCTGTCGGCGCCCGGGCCGTCGGGCGGGTCACGGGGTCGTGGCGGCTGCGGTGTCGGTGTGTTCGCCGGTGACGAGGTAGACCATGCGGCGGGCGATGGAGACGGCGTGGTCGGCGAAGCGTTCGTAGTAGCGGCCGAGGAGCGTGACGTCGACCGCGGTCTCCACCCCGTGGTGCCAGCGGTCGTCCATGAGGTGCTGGAAGATTCCGCGGTGGAGTTCGTCTATGCGGTCGTCGTCCTGTTCCATCTGTGCGGCCGCGTCCACGTCGCGGGTGACCAGGACGTCGGCGGCCTGTGCCATCAGGCGCTGGGCGAGATGACTCATCTCCAGGAGGGTGCGGCGCAGATCCTGCGGGACGGCCTGTTGGGGATAGCGGCGCCGGGCGACCTTGGCGACGTGCTGGGCCAGGGCCGAACAGCGTTCCAGGTCCGCGCTCATGCGCAGTGAGGTGACCACGATCCGCAGATCGGTCGCGACGGGCTGCTGGCGTGCCAGGACCGTGATGGCCCGGTCTTCCAGCTCTCGTTGGAGGTCCTCGACACGGCCGTGCGTGCCGAGCACGCTCTCGGCGAGGTCGATGTCCGCGTCCAGCAGGGCGCTGGTGGCCCGTCCCATGGCTGAACCGACGAGGTTCGCGATGCCGACCAGGCCCTCACTGATCGAATCCAGTTCCGCGTGGTACGCGTCCCGCATGCCGGCCCTCACTCTCCAGTTGTCCATCGTTTTGCACCCGCAAGGCTCCCACACTTACGCACACCCGGATCCGAGCCCTCCGACCGCATGGTGCAGGACACCCACCGGCGTGCCGGTCCGCAACCGGACGCCCGGCCGGAAAGGCGGCGTACGCTCCGTCAGCCGAGGATGTCCGGAACGTGATGTGCCCACGGTGTCCTCCACGCCGCCGGCTCGGGGGTATGGGCGCCGTGGCCAGGGAGAGGCGCGGCACGTGCTCTTACTGGTCCCCCGCCCGGCCGCGGCCATGGCTTCCCGCAGCCCTGTTCCCCGCATCCGCGGCATGATCCGGTGGGCGTCGGCGGTCCGCCGCGGGGCAACCGTACCTGTCGTCGCCATCAACAAGTGGCTGTGACCGGCGCATTCGATCCGGTCCTAGGCCGTCCTAGCGCCAGAATTATGAGTGTTCCGATCCCCACCATGCACCGAATCGCCAGCAGGATCTCAGGCGCGGGCCGTCCGCGTTTGAGCCCGACTCGATCCGCACACCGCGGGCTGCACTCGGCGGATGAACATCAGGCAGCCGGCAGCGGCCGGCAAGTGACCCGAGGCCCTAGTCGGGGGCTGACCCGTCGGCGAGTCGGTTGCTGCGGTCGATCTCCGGCATGTGCGTCTCGGCCCAG
This sequence comes from Streptomyces sp. NPDC026515, assembly GCF_055567595.1. Lineage (NCBI taxonomy): Bacteria > Bacillati > Actinomycetota > Actinomycetes > Kitasatosporales > Streptomycetaceae > Streptomyces > Streptomyces sp. NPDC026515. Next base: position 433,031 of record NZ_JBVHQD010000003.1, read on the forward strand.
ACCCGCAGGGCGGAGAGCGGGACTTCCAGGGACAGGCCGAGCTCGGTGAGCCGGTAGTGGACGGCGGGCGGCACGGTGGGTTCCACGCGGCGCGCGACCAGGCCGTCGCGGACCAGGCTCTGCAGGGTGACGGACAGCATCTTCTGTGAGATGCCCGGGACACGGCGGCGCAGTTCCGCGAAACGGAGCTCGCCCGGAGCCACCTCGGCCAGCACCTTGACCGCCATCGACGTCCACTTGGTGCCGATACGGTCGAGCAGCTGACGGGTCGGGCAACGCGGATCCAGCAGGTCACCTCGCTCACCGATCCGCCGGCCGGGTTCGCCGGGCTTCGATGTGGTCACCCGGGGCTCACCACCTGAAGGGAAAGTGCCGTCTTGGACGGGTCAGGTTAGTTCCCTAGCGTGACCTTGTCACCATTTCTCACCACCCTGGAGTCCCTTCATGCCCGAGCTGCGACGTGTCCTCGCCAACGGTGTCGAACTGAACGTCGCCCTCTGCGGATCGGGCCCTGCCGTCCTGCTGCTGCACGGCTTCCCGCACACCTGGGAGCTGTGGACGGACGTGATGGCCGACCTGTCCGGCCGCTACCGCGTGATCGCGCCGGACCTGCGCGGGTTCGGCGCGAGCAGTCGGACCGCCTCCGGGCACGACGCGGGCACCCTGGCCGAGGACGCGGCGGCGCTTCTCACCGCGCTCGGTGTGTCCTCGGCGGCGGTGGTGGGCATCGACGCCGGCACCGCGCCGGCCTTCCTCCTCGCCGTGCGGCGCCCTGGTCTCGTCCGGCGCCTGGTCGTCATGGAGTCCCTGCTGGGCAGGCTGCCCGGCGCCGACGACTTCCTCGCCGACGGGCCGCCGTGGTGGTTCGGCTTCCATTCCGCCGCTCCCAGCCTCGCCGAGACCGTGCTGGAGGGCCACGAGGCCGCCTACGTCGACTGGTTTCTGAGCGCCGGCACGCTCGGCGACGGGGTGCGCCCCGCCCTCCGGGACGCCTTCGTCCGCGCGTACACCGGCCGCCAGGCATTGAGCTGCGCGTTCTCGTACTACCGGGCCCTGCCCGAGAGCGCGGTACAGATCGAGCAGGCGGTCGCCACTGCACGCCTGACGGTGCCCACGATGGCGCTGGGCGCCCGGCCCGTCGGTGCTGCGCTGGAACGCCAGCTCCGCCCGGTCACCGACGAGCTCACCGGGCATGTCATCGAAGACTGCGGCCACATCATCCCGCTGCACCGTCCGCGCGCCCTGCTCACGCTGCTGCGTCCGTTCCTGGCCGGTGAGGACGCGACAGCAGCGTGACCGGGGCGGGGCTCGTCGCCTCGACCCGGCCTCGGCCTGCACCGGGCAACGGGACCGACGCCCACCTCTGGCCCGAGTCGGACCGGCCGGCCGCGGCAGCCCGGACGGCAGTGATCGCGGACGGAGCCCGCCTGGGCACCGGACTGATCGTCCCGCACCGCAAGAGACCCGGACGACCACTCCTGCGCGGACCGGAGGAGGACGACGCCGAGCCAGGCGCGTCCACGCCCGTGCCGAGCGTCTTCGTCAGCGATCTCGCGGGTTCGGGGTAGGAATGGTCGACGACCACGGGATCGAGCGAGGAGTCGAGCGTTCGACTTCGCAGGAGTCCCGTCTCCTTCACGACCTCCCATGTCTGCTGTACTTGACTAGACTCTGTGCAGAATTCCCCGTTCGCATTGGTGAACTTGCCGGAGTCGCCCTGTTGCGGTGCGTCACCGGAACCGGGGCCGATCCACGTTCCCACGACGAGTCGAAACTGACCCGCCCGAAAGCACGGAAGCGATGCGGTCGACATGATTTTCGCGATGGCATTTGCCGTGCTCGCCGCCGGCAGCAACGCCTGGGGCACGGTCCTGCAACGGCGCGCCGCAACCGCTACGCCCGAGGCGCATTCCCCCTTCGCACTGGCCCTGGCCCTGGTGCGCAATCCCGTCTGGCTCGGGGGCATCCTCGGAGTCGTCGGCTCGGCGCTGTTCCAGGCGCTCGCGCTCAATTTCGGCAGCCTTGCCGCCGTCCAGCCGATCTTCATCCTCGAGCTGCCGCTCGCGCTGGTCTTCGGCAGCCTTGTCTTCCACGTCCAGGTCTCCCGGAAGGCATGGGGATGCGTCGTCGCCATCTTCGCGGGCTTGGCGATCAGTCTCTTCTCCGCCGCGCCCACCGGCGGCCGAGAGCAGGTCCCCGGCATGTGGTGGATCCCGACGGTCGTCGCCGTCGGCGTGGTGGAGACCGTCCTCATCACCGTCGGCCTGCGCCGCCCGCACGGCCTGGCCCGCGCCGCCTGTCTGGCCGCGGGGGCCGCCGTCGGCAACGCCCTCACGGCGGCGTTCGTGAAGTCCGCGACGCACATCCTGTCCCGGCAGGGAACCGTCGCCTTCCTCCTCGCATGGCAGACCTACGCCTTCGCGGTCGTCGGCTCGCTCTCCATCGTTCTGCTCGGCTACGCCATGCAAGGCGGCCCCCTCATCGCCTCCCAGCCCGCGCTCACCCTCGGGGACGCGGTGGTCAGCTTCTGCCTCGGCGTCACCCTCTTCGCGGAGTCACCCCGGCAGGGCATGTGGCTCATGCCCGCCTTCCTGGGGGTCGCCATGCTCTCGTACGGCGTCTTCGTGCTCTCCCGTACCCGCTGCCTGGCGAAGTGCGTCGACCGGGACGAGAGGGGAGAGGCGGACCAGCCGCAGCATCGGACCGCGACGACGGTCCTGTAGCCGTCGGGCGGACCGGCCGGGCATCGCCACGGCGCGTATCGCGTCGCGCACGCGGACTGCGCATTCGTCGGCCTCGGTGGCCTGCACCACTAGGCCGACCGCGATCTGCCTGCGGCGGGCGAAGTCCTCGCTGACGTCGTCCGGGTGCCAGGGCGTGGCGATTGCCGTCACCGGTGGCAGCGGTCAGATGACGGCCCAGTCGCGCAGCTGGCGAGCGATCCGGGCGACGCCGAGTGCTCCGGAGGCGGCGTCTCGTACCAGTGCGACCGCGGCTTTGGGCAGGTAGTCGAGCTCGCGCGCGTTGAGGATCAGATAGGCCTCGGTCGCATGCCAGGCGAAGGCGTCGTTGGAGTGTTCCAGACACGGCAGCCTGGCCAGGGTCTGCAGCAGCGCGGCGGCCCTGAGATACAGAGAGCCGTAGACGTCTTGCTCCATCGCCCGGGCATTGACGCGGGCGACGGCCGCGTACAGCGGTCCGAGGTCGTCGGCCTGCGGATCACCGTCCAGGAGTTCCGCGGCGTGCAGCAGGAACGTGATGTCAAGCGGGTGGGGCTCCGGCTGGGTCACGCGGCGTGGCCTCGCTCCTGGGACTGCTCGATGTCCCGACGCGCTTCCTGCTCGGCCGTCCGCTGCTCGGCAGTCGGGTCCAGAATGCCGGGCTCAGCGCTGAAGGCCGCTCCGCTGCGGGCCATGGACGCCCGGAAACCATCCAGGAACCTCCGCTCCACTGCCGTCGCGCGATCGTAGGCCGCCGAGAGGATGTACTCCTGCATGCTCACCCCTGCCTGCTTGGCCGCTGCCGCGATGGCGGCCCGCTGCGCAGGGTCGGGGAAGCGCAGGTTCATCGCTGTTTTGCCATCAGACATGGCATTGATGGTACCAGCGGTACCATGCGCGGACCTCGGGATCGATGCAACCCGTCCGCCTTCCGTCGCCCCACCACCGATGGGGCTGGCCGTGTGGCTTCGTTCCCGTGAAGTGGCAGCCTTTGACGACGTCGCTTGGGCGCGGTGCCACCGGGCCGTCCCGGAGTCTGGAGGACAGCGAGGGCGGCCTGGTCGTCAGAGGCTGGGAAGTAGTCGCACGTGGCTGTCTGGGTCATGTCGTTCGTGGCGGTGTCGGCCAGGTGCACGGCTGGACGTCAGGACTGTGGAAAGAGGGGTGGGCCCATCAGCGCGGCCGCGTCGGTGCCCGGGACCGTCACGGTCTGCTCGTCCAGGGCGGCAAAGATCTCCTCGACCAGACGCTCGGCCGTCCTCGGGGCCTTCGGCCGCAGCAGGGTGATCGGGTGCCGCCTGCCAGCTTTGCGGACGCGTCGGTCTTGGCCTCGCCCGGACAGAGGTCGGCGATCCGCCGCAGCGTCAGCCCGGGCAGGACGGCCAGCGGCAGGGCACGGACCGAGGCTGGCGGGTCGACGACGACCAGCGGAGCTCGGGCTCGGTGTTGGGCAGGGCCTGAGCAACAACGGGGGAAGTCATGCCGGGCCCGAAGGCCGGAGGCCCCATTGCGAAGCCCATGAAGACCGTAACGGGGGGCGACAGCCGGCCGCCGAGCAGTGATCCGACTCCCCATGACGGCGCCCCTGGCACAGATGAAGCCAACGGTGCCAACGGCGGCGGTGATGGCGGTGGCCTCTTCGGCGGACCGACCGCTTGACACTTGGGGAACCTCAGCGAGCGGGCTGTCGGCGAGCTCTCCGTGCGTTCGTGCTGTGCGGCGGGCGCGGCGGTGCCTGGTGGTCATGAGCAGTCGAACCAGTGCCCGGTGGGGCGCTCGGGGCAGGTGCGGCATTCGAAGACGTACACGCCTCCGGCGTCGCCGAGGCACAGTCCGGCAGGGTTGTGGGCATCGGCCTTCCAGCGCCGGCCGCCGGATGCGTTTTCGTCGGTTCGGTCCTCTTCGGGCAGCCAGGTGCGCCAGGACTCGCCGTCGAACTCCCAGCTGGACACGGTCAGGAGGTGCTCCATCCGGCTGCCGCATCCCTCGCAGTCAGGCCATACCGGTTCCTGGGTCCACCCCGGGTAGCCGCCCAGCTTGATCCCTGGTGCCTCCGCGAGGTGGCAGGAGTACCGCAGTCCGGTCTCGTCGAAGAGTGTGTCGAAGCGTCCTTTGAGCGCGTCGTGGATCTCGCTGGAAAGGTCCCAGCTCGGATACTCGGTCACCTGCTCCGGGTGCACCGCACAGCGGTCCGGGTACCAGTCTTCGGGAAGGCTTTCCGCCGGTGCAGGGGTGGGCTGTACGTCGCCGACGGCGGCGGAGTCCCGCCAGTGGACCTGGGGCAGGGGATAGCAGAACTCGCCGTGGGCGTAGGGGCACCACAGGACCTGCAGCAGGTCTGTGCCCTCGGGGAAGGGCAGGCCAGGCACGTCGGCACGACGGATCTGCACGACGGGAACCATGGCCACGGAGGGCTCCAACTGGCTCGTGGTGTCCATGTCGTAGTGCTCTTCCTCGCACACGGGCCACGGTTCCTCCGCCGGCCAGAGCAGAGGGCCGCCCACGGAACTGTCCTGACAGGTCGGGGAGCCAGGACGCGGGTGCAGGCGGACGGACTCACGACGGAAGGGGAGCAACTCGGGAAAGAGATGCTCGACGTCGACAGGACGGCCGGGTGTGTGTCGGGACATAGGCAGGACTCTAGAACTCAGGTACGACATACAGCCGTCGGGTGCACGAGACTCGTTCATGGCCGGTGCAGCCGGCCCGGTCGGCGCACCGGGTGCGGTTGATCACCGATGCCGCCGGTATCCCGTTTGCTGCCACCCTGACGGGCGGCAACCGCAGCGACGCCACCCAGCTCATCCCACTGTTCCAGACGGTGTCTTCCGTAGCCTTGGACGCTCCTCGTCTGCCGGCGGAAGCTCTGCTCACTGCGGTGACAAGTGAGCGTCCCAGGCGCGAAGTACGGCGCCGAGCAGGCGCCGGTGGGTCGCGATCCAGTCGGCCGGTAGGCAGATCGGCACTCGCACGGTCACCATGGAGACGAGATCGTCTTCCACCACCACCTCGGGACGGTCACGCTCACCGCCGAGATGGATGAAGACGGACGGTCCACGCTGGACGTGCAACCAGGCGATGTCCTCACCGGCCTCAAGACGATCCAGGGCCTCGCCCCACGAAATCAGTCGTGACCGCCACAGCGAGAGGTTCACGCGTCCGGCGACGAATGGCGTGTCAACGACGACCTCCGCGGCGAGCCCACCAGCCACGCCCTGAAGGGCGCCGAGCACCGTGATGCGAACGCTGTTGCCCTCGTCATCCTGGAACAGAGCCAGATTCAGCCGTGCTGCCGTCTCCTTGTCGCCTCCCACCAGCATGAAGCGATCCTGACGCACGACCGGTCAGCTGACCAGTGACCCGGACCTGCGCAGAGTAGTCCGCCGGAGGGCAGGAGCCGACGGGGCCGACGGCGACGCAACCCCTCGAAAGAGTGCACTGTGTGCTTTTGCCTCGTCTGGGGCCCGTGGCGGGACAGTTGGCTGTCAGCGGCGGACCGTAGGGTCGCTGTCATGGCTGACGGGGATGCGGTGCGCGACGGGCTGGCCCGCTGGACGGAAGGAGATCACGAGTGTCGAACTCTCGGACTGTGGCGCGGTACGTGGTCACCCTCGCCGCGGAGTGAGTGGCCCGGTTCCGTCACCTTGGCAGGGCGCGGCGGCATTAGCATCTGTGTCCGCATTCATATCGACACTGACCACAAGGCGGAACCACCCGATGGCTGACGAGGCTTACCTCTTCCTGCTCCCCGACCGTCACCCGAGCCTCGGCGCCGCCATGGCGGCCGTAGCACCGCTGGAATGCGACCAGACCCCGGCCGTGCGGGGCTGGATCTCCGCCCACGACGTGACTCCCTCCTCCGAGCAGTTGAGGATCCTTCCCGCCGGATCGGAGGTACTCATCCCCGAGGAGGCCGAGCGGCTGCCGATCCCGCTGACCGCGCAGGAGGAGGTCCGTGTCCAGCAGGAGTGCGCACCCCAGACAGTCACCGACATCGAGCGCGAACTGCTGGACTACCGGGACACCACCCAGGGCTGGGAGACCCTCGTGCACCGGGCGCTGACCGCGGGCATCCCGGCCCCGCGCATCGCCCGGCTGACCGGACTCGACCCCCAGGAGATCGGCCGCATGACCGGCGTGTGACGCCGGGGCTTCCTCAGCGGGGAGCGGAGTGCGGCTCGGGGTTCGGGCCGGTGAGTTCCGGCTCCGGGCCTTCACCGACCGGTACCGGCGGCCGGCCCGTGTCGGCCCGCCACGCCTCGAAGGCGCGGGCGGTCACCGCGACGACGGCGAGCCCGAGCAACCATCCGCCGAGCACGTCGCTGAACCAGTGCACGCTGGGCGCGACCTGGGTGAAGCAGACCCCGGGCAACCGACGGGACGGCCACGGTCCGGCAGGCGACACGAGCCCGGCGCGGCGGCACGGGCGGCAGGACCGGCAGGAACACCGCGAACGAGGTGGTGGCGGTCATCGCGTGCCCGGGCGGGAAGGAATGGCCCGGCGCGTGCGCCACGGGATCCTCCAGCGCCGGTCGTGCCCGCTCGACCAGCGTCTTGACCCCGAGCCCGATCAGACCGCCGGCCACGGCGGTCACCGCCGCCCACGCGTCCGGCCGCCGGGCACACTGCTCACAGCGGATGAGCACGAAGCGTCGATGCTGGTCGGGCCGTCGGCGGCGAGCGGCCGGCGCGGCACTTCCGCAGAGGTCCTGCGGTTCAGGCGGTGGACGGCTGGCCCTCGGCCTGGGCGGACCGCTTGCCCAGGTTCCGCCAGGCTATGGCGCCCAGGATGGGGAACAGCACCATGATGATCAGCCAGCCTGCTTTGGGCAGCATGCGAATGCGGGCTGCAGGGGTCCTGACGCAGTCGACCAGGGAGTAGATGTACAACACTGCGACTACCACGTAGATCGCGCCGACCAGCAGCGACGTCATCGGGTCCCCTTACGGGCCAGGGCGGACGCCCGTCTACGTGCGGCTCGGCTCGGCCGCACTGTCGGTTGATGTTACTAGGCACCTGGGGCGAATCTGTGATCGCCCTCGGCCGGGATCCGTCTGCGCGGCAGGACTTGGTGCCGGTCGCGGTACGGCGTCGCGGGAGAATGCGCGTGAGCGAGGATGATGGCGGGGGTGGCGGTGGCCAGATCTGCGCCGGCGCTCGCGGGGCCTCTGCGGCCGGCGGGAGCAGGCAGAGTCCTGGACGTCCGGTCGATGGTGGGAACCACGGTGTTACGTGCCGGCCCCGCTGGCCGGTTTGAACCTTGCTCCGTCGGCAACGGCCCCGCGCGCCGTGGCCGTCGTCGCCCGCGCCGAAGTCTGATCCGCACCGTTGACGTTGCCTCCGCCGTTGCCCAGCGCGGAGTCTGTGGACCACGCTCCTCGCGTCGCGTCGCGTCGACCGTTCAGGAAGGCCTGCCGCGGTCTCCCTCCTGTGCGGATGCGTGGAGGGTGACCGCGGACGATACTTGTCGAATGGTCGAGCGTGTGGTCAGGGTAGGTGCGCCGGTCGGGGGGCAGGGCCGTCAGGTGCATGTGGACGGCGCGGCGGTCGGGGCGGTGTTCAGTCTGCGTGAGCTGGCCGAGATCATGCGCAGGGAGGGCTGGGCGGACGTGGACGAGGTCGATGTGGCGAACTCACGTGACGTCGAATGGCACGGCGGGGGAGCCGAGGTGTGGTGACCTGCTGGCGTTCGACGCCCTCGCCGAAGCCGACGCCGACCTGCTCAGACAGAGCCTGGCGTCGACCATTCAGCACATGTGCACCGGCCCTCTGAGGTAGATCAGCCCGCCATCGTGCCCGGGCCCAGAGCCGTCGGGATCCGGCGGCCCTCTCCCGCCCCCGGGTGGCCCCGGTAGGCGACCGCACAGAACCCTGACCGGCGGACGAGACCAGCTGATGTGCCGGCACGCATCGCGCCTTCGTCACTCCCGGCGGGAGTGCGCCGCGCGGCGCGGGCCGGATCGGGTCATGCACTGAGGACTCTGGCACCTCTCCGCGGCGGGAGGATTGTCCGCGCGGTCGGCCGCCGGGCACCACGACAACTGTCTCGCAGCCGCGGTGCCCGCCGGGGTGCGGGGGAGTGCCTGTGCTCAGGGAGAGGTCATCAGGGGGTGGGGGTGAACCCGTCCTCGGACTCCAGTTGGCGCCAGACCTCCTGGACGACTTGCGCGCCGCGGGCGATCACCCTGCGCTCGTCGTCGACGACCAGTCGGCCGTCGCTGACCTGCAGGACGCCTTCCGTCATGACGTGGCGGACGTGAAGTCCGTTGGCGTACAGCAGATTGTGCAGCGGCTCGGGCGGGGTGGTGCCTGGACCGGACAGGAACCCGCTCACGTCGATCGAGGTCAGGTCCGCTTTCGCGCCGACGGCGATGCGGCCGAGGTCGGTTCTGCCCAGGCCGTTCGCGGGGTTCAGCGTCACGCTCTTGATCATGTCCCACACGGTCGGGCGCCGCACGGGAACGGTGCTCCGGCCGTTGGTGAGGTCGTACCGGAGCCGGCCGTAGAGAACATCGAGCTTGGCGTTCTCCAGAAGGTCGTTGGAGTGGGTGTCCAGGCCCACGTTCGTGTTGATCCCGGCCGCCAGCGCCTCGATGAAGGGCTGCCATCCGCCGGCGGATCCGGCCCCGTTGCCCGTCGGGCAGTGCGCGTAGGTGAACTTGACCTGTTCGGCCAGGAATTCCGCGTCCGTGGCCGCGTCCCACCCGCCCATGTGCGCGCCGAAGAACGGTATGTCGTGGAAACCGAACTCCTCGAGCCACGTGACCGGCCCCTTGCCCCACAGCCGCTGAACGGTCGCCGAGTCCCGGGCGATGGTGGCGAGATGGGTGTGGACGCCGTTGCCGAGCTGCCTCGCTCCTTCCATGACGGCACGGAGCGTTTCCGGTGTGTGCGTCTCCGGGCCGTGCGGCGTCATCATCGGCAGGATGCGACCGCCTTCGGCGCCGTTGACGGACAGGGCGAAATCCAGATTGGCCTGGATCTCGGCGAGGGTGTCCGGTACCGAGTCCAGGAGCACCTGGTCCGACTGCCGGAACCAGATCGGCATGACGCGCGACCAGCCGGGCACCATGCCGCCGGGATACCCCCGGACCCCCCAGGATCTCGCGACGCGCCCATAGGACTTGGCCTGCCTGAGCGAGACGGACTGTTCCACCTGGGTGGTGCAGCCGCCCCGCAGGATCTCGGCGAGGTTGTAGGCGGTGAGGGCGTCGAGGTCGTCGTCGCTGAGCGACTCCGTGACCAGAAGCGGCCTGGCGAAGGGACGGCCGCTCTCGATCAAACCGCGTGTGGGCGAGCCGGCCGCGACGTGTGTGTGCCCGGAGATCATCCCGGGAATGAGGAGCTGCCCCTCCATCGGCAGGCGCACTTCCCGCCCCTGGACTCGTCCCGGCACGATGGCCGCGATGTGCCCGATCTCCACGACGACGGAGTGGTCACGCCGGAGCTGCAGCTCGCCCCGTTCGTAGGTGAGCGTCCAACTCGGCTCGAGAACCAGTGGCTTGGCTCCCCTGCCCAGGACGGACACGGTTGCCTCACCCTCGCCGGGCACAGCAGGACCGGTGAGTGCTCCTCCGCTTCCGGCGCGGGCGGTCACCGCGTCATGCAGCGGGACGCGGCCGGCGGATCCAGGAAGAGGTGCTTCCTCGGCCCGGGCGTGATCCGCTCCGGAACACACGGCACATCCGTCCGCGGCCGGCTCACCGCCGGCGCGAGTCGCAGACCGACGTCTCTCGGTCTCCCGCGAGGAATCCGTCATGGTGAGCCTTTCCTTCCATCTCCGCATTGCTGTGCGATCAGCCAGGTAGTCGACAAGTGCCGTACCAGGAGTCCCGGACGGAAGCGGCCGAGCCCAACAGCCGGGTGGAGTGCCGAGCCGCTGCCGGCAGCGCAGCCGCCGACAGCCGAGACGGGCGTCAACACATGCCCGGTGGATGCCGTATGACTGCGGCTACCGGCAAGACTCATGGAAATCGGCTCCGGCAGCCGGTGCGGGTGACCGCTGGTGATCACCTGACCGGGTACGCGGTTGTGATCAATCGGTGGTCCGGGTCCAGCCGGAGAGGCGCCTCCGTAGGCAGGCATGAGGCGGATCGCGTGGGAGCGACGGAAGCTGATCGGGATCGGGATCAGGGCCGGGCTGGTGGTCCTGCCGGCCCGGTGGTTCCTGCGTCAGGCGGCAAAGGGGGCGGGGGTTGGGTGGCGCACCGACACCGCTCCGCTGGAGCGGGCGTTTGGGGGGATCGGCAGACGCGTCTGGAGATCCTCCACCTGTCCTCGGCGCCGGCCGGCTCGACGGTCCGGGAGGGGGCGGGGCACCGCGCGTGACTGCCGCGTGCGTCCGACGATCCGCTGTTGCTTCTGTCCGGCACATGGCCTGCAAGGCAACGGACGGATAACAGGAGACAACGAAACGGGCCCCGGCGGGGTCTAGTCCGCCATGAAGATCTCTTTCCTGCTCCACAACGCCTACGGGATCGGAGGCACGATCACCACCACGTTCAACCTGGCCCAGGCACTCGCCGACCGGCACGAGGTGGAGATCGTCTCGGTACTGCGGCACCGCGAACGCCCGGACTTCGTGCTGGACCCGCGCGTGTCGTTAAGGCCGCTGGTGGACCTGAGACATGAGAAGGAACATCCTCTGCATCTCAAACCGGCACGGGTGTTCCCCGCCGCCGAATACCGCTATGGGCAGTACAGCGAACTGACCGACCTGCGGATCGGCGAATGTCTGGCGCAGACCGACGCCGAGGTCGTCATCGGCACCCGGCCGGGGCTCAACGTGCACCTCGCGCGCCAGGCGCCGGAGCACGTCGTCCGCATCGGGCAGGAGCACCTCACCCTCGACAGCCACTCGCCCCGGCTGCGCACCGCGCTGCGCCGGGCCTACCGCCGGCTCGACCTGCTGACCACGGTCACCGAGGCGGACGCCGTTTCCTACCGGCGCAAGATGCGCCTGCCCGGAGTCCGGGTGGAGGCCCTTCCGAACAGCGTCCCCGACCCGGTGCTGCCCGCGGCGGACGGCACCGCGAAGGTGATCGTCGCCGCCGGCCGGCTGGTCCCGGTAAAGCGCTATGACCTCCTCATCGAGGCGTTCGCCCCGGTCGCCGCCGCCCACCCGGACTGGCGGCTGCGCATCTACGGCAAGGGCCGGGAACAGGCGCGGCTGCGGCAGCTCATCGAGGACCTGGGCCTGAGCGACCATGCCTTCCTGATGGGTGCGGCCGCGCCCATGGAGGCGGAGTGGGTCAAGGGCTCGATCGGCGCGACCGCGGCCAACTTCGAACCGTTCGGCATGACCATCGTGGAGGCGATGCGCTGCGGTCTGCCGGTCGTCAGCACCGACTGCCCGTACGGACCCGGCGAGATCATCGAGGACGGCGCCGACGGCCGGCTCGTCCCCGTGGGAGACCGCGAGGCGTTGAGCGCCGCACTGCTGGAACTCGTACAGGACGACGAGCGGCGCCGGCACATGGGCCGCAGGGCACGGGAGAACGCGCGGCGGTTCGGCCCGGTACCGGTCGTGGAGCAGGCCGAGTGCCTGATCGGCGAGGCCGTCGCCGCACGCGGGACCGAGCGACGGGTGGCGGTGGAACGCGGACGGATACAACGCGCCCTGGTCAGCCGGGGCTTCGCCGCACGCGACGCCCTGCACGTCGCGGCGTCCAGCGCGCTGCACACGGTACGGAGGGGAAAGCGATGATCACCGGACAAGGCACGACGCCCACGACCGGCCTGCGCACCGACTGCACGGCCGACACGGACGGCCGTCTCATTTTCACGTTCACGCTGCTGAAACCGTCGGCCACGGGCCGTCTGCTGCTGCGGCTGCGCCCCGAGAAGGGGCAGCCCGAAAAGGTCCTCCACGCCCTCGACCTGGAACCGGCGGCGGACGGCCGGCCGTGTGCCGTCCTGGAGCCGGAGCCCGCGCTCTCCGAGGGCCGGTGGGACGTCTACCTGGTCCCCGAACCAGGCGCGCCACGGCAGCGACTGCGCCCCGGACTGCGGGACCTCCGGACCCTCGTCGAGGGCCACCTGCGTGAGAGGCCCTCACCGGTCGCCGTACGTGTCCCGTACGTCACCAGGGACGGCTACCTGGCGCTGCGGGCGTGGCTGCGCACCGCCCACGCGGAGGTCGAGGGCGTCCATGTCACGGACCGCTCGATGACCGTCAGGGCACGGCTGCACGGCGCCACCCTCGGCGAGGCTCCGGCCGTGCTGCTGCGCGTGCGGCGCGGGGGCGGCACCGAGCGGACCGTCGTGCCGGTGGCCGAGAAGGACGGCCGTGGGTTCTCCTTCACCGTGGACTACGGGGAGTTGGCCGGTGACGCGGGTCCCGGCAGCCGTGTCTGGGATCTGTTCGTCAGGGTCGACGGTGGGACCTCCGTCCGGATCGGCCGTCTCCTCGACGACGTCGCGGACCGCAGGGACATCTTCGTTCTCCCCGCGGCCGTGATCGGTGGCGCGGTCGTGCGGCCCCACTACACGGTCGACAACGATCTCTCCGTACGTGCGGACAGGACGTGACCGTAAGTCCTCCACGGCCCTTCCTTTACGCAGACACATCAGGCGCAGAGGATCCTCGCGTCGAGGTAGTCCGGGGCGACCTGACCGAGGGCGGGCACGGTAGCCAGGAGTACGTCGTCACCGGCGTCGAACTGGTCTCCGTGGGCGACAGGGTGGTGACCGTCGCCGGCGCCCGGGGCCGGGAGTCCGCCCTGCTGGAACTCACCGAGGAGCAGGCCGTCGCACAGCGGTGGGCGGCAGGGCACCCGGAGGACGTGATCGGCTTCCCGCTGGAGGTGTACGGCCACGCCCCAGAGGGCGGCCGCACGGTCGCCGACACGATGGAGAAGGTCACCGGCGCTGTAGGGGTGGCCTTCGTTGAAGTGCCGTGAAGGCGGCGGAGCCCCGGGCGCCATGGCGCCCGGGGCTCCGCCGGCCGTGCTTGGTTCAGTGGCGCGTGAGGGCCTGGCGCAGCACGTCGTACACGTAGGTGTTGGCGTGCTTGCCGGTGAAGCGGTCGGACAGCGGGCCGGCCGCGGTCACGGGAACGTCCACACCGGTGTGGCCGGACGTGGTCCAGTCGATGTAGAAGCTCTTCTCGCTGCCGCGGATGCTGAACGGGCCGTCCTCGGCGGAGATGCCGGTGCCGGACTCGTCGGTGGCGTCCGAGTCCTCGACGGCCAGGCCGCCGGTCTCGTGGTCGCCGGTGACGACCAGCAGGGTGTCGGGGTGGGTGGCGACGTAGGCACGGGCCACGGCCACGGCCTTCTCGAGTTCCTGCATGGACTGCAGGACGCGGGTGCCGTTGTTCGAGTGGGCGAACTCGTCCACTCCTTCCTCCTCGACCATGAGGAAGAAGCCCTTCTTGTTCTTGTCCAGCGTGGACAGGGCCTTGCTGGTCATGGTGGAGAGGCCGACCACCGGGCTGTACACGTCGCCCTGGCCCTCGGCGCGCTGCTGGAACATCTCCTCGTTGGCGAAGAGGCCGAGGAGCTTGCCGCTCTTGGCACGGCTGAGCTGGTCCGCGCTGGAGACGTAGGAGTAGCCGGCCTTCTTGGCCTTGGCGATGAGGTTGCCCTTGGTGCCCTTGCTCGCCTCGGACGGGTCCTCGGCGGGCTGGTCCTTGAACGCGCCGGCGCTGCCCGCGGGCAGCCACCAGTCCTCGCCACCGCCGAGGATGACGTCGGGCTTGCTGACCTCGATGTACTGGCGGGCGATCTCGTCCTGCGCCGACCGGTTGGCCGTGTTGGAGAAGAACGCCGCCGGAGAGGCGTCGGTGACCTGCGCGGTGGTGACCAGACCGGTGGCCTTGCCGGCTGCCTTGGCCTGCTGGCCGAGAGTGGCCAGCGGGTTGCCGTCGACGTCGACGCTGATCGCGCCGTTGTAGGTCTTCTCGCCGGTGGCCCACGCGGTCGCCGCGGCGGCCGAGTCGGTGACGACGGCCTTCGGGTCGTCCGGGTCGGTGGTCAGCTGGCCTGAGGCGGGGAGCTTGTCCATCGCGAGCTGGCCGCCCAAGCCGGCCAGGTGCAGCCGGGCCGCCTGGCGCGCGGCGGCGCCCATGCCGTCGCCGTTGATGAAGATGACGTTCTTGGCCGTCGGGGTCTTGGCCGAGGCGTGCGGAGCCGAGGCCGACGCGCCCATCGTCGGGTTGACCACCATCGTCACGACCGCGGCGGCGACTGCGGCTGTTGCGGGAGCGGCGAACCGCCGAGCCCTACGAGCATCCAGGGACACAACGTCCTCCGTTACTGTCTTTGCCCATTGCTTGACCGCGAACATAAGGTCCGTTGGGAGGATGTTGACCAAGAACAGATGGCCAGTGTGCGACGGGATCTTCACCGGGAGGTAAAGGCGCAGGTCCCGAACTTGTCCGGACAGGTCGCAAGCGGAGGAACTCCGCCGCCGCCTGCCATGAGCCCCGTGATTTACTGCCCGCGCCTCTTCTTCTGGTCGGCGCCGCAGGTCAGCAGCATGGCAGGTCCCTGACTTCTGCTAGCGGCCCGATGGTGCGGCTGCGCGGCAGCTGGTACGCGGCGAGCCTCCAGCGCACTGCCGCGAAAAGTCGGTGGTTCTCGCGGAACCTGGAGAGGAGCGGGACCACTGGGCTGAGTTCTACCCGAACCGGCCCGGATCGAGCGCGCGCCTCGGGATCGCTCAACCGACACGCGAGAAGAGGCGGAGGGTTCGGCCGGCGGCGCGTGAGCGCGGTCGCGAGCCGTGCCGAGACCCCGGACCGGCCTCATGGACACGGGTGAAGCGGCGGTGGGTGGTGAGCCAGGAAGAGTCCGCTCGAATTGGCGACCGGCGATGGCCACCCTCAAGTGCCGGCGGGATCGGTGTTGGTCCGCCACTCCATGAGAGCGTCGGCATCCCGGGTCGGCGCTCGTGCCGGAGGTGTCACCTGACATCCGGGACGGAGCGGTCGGCACGGAGCGGTTCAGGGACTCAGCCACTGTCTTTGCAGGGGCGGTAGAACTCGGTAAGCCGCGTTCCCGGCAGGCGGGGGGTTACGGGGGCCGCCTCTTGCATGCTCCATCGTTCCCCGCCCTTCCGGGCCAGCCCGCTCCCCGTGCCGAGCAGTGGGGTGACGCCGTACAGTCCGTCGCCCGCGTACTCCCCGGCGGCCACATCCGGAAGGCCGTCGTGATGGAAGTCGGTGAGGGGAAGACCGCTGGTCTCGTCGATGTTCAGCCCGAGGTCCGGCCGATCCGGCCGTTCCGGTGGAGGGGGCCGAGACGTATTTCTGCGCTTCTCGCGGGTACCGGATCGTCCCTCACCGGGGGCTTCGACACCACAACGGCCAGGTCGAGTTCGTCGTCACGGTTGAAGTCGGCCACCACGCCGGCTGCCGTCCCCCCTTTCCGCGCGCCTGCCAGGGCGCGGAAACCGACAGGACGGCCGAACCCGCCTTCCGTAGTTCCCCACTCCGCCGTCGTGTCGTTGCCGTTGTCGGCCATGCCTACCCGATCCGGCCGCGCGTCACTGCCCGCCTTCTGCACCGCGTCGGCCGCCAGCAGCCGCACGGTGTCCACCGCTCGCACGTCGACCCCGTCCCAGCCGGCCCGCTCCACAACCGGAAGCGCCAAGGACCTGTCGCGTCCCGCCATGCCGTCTGATTGTTCACTCGCCATGCCGTTGCTCCTTCGTCAAGCCGGTGAAGCGGAACGCAGCAGAGCCGCCTGTACCAG
The DNA here is from genome assembly GCF_055567595.1 of Streptomyces sp. NPDC026515. Classification (NCBI taxonomy): domain Bacteria; kingdom Bacillati; phylum Actinomycetota; class Actinomycetes; order Kitasatosporales; family Streptomycetaceae; genus Streptomyces; species Streptomyces sp. NPDC026515. The sequence goes on from NZ_JBVHQD010000003.1 coordinate 449,449, forward strand.
GGGTTGCTCTCGGCCGCGGTCCGCGGGAGGGGGCGTTCCACGGGCCGGGAAGGTGCCACGGGGCAGGCGAGAAACCTTCCCGGAGGTGATCAGCTGGTCGACGTGATCCGGAGGTCGAGCGCGCGGGTCGCCGCGGCGACCCGCAGCTTCTCCAGGGCCGTGCTCTGGCGCTCCGCGCGGTCCAGCAGGAGGTCCAGTCGCGCGCTGTCCAGGCGCCGGTCGGTGTCGGCCACGGCGCGCAGGGTGCGCCAGCCGGCCGCCTTGCCCAGGACGCCCAGAAGCATCGCCTCCGTTTCCAGGACGTCGCTGAGCGGGGAGCGGGAGAACAGGGATCCGTTGGTCTTCAGGCGGCCGGCCTTCTCCGCGACCCAGCCCAGGGCGGCCCTGGTGCGGTCGACGGACACGTCCAGGTCGGTCATGATCTGCGCCAGCGCCTCGCGGTCCTCCTCCACCTGGCGGGCCAAGTCCTTCAGGACCGCCCTTTCTTCCTCGCTCCTCCCGGTGCCGGCGGCGCGCTGGAAAAGCTCCAGACCACCGGTCGCTCCGGCATAGTGGTCGTTGAGGTAGGTCGCCAGCAGGCCGTTGCCGTGCGGTCCACCGCCCGCGGACCCGGCCGCCGGACCGGTGTCGGAGCGCATCTGGCGGTCCACCGAGGCCCCCAGCTCAGCCCAGCTGGCCTCGAACTTCTCCAGCCCCTCACGCTCCAGGGTGTCGGTCACGTCCGCGAAGTCCACACCTGCGTCCTTCAGCGACGCCAGGTGGGCTGCTGCGGCGGCGTAGTCCTCGGCGGTCGGTGCGTGGGCGGGCACGGTGCCGTGGTCGGCGAAGGCCGTCAGCGTTGCGCCAGGCATGGTGTTGACCGTGCCCGCGATGACCAGGTCGCTGACGTACATCGTGTCTGGGTAGTCGGGGTTCTTCACGCCGGTGGACGCCCACAGTGGACGCTGGACGTTGGCCCCGGCCGCGGCCAGGCGCTGCCAGCGCGGCTCGGCCACCACCTGCTCGTACGCCCGGTAGGCCAGCCGCGCGTTGGCGATCGCGGCCTTGCCCCTGAGCTCCTGGGCCTGCGGACTGTCCAGGGCGCCGAGGCGGCGGTCGACCTCGGTGTCGACGCGTGAGACGAAGAACGAGGCCACCGAGTGGATCTCCGACAGGTCGAGCCCGGCCTCCAGGGCCTGTTCCAGACCGGTCTGGTAGGCGTCCATCACCTCGCGATACCGCTCCAGGGAGAAGATCAGCGTGACGTTGACGCTGATGCCTTCCGCGATGACGGCGGTGATCGCCTTCAGCCCTTTGTGGGTGGCCGGGATCTTGATGAACAGGTTGGAACGGTCGACCGCCGTCCACAGCTTGCGGGCCTGAGCCGCAGTGGCGTCGGCGTCCTGCGCCAGCCGCGGATCGACCTCGATGGAGACTCGCCCGTCGATGCCGCCGCTGCGCTCATGGACCGGGTGAAGAACATCGCAGCCGTCTCGCACGTCATCGGTGGTCAGAGCGAAGACCGCGTCGTCGACGCTGGCGCCCGTGTCGCCGAGGCGGCGGAGCTGGTCGTCGTAACGGTCTCCCTTGGACAGTGCGGAAGCGAAGATCGTGGGGTTGGTGGTCACCCCCACCACGTGTTTGTCCGCGATCAGCCGCACGAGATCGCCGCCGGCGAGAAGCTCGCGGGAGAGGTCGTCGAGCCACACCGACACTCCTGAGGCAGACAAAGCGGCAAGCGGATCGAATCCGGTGGAATCAGACATTGCGCAAACCTCCAGATGTGGTGCGGTGCCGCCCGCCTCTGTGACGCTCCTTGGCCGGTGAGGCAAGCGTGGAGGCGGCGCCGGGTACCGTGCTTCTCCGTGCGGGTGCCCATCGCGGCCGTGCCGAAGCTCGTCAGGGCGGCTTGCGGAACGCTCCACCGGGAAAGGTGCCGGGTCGGCACGTCGCCGCCCGTGCTCTCCGTACGCCGAAGCGACCAGCCTTCCGTGGTTCCGTCGGCGTCACGGAGGTGAAGCAAGCCTCCTGGGCCCACATGTCAGTTGGTCGGCTGGTGCGATCGGCTGACTTACTGTCCCCTCGTGATCACTGCCAGAGTCACCGTTTCCAGCGGGCTGGGACGGCCGGAGCAGCCAGAATGAGTGTTCGCACGGTGCAGATGGTGTCCTGGTTTGTCGCGTGTGAACCTGGAGAACCGGCAGCTATGACCACTGTTCCGAAGCGTCCGACACCGCCCGCCCGCGCCGTCGCCTTCGTACCCCGCCTGCTGGGCTCCTGCCTCGGCGTGGTCGAGAGGGTGGAGAACACTGAAGCCCTCGACCGCGTGGTGACGCCCGTACAGAAGGCCGTACGCGGTCTGCCGCTCGGGCCGCTTCGCGATGTGCTTCATGGCCGCCAGCTCGGTCACCCCCTCCACCCGGTTCTGGTGCAGGTGCCGATGGGCGCCTGGCTGTCGTCCGCCGTTCTGGACTTCGTGCCGGGCGCGGAACGGGCCGCCCGGGTGCTCATTGGCGTGGGCACGCTGACGGCATTTCCCGCCGCCCTTGCCGGCTGGACGGACTGGGCCGAGCAGCACAAGCAGCAGATGCGCACCGGCCTGGTGCACGCGGCCGCCAACGCGGGCGCCGTCGCGCTCTTCGGCGGGTCGTTCACCGTGCGCGGGCGACGCCCGAAGCTCGGACGGGCGCTTGGGCTCGGGGGTCTGGCCTGTGCGGGCTTCGGCGGGTTCATCGGCGGCCATCTTGCCTACCGGCAGGCCGCGGGCGCCAACAAGACGGAGCCTGTCGCCCACTTGGTGGAGCCGGGCTGGCACCGGCTCGGTCCGGTGGACGGCCTGAAGCCTGGAATCCCGGAGCGGCGCATGCTTGGCGAGGTGCCCGTGCTGGTGGTTCGCGGTGAGGACGGCGGGGTCGACGTACTGGCCGACCGGTGCAGTCATCTGTCGGGGCCGCTGTCCGAAGGCGACATCGCCGACGGCTGTGTGGTCTGCCCTTGGCACGGCAGTGTGTTCCGGTTGTCCGACGGAGCCCCGGTGAGCGGCCCGGCGACCGCCCCGCAGCCGTGCTTCGAGACCAGGACCGAGCCCGACGGGGCCCTCGCCGTCCGGCTGCCTGGCGCGGGCTGAACCGGCGGGCCCAGCCGCGGAGCCTGGAGGCGGATCACGGAGCAGACGCCCTACGGCCCGCACAGGGCGTCCGCGGGGACCTCAGCTCGTGCTGCAGCCCGGGACGGTGTTCACGGCCAAGGGCCAAGGTCCCTCCTGGCCGAGCAGGGGCGCGAGGAACTCCTCCCACTGGCGGTGATCATCCTCCGTGTCCAGGTGGATGAGCTGCGCTGTGACGTCCAGCCGGTCGGAGCTCACGTCCCACTCTGTCTGGAAGACGGCGCCGGCCGGAGCGGTCCGAGCCGGATGCACAGCCCAAGGCTGTGTCTGCGGTGCATGGGCCATATCGCTACGTCGCCGATTCCGTCATGGCGGTGCGGCCCGAGCGGAAGCGCCTCCCGCGACAGCGACCACCGGACTGAAACACCGCCCGTCCGCAGGGTGACGTCGATGGCGAACGGGCAAAGCGGTGTCCTTCCTGCTGTACACCGACGGTGAGGACCTCGGCGCGCTGAAGCTCTCCTCCTGCGAGCCCGGGGCGTTCACCACCAGGGCCGCTCGGCGCCGTTCCAGCCGACGATCGCCGTGTCGTGCCGTGCCGCGAAGCTTTCGTTCAGCAACAGGGTCACGCGCGTGTCGTGGACACTCACCCGCTTCTGCCGTGGGGGACGGGCCGGACGCGTACCCGCTGGTGGGTGACGGTGATGGCCCGGTCCGGCACGCGGAGAGATACTTGGCGAGCGCGACCTGCCCAGCCGCGGCGACGCTCAGCCGGTAGGGGTCTTGTCGGTGACCCGGTCGGTGCGAAGGGTGTCGAGTTGTGCGGCTAGGTCGGGGTGGGTGCCGGTCAGGTAGGGGAGGGTGGCGTGGAGGGGGTGGATGAGCTCGGCGGGGTCGTCGTGGGCGAGGGCTGCGTGGAGTTGGCTGAGGGGGGTGCGGGCGGCGTCGGGCAGGTCGGTGAGGGCGGTGATCTGGCCGGCGATGCGGCGCAGGCCGGCTGCGTTGTGGCGGGCCCAGGTGGCTTCGGTGCGTTCGGCGGCGCGGTGTTCGCGGGTGGCCTGGACGCGTTGTTCGCCGGTGCTTCCGGCGGGGCCGGGGCGGCCGCGCAGGTAGCGCCGTTCGGCGGCCTGGCGGCTGGCGACGCCGAGGGGGTGGGCGAGGTCGGCCCAGCTGGCACCCGCGTCGCGGGCGGTTTCGATCAGGCTGGTCTCCCATCCTGCGAGCTGCTCGCGCACCTGCCGCAGCAGGAGCAGGGAGGCCAGCGCCTGCTCCGGTCCAGGACCGGGCGCATCGGGGTGGTCCCGGGACTCTTGGTGGGCGTTGCGTAGGGCGTCGTCTATGGCGTCAAGGGCCACCGCGGCGGCGAGGAACGACGCCGGGCCGAGGGCGTTCGTGCTGGTCGTGGGTGATGGGTCGGCTGCGGTCACAGGCTCCTCCCTCAGAGCGTCGTCCAATGGACGACATCATGTTTGTCATCCATTGGATGACATGCTACAACGGTGTCAGTGAGCGCATTGGCAGCCACTGCCTGAACCCTATGGAGGTGTTACCGATGTTGATGCGCACTGACCCCTTCCGTGACCTCGACCGGCTGGCGCAGCAGCTGATGGGTCCCGGCACCTGGTCGCGGCCGTCCCCGATGCCCATGGACGCCTACCGCGAGGGTGACGAGTACGTGGTGGCCTTCGACATCCCCGGCATTGCCGCGGACGCGATCGACATCGACGTCGAACGCAACATGCTGACCGTCAAGGCCGAACGCCGGCCGGTGGTGAAGGCCGACGACGTGCAGATGGAACTGTCGGAGCGGCCGCTCGGTGTCTTCTCCCGCCAGCTGGTACTGGCCGACACGCTGGACACCGAGCGCATCCAGGCCGACTACGACGCGGGCGTCCTCACTGTGCGCATCCCGATCGCCGAGCGCGCCAAGCCGCGGAAGATCGCCATCGGCGTTCGGTCCGGCCCGAAGGAGATCTCCGGCTGAGCCGGACGGACAGGGACTCGCCAGCGGCGGAGGACGTATCTGGCCCGCCCTTCGCGCCCTGAAGGCCGGCCGAGATGACGGTGCGACGAGTGCGTTCCTCGACCAGTGAAGAAACGCGGCGCGTACGGCTCCCCGCAGGAGGCCGTACGCGCCGCGGCGCCCGGTGTGCTGACCGTGCTGGGCGCGCACATGGTCGGAGAGGTACGTGGCCAGCTGGCCGCGCGTTTGCCGTACGGCCTCGCCCTGAGCGTGTTCAACCTGCTGCAGCGCGCCGAACCGCTGCTTCCGGAGCGTTTTGGATCGAGGGCGCCAACGAGCAGACCGCGGCCTGAGACGACAGCGCCGTCCCCTCCACCGTTGCCGACGCCGTCGGACGTGAGGATCCTTCTCCAGATCCCCGCTGGCCACGTCCTGTCCTTCGGCCACCCCGGCCCACTCGACCGCCCATCGAAGGTGACCGCACACCGGCACCACGACCCTGGTGACAGAAAGGCAACCACCGCAGAGATGTCCGACCGACCCGTACCGTCCCAGCAGCCCTACGACAGGGCGTACGAGCAGATGCTGGAGAAGGTCCGCTACGACGGCGCCTACCCCACCCGCGAGAAGGCTGAGGAAGCCGTCCGCCTGGTTCTGGCAGGGTTGGGACGTCAGCTGACCGGCGAGGAACGCGTCGAACTGGCCGCACGCCTGCCCTTCGAGGCCGCGCGCATCCTCACCGCCCAGATCCCCGACGCCCAGCCGTTGACCGGCTGGGCCTTCGTCAAGGACCTCGCCGCCCGCACCGGCGCCTCCCAGGCCACGACCCGCTGGGACGTCGGATCCGTGTTCTCCGCCGTCGCCGCCTTTGCACGGCCCGACCTGCTGACCCGCATCCTGCACCGGCTTCCGCACGGCTACGCGCTGCTGTTCGGCCGCGCCGAACTCACCCCCGCCGCGTAGACGGCGACGGAAGCCCTCGGGGCGGGGACGACGACCGTCGTCGTCCCCGCCCCGCGCCGCGCCCGCGCATCCCGAGGACCTATCAGGCGAGCAGGCGGGTGATGTCGGCGTTGCCACGACGAACACGGGACATCGGACAGGCTCTGCAGGTGGCCTACGACTACCTCGACAACTGATCGACACCATGGAGAGCAGAGACGAAGTGACGGGCACGCACCTGGCACGCACCGTCGTGGCCCCCGCCCAGCTTCACCGCCCTGCGGGCGCCACCTTTCTCCTTCGCAGCTGATGCCCGACGATGATCTGCCGGACGGCGACCACGCGGGTCTTTGCTCATGGCGCGCTCCAGGCATCGGGGAGGGGGCGCCCCGTCCCGTTCACGGCGATCGGTAGCCGCACGACACCGCCAGGCATGGCGTGGACGAGGGCGCCGGTAGATGTGGGTAGTCGTCACGAGAGGGAACTCGGCTGTGTCAGCAGACGAGGGAGACGGCCGTGGATGTGGACCGCGAGGCGGGCGGGCGGGCGATGCTCGCCGGTCTGCTGGACGCCAGTCATCTGATGCCCCTGGACGTGTTGCCGGAGAAGGCCGGTGAGCATGCCCGGGCCGCGGGCTTCACCGACCTGCTCATCTACGTGGCGGATCTGGAGCGCCGGGGGTTGCATCTGCTGCCCGGGGAGAAGGGGGCGTCGCCGGGCGCCGCAGAGGTCATCCGGATCGAGGGCACTACCCCGGGCCGGGCCTATCAGTACGGCCGGCTTGCCTCCTGCGCCGTGAACGAGGCGGCAGGCGTCGAATGGTGGCTGCCCATCGTGGACGGCACCGAGCGGTTGGGAGTGCTGCGGGTGCGTTCCGCCTACGACGATGCCCGGGCCCGCGAGGACGCCGACCGCCTCGCCGCGATCCTGGCCCTGCTGATCGTCGCCAAACAGACGTCCAGTGACACGCTGGCCCGGCTGATGCGTACCGAGCCGCTGAGCATCGCGGCCGAGATGGCGTGGAACCTGATGCCGCCGAGTACGTATGCCGACGGGCGGGTCGTGGTCTCGGCGTCGCTGCAGCCGGCCTACCGGATCAGCGGCGACGTGTACGAGTACGCCCTCGACGGCCCTCTGGTTCACCTGACGATCTTCGACGCGATGGGCCACGACAACGCGGCGGGGCTGTGCGGAGCACTCGCCCTGGGGGCCTGCCGACAGGCCCGCCGCCGGGGCGCGGAACTCGCCGCCAAGGGCGAGGCCGTGGAAGCCGCCCTGATCGAGCAGTACGGCCACCGTCGCTACGTCACCGGCGTCCTTGCCACCCTCGACACCCGCACCGGTGTGCTGAGCTGGGTCAACCGCGGCCACCACCCGCCGGTTGTCATCCGCGGCAACCGCAGCAGCCACCTCCAGTGCCCGCCCGCCCACCCCATGGGCACCGAGCTGGGCCTGCCCAGCATGGTCTGCTCCGAACAGTTGCAGCCGGGTGACCGCATCATCCTTTACACCGACGGCATCACCGAGGCCCGGGGTGCCGACGACAGGGAGTTCGGTGTCGAACGCTTCGCCGACTTCCTCGTCCGCCATGACGCCGACGGCCTGCCTGTCCCCGAGACGTTGCGCCGCCTGATGCGGGCCGTCCTCGACTACCACGGCGGTCACCTCCAGGACGACGCCACCGTGCTGATGTGCGAATGGCTGGGTCCGGTCATCGACGACACCGAACCGGCGAAGGCCCTGACCGGGCTGAGGGATCCACCGGCCACGGCCGGCACCCCGAAGGACGGGAGCCGCCCGCTGTGAAGTCCGTCCTACGCATCGACACGGCCGACATCCGTGGGCAGACCAGTGCCCTCAGGGTGGCCGGCGATATGGACCTGGCCACCGTATCCGTCCTGGAGCACACCGTGGACGCAGCCCTCGGCGACCACCGCACCGTGATCCTCGACCTGACCGGTGTCGCGTTCTGCGACTCCTCCGGCCTCAACACCCTCATCCGCCTGCGCCGCCGCGCTCAGGACAGCGGCGGCCGGCTCATCCTGGCTGCACCGCCTCCACAGATGATGCGCCTGCTGACCGTTACCGGCGCCCGGAATGTGTTCGCCGTCTACGGCAGCCTGGTCGAAGCCTGGCAGGCACATCCCGCTCCTGGCTCTCCGCCCACGGCCTGACCGGCGTCCACGCAGTTCAGCACAGGGGCGGACGACTCACTGTGGTGAGACAGGACATCCGCACCGAGACGCGGACGCGGCCGCGCCTCGGTGCCCCTCCGCGAAACGCCCTGAATGCATCCATGCGTCCCGAACCGGCGGAATAAGGGGTGACATCCCCGAGCAGAACCCGTCACAGAACGGAGAGCTCCCATGGTGATCAAAAAGCTGCACGACATGGGCATCCGCAGCGAACACGCCTACCTCGCCGGGATCACGTCCATCGGTCTCAGCGCCCTGTCCTGGCTCACGAGCCTCAAAGCCGAGCAGGCCGGTATCGAACGGGCCGACCGATGGGGCATCTTCGTCGGCGAATGGGCACCCACCTTCATAGGACTCGGACTCGCCCTCTCCCACTACGAACAGCAGGAAGGCACCCTCACCGGCTCCCTGCACGCGGTAAGGGAAGCCAGCTGACCGGCGGCCGCCACCGCGGCCGTTCCGCTCACGCCCCCAGCCATCCGGCACACCTCGTTGCCGGGGCCGAGGCTCTGCCGGCGCCGGGCGGTGGCAGAGCCACGTCGGCCGTGCGGCTGCCCTCCGTCGGGGCGGGCGGCGGCGGTGAGGGGCACCGTGCCTACTCGCCCATGGTTTGCGGTGCGTGGCCGGGGGCACGTGGGGATCCAGTGCTTCGGACCAGAGGCGCAAGCCCAGCGGGGTCCCCCCGACCTGTCGGCCTCTGGTACCGGCCACCCTCGTTGCGGCACCCCTGACCAAGCGTTCAGAGATCCGGAATCCGAATTCCTGGACTTTCTGAGAATCCGTTCAGGAGCCATTACGCATGCCTGTCGACACAGCCTCCAGCGAGCCCCGCACGCTCATGCCCGCTCGCCCCGCATCCCGGCACCCCCACGACGACGCTCCCGACACGGCGTCCCTCTTCACCCGACTCGCCGGCCTCGAGGACGGCCCCGAACGGGATGCCCTACGCGGTGAGCTGGTGGCCGTGTGGCTGCCCATGGCCCATCGCATTGCCGGCCGCTTCCGCGACCGCGGCGAGAACATCGAGGATCTGCGTCAGGTCGCCGCGCTCGGCCTGGTGAAGGCCGTCGACCGCTACGACCCCTCCCGCGGTGCCTTCGAGAGCTACGCGGTGCCCACCGTCACCGGCGAGATCAAGCGGCATTTCAGGGACCGGATGTGGGTGCTGCGGGTACCCCGCTCCGTGCAGGAACTGCGCAACCGGGTGCGGGTGGCCCGCCGCGAACTCACCCAGCAGCCCGGCAGCGCGGAACCCACGACGGCTGCCCTCGCCACCCATACCGGCCTCACCGAGGACGAGGTCAAGGCCGGTCTGGAGGCCCTGGACAGTTTCAGCACCCTGTCCCTGGACGCCGAACTCTCCGTCGGCGACGACGGCTACAGCCTTGCCGACACCCTCGGAGACGTGGACGGCTCCCTCGACACCGTCGTGGACCGGGAAGCCGTCAAGGAGGGCCTGCGCCGGCTGCCCGAACGCGAGCGCGCCATTCTCTACATGCGCTTCTTCGAGGACATGACGCAGAGCCGGATCGCCGACCAGCTCGGCATCTCCCAGATGCACGTCTCCCGACTCATCACCCGCAGCTGCGCGCGCGTACGAGCCGAAGCCCTCCGCCAGTGACGCACGGCCCCGGCACGCCGCCTTCCCTGAACATCTCTCCAGCCCGCATCCGAGGAGACCGTCCGATGCTCATGCCCCACCCCGCGACCCTGCGCAGACTTCTCACGGAGTACGAAACGCTGCTCACGATCGAAGGCACCGACGGCACCGCTCCCGGCCCTCGCCTGCGGGACCTGGCCTACACCCTCTGCGTGTCCACCGGCACACGGGAGATCACACAGGCCCTGCGAGTAGCCCACGACCACCTCGGCCAGCCGATCGACAGCGCGGGCAACGGAGTGGCGGTGACCGGCACGGACCCGGTACGGACCGTCGTGGCCACCGGCCGGCTCCACCGTCCTGCAGGCGCTGGACCCTTCCTGCACAGTTGAGGTCCGAACTGCGCGGCACGCAAACGCTTCACCGCAACGGCGTACGGTTCCGGAACTGCCCGCCGGGTCCAGGGAGCGGCTGGGAATCAGGTCGCGAACGCACTGCCGGCACCTCTGGCACGACAGCGTCGGCAGTGCGGTGTTCGTGCCGGCCCCGCCAGTCCGGGAGCCATGGCGGCTGTAGGGTCCAGCAGCGGTGATCATGGCTGATCGCGGTTGGTCCGACGGCTACCACGACGCGGTCCGGCGGGGCGGCGATCGCCGGGACTGACGGAGTGCTCGGCTGCTTCTTGATCGCCTTGGCCGTGTGGTCACGGTCCTGTCCTGATGGTGCGGTAAGACGCCGGGCGGTTTCTCGTGGCCGAGCGTCCTTGGGCGGGTGGGCATGTGGTGATCCGTAGTCGCTCCTGAGGCCTGCCCTCTCAATACAGAGCCGGCGCCCCCGTGTCTGCCCGCACGCTGCCGGCCCGGTACGCCCGGGCCGTACGCACAGGCCCACGGCGCGCTCCGCGCCGCTTCACCCGTCCGGGAGGCGGCGGCTGTCACGCGCTTGTGCGCGCCTGACCTCCGGCTTCCGGTGGCGCCGCCCGGCGGGCGAGTTCTGTGTGTGCCGCTGGTGCGGCATCGGTGACAGGCGGGCCGCTGGGCGGTTGCCAGCGTGTGCGGGCGCTGTGCGTCTGTACAGCTGCGGCCAGTTGGCCGGCGAGCGGCCCGGGCAGGGCCTGGCCTTCGGATGTGCGCACCACCGCGTCGGCGATCATGTGCAATTTCGTGTTGGTGTGCTGGGACGCTGTCACGAGGACCTGCCACGACTGGCTGGTGGTGAGCCGGAACGACGACATGAGCATGCCGCGGGCTATGTCGATGTTCGTGCGGGTCTCCATCGCCCGGTGCAGTTGCGCGTTCTCGGTGGCGAGTTCGGGCCCGGACGCGTCTTCTTTCTGCGTCGAAGGATTCGGGGACGCCCCGGCGTCTCCGGCCACGTCACAGCGGCCGACGGCATCGCCGGGCTCCTCTCGATGTGCTGGGTGGACTGCTGTCGCGTCCTCGGGGGCGGCCTGCGGTTCGCTGTTTCCTGTCCGCTCCGTACGGAAGAGGGAGAGGGTGCTGGTGAGAGACAGCAGCCTGTCCACGGCCGGGCTGCTGGCGTGCAGGACGATGTTCTTTCCGCCGGCGTGGGCCTGGTGGCGCACGTGCAGAAGGACGTTGAGGCCGGAGCAGTCGCAGAAGTCGACGCCCGCAAGGTCCAGTTCCAAGCCGCCGGAGGAGTCTTCCAGGGCTTCGCTCAGCGCCTGTGCCAGCGTTGGTGCGCTGTCCAGGTCGAGCTCGCCGGCGACCGTCACGACCAGGCGCTCTCCGGCCGCGTCGACCTGGAGGGCGACATGCTCGGGCGAGGGCTGAAAGGGACTGCCACCCCCGGGGCAGGCCCGCCCGCTAGAGGACGAAGGCACGTAATGGGACATGCTCGGCTCCCGCGCATACCGGGTTCTCAATACATCCAGACTCACCCCACCTGCCCTTCACGTCAACCAATACACGAATAAAAATTCGCCTCTTTGAAGACGTGAATCGGTCTCGTAGTGTTGAGGGCATGGACCGAGCGCCAGAGCCGTATGCAGGCTGGACCTTCTTGACCAATCACGCCCGGGTGCTGGCTGCCATCGCCGCCGACAACACCATCCGTGTCCGCGACATCGCCGTCCGCTGCCGGCTCACCGAACGAGCAGTACAAAAGATCATCACCGACCTGGAGGTAGGCGGCTACCTCACCCATGTCAGAGAAGGCCGCTCCAACGTCTACCGCATCCCTCCCGGTACATTTCTTCGTCATCCCGCCGACGCCCCGGCAACCGTCGCGGACCTGCTGACGCTCCTTGACCACCACGAATCCGCACGCCCCGTCGAGACTCCGGCCGACGCGCGCCAGGACCACTGACCGGGGATATCTGCGAGCCGACCGGGACCGAGCCCGCGGACGACACAGCCGCCGGCCCTGCTTGGGCCTCGGGGCGGCGTGCCTCGCCGCCGGCTGCGAGCTCCACGCCCGCGGGGTACCCCTGCACGACCTTTCACGCAGGTGCCGGGGCCGCCGCCCGCTGCCACCGACCTGACCCCACCGGGTCGGCGGCCTGGCTGCGGTCGACGCGATCGAGCTCGGCCCCATCGGCAGGTGGGGATTTCGGGCGGGGTGCCGCTGCCGAGGAAGTCTCGGGCGCAGCCTTCGGCGACGCGGAGGCCGAAGACTTCCGGTCCGGAGGGGCGGTGGCGCCCGTCGACTCCGCGGCCGCGTCACCCGTGGCCGACGAGAATGCCTCGGCCGGGTGGGTCACTGCGTTTGGTGAGGGTGAGCCGCATGCCGGTGCCGGTGACCTCTTTGAAGATGCGGCCCTGCGGGGTGATCTCCACGGTGGTGCCGCGGACGATGCGGCGTCCCCGCTCGGCAGGTTCGGTGTCACGGCCAGGTAGCGGATGCCCGTTCTCGGGGAGGGCCATGAGATGCCGCGTATGCCTTGGATGCCAACGCTCGCCGACGCGCGCGAGGGGGCAGAATATGGCTTTGTGGGTGTATCGGAACCAGGATCAACGTCTCCGGGGGCCACGGTGGGCGGGAGGGATAAATGCCATGAGCCCAGCACGACAGGGGCCGGATCATGACGATCGCCCGGAGGGTGTGGCGTCCGAACCGAGTCCGCTCCTTGATCTGCTGGGTGTCGCTGCGGTGCTGCTGGAGGCCGACGGCCGGATCGACATGTGGAGTCCGCAGGCCGACGAACTGTTCGGCTATGCCCGTGGCGAGGCGGTGGGGCAGTACGCGGCGAACCTCCTGCTCGACCCGGAGCACCGGGACGCGGCGATCGCGCTGTTCGCCGAGGTGATGCTGACGGGCCGGCCGTGGGCCGGGCCGTTCCCCATCCGGCACAAGGACGGCAGTACGCGCCTGGTGGAGTTCCGCAACATGCGGCTGACGGACCACCTGGGCGATCACTATGCGCTGGGGCTCGCCAGTGACCGGTCCAACTTGCTGCAGCTGGAGCGGAAGCTCGCTCTGTCCGACCGGCTGGTCAGCCAGGCGCCGATCGGGCTGTCCGTCCTCGACACCGACCTGCGGTATCTGGCTGTCAACCCGGCCCTCGCGTCCATGCACGACGTGTCGGAGGCCGATCACCTCGGCCGGAGGTTCGGGGAGGTCCTGCCCGGCGAACCGTTCCTCAGCGCGGAGGACTGCATGCGGGAGGTCCTGGAGACCGGTGTCCCGGTGGTGGACCGGCAACTGGTGAGCCAGGCGCCCGGCAGCCCGGACCAGGAGCGCGCCTGGACCATGTCGTTGTACCGGCTGGAAGACAGCGGAGGGCATGTTCTGGGCATCGCCAACGTCGTTGTGGACATCACCGACCGGTACCGGGTGGCGAAGAAGGCCGACCGCGCACAGCAGCGCCTGCGACTGATCGCGGGCAGCTCGGCACGGATCGGCACGACCCTGGAGGTGGACACGACGGCGCGGGAACTGGCCGACGTCGTCGTCCCCGACCTGGCCGACATGGTCGCGGTGGACCTGCTGGACTCCGTCCTGCAAACGGGCCGTACGGACGTCGGGGGCGGCCTGGCCGTCTTCCGGGCCCTTGCGGTCAAAACGGCCTACCCGACGGGCGCTGCCGAGGCGATCGTGGCCCCCGGGCGCCTGACGACCTACCACACCGACCATCCGGCAACGCACTGCGTCCGCACCGGTGAGCCGGTGCTCATCACCCATCTGAAAAGCGGCGACGTCTCGCGTATCGCCGAGAACGAGCACACCGCCCGGCTTCTCGCACAGGCTGGTGTCCACAGCGACATGGCTGTGCCCCTCATCGCCCGGGGCCAGATCATCGGCGTCATGAGCATGGCTCGGGCGCGCAATCCGCACCCCTTCGACGAGGACGACCTCGCCCTTGCCTGCGAGCTGGCCTCGTCGGCCGCCCTCAGCATCGACAACGCCGTCCTGCACCAGCACATCCGCAGCACCGCCGAGACGCTGCAGCGCACTCTGCTGCCCCAGCTCTGCCCCGAGCATCCGGGGCTGGAGGTCGCCGCCCGGTACCGGCCCGCACAAGCCTTCAGTGAGGTGGGGGGCGACTGGTTCGACGTGATCCCTCTCGACGGTAACCGGACGGCGCTCGTAGTGGGCGACGTCATGGGCAGCGGCATCTCCGCCGCGACCACCATGGGCCGCCTGCGCACCGCCACCTCGACCCTCGCCGACCTCGACCTCGACCCCGCCCGGATCCTCACCCACCTCGACAAGGTCATCCAAGGGCTGGACCCGTACCTTGCCACCTGCGTGTACGCCATCTACGACCCGCAGGACTGTCGCCTGCACGTGGCCAGTGCCGGCCACCTCCCGCCGGTCCTCAAGCGCGCCGGCGGCGGAGCCGAACTCCTCGAGCTGCCCACGGGCACGCCGCTGGGAGTCGGCGGCGTGCCGTTCGAGACCACGACCATCGACCTGCGCGCCGGCGACCAGCTGATCCTGTACACCGACGGGCTGGTCGAGACCCGTGACGACCCCATCGACGAGCGTCTCGACGACCTCCTCCGCCTGCTGTCGCCGTCGGACCTCTCCATCGAGGACACCTGCGACCGACTGCTCGAGCAACTCAGGGCCCCCGCCAGCCACGACGACGTGGCTCTGCTGATCGCCCGCACACAATCACTGACGGGCAACTGCCCGCCGGCACCGACACGCCCCGCATAGGCCGGTGTACGCCACCCGCCACATGCCACAACGCTGCATGCGCCCCACGGCAGGCGCCGTTGTCACGTATCACCGCCGTCATGGGGGGCGCCCACCGCGGCCGGGCTCGGCGCCGGAAGCGGACCGGAGGATGCGGGCGCAGGGCGGGCGCCCGACGGTTCACCCGCGGCACAGCACCGCCCGATCGCCCGTCCAAGCCCCCGCACCCAGCCGGTCGCGGAGTGGCGGCACGCTACGGACCTGGGCGCTGTCCCACACCCTGCTCTCCACCGCCGGTGTGACGCCGGCTCAGCCCGGGAACCGGCCGCTAGACCGCAGGGACCAGCGGCGTTCGGCGTAGGCCAGGTCGTCGCGCCAGAGGCGGCCCGCGGCCCGGCGGACCAGCGGAGCCAGCAGCGGGCCGACGCGGCGCATGAGGGCGAATCCCGGGCGTCCGGACGCGGCCACGACGGCTTCGACCACGGCGGTGCGCGGGGTACCCGTCGCGTCGGCACCCAAGGGGGTCGCGTGCGTCTCCACGACGGAGCCCTCGCCCTCACCGTCGGTGATCCGCATGACGACGGTGCGCGGTCCGGGTGCGGTGAACTCGGCGCGTACGGGCACGATGAGCCGTCCGGCGACCTTGAAGGAGACGTCGACCGTGAAGGCGTCCGGGACCGCCGGTTCGTCCGGCGGGCGGGGGGTGCTGACGACAGTGAGGTCGACGAAGGAGTACGGGTGGAACCAGGCGCCGTGCCAGGGGTCGAGGCGGTTGGCCACCACATCCTCCGGCTTGCAGCGCCCGCTCCCTGTGTAGACGGCGACCAGCGCGTGGTCGGGGTCGGGGCGGACCGGCACCGTCGGCACGGCGGTGGGTTCCTCTCCGCCCACGTCGTCCAGGCGTACCCAGAGCAGCACCCCGTCGTCGTGGGCGGGCCAGGGCTCCCAGCCGGCGGACGGGGCCCCGTCGAGGGCCAGTCCGTGCCAGTGGCACACCAAGGTGCCGCAGCGCACCGGGCTGTCGCGCAGCGGCGCACCCAGGTGGGGGCAGACGCCGGGTCCGGCGACCAGGTCGCCGCGCTGGTCGCGCCAGAGCACCACCTCGTGTCCTTCGACGGTACGGGCCACGGGCCGGTCAGCACGCAGGTCGCGGGAGGCGGCGACGACGTACCAGTTGCCGCTTGGCCGGGCCTGCGCCCGCTTGAGGGCATCGGCGATCAGCGCGGGCCGTGCCTCGCGCCAGGTGGGGCGCTGGCGTTCCCAGGCGACGGGGGCGCGGCGCAGGCGCAGAGGGAGACGGCCGCGCCTGGGGGGTCCGGCGGGTGTCACATGACCTCCCTGGCGCGGGCGGACGGCGGAGCGGTGGTGTCGGGGGTGTCCGGCGGCCGTCGGCGGGTGGCGAGGCGCGCCGCCGTGACCCGGAGCATGCCGTTGGCGGCGGTGAGCGCGCGGCGGCGGCGGGGCACGACCGCGCGGCGGTGCAGCACCGCCCAGCCGTCGGCGGCGACGGCGTCCAGGATGCCGCGGTAGAGGACGAACGCCGTGCGGATGCAGGGCCGGGTGACGGGGTCGAGCAGGGGCACGCCGGGGGCCGCGCGGTCGTAGGCGGCGCGGGTGAGGGCCTCGAACGCGCGGAGCGCGGCGACGACGCGGGTGTCGGTGCGGCCGGTGTCCCGGCAGTGGCGCAGCAGGCCGCGGTCGACGCCGTGCGCGGCGAGCAGGTCCTGGGGGACGTAGATCCGCCCGCGGTCGAGGTCCTCACCGACGTCCCGCAGGAAGTTGGTCAGTTGGAAGGCGACGCCGAGTTCGGCCGCGTACGGCGCGGCCTCCTCCTGGGGGGCGACGGTGCCGAGCACGGGCAGCATCTGGAGGCCGATCACGGCCGCCGAGCCGTGCATGTAGGCGCGCAGGGCGCCGTAGTCGGCGTACTCGGTGACGGTCAGGTCGCTGCGCATCGAACCGAGGAAGTCGGTGAAGTGGCGGTGATCGATGCCGTAGCGGCGGCTGGTGTCGGCGAGGGCGACGGTGACCGGTGCGGCGCCGGTGCCGCCGGCGAGGCCGACGGTGAGGTCGTCGGCCAGCCGGTCGAGGGCGGCGGTCTGCCGTTCCGTTCCGCCGTCGGCGAGCCGGCGCAGGTCGCCGTCGCAGACGTCGACGATGTCGTCCGCGTGGCGGGCGAAGCCGTACAGGGCGTGCACGGCGGGGCGTCGCCCGGGCGGGAGCAGTCGGGTGGCGAGGAAGTAGGTGCGGCCATGGCGTGCGTTGAGCCGGCGGCAGTGGGTGTAGGCATCACGCAGCCTCGGCTCCGTGATGCCGGCGGCGTCCAGTTCGCGGGCCGTCATCGTCGGGCTCCTCGTGTCATGGGGGTGGTCCGGACGGTGGTGGCGGCCCGCGTGCGCGGCCCGGTGATGCGGGCGGCCGCCAGCATTCCCGAAAGCAGGACGGGGGGTACGCCGACGCCGGGGGTGGTGCCGCACCCGGCGAGGACGGCGTTGGTGGTGCCGCGTACCAGGTTGCGGGGGCGGAACGGGCCGGTCTGGCCGAAGGTGTGCGCGGCGGAGAACGGGGTTCCTGCGGCGTGTCCGAGCCCGCTCCAGTCGGCGGGGGTGACCAGGCATTCGGTGGTGATGGCCGAGGCGATGCCGGTCAGGCCCCTGCGGTCCAGTTCGCGCAGCAGGCTGTCGCGGTAGCGGGGGGCCAGGCTGGGCCAGTCGACGGCGTCGGGGCCGATGTCGGTGTTGGGGCAGGGGGCGAGGACGTAGTGCAGGTGGCGGCCGGGCGGGGCGAGGCCGGGGTCGGTTGCGGTGGGCCGGGTGATCAGGAGTGAGGGGTCGCTCATGAGCTCGCCGGTGCGGGTGAGCTGGCGGAAGGTGCCTCGCCAGGCGTGGCCGAAGGACAGGGTGTGGTGGGCCAGTTCGGGCCAGGTGCGGTCGCAGCCGGCGTGCAGGACGACGGCGGAGGGGGCGTGCCGCAGGCGCATGGGGCGGCGCGGGGCGCGGCCCAGCAGGCGGTACGTCACCGGTAGGTCGGGGGTGAGGACGACGGCGTCGCAGGGGATGGGTTCGTCGTCGGTGAGGACGGCCGAGACCCGGTCGCCGGTCCGTTCGAGGCCGGTCACCTGCTGCCCGTACCGGAACTCCGCCCCCGCCTCGGCGGCGGCTTCGGCCATCGCCCGGGGCAGCGCGTACATGCCGCCGCGCGGGAAGTACACCCCGGCGATGGTGTCCATGAATGCGATCACGGCGTAGGCGGCCAGAGCCCGTTCGGGCGGGACGCCGGCGTAGAGGGCCTGGAAGGTGAAGACGCGGCGCAGTCGTTCGTCGTGCAGGTGGCGGGCGATGTGTGCCTCCCAGCGGCCGAAGCCGCCGAGGACGGCGAGACGCAGCAGGTCGGGGGAGAGGAGCTGGAAAGGGGAGTCGAAGTCGGCGTCGAGGAAGCGGCCGCGCTCGGTGCGGTACAGCTCGCCCAGCCAGTGACGTAGCCGGTGGTAGCGGGCCGCTTCGGCGCCTCCCGCGAACCGTTCGATCTCCGCCTCCATGGCTGCCGCGTCGGTGTGCACGTCGAGGGTGCTGCCGTCGGCGAAGCGGGCCCGGTAGGCGGGGTGGAGCGGGATGAGGTCGACGCGCTCGCGCAGCGAGGTGCCGACGGCGGCGAACGCCTCGTCGGCGATGTCCGGCATGGTGAGCACGGTGGGGCCGGTGTCGATGAGGTAGCCGCCGAGTTCCAGGCGCCCGGCCCGGCCGCCCGGCCGCGGGTCGCGTTCGACGACGGTCACCCGGCGGCCCGCGCCGAGCAGGTGCAGGGTGGTGGAGAGGCCGGCCAGTCCGGCGCCGACGACCACGACGTGATCGGTGGGTCCCGTTACCGTCCTGGTCACCTGGGTGCCTCCGATCCCGTCGCTGCGGCGGGGGCGGGGGTGAGCAGGGGGCCGTCGGGTCGTGGGCGCGGCCGGGGGGTGCCGGTGATCTCGGCCAGCAGGGCGCGCAGCCGGTCCGCGGGACCGGGTTCGAGGGTGGCCTCGGCGAGATGGCGCAGGGACTGCCGGGCCAGCCGCCCGATCCTCGTCTCCACCAGGTCGCGGGCGCCGGTGGCTTCGAGCACGTCGCGGACGTCGGCGAGTTCACGCGGCGTCAGGTCCGCCCGGCCGACAGCGTGTTCGAGCACGCCGAGCGCGGCCTGGTCGCCGGCCGCGGTGGCCCGGGCCCGGGCCACCGCCAGCAGGTAGGTGGGTTTGCCCGCGCGCACGTCGCCGCCGCTCGGCTTGCCGGTGGTGGCGGGGTCGGCGAAGACGTCGTCGAGATCGTCGCTCAACTGGAAGGCCAGTCCGGCTGAGCGCCCGGCGAGGCACAGCGTCCAGGTGGTGGCGGTGCCGGCGCCGGCGAGCACCGCCCCGAGTTCCAGCGGGCGTTCTACGGTGTAGAGGGCGCTTTTGAGGCAGGCGGCGCGCAGCGCGCGGCCCACGGTCAGGGCGGAGGTGGCCTGGCCTTGGACGTCGAGGTACTGGCCGGCGACCATCTCGGTGCGCAGGGTGCGCCAGACCTCGTTGAGCCGGTGAGCGGTGTCCCGGGGGAGTCCGGGGTCCAGCATCAGTCGGCCGAGTTCGTCGTCCGCCCAGGCGAGCGCGAGGTCGCCGGCGAGCAGCGCGGCGGACGCGCCGAGCTGGTGGGCCGCGGGCCGTGGCGCCGTGCCGCCGTACTGGGCGGTCACGTCGGCGTGCAGCGCCGGTGCGCCGCGACGGGTGGACGCCTGGTCCATCAGGTCGTCGTGGACCAGGGCACAGGTCTGGATGAGTTCGAGCGCGGCGGCCGTGCGCAGCGCCGCGCGGACCTGGACGGTGTCCTGGCCGCCGCAGGCGCGCAGCGACCACCACACGAGCCGGGCGCGGAACCGGCGGCCGCCGCGCCGGGTGAAGCGCGCGACGCGCTCGGCGATGTCGTCGGCGAACACCGGATCGAGCGTGCGGCAGTCGGCGAGGCGGCCGGTGAGCAGGTCCCGCAACTCCCTGTCGACGGCGCCCGGCACGTCTGCGTCGACGGTGCGCGCGTCGTCCACGCCGTCTGGTCTCTTGGGATCGACCGGGCCGGGCGGCGTGCGGGGTGCCGCTGCCGTGAGGCGGCCGAGCACCTGGGTGGAACGCATCGTGGATCCTCTCGCCGTCCGGAGAGCTGGGCTGCTCGCCCCGAGCTCGCCTGTCCGTCTCGTGTCTGGTCGTCACACATTCCGCTTCGTCGTGACACATTCCGTGCGAGTCACCTCGCCGGATGCGCCGTTCGGTGGACATGCCGGCGCCGGAGGCGGGCGGCGCGACGACACGCTCACGGCTGCATCCACCGGGGCGGTGCGGCGGGAAGACTGGTCGGATCAACGGGCCGGGGAAGGGAGCCGCCGTGGAGGTGGAGTCGGACGTCGCGGTGGTCGGCGCGGGCGCCGCCGGCCTGTCGCTCGCCCTGCTGCTGGCCCGGCCCGCGGCGGGGGCGCGCCCGGTGACGGCGGTGATGCTGGCGGCACCGCCGGGTCCGTTCCGGGCGCCGCGCCGCACCTGGTGCTACTGGGAGGCGGGCGAAGGACCGTACGACGGGGCGCTGACGGCCTCCTGGCAGCGGCTGCGGGTCCGGGCGGTCGACGGGCGGCCGGTGACCGCCGCCATCGAGCCCTGGCGGTACAAAATGCTGGGCTCCGACGCGTTCGAGGAACTGGCCGGCCGGGCGCTGCGGGTGAGTCCGTGGGTGACGGCGGTCGAGGCGGTCGTCGAGAGCGTGGCGGCCGTGCCGGGTGGTGCCCTGGTGCGCGCCCGCAGGGCCGACGGCCGCGAGGTGCGGGTGCGGGCCCGCTGGGTGTTCGACTCGCGTCCGCCGGCCCGGCTGCCGCCGGCCCGCACGACACTGCTGCAGCACTTCCGCGGCTGGTTCGTGCGCACCCGGCGGCCGGTGTTCGACCCCGCGACCGTGGAGTTGATGGACTTCCGTACCCCGCAGCCCACGCACGGGCTGTCGTTCGGCTACGTCCTGCCGACCGGCCCGCACGAGGCGCTGGTGGAGTACACGGAGTTCTCCCGGCGCGTGCTGGACGCGGACGCGTACGACCGTGCGCTGCGGGACTACACGGGCCGGGTCCTGCGGATCGGCGCGCACGAGGTCACCGCGTGCGAGCAGGGCGTGATCCCGATGACGGACGCGCGTTTCCCCCGGCAGGCCGGGGCGTCCGTGTTCCGGATCGGGGCCGCGGCCGGGGCCACCCGGCCCGCGACGGGCTACACGTTCAGCGCGGTGCAGCGCCAGGCGGACGCCGTCGCGGCCGCGCTGCACGCCGGGCGCCACCCGCTTCCGCCGCGCCCGCACTCGGGACGCTCCCGGCTGATGGACGCCGCGTTGCTGTACGCCCTCGACCGTGGCCGGATCGACGGGCCTGCCTTCTTCACCCGCCTGTTCACCCGGGTCTCCGCGCCTCGACTGCTGCGTTTCCTGGACGGTCGCACCAGCCTGCCGGAGGACCTGTCCATCGGCCTGCACGTGCCCGTCACAGCGATGCTCGGCTCGGTCCTCGCCCTGCCCTTCGCCCCGCGCCGAAGTGCCCCGGCCGCGTGAACTCCGCCCCGACGCGGCCCGGCATGGTCCGACCGTACGACCCCCGCCCGACGACCCCTTACGGAGATGGCATGCCCGTACTGCGTGACGCCGACCTGGCCGGCGCGTTCAACCACGCTGCCCGCAGTTACGACACCCTGGTGGCGGCCAACCCCGGCTACCACGCCCATCTGCGCCGCTCCGCCCGGCGGCTCGGCCTGCCCCGTAGCGGTCCGGCCCCGCGCGTCCTGGACCTCGGGTGCGGTACGGGTGCCTCGACGGCGGCGCTGGCCGCCGTGCTGCCGGGCGCGGACATCACCGCCGTCGACGCGTCGGCAGGCATGTTGCGGCGTGCGGCCAGGCGGCCGTGGCCGCGGCCGGTGCGGTTCGTGCACGCGCCGGTGGAAGAACTGGCCGAGGCGGGGGTTCGCGGCCCCTTCGACGCGGTCTTCGCCGCCTACCTGCTGCGCAACACCGCAGACCCGGACGGGGTGTTGGCCGGCGCGTACCGGATGCTCGCCCCGGGCGGCCGGCTGGCGGTGCACGAGTACGCGCTGAGCGGGCGGGCGGCTCACCGCGCGGTGTGGAACACGGTGTGCGGCGGACTGTTGCTGCCGGTCGCCACGCTGCTCGGCGACGGGCCGCTCTACCGGCATCTGTGGCGCAGCGTCGTCACCTTCGACACGGCGGGGCAGCTCGCGCACCGGGTGCGGCGGGCCGGGTTCGAGCGGGTGCGGGTACTGCCGCTGCCGGGCTGGCAGACCGGCATCACCCACACCGTGATCGCCCGCCGTCCGTCGGCCGGCCCGGACGGGGCGGGACGATGACCGCACCGAGTGGCAGGGCCGGGCGTGCCGCCCGCACGCCTCTCGTCGGCCGGGACCGGCTGGCGAGGCTGCTGCCCGCACCACCCGGCGCCGCACGGGCGGAGGGGTCCGACGCGCCGCGCGTGGCGGTCGTCGGCGGTGGCATCGCCGGCCTGACGGCGGCCACCGCC
This sequence comes from Streptomyces sp. NPDC026515, assembly GCF_055567595.1. Classification (NCBI taxonomy): domain Bacteria; kingdom Bacillati; phylum Actinomycetota; class Actinomycetes; order Kitasatosporales; family Streptomycetaceae; genus Streptomyces; species Streptomyces sp. NPDC026515. The sequence continues at coordinate 471,897 of NZ_JBVHQD010000003.1, forward strand.
CTGGCCGAACGCGGCGTCCGGGTCACCCTGTACGAACGGGACGCCCAGCTCGGCGGGCGGCTGGCCGGGTGGCGGACACGGCTTACGGACGGGTCCCCGGCCACGATGAGCCGTGGCTTCCACGCCTTCTTCCGGCAGTACTACAACCTCCGGTCCCTGCTGCGGCGCACCGACCCCGCCCTGACCGGTCTGACCCCGCTGCCCGACTACCCGCTGCGGCACGGCAGCGGCCGCCGTGACAGCTTCCGCCACGTGCCGCGCACACCCCCGTGGAGCGCGCTCGGGTTCGTGGCGCTGAGCGAGTCGTTCTCCGTGCGCGACCTGCCCCGGATCCGGCCGCGAGCCGCCCTGCCGCTGCTGGACGTGCGGGTCCCGGACGTGTACGAGCAGCTCGACCACGTCAGCGCCTACGACCTGCTGGACGCGATCCGCTTCCCCGCGGCCGCCCGGCACCTGGCGTTCGAGGTCTTCTCGCGCAGTTTCTTCGCCGATCCGCGCGGGCTGTCGGCCGCGGAGATGGCGCTGATGTTCCACGTCTACTTCCTGGGTTCGTCCGAGGGCCTGCTGTTCGACGTCCCCCGAGAGCCGTTCCCGCAGGCTCTGTGGGACCCGGTCGCCGCACGGCTCGACCTGCTCGGTGCCGGGGTCCGCACGGACATGGCCGTGGACGAGGTCTCCGTGACGCCGGCGGGGGGTTTCACCGTGACCGCCGCGAGCGGTGCCGAGCCCTACGACGCGGTGGTCCTCGCCCTGGACCCGGCGGGGCTGCGTTCGCTGGTGGCCCGTTCGGCCGGGCTGGGCGACGCGCCGTGGCGGGAGCGGGTGGCGCGGCTGCGCAACGCGCCGCCGTTCCTGGTCTCCCGCCTCTGGCTGGACCGGCCGGTACGCGCGGACCGGCCCGGGTTCCTGGGCACCAGCGGGTACGGCGCCCTGGACAACGTGAGCGTGCTCAGCGGTTGGGAGGGCGAGGCCGCCCGGTGGGCCGCCCGCTCGGGCGGTTCGGTGCTCGAACTGCACGCGTACGCCCTGCCCGAGGACGCGGACCGCAAGACCGTGGCCAAGGAACTGCTCGGCGAGCTGCATCGCCTGTACCCGGAGACCCGGCAGGCCGGGGTGGTCGACGCCCGCCACGAGTGGCGGGCCGACTGCCCGCTGTTCCCGGTCGGCGGCCATGGCGACCGGCCGACGGTGGACACGTCCGTGCCAGGCCTGGTCGTCGCCGGCGACACGGTCCGTACCGGTCTGCCGGTGGCACTGATGGAACGGGCGGCCACCAGCGGCTTCCTCGCTGCCAACACACTGCTCGGCCGGTGGGGGCTGCGCGGCCACGACCTGTGGACGGTGCCCGGACAGGGACGCTCCGCAGGACTGCGGTGGGCGGCGCGGCGGTTCGGCGCCGCGCACGGGCAAGACGGGCGGCGGAACTGAGGCCGCGGAGGGACAGCGGCGACAGAGCCATAGGCGGTACGGACGGGCCCGTCCCGCCGGGCAAGGACCCTCGGGGGCCGCCGGTGCCCGCACCCCGGCGAGTCAGGCGAGGTCGTTACCCGACTCGGTGTCCGGCCGGCAGGCACTGCAGGCGGTGAAGCCGTCCGGGACCCGCGGTCCCCCTCGGCCAAGCTTCGGACCAGGCTCGGGCAGCAACGGCTCGACCAGCGGCAACAGTTCATCCGACAGTCCGACACGGCCTGCGCCCGCGACTTTCTCTTCCCACGACCGGACCGACGAGCAACCGAGCCGCCAGTCGCATGATCAGCAGCTTCTGTCGCAGTACTAGATGTATCCACGGCAGGTGTGCTGTGATGCCCCCTGCACATTTTTGCATCGTTGCAACCAGGGTGGGACGTACCCGCACGGGTTCTGTAGGGGTCCTTCACTGGTCACACTGAGAACGGAGTCGCTCATGAGGCCCCTTCGTACGAGACAGTGGTGGGGATTCTCACGCCGATGGACGTCGACCGCTGCCGCTCTGGGCACGGCCGCCGTTGTCACTCTCTCTGGTACGTCGGCCGCGTCGGCCCAAGGCGCAACGGGCACGGCCGGCAACCCCCGGCTGCGGATCCCGTCCGTCACCGCCGGGGAGGCTCGTTTCGAGATACTCTCGCCGACGCTGATCCGCACCGAGTACGCGGGTGACGGCAAGTTCACCGACGCTCCGACCTTCAACGCCATCGGGCGCGGCGCATTCGCCCCCGCCGCCTTCACGGCCGACAGGTCCGACGGCTGGCTGACCATCCGGACCAGCGCTATGACCCTGCGCTATCGGATCGACTCGGGCCAGTTCGACACCGGTAGCCTCTCGGTCGCGGCGACGGCGGGCGGCTCCCCGGTGACCGCCACCCCCTGGCAGCATCTCACCTGCGGTACGGGCCAGTTGTGCGAGGCGGAGAACCTCCGGCCCGACGGGGTTTCGGTGGCCGCCGACCACACCGGCTACACGGGTACGGGCTTCGCCGCGGGATTCCAGAGCACCGGCGGCTCCATCACTTCTGACATCGATGTCAATACCGCGGGGGACTACCAGTTCGGCCTGCGGTACGCCAACTCCCGCGGCGGCGACGGGCAGACGCAGACCCGCACGCTGTCCGTCACCGTGGACGGCGGCAGCCCCCAGACGGTCAGCCTGCCGGCCACGGCGGACTGGGACACCTGGAAGCTCGCGACCGCGCCCCTGCATCTCGCGGCCGGGCATCACACCCTCGCGCTCACCCGGACCGCCGCGGACTCCGGGAACGTCAACGTCGACAGCGTCGCCGTCGTACGCCCCGGCGACCCGTACCCGCCCGTCTCCAGCACGGCCGTGGCCGACTGCCGGTTCGCCGTGAGCTGCGAGGCGGAGGCCGCCCGCACCGGGGGCACCGCCGTCAGGGCCACCGACCACAAGGGATACGCCGGCGGCGGCTTCGTCGCCGAACTGAACCAGGGATCGTCCCTGACCACCCATGTGGTGGGAGTCCCCGCCGACGGCGAGTACACCCTGCACGTGCGCTACGCCAACGGCACCGGCGGCGACGGCCTGCACCGGACACGCACCGCCACGGTCTCCGCGGGCGGCACGAGCGGCACGCTGTCACTTCCCGCCACCGCGGACTGGGACACGTGGGACACCGCCTCCGTCCCCGTCACCCTGAAGGCCGGGGCCGACGACATCACGCTCGGCTGCCCCGAGTCCTCGAGTTGCCACGTGAACGCGGACACCCTCGCGGTCACCACGCCCACCGGCGCCGCACCGCCCCCGCACATCGCCCTCGGTGGCTACCGCCGCGGACTCGACGGCGTGACCGGCAACGGCGGACCCCTCGTCACCACGCCGGGACTGCTCAACCGCGACGGCTGGTACCTGCTCGACGACACGACCTCGGCGCTCTACGACAGCGGCACGGAGAAGGCGACGCCGCGCCCCGGTCACGGCGGCGCCCCGTACCAGGACGGTTACCTGTTCGCGTACGGGCACGACTACAAGCAGGGTCTCGCCGACCTGGCCACGCTCACCGGGCCACCCGCGTTGCTTCCTCAATGGGCCTACGGCGTCTGGTACTCGGAGTACATCGACCGCACCGCCGCGGACTACCGGAACACGATCCTGCCGGCGTTCCGCTCCGAGGGTGTCCCGCTCGACGTGCTGGTCACCGACACGGACTTCAAGGCCGTCAACAGCTGGAGCGGCTGGGAGATGGATCCGGCGAAGTTCCCCGACCCCAAGGGTTTCTTCGACTGGTCCGCCGCCGAGGGCCTGCACAACACCCTCAACGTGCACCCCAGCATCCTCGCGTCCGACCCGCAGTTCGCCCAGGCGCAGGCCACGGCCAAGGGCAAGCTGACGAAGGGCGGTTGCGCCTCCGGTGCCGGGGACGACTGCTACACCTTCGACTTCGGCGACCCCGACCAGCTCAAGGCGTACATGGACCTGCATCGCACGATGGACGAGCAGGGCAACGACTTCTGGTGGCTCGACTGGTGCTGCGACGCGGCCCGTTCGACTCTGCCCGGCGTCACCCCGGACGCCTGGATCAACCAGCAGTACGCGTCCGCCGCCGCGCAGCGTCTCGGGCGCGGATTCGTCCTCTCCCGGGCCTATGGATCGCTCCAGGCCGGAGGTTACAGCGGCCAGCAGGGGCTGCCCACAGGGCCGTGGGCGGACAAGCGCACGACAGTCCACTTCACCGGCGACACCTCGTCCACCTGGGGCACGCTGAAGCTCGAAGTCGGGTACACACCGGGAGAGTCGGCGGCGACCGGCATGGCGGCCATCACCCACGACATCGGCGGCCACAACGACACCACGGGCCTGACCGGCTCGGAGACCTACACCTCCGACGGGAAGACCTACACCACGCACAAGCTCCCCGACGACCTGTACGCCCGCTGGGTCCAGCTGGGCACCTTCCAGCCGATCGACCGGCTGCACAGCAACCACAGCGACCGGCTGCCCTGGCAGTACGGCACGGCGGCGCGGAAGTCGGCGGACAAGTTCCTCAACCTGCGTGAGGCGCTGGTCCCGTACACGTACACGCTCGCCGAGGAGGCCAACAGCACCGGCCTGCCGATCGTCCGCCCGACGTACCTGGAATACCCGGACGAGGAGAAGGCGTACACGACGGCCGACAGCGAGTACTTCTACGGCTCCGACGTCCTGGTCGCCCCCGTCACCACCAGCGGTACGTCGGCCACCACCTCGGTCTGGTTCCCGCCGGGCCAGTGGACGGACTACTTCACCGGCAAGACCTACACCGGCGGTACGACCCAGGACGTCACGACAGGTCTCGACTCGATGCCCGTCTTCGTCAAGGCAGGCGGCATCGTGCCCACCCGGACCCACGACGTTGCCGCGGACGATGCCAGCCCTCTGACCGACGTCACCCTCACCGTCGCCGCCGGGGCCTCCGGATCCACCAGCCTCTACGAAGACGACGGCAAGGCCGTCGGCAAAGCCCACAGCGCCACCACCTTCATCCGCTACAAGGAGTCCGGCGGAGTCCACAAGCTGTCCATCGGCGCGGCCAAGGGAACGTTCCACGGCCAGCCCCGACAGCGCACCTGGACCGTGTCGGTCCGCGGGACGAAGGCACCGGCCCACGTCACGGCCGCCGGCACCACCCTGTCCGCCCACGCCTACACCTGGGACGCCACCACCGACACACTGACGATCACCCTCCCTCGCCACTCCGTCCACACCCCGCTGACAGTCACCTTCCGCTAGGAACCAGCCGGTTCGTCACTGGTCGGTGCGACACGGACCGCAGTTGGTGTCCGCGTGGTTCCAAAACCTGCGTCCATGACCATCGAGGAGTGCCTACCGACGAGTGATCAGCCCCTGTCTGGCCCGCCACCCATATCCGCTGTGGTGACGGGCCAGACGACGGATCACCGAGGAAGAGCGGTCGAGGATCATCTCGCGGACGAACCGCTTGTAGCAGCGCAGTGCTGCGGCGGGTCCGAGAAATGCCAGGTAGTTGCGGGGATTTCTTTCGTCACATTTTCTTACTGCCCGACCGGACGGCTGGCGGAGGTGTGCTCGTCCGCGACGCCGAAGATGCCGGCGCGGCCAGCACCCAAGACTTCCTCGAGATCACGCCAAATGAAATGACGTTCTACGGAAGCGGAGTAAGGCACAGAGTGAAGCTGTTCCGGCCTCCGTACTCGTCGTACTCGGAATAGACAGTGCGGTCGCAGTAAGCATCACTGCCCTCGTGCCGCTCAGCAACCTTGAACTGGGCATCGGCCGAACCGCAGTCGACAACAGTGGCTTCAGGATCACCTGCTGTGCCGCTGATGTGCATGCACGAGCCGACTTCCGCGGTGTTCGCACTGTCGTCCAGTTCCGCGCCTATCGCGAGAGCACCGACGATGAGGAACGGCGCGAAGACACCAATCGCCCCGACGCGCCGTATGACCGGTTTGCCAGGGTCGAGCGGAGGTCGTATTCCGTCGGCCGGAGGCGTCATTCGGCCGAAGCGGACGCGAGCGACAAGGTTGATGACCAGGGTGACTGGAGCGATGACGAGAGAGAAGATGCTCCACCAACCCTGCCACAGCGTCTTGGTGGTCATCTCACGGTGCACGGCAATGCCGCAGGTGCGACAGAAGAACCCTCGTACCTTGAGGAGCCGCATGACGACCAGTATGCCCTGATGCCCTCGGACCGTGGTCTTCAGCGCCGGCATTCCCCCGCAGAATTGGCAGCGTGGCGGGCCCGGAAGCGGCACAGGTGCGGGTTGAGTTGACGGAACTGGATACGGCTCAATGTTCTGCTGTGGCGTCGCCACTATTCCCCCCCCCGGGAAATAAAATTTAACGCATGAGAAAGGTGAAGTGTACAGCAGGGAAACGATTCACATGTCTCCAGGCCGGCAGCTGCCGGTGCCAGGCTCGTCCAACGCATCCCCTGCTGCTCGAAGCGCAACTATACCGGTCTGACCAACCCGGCGAACCTACGCGATCACAGCGCTAAAGCGTCTTTCAGAAATACCACGAGCTGGGCATTTTTCCCGAATGCGTCGAGTGTTGAGAGCTGAGCCGTTGTGGGTGGAGACGCTCACGGGACGCGGATGAAGCAGTTCGAGGGTTTGTCGCGGGCGGTGCGGGAGGGGGGTGGGGACCGACCCCCACTCGCCGCAACAGCCTCTGAGGAGCCAACTGGTCGCCGCCCCCCGCCCGGCTGGTCCAGCGGGGCGTGTCCCGCAGGGGGGGCGCGCTCACATCGCCGACCGCATCAACAGCCTGCCCGAGCGGGCCGCGGCAGAGGGCGTTTTCACTTCCGGGTGCCGACGGGGGCTGTGGGCTGGGCGCGGTAACCGGTGGGGCTTGAGGTTGGCCTGTTCCTGTTTCATCACAGGACGTGCGGTCCTTCGTGGCCGAGTGCTTCTGTTGCCGTCGCGGTGCGCCTGGGCGCACTCGATCCGCGGCGATACGCCGGAGGCGTGCCGACGCGACGTCCGTATCCGAGTGATCTGTCTGATGCCCGCTGGGAGTTGATCGGGCCGGTGCTCTCGGTCTGGTGCTTCGAGCGTCGGGGGAGGGCCCTGGACTTGGGCGGCCGCCCGAACACGATCTGGGCGACATTGTGGACGCGATTTTGTATGGGGACCGGGCCGGGGGTGCAGTGGCGCTGTCTCCCGCACGGCTTCCCGCACTTTCTGTGGAATCCGCGATGTCAAGCAGGCGGCGTAGGCGCTGTCAGTGGGATCAGCTTGGATACGGCTGTGTCTGTCTACGAAGTCATCCGCCGGCTGCCGGAGATCTCGATCGTTCGCGACCGCTCTCGTGCCATGGCCGTCCTCGACGCCATCATGAGCCCGGACTGGGAGTCCAGGTTCTACTCGTTCGATTCGCGGTGGTCGCCGGCCGAGGAGATGGCCTCCATGCGAGACGGGTGTGGCAATGACTACTCGATCGTCTTCTCGCGGGCGGGTGTGTATGCGCGCGGCTTCGATCACGAGTCGCCGATGAGCCCGTATCGGGTCACGCCTCCCGTTCCGTGGCCTGGACTTTTCGACGGAGTGCCGGAGGCGTTCGCCCACAACGTCCGGGAGCCGGCGTTCAGCGGGCACGACGGGATACCGCGGGTGACCGTGTGCTTTTGGCGTGGACAGACGGACTTCGAATGGAGGGCTGGAGCCATCGAGGCCTTGCCTGCGAGCGTGGGCGACGGCGGCAGCTCGGAGTGGCTGTTTGATGTCTTGTTGGATGGCCGTCCCGAGGCCTATCAGCAGTTCGCGGAGGAGTACTTCGAGGTCACTACGGACATCGAGGCCATCCGTCACGTCTACGCGCTGCGGCCTCTCACTCAGAGTGTCGTATCGGCGTTGAATCCGGACGTTGAGCTCGTTGACCTTGCTGAGGATCTGACACGGATCGGATACCTCGTTCCGGGGGCGGAATCCACCCCCGGAACCACATGATCACGAGCCGGGCCCGCCGCCTCTCACCTTGATCATTGGTGCCAGCGATGCGGTGGCCGGGGCGCCGAGCCGGCGCGGCGTTGGTCCGGCAGGGGTGGGGATGCCGGCGCGCCGTTCGAGGAGTTGGTCCAGGGCGGCCTGGCCGTCGTCGGCCGCGGCGCGGTCGTCGATGACCTCGACGGTGCGCATGTCTCGGGCGAGGCATCCGGCGTCGTTGTAGGCCTGGTCAGGGTGTTCGGGGGTGAGTTTCGCGTAGGGGGTGGTCGCCTCAGGAGTGCGGTGGCCGAGCCGTTCCTGCAGCTCGAAGAGCGTCATCGGCTCCTGTGCGTTGCAGAGCTGGCTGGCGGTGGTGGACCGGGCCCGGTGGCCGGTGATGTTGCGGCGGACATCCGCGGTGGGGACGCCGGCCTTGCCGCAGAGTATCGGGATGATCGCCGTATTGGTGTAGTGCTTGGCGACATCGCGGGCCCAGTAGGCGAACAGGAAACCGGCGTACTCGTTGGTCTTGCGGTCGAGTGGCTGCCGCTGAGAGCGGTTCGCCGGCCACACTGTCTCGGTGGCCTCACGGGCGACATGGACAGGCTGAGGAACCTTTCGCTGAACATGATCGCGAGCCGTTCGGGTTCCGATGAGGGTGGCGACGTCGAAACACAGGTCGGAGGTGTTGGCCATCTGGACCGGCCGGCCGCCCAGTGGGGCCGTCAGAGTCAGGCCTCGACCGTCCATGGGGAGTTGGTCGGGCGTTACCCGGCGTCGGGCCCATCAGAAGGATCGAGTGGCCGTCCGGTTGCGCGGTGAACGGGACTCGGGCGGTTCCGGCGCGTGGTCGCTGGTGTACAGATGGTCGACGACGACAGAGCCGACGATGTCGCGAAGCGCCATGGTAGTCGGGATGTCTTGACCGTGGCGGGAGATGACCATGCCGGGTTCTCCACGCCAGTTCATGCGCTGGAAGGACTGTGCGGGGAGTGGGACGGTCGCGTGTGTGTCTGAGGTGGTGTGCGGGCGAGTGACGTTCAGGGGCGGCACCGCTGGACAGGGTTCGTCCAGTTCCTTGCAGCGTGACGGGTAGTTGGGTCCTACGCGGATGACCCTGCGGGGGCGAGTGGGGGTTTCGTCGTCTCCGCGGCGTTGAGCGGACGCTGTTCGCCTCTGCGGGGCGCGGCCTGTTGTGCCCAGTCCGGTCCACGCGACGGGCCGACAGGTTTCGCCGCCTGCACTCCGGGACTTGCGGCCGCTGCGGCCTGGTCCCCGCAGGCACCTGGCTTGATGTCCGCGCCCTCGGAAGGGCTTGATTTCATGACTCTGAAGTGAGGTAGGTCCATGTCTCAGCGAGGCGGAACCCAAGCGATTCGTAGAGCGGTCGCGACATCGGAGTGTTCTGGGTGAAGGCAAAACGGGCTCCGGAGCGTACCGCGTGCCTCAATCTCGCAGTGACGAGAGCGCGGTAGTACCCGTTGCGCCGATGCTGCGGCGGAACCGAACCGTTGTACATCCCTACCTGGTCGCCAGCCACGATGTTGAAGCCGGTGGCGACCGCCTCGCCGTTGACCTCCAGTACGAACGCTGTCATGTCGGGGGCGTCCAGCAGAGCGGGCAGGGCGAAAACGTCCGCTACGTCCTTCGGCATGTCGAACCCGTTCGCCAGAGCTGAGGCGAACACCTCGTACTCGTTTCCTGAGACTTCACGCACCGCAGCGCCGTGCGGGACGGATGCGGGAAGCGAAGGCAGCAGGTCTGCGTCCCACACGAGAAGGGGATGTGTGCTGGATGAGGTCCTGCCGTAGCGGGCAGCCAGGTCGAGCAGTGCGGGATCGGCATCTGTGCGCAACTGGATGCTCCACGGGACATCCGTTGTGGAGAGCTCTTTGGCGAAGGCATCCACTTCGTCCAGATCTGGTTCCGTTCCCACACAGACCAGATTGAGGCTGGGGATGGGCAGACCGGTGAACACCACTCTCGTGCCGGCGGCACCCTGCCGCTGATGCATGCCGGGAGAGAGCTCCACGAGCCGGGATATCGTCTGGTAAAACGCGTTCACTGCGGCGTCAGTCGCAGCGGGGTCGATCAACTGTGTCATAAGCCTCAGGGTACGCATGGCGACCACGAGGTTCGAGCAGCCGCACGGTTCCAGCAAACAACCCTTTCCCGGAGCAAGATCAACAAAGGTCGGCGAAAGCAGGCCGGAAGTCGGATTCACTGTCACAACTCGTCCTCACTCAAGAGTGGGTTGCGGCCCGTTCTGGGAAATGTTCGTGACAGCCTCCGGAGTCATGATGGAGCCTCGAATCGCACCCGTGTCCGATGCTGACGAGGTCGAGCGGCATCCCTGCCCGCGCTGTCACACATCGCCAGGTTCACCCTGCCGCTCGCGCTCCGGCGCAGTCGCCGGCACTTACCACACCGGCCGCTTTACGAAGGCGCCCCGACTCGCCGAGCTGTACGCGCCCGACCGTCCGGGAAAACGGATGGACGGGGGCGAGCATGACGCTGCAGGATGCTCCGCATGGCATTGCCCACCCCCGAGCTGCGCACTGCCCGCCTGCGACTGCGGCCTTTCACCGACGCAGACGCGGCGCCGCTCTACGCGCTGCACAGCAGCGCCCACGTGCTGCGTTACTGGGACTCCCCGCCGTGGACCGAACCGGCCCGCGCCCGGCGCTTCATCGTGACCTGCCGGACGATCGAGGAGGAAGGCACGGGAGCACGGGTGGCCGTCGACCGCGTCTGCGACGGCGCGTTCATCGGCTGGTGCGGCCTGACCGACTGGAACCCTGACTTCCGCAGCGCCTCCCTCGGCTACGTCTTCGATGCAGCCGCGTGGCGCCACGGCTACGCCACGGAGACCGCGTACACCGTCCTGCGGTGGGCGTTCGACACCCTGGATCTGAACCGCGTCCAGGCCGAGACCGACACCCGCAACGTGGCGTTCGCCCGGGTCCTGGAGAAGCTCGGCTTTGTCCGTGAAGGCACCCTCCGCGAGGACTGCGTCGTCAACGGCGACGTCTCCGACTCCTGGGTTTTTGGCCTTCTCCGCCGCGAGTGGCACCCAACGGCCACGCCGATGGCCGGCCGCTAGGAACGAGACCCGCCAGCCTTTCGGTCCGCAACCCCACCGATCCCGACCCTCCGCTTGGCCGGAGCGGCGGAGTGGACCGTGCGGGTCGACTCCACGGCCAACCGTGCTCACCAGCATGCTGCCGGCGCCCGTAAAAAGGGGCACCGGCGGGGGACGAACTGGACGATCCAGCAGGTGCGGCAGCTGACCGGGCGCTCGCCCGGTCCCGCGGCGGGCTGACCACGAAGGTTCACGTGGCCTGTGACGGCCGCGGCCTGCCTCAGGCCATCCTCGTCACGCCGGGCAGCGTCGACGGCTCCACCGCCTACGATGCGATCCTGGACGCACAGCGAGTACCCAGGATCGGCGTCGGACGGCCGCGCCGCAGGCCCGACGCGGCCGCCCGCCGGCAGGGCGTACTCGTCACGGGCGGTCCGCGGGACGCTGCGGCGTCGGGGCATCCGGGCGGTGATGCCGGAGAGGGCCGACCAGAAGGCCCACCGTGTGCGGCGCGGCCGGGGCGACGGCAGGCCGCCAGCCTTCGACCGTGATCTCTGCCAAGCCCGCGACGTCGGCGAACGCTGTTTCAGCCCGCTCAAGCAGTTCCGCGCCCTCGCGACACGGTCGGCAGACTCGCTGCCCGGTACTGGTCCGGACTCCACCTCACAACCCTCGTCCTCCGGCTCCGTGAACCAGCCAGATGATCACGGCCACCGGACTGCACTCAGCCCGTTGCCGAGATCCGTCACCTCTGCTCCAGCAAGAACAGCCGGGACGGTACTGAGCCGGTCCGTCCGGAACTGCACCCGGTCCGGGCGCGGGCCCCTCGGCAGTCGGCCGTACAGGACAAGCGCGTCGCCGTCCTCGTCAGCTGTTTCGCCGCCCGGATCGACGAGCAGCGCGAGAGTCCTGTCCAACTCCCGCTGGATCAGCCGCTGAACCGCTTCGGTGGCCTGCTCACGCTCGCTCTCGGTCAGCCCGCCGAGCACGAAGGTAAGGACCTGGGTGTCCGGCGCCACGTACCGGACATCGCACACCACGTCCGTGTCAGCCGACAGCCAGAACTGCATGCAGAGCGGCCCGACCGACAGACCGACAAGTTCCAGGATGCGCCCGGCAGGCAGCTTCACCTGTTCCCCCACGACGTCCAACAGCATTCCGCAGCCCAGCGTCGGGTGCTCGAGGGTCAGCCCGGACTGGGCCAAGTGGTCGGTGACCGAGCGGAACTCGGACTCGTCCATCCGTATCTCCCGGTACCAGGACAGGTAGGTCTCCAACACCGCCGGCACTCCTCGTTGTCATCTGGGCCGCTGAGGCTTGAGTACCGAAGAAGCCCCGAGAAGGCTGTGCCTCTCCCGACACGGCCCTTTCGGAAGTCTGGATCCCCTGAAGTACGTCGGCCGCTGCACCTACCCTGCTGATGTCGGAGGTCCAGCGACAGGGGATTGGGGCACGGAGGACCGCGTCTCCGCCCATTCGCCTGCCTCTGAGCGCACCAGCTCCTCGGTTCTCGACGCCAGCACGGCCAGGGAGTCCGCGCCGTTGTACGGGGGCGACCCGCAGCTCCAGTTGACGAGCTCGCCCTGGAGAGCTGTCAGCACGGAACTCACCCGAACCCAGTTCTCGCCCCACCGAAACAGCTGCCGGAGTCCGGCCGAGACCACCACCAGCGCACCGAGAATTCCTGTCACTGTGACGGAGGCACCCGCTGCCGCACACGCTGGTATGGACGCGGACAACAGCAGCAGCACGGCCTCCGAAAGATAGTGGCCGAACCGCTGTCGCCGCTTATGCCACTCGTACCACGCTATTCGTTCCCGCACGTTCGGCGGGAGTTCGGCCCCGTCCGGCCCGCGCAACTCCGCCCACCAAAAACGCACTTCACCTTTTCCGCCTGTCACGCGCGCGACCCTACGGCATGGTGTCCTGCACTGTCCGGGGCGGCCGCACAACCTGCTGGCCCGCCTGAAGCGAAGGAGAGTGCAGCCGGCCCGTTGGTCGCGGTGCACTGCCGCACGAACCTGACCATGCGGCAGCTGGGCGTGTGGTTCGGTGTCTCCTCTTCCACGGTCTGCCGGGTCATCCAGCGGCTTGGTCCGTTGCTGGAGCTTGAGCCTGTCTCTCGTACCGCTGATGCGGCGGACCGGTTGTGGATCGTGGATGGCACCCTGGTCCCGGTGCGTGACCGGAACATCGGCTCATCGCCACGCGACTACCGGTTCTCGGCGAACGTACAGGTCATCGTAGACGCGGACACCCGTCTTGTGATCGCCGTCGCCCGACCGGTGCCGGGCACGGCCGCGGACGCGCACGCCTGGCCCGCCTCCGGGCTGGGTGAACACTGCCGGGCGTGACCGTCCTGGGCGACGGCGCCTACCCGAACTGCGGGACGGCCGTGCCGCACCACAAACGCCCTCACCGGCCCCTGCTGCCGGGGGAGGAGGACGACAACGCTCCCCACCGCAAGGTGCGTGCGCGGATGGAGCACGTGATCGGCCGCATGAAGAACTACAAGGTCCTCCGCGACCGCAGGCAGCGCGGTGACGGCCTCCAACACGCGGTCCAGGCCGTCGCCCACATGCACAACCCGGCCCTCGCATCATGACCAGAAGACCGCGATCACAGCTTTGACCTGCCCGAAAGCGGCCTTGTGCAACACCCTACAAGGGCGGTCCCGTAACTGCTGGTCATGGTGCGGAAACTGCGTGGCTGATGAGTTCGCGGCGCCGGTATCGTTCGCTCTTTCTACCTGCCGCACCAGCGGCCTACGTCCAGAGAGCGATGCAGATGACCAGCCGGCAAGCAACGACGACCCTGTGGCGCCCCACCGGCCCCAGGGAGCTGGATCTGGTTCGGGAGCTGAACTGGCGTGCCTGGCCGCCCCGGCTGCCCGAGCAGCCGATCTTCTACCCGGTCCTCAACGAGGACTACGCGGTCAGGATCGCGCGGGACTGGAACGTGAAGCACGATGGCGCCGGCTTCGTCACTCGTTTTGAGGTCGAGTCGGAGTTCTTGAGCCGGTATCCCATCCAGCAGGCCGGTGGGCAGACGATCCTCGAGCTCTGGGTTCCGGCCGAGGAGCTGGACGACCTCAACGCCCACATCGTCGGCGAGATCGAGGTGGTCCACGAGTTCCGTTGAGGCGAGGAGGCCTGCCGGCGGGGCAGGCTGCGGTGCGATGATCCCGGCGTGGTTGGTGTGGTCACGGTGTCGGAGCCGTCCTGGAAGGCCCCGTTCACCGGGCTGAGCGCGCGTGCCTTCGGGAAGCTGGTGACCAGGCTGCGGCGTGAGGGTGCGGACGCCGTCCGCAAAGGTCGGCCGTTGGTCCTGCTCCTGGCGGACCGGAAACTGCTGGGCGTGGCGTACTGACGCACCAACCTGACGATGCGCCGGCTCGCCCCAGTGTTCGGGGTGTCCAAGTCGGCGGCGGACCGGATCATCGACCACCTCGGGCCGCTGCTCGCGCTCCAGCCCCGCAAGCGGTTCGCCAAGGAGACCGTGCTCATCGTGACCGGCACGTTGGTGCCCACTCCCGATCACACCGTTGCCGAGCAGTCGAAGAACAGGTCGTCATCAACGCCGACACCCGACTCGTCGTCGAGGTCGGCCAACCGCTGCCGGGGAACGGCTACAAGACGTGGGAGGAATCCGGCGCCAAAGCCGCCGTCGGCAGGATATTCACGATCGCCGACGGCGGCTATCCGGGCACGGGACTCGTCATGTCCCATCGCCGGCGCGAGGGCGAAGACCTGCCCGACTGGAAGAAGGCGCACAACAATTCCACCAGCAGATCCGCGCCCGTGTCGAGCACGTCTTCGCCCGGATGAAGACCTGGAAGATCCTCCGAGACTGCCGCCTCAAAGGCGACGGGGTCCACCACGCCATGCTCGGCATTGCCCGCATGCACAACCTCGCCGTCCCGGATAGGCGAGCGCACCGACCCGCGGCCGACCCCACTCCGCGCGACTCAAAGATTGGTGTTGCCGCGCTTGCGGGCGGACTCGTGGCCTTCGAGGGTGCGGTCGCGGATGTACTCGCGTTCCATGCCGGACATCGCAGCGAGCACGGTGAACACGATCCCGGAGGGGTCGTGCGAACCCCTTCAGCTCGGTCTGCCGAGTGCCGCATCCGTCCGTCTCCTCGCCGTCAGCGCTGTCGCCAGCAAGCTGTCGGCACGTCGAAGTCGTAGTGGCTGGCGAAGCCAGCCGCTTCCGGATGCAGAGGGACCGCCTCACCTGAGAAGTGGGCCTCATTTCGCGCGTGCTCAGGGACAGGTGTGGTTGTCCGAGTAATCGTCATCGAAGGGAATGAAAGTGGCGTCGGCGAGGTCCATATTCAGCGCATTCCGCGTGTGGGGGTCCCAGAGCCAGATGCGGTCGCCGTCGGGGCCGAAAGTCAGCACCGGCCAGGTGAGCGGGACAGTTCCGCCGTAGGCGGCACCCTGAAGACCGAGTTCGGGGTGGGCAACGGCCTTCATCGGCTTGACGCAGACGAGGGTGGGGCGAAGACCGTAGTAGGAGGAGGGCTGCTGGTAGCGGCCGACGCTGCCCTCGGCGTCCAGGGCCGCTGTGGGGTGGGCGGTGGCGAAGAACGGCAGGAACACTACGAATACGCCTATCAGCAGCCCGATGCCGGCAGCCGAGGCGATTCTGCTCACGTCCGGGCCGGTCGGATGTGCGTGGACCCGCCGGTTCCAGCCTGCCGCCGCGACGCCGAAGGCGCTGCAGCCCACGATGCCCAGCATCGGCAGCGCTCCTGCCCACAGGCGGTCGGTCGCCCCGGTGTGCACCGAGTCCGAAGGGATTCCGAACGTAGCGATGTACCGTTCCTGGACAAGGGTGCCGATCCAGGTGACGAGCGGTAACAGAATCGGGGACGCGAGCGGCAGAGCCCAGATGACGGTCCTTCGGGTGGGAGAGCCGCGCATGGCGGCCCATATGCCCGCCACCATCCACGCCACGCCGAACAGGATGGTGACGAACCACCCGGAGAACCGCCAGCTGCCGTGGGCCTCCACGGCCAGCGCGGCAGCCAAGAAAGCCACACCGTTGCCGATGTTCACGAGAATCACGTTGGCCCGGACATCGACGGAGGCAAGGGCGGGGTCGAGCGTGACGCGCGACGAGTCGTCGGAGTGACGGGCCAGAACCCTGGCCCGCAGATCGGCCAGCGCACCCGCGCGACCACGAGGTTCGGCGGCCCGGATGACCCTGCCGGGATGCACGGCCCCGGAGGTGGCACGCACGCGCCACGCGGTGTACGGCTCCGGTTCGTGCTCCAGGAGGACCGCGTCGCGCGCCCACATCTTCAGTGACGCGACCACCGCCAGCCGGTCGACGTGGCCCAGCGCCCGTTCGATCGCGCCGTCACGCGCCCCGGGCAGCCGCACCTCCACCACCCGAGCCGTACGCTCGGGTGGGCAGCCGACCCGCTCGGCTTCCTCCGCGGGACGCACCGGCCACCCGTTGGCGGTGAACAACTCCTCGGCCAGGGCGATCTCGTTGGGATCGTCGGCGATCTCTACCAGGACCACGACACGGCGGTCGAACGACAAGCCGGCGCCGACACGTACGCCCTCCATCCCTGTGAAAGTCGAACCGGCGGAAACATCGGAACTGCTGGGCGTCCGAGGCGTGGTGTGATGGTCGGAACCATTAGGCCGCTGCACAGCGTCTTACCTTGGACGAGTTACGGGAACGGGGCAAGAGCACTGCCGGGCAACGGCACGGGCCCCCTTCCCCGTCGGCTCGATCACCGGCCCGCACCGCGCCCCCGGCTCCTTCGGCGGCCCAGCCGAGTTGCCCGACCAGTCCGGCGACGATGCCCTCGACGCCGCGGACGCAGCAGAGCCGGTGGCGTCCTCGTGATGAGCGTTCTCGGATTCCGCGCTCTACCAGCCGCTTCAGCTTCGGGCGCATCCCCTCGACATGCCGCGGCTCGATGCCCCGACCCAACTGCTGGCATGCCGTCCTTGACGGCACCGCGCACCCACTCTCGCACCGACACCGCCGACGCGCCCGTTCTGGTGGCAGTACGCCGCCGGGCCGGCCAAAGGGCCGCCTACTGCCTGCACCTCCACCACCTTTTTAACGGCGAGGACGACCACACAGACTGGTGGCAGCAGCAGACCGGTGCCATCGCCGCCCCCGTGCCCACTAACGACACTCTCGAGGCGCGGTCCGTCGTCGCTACCGTGCTCGCGGAGGGGCTGACCTACGATCGCCGCCATCGCTGCGGCTGCTCGCGGCTCCCCTCCTTCCGGCCCCGGACCCGAGCTCAGCTGGGTGTCCGGCGCCGCGCAGCCGAGCGGCTGGGCCTGCCTCTGCCCGTGACCCTCGCTTCGCCGCGACGCCTTCACCTCGGAGAGCCGCGATGAGCAACCGCCCTCACCGCCGGCCGCAAAGCGCATCACCTATTCGAGTTCAGTAGTGCCACATCAAGCAACCTCGCCCTGGTGATGACCTTGCACATAGTGGATGAGCCTTCCGTGGTAGGTTCTCCGTCGCTGGGCGCTGCTGCGAACTGAGGAGGTGAGACCGATCAACGCTGTGACAGGTCGGGGCTCCCTCTCTCGTATGGCCTAGGGAGTGCCCGCAGAAGGCATCCCGAAAGGCTTGAAACGCTATGCGCTTCACCTCTGAGACGTCGTCCGACGGCGTCTGCGAACAGCTCTTTACCCTTGGTGAGATTCCCGGCGTGCTATGGACGCCAACAGCTGCCGCCGGGCCTCGTCCCCTCATCCTGATGGGGCACGGCGGCGGCCAGCACAAGAAGGCTCCCGGCATCCTGGGCCGTGCGCGGCGCTTCGTGGCGGAGTGCGATTTCGCGGTGGTGGCGGTCGACGTGCCTGGCCACGGCGACCGGCCAACGGATGAGGAGTACGACCGGATCGCGACCGAGAACCAGGCTCGCGTGGAGGCCGGTGAAGAGTTGGCTCCGCTGATCGCCGGTTTCCAGGCGCTCGTGGCTCGCCAGACCGTCCCGGAATGGCAGGCGGTGCTGGACGCGGTCCAGGATCTGGAGTATGTCGGTGCCGGGCCGGTCGGCTATTGGGGGGTGTCGTTGGGTTGCGGACTCGGTGTTCCGTTCGTAGCCGCCGAACCCCGTGCCCGCGCTGCGGTACTGGGCTTGGGTGGGGTGTTGGCAGCGGCGGAGGCTGCCGCCCGGATCACCGTCCCGGTGGAGTTCCTGCTGCAGTGGAACGACGAGCGGGTGCCGCGGGCCCAGAGCTTGGCGCTGTTCGACGCCTTGGCCTCGGCCGAGAAGACCCTGCACGCCAACCCCGGCAAGCACGGGGAGATCCCGGCGTTCGAACTGGACAGCACACTACGGTTCTTCACCCGGCACCTCGGCTGACAGCGGCGCCTGCGGTCCGAGACGCGCCGATCGGGATCCGTTCCCGATCGGCGCGTTCAACGAACACTGGTCGGCGTGGCCGACAGAGTTCAGGTTCGGGAGATCGATGACGACGAGGGCCGACGGCTGCTGCGGATCATCCGCAGAGGCCTTGGATCGGTGGTGACCTGGCGGCGGGCCCAGATGGTGTTGCTGTCCGCGCAGAGTGTGCCGGTGGCGGAGATTCGCCGAGGTGACGTTCACCGGCGCGGACCGGGTCCGGGACGTGATCCACAACTTCAACGCCGACGGCTTCGACTTGCTGTATCCGAAGTACTCCGGCGGCCGGCCCAAGACGTTCACGCTGCCCGAGCGGCGTGAGATCAAGAAGATCGCCAAGTCCAAGCCGACCGAGCATGACCTGCCGTTTTCGACGTGGAGTCTGACGAAGCTGGCGGATTTCCTGGCCGTTGAGGGGGTGGCCGACGACATCAGCCACGAGGGTTCCTGATAACGGCCGAGCGCCAGTTAGACGTTGGACCGGCCGGGTTGGGCGGAGCGCGGCAGAAAGCCTGCGGGCCCGCACACCGCTGATCACCGTCGCCCGGTCGTGCGGCGCGCAGCGGGCCGGCCGGCGGTCACGGCAGGCAGGCCCCGTGCATACTTCAGCTCCGCTTCAACTTCGGACCGCAAGCGGGGAACACGTTCCTGACTCACGCTCACGCGCACTGATCCGTTGCCAGAAGGCGATCAGGGCGCGGGCCGTCTCGATGGGGCGCTCTACGTTGGGGGAGTGGTCGGCGCCTTCGATGATCGTTCGGTCGGCGGCGAGGCGGGAGGCCATGCTGTCCTGCCAGGGGACGGGCCAGGCGTAGTCGTTGCTGCCGGAGAGGACGAGTTTGGGGATTGGCGTGGCGGCCAGTTCGGCGACCCTGTCCGGTTCCGTGAGGAGCTGGCGGCCGGTCGTGGTGAGCTGTTCGGAGACGGTGTTCAGCCAGCGGAGGTAGAGGAAGTCCGCTACCTCGGGAAGGAGTTCGGCCGTTGTCCGGTCTGAGCGCGGTGACTTCTGCATCTCCTGCCACAGGGCTTCCTTCCCCAGTACCGGGAGCCAATCGACGAGAAGCCGTAGACGCTTTTGCTGCTCAGGTTGAACGGCGGCCGGGCCAGATCCCATCACAGTGAGGGAAGCCCAGGGGAATGGATCCGGGGCGAGGACCGCCCTGCGGGCGGTGAGGGCACCCATGGAGTGCCCAAGGAGGTGCACGGGGGTCCCTGGTTCCTCGCCGAGCGCCCTTGCCTGAGCCGCCACGTCGGCGGCCAGTTCGTGCTGTGCGTACGCCTCCTCGTCTGCCGGGCCGGTGGTTTCGTGCTGTCCACGGCCGTCGATCGCCACTGCGCGGTACCCCGCCTCGCTCAGGGGCCGCAGCAGTGGGAGGAAGTCCTCCTTGCTCCCCATGAAGCCAGGTACGAGCAGCGCAGTCCCAGCCCTGGGGACTCCGGCAGGCGGAGTGCAGTCGAGGGCGGCGAAGGGGCCTCGGTCGGTCTCCAGGAGTCCTGTGTGTGTCCGTGGGGGGAGGACGAGGCTCGGGGGTCGGCTCATGGGAGCAGGGTAGGTGAGGAGTGCGCGTCGTTCGCGCGAGGTTCGACTACGGTGCCGGGGTGCTCAGTTCCTGTCGGACCCGGGTGAGGAAGGCACTGACCGTACGCAGGTCGCCGTGCGGGGCGAGCCCGGTGACGAGCCGGAGGACGTAGTCGCGGGCGCGGCGCGAGTCGACCTGTCGGAGCATGTCCACCGATCGGTGCCCGAGGGCCAGGCTCTGTTCCAGGTCTCCTGCCTTGAGGTGGGCGGTGGCGACGACCGTGAGGCGCATGCCCACCGATCGGGTGAATGCGTTCGGTGCCATTGACTCCGCCTGGTCGTGCCAGGTGAAGCAGACCTTGGAGTTGCCAAGGTCGCGGTAGATCTCGGCCGCGTCGGCGGCGAGACGAGGATGGGTGAAGAAGTCGAGCCAGTCCGGTGCGTCTTCGGGGCGGGCGGCGTCGAGGAGACGCTCGGCGGCCGCGAGGGAGGTGCTGGCCGATCGGGCATCGCTGGCGCGGGCGTGGGCGCGGGCTTCGATGAGTCGGGTGAACGCCAGGACCCGGGTACGCGCGTGATGTGTACCCGGGCCGAGCGCGCCCTGGATCATGTCGAGGGCTGTGGCGGGGCGGCCGTACAGGGCGGCGTGCAGGGCCATGGTGGCCAGGACATAGGCGATCGCGTCGGGATCGTCCGCGGCCCGCGCCCAGTACAGCGCACGGTCGAAGTGCCGCCGGGCAGCCGCGTGTCGCCCGGTGTCGAGTGCCGCCCAGCCGGCCAGTCGGGCCAGTTCGGCGCAGATCGCGCACAGTTCCCGTTCGCGCGTGGCCGGGAGGGACCGGCTGAAGAGTGGCAAGGCCCACTGGTCGAGCAGATGGGCTGCGGCTTGGGCCTGCGCGCTGCCGCCGCCGTACCGGGAGTCGCCGTGCCGGATGGCCGCGACAGCGCGGTGCAGGGCCGCGACCTCCTCCTGACGGACCGGGTGGCGGTCGGGTGGTCCCGATGGTCGCCTCAGAGGCCGGCGGTAGATGGGCAGGGAAGCGGAAAGGGTGCCGCTGCCCGCGGCGGAGAGCAGTATTCGACGGTTCGGGCACCTCATGGGACGACCTCCGTCGGTCGGCTGTCGCTCAGGCGGCTGTTGCGAGTTGGCGGGCCAGATTTCGTACGTCGTTGAGGTAGGAGACCACGACCGGCTCGCGGCGCCAGGGTGTGAGTGACTCGGTGTAGATCTTCAGGTAGTCGAGTCCGCGGATGCTCTGGAGACGGGCGAACAGCCGCAGGGACTCATTTCCCAGCGTCAGCGAGTGTTGCAGCTCGCCTGACTGGGCGTGGGCGGTGGCCAGGACGGAGAGCCGGATGCCACGGGAACGCGCGTATGCGTCCCCGGGCATCGAGCCGAGTGCGTGCCAGGAGAAGGTGGCCCGGGGATGGCCGAGGTCGCGGAAGATCTCGGTGGCGTCGGTAACGATCCGCTGCCGGGAGAAGAACTCGATCCAGGGGCGCTCCCCGACCCCCTCCGTTGCCCCACGTTCCTGGAGCCGTTCGGCGGTCGCGAGGCTGGAGGCGGCTGCTCGGGCGTCCTTCTGGCGGGCATGGGCACGTGCCTCGATGAGTTTGGCGAATCCCAGCACGCGCGGATCGGCGGTGGGAACTCGCTCGTAGGCGCCCTGGGCCATGTCAATCGCCTGGGAGGTGAAACCGCGCATCAGCGCCTGCATGGCCATCGTGCTCAGCACGTACGAACCGAGGTGCACGTCGCTGCCCGCCTTGGCCAGTCGTAGCGCCTGAATGAAGTGGCGCTGGGCGGCCTGATGCTGGCCGGCGTCGAAGGCGGTCCAGCCGGCGAGCCTGGCCATCTCGGCAGTCACCGAGAACAGGTCGCGCCCGTCGCGTTCGGAGTACCGGCCGTCCAGCAGTGGAGTGACCCGTTCGTACAGATAGGCGGTGAGCGAGCGGGATTTCCAGGTCGCACCACCGAACCGGGAGTCCCACAGGCGGGCGGAGTCAGCTGCCTCCCGCAGTTCCTGGATGTGCGACTGGTCGACCGTGATTCGTCCGGAGGGGGGTGGAAGGGGCTCGGTCGGGTTGACGAGCCACCGGGTCACCGGTTCCGAAAAGGCCGAGACCACAAAGGGCGAGCTGGCGAGGAAGGTCCGCCGGTTCACTGTGCTCCAATACGACGATGCTTCGCTGATCGCGTCGCGCTGGCCCCTCGGGAACTGCAGACCGGCGTCGCGGTCCAGATGCCCCGGCCGCTCCATGGCGATCTCTCCCAGACCGACCGGCCTGCCCAGCCCTTCGGACAGCACCGCACAGATGTGCTGCGGCACAGGCCAGCGCGGGCGTACGCCGCGCCTGCACCAGTTGGCCACCGAAGTATGCGTGTAGTCACTGGTGATTCCGTGCGACAGGCAGATCTGATTGAGACGGTAGGCAAGTCTTTTGTGACTGATACCGGATTCCTCGATCAGGCTTTCCAGCCGAACGTTGCGCTGCGGTCGGGGTTGCCTCTCCGCGGCTACGTCAGTCACGTGCGCCCACCTCCTTCGAGGGCCGACTACGCGTGAACATCAGCATAGGGGAGGGAAGTTGGTGTGAGCGTCGGGCGCGATTCATGAGCCCCCCCATGAGCCCTGCCGAGGGTTCACGGTGGGCTGATCTCCTGATGAAAGTCAATCCGGATCTCGGGACGGAGAGGATCGTGCGAAAGAACGGAAAGAGGAATTCCGCAGCCATAAGGCATGGGCGTGCCCGGCGTTGGATGGTGCGTACGGTTCGATGGTCGGCCGCGTTGCTGTGCGCCTACGTGCCGCTGGCAGACCGACTGCCGCCCCTGATGCCGGCTCCGCTTCTCAACGGCCTGGCGCTGGTCGTCGGCCTGCACGCGTTCCTGCCGCTCGATGGCCCCTCGCGGTCAGTTCAGAAGAGGGAAGCCCTGTTCCCCACCTGCCGTACTGGCTGGGCCCGTCGGGTGCGCCGCGCCGACACCGTCTACCCGGTATGTGGGGCTGGCTCGCCGTGGGCCGTCGCGCGCCACCGCGACCGCAAGCGGCTCGACCGCTCGAACCGCCGCGCGCACAACACGGGACGCACTCACGGGCCGTTGCGCCCGGACAGGCTCCTCGCGAGGGCGTCACACCGTGCCATGCCTCCCCAGCCACCGGCGGACGGACGGGGGCCCGCGTGCGAGGGATGCCCTCGTCCTCATGTCTCAACGGAGAGTGGGGAACGCCGCCGAGTTCATGCCCTCCACGGCCGAGGGGGCCGACCCGTTCGTGGCTGCCCGTCCCGGGCGGTGCGTGCTCGACGCCCAGGTCACCAAACCCGCCTGGCCCCGTGAGGAGGCCGACGCAGATCACCGGCGCGTTCGCCCAGCCGTCTGTGCGACCGGCCCCGAGTGGGCCAAGTACCTGGATCAGTTCTGGTTTGGGTTACGTCGTATCGGGGCCGGACGCCGGGCCTTGCGCCCTCTGGGGGCCTGGACAGCCTGGGACAACCGCCGGGAGGGACCCGGGCCTTGTGACGCTGTCGCGCCCTTCCCGTCAGATCCGCAGCCGCCGAGGGCCGTGCGGCCCGGCGTTGGCGCGCTCGACCACCCAACGGAAAGTGCCCACGCCAGATCCGTGCCTCGTGCAGCGAGGGAGGCCGATGCCGCGCTTGCGCAGGCCGCACACGTTCGCGATGAGGTCCCGGACGGAACGGCCGAGCCGTCCGGCGACGGGATCACGAGGGTGTCGTCCTCGCGGAGGTAGTCGAGTGCCCTCCACAGTTCCTCGCGTTCGGCGTTCTCGCCGGACTTCTTGTCGGCGAAGATCCGGATGCATCCGGCTTCGGTCCGCCGGTCCGTACGGCCGGAACGGGCGAGCAGGTCGGCGGTGTCGTCGTCCTGGGGTGGCTGCATTCGCCAGACCGGACAGGGAAGTGTGCTGCTGACGTTCTTGAGCACATCGACTTTCTGGCATCGTTTCATGTGCGTGGTCAGGCGCCGATCCGGCCGGTGCCGCGGCTTACCGATCTTGCGCATCCGTTGCCTGGCCAACCGACCCCATCACCTGCCTGGCTCCGTCACCAAGCGAGGTGTGCCGGGCGCTGAGGGTGTCGGGATGATCGGGGTCCGGCACTCGTATGTAATCGTCTGGCGGCCGGTGAAGGGGTCGCGGCGCAGGCCGCATCACCCGCAGGTGACCCTGCCTGGCCGTGAAGGGTAAGGAATCTCGACCGGCCGGTCTGCGCTCGCCGCAGGCAGGTGGGCTCCTCGGCTCGCTCGGCGGACACGTCGCCCTGGGCGGAAGCCCCGGTACTGAGCGACCCCCTGCCCACACAGGATTCCTCCCCCCTGCCTGGTGATCGGGCCGAGCGGTCGCTGGAAGCCGAGTGGTCCCGGAGCCAGGCGAATGAGATCCGGGTCCCCCGGAGGAGACACGCCGTGAACCCCAATGGCGCTGCTCGAAACCTCACAGGCTGAGGTGAGCACGGTGACGTATCGGAATGGCGGCTGGGCCCTGATGTCCCTGCGGGGTATCGCGCTGCTCGGACCCCCCAAGCCGCCTCTTGCGGTCGTTCACGGAGCGAGGGAGAAATAGTTCTCTTCCTCCTGGGTGAAGTGCAGACGCAGGACGGTGTTGAGGCCGTAGAGGCAGGAGCGGAGGTCGTCGAGCTGCTCGGTGGAAAGGCCCCCGTCCGCCTCGGCCAGCTGCAGGTGGGTGGCGATGCGGCGGGAGAGGCGTTCGATCTCGGTGTGGGCCCGGCTCATGGTGGCGGTGGCCTCGGGGCCGCCGAGGGCGGGGGCGAGGGCGGGGTAGAGCTCGTGCTCCTCTGCGTACTCGTGCGGCAGCAGCCGTTCGGTGAGCAGACGGTGTGCCTCTTGCACTGCGGCCAGGGCGGTCGGGCCGGCGCTGTCGGAGAGACGGTCGGCCGCGTCGCGTACGGATGCCAGGACGTCCTGGAGGTCGTCGTGTTCGGCGGCGAAGCGGTGGATGAGGGCTTCGGCAGCGGGGGTGAGGGCCGGGTGCGCGGCTCGGCCGACGCGCAGCGCACGCAGAGCGTTGAGGATGACGGCGACATCGATGCCCTCTTGGATTAGGGCGCCGGCGGCGGGCGGAAGGAAGCCGGCCGCGGCTGCGGCCATGCCGGCCAGGGACATCAGCATGCCGCCGAGGGCGCTCTGTACAGCAATGTGGCGGGTCCGTTGGGCGATGGTGACGGCGTCGGCGAGGCGGTCGACACGGTCGGTGGTCAGGACGATGTCGGCGGCTTCTGAGGAGGCGGTGGACCCTCGAGCGCCCATGGCGACGCCGATGTCGGCGGCGGCGAGGGCGGGGGCGTCGTTGACGCCGTCGCCGACCATCACGGTGACCGCACGTTCGCGTTCGGCGCGTACGGCGGCGACCTTGTCGGCGGGACCGAGTTCGGCACGCACGTCGTCCAGGCCGAGGACGGCGGCTACCTCCTGGGCGGGCGCGGCGCGGTCGCCGGTGAGTATCAGCAGCCGTTCGATGCCCGCCGCTCGCAGGTGACGCAGAGTGCGGGGTGCGTCGTGGCGGAGAGGGTCGCGCAGCAGGACGGCGCCGGCCGGCTGTCCGTCGACGGTGAGCCATGCGACGGCCGCGCCGTCGAGGAGCGCGCGGTTGTCGACGGCCTTCGCCCAGCCCGGCCGGGCGGTCGCCGCGCCTGTACGGCCTACGGAGACCTGGTGCCCCTCCACGGTTCCGGTGGCGCCCCGGCCGGGTTCCTCGGTGACGTCCGTCGGGACCGAGAGCACCAGTCCGCGTTCGCGGGCGGCGTTGACGATGGCCTGGGCGAGGACGTGCGGCGAGTACTGGTCGAGGGAGGCGGCGAGGCGCAGTACTTCGGCGGCTTTGACATCGGGCGCGGCGATCACGTCGAGGACGCGGGGGCGGCCGCGGGTGAGAGTGCCGGTCTTGTCCAGCAGGAGGGTGCGGGCCCGGCCGAGGTTCTCCAGGGCGCCGCCGTCGCGGATGACGACGCCGAGTCGGGAGGCGCGCGAGAGGCCGGAGACCACGGCGACCGGGGCAGCCAGCAGGAGAGGGCAGGGGGTTGCGACCACCAGAACGGCGACAGCCCGTACCGCGGACCCGCTGATCAGCCAGGCCAGGCCCGCCACCGCGAGCGACAGCGGAAGGAACCAAGCCGCGTACCGGTCGGCCAGTCGCACGACGGGCGCGGACTCGGCGCCCGCCTGCCGGGCCAACCGTACGATCCCGGCATAGGTGCTGTCCTGCTCGCCGGCGGTGGCGCGCAGCTCGAAAGCGCCGCCGGCATTGACCACGCCGCTGCGCACCGTCTCGTCGCGGGCCCGCTCGACCTGGAGGGCCTCACCGGTGAGGACCGACTCGTCGAGGACTGCGGCGTCGCTCTCCACCCGGCCGTCGACAGGGACGACCTCGCCGGGGCCGACGACGAGCAGGTCGCCGACAGCCACCTCGACCAGCGGCACCGAGGCCACACCGGCGTCGGTGCGGCGGCGCGCGGAGCGCGGCGCGTGCTCCAGCAGGGCCCGGAGGTCGTGGGAGGCGCGCCGCTGGGCGGCGGCTTCCAGGGTGCGGCCGGTGGCGAGCATCAGCGCGATCAGCGCACCGGCGAGGTATTCGTGGACGGCCAGGGTGCCGCCGAGCGCGAGGACGGCGATGAGGTCCACGCCCACGTGCCCGTGCCGCAGTGTGGCGAGTACCCATGCCACCGCGGGGATGACGGCGGAGAGGGTGCCCACTCCCCAGAAGAGGTCGGCGAGGTCGCCTGCCCCCGTGAGCCAGGCGATGCCGCCGGCTGTCAGCGTCGCCGCGGTGACAGCCAGGAGGACGGATTCGAGCCGTGGCGACCCGATCGCCGCGGGCAGGCGGCGCAGCTGCGCTGTGAACGTGCGGGGGGTCATGGCGTACCTCGGTCCGTCCGGCGCGGTGATCGTGAAACCGGTTCCTCTCCATCGCAACGCGCCACCGGGTGTCCACGGCAGGGGACGTCCGGCCCTGATTGAGGGCCATGCAGACGGTGCCCGTGCGTGCTGGTCATGGCCGGCCCCGGTCGGTGTGCGGGGCAAAGCGGGGGCCGGCGACGCCGGCTCGGCGTGCGTGAGAGCGCAACCGGCCGGGTACCGCTCGGTCTTTCAGGACGGGGCAGCCCTTCGTCGAGGTCGACCAGTTCGGGCAGGAGCCCGGCGCGCGCCCTCTCTGGTGCAGGTGATGCAGTTGATGCGCGGACTTTTTGGTGCCGGTCATCGCCATGTCACCGGTGTTGTTGCGGGCGGTAGGGCGATGTGGGGTGGGGCACGGGTCAGGGGCCGTGCGTGAGGTGGCCGACGTCGTCGGCGAAGGCGCTCAGCGTGAGGGAGGCGGCGAGGCGGGCGGCGCCGTCCGGGAGGCGGCAGGCGCCGCGGTCGGGCGGCAGACCGGTGTGACGGCGCAGATGGGACAGCAGGCGGAGGCCGGCGGTCCCGCGGACAGCGCTGCGAAGCCTCGGCCACGGCGGGCAGTCCCGGACGACAGGGGCCGCATTGGCCGGCGCTGTGCGCGGCCAGGTAGGCGAGCGTCCCGGGCCGTCTCGCTCAGTCCGCAGGTCGCTCGGTCCGGATGATGACTGAACGTGATCAGGAACGGGGTGAGTAACCGCGGCAGCGGTGGCACGGCGGCACCGGGGAGCACGTCCATGGGCGCGAGCGGCATCGCTGCGCCGAAGGGGGGCCGGGAAGGCCATCGGGCCCCATGCGCCGAGCGGAGCGGTGGCGGGGGATGAACGAGAGTCGGGCAGGGGCCGCAAAACCGGCCTGGCGAGGAGAGGCGGCATGACGAAACCGGTCGTTGTGGGAGTCGACGGCTCGCCGTCCAGCCTGAACGCGGTCGGGACGGCGGCACACGAGGCGTTGCGGAGTGGGGGCGGCCTGCGACCGGTGCACTCCTTCGGGTGGCCTCGATTCATCCACCGCCTGGTGGACTGCCTTGATCTCCTGCCAGGGTGGGGGTGCGTGAGCTGGGTGACGGCACGCCGGCGGAGGCAGAACAACGGACACGCGAGATCGCACCCCGGCTGGACATCACGCGTCAGGTCACCGTCGGCGAGCCCTTGATGGCCCTGGAGATCGAGTCGCGCACCGCCTTTCTCGTCGTGGTGGGAAGCCGCGGGCCGGGCGCGTTCGGCAGCCTGCTCCTCGGTTCCACCGCCGTACATCTGGCCGCGTACGGTCACTGCCCGGTGCTGGTGGTGCGGGGCACGCTGAACCCGGCCGGTCCCGTCCTGCTGGCGGTGGACGGCTCCCCGGCGGGCGAACGGGCTGTCGAGTTCGCGTTCGCCGAGGCGAAGATGCGCGGAGCGGTCCTGCCGGCCCTGCACGTGCGCGTTGAGTCCTCCGGCCCTATTTCTGGGAACTGTGGCCCATATCGCCCGAGGTCTCACTGATCCATCCTGGCGGCACGGGAGCAATCAGCCGAGGGAAGTGATCGGCATGATGTGGTATGGCGACGGATGGGGCTGGGGCGGCTGGATCGTCATGACGGTGTTCATGGTGCTGTTCTGGGCCGTCCTGATCGTCGGGCTCATCGCGCTCGTGCGCTTCCTTGCCGGTGCGCGTCACCAGCAGCCCGGTCTCCCTCCACCGTCCGGTGAGGGCGGGTGGCAGGACCGGAAGGCCGAGAACCTGCTCGCCGAGCGGTTCGCACGCGGGGAGATCGACGAGGACGAGTACAAACGTCGGCATGCGTTCCTTCGGGAGCACCGATGAACGCGCGCCGTCACCGAGGGGCGTGGTCGGTGATCGCCGTTGCCGCCGTGGCCTTGGTGCTGGGCGTCGCCACAATGGGTCTGATGGCCGCGTCCGGCTCCTTCCACAGGACGGGACCGGCCTCCTGGCGAGGTCAGAGTGCACGATGCAGCGCACCGGCCGCGAAAGGCCGCGCGGTCGATGTGACGGTGTGGGACATGGGGCGCATGATGCGTGGCCCGAGCTGGTCTCCGGACAACGGTCGTCCCGGCTGGTACGGCATGGGCATGATGCGCATGGTGGCCCACCCCCTGACGATCCCGGCGGGAAAGGTGACCTTGCGGGTGGTCAATGCGGGAACCCTCGCGCACGAGGTGATCGTGTTGCCGCTGCCGGCGGGCCAGGCTGCCGGAGGACGTGTCATCGGCTCCGGCGGCCGGGTGTCGGAAGCAGGCAGTTTCGGCGAGGCGTCGCGCACTTGTGGCAGCGGTGCCGGAGACGGTATCGACCCCGGTGCGGCAGGCTGGACCACGGTGACGCTGCGGCCGGGCCGCTATGAGCTGCTGTGCAACGTCCGGGGCCACTACGCCGCCGGTATGTACACGGAGCTGGACGTGACTCGGTGAGCGAGGGAATCGGTGGCTGCCAGAGTCGGGGGGCCAAGGGCGTTCCCGGACTCTGTGCCTCCTGTCGTATGAGATGCCCTCAGCAACGTGAGCGCATCTCGCAGCGAGGCAATCGGTCGCTCACCTGAAAGCCGGCGAAGCGGCGCCCTGCAGCAAGAAGTCGGTTAACCTCGACGCCAGTGACTTAACGGCTGCCGAACGGCTCGCCCGTCGGCGTTTCCGCAGGCCAGGACAGTGAGGGATGCATTAAGACGCGCTGTGGCCCGCACTGCCTACGGTTCTGATGCGCTCCGGTCAGCGAGGGTCGCGGCGGTACGGCGTGCTACCTCGGCTTCGGCTGGCCTGCCGCACCGCTCCAGGATCTCGGCGTGTTCCGCCAGCATCCCTGAAATATCTGCTATCGCCACTGCAGCATCAGCAGTTGTTGCGCGCCCGCAGGTGTCGACAACAAGGTCAATGACTTCCCGCGCCGCAGCCGTGTGTCCGAGCGCCTCCAGGCATAAAGCCCGAACGGCGAGAACCTCAGTCAGATCCTTGTTAAATGCTGCGGGTCGATCGGCCGCGAGGCTCTGGCAGGCCGTCTCCGCTTCCTCGGTCGCCCAAAGCGCATCCTGCAATCGGCCGCATCCAAGCAACAGAGCCGCATGTATCACGAGCCCAGCTGGCAATAACGACCTGAACGCATCGGCGTTCTCCTCGGCCAGTCTACGGTGGGTGGCGACCGCTGCCTCCGAAACTGCGAGTGCCTCTTCGGCGCGGCCTAGCGTTCCCAGACATACGGACTTGAAAGTCAGTGCGCTCGCGATGTCGTCGCTGCCCACTTCCGCAGCGCCGTCTCCGGGGCTGGCCACAGACAAGCTCCGGTAGATGGCGACGGCTTCGTCAAGCGCTGGCAGAGCATCTTCCGCGCGCCCGACGGAGAACAGGGCTCCGCCATAGTTCACCAGTGCATGCGCAAATGTGTGGCCGTACATTGAAAGGTCACAGTCAGCCAGTTCACGAAGGAGCGTGACCGCCTCCTCAACGGAGGTCAGTGCCTCTGCCGAGCGGTCAGCGTGTACCAGGTAACGGGTCAATCCCATCAGGCTGTTGGCGAGGTCATACGTGAACTCTTGCGGTCTCTCGGCTTCCAGGCGCCGGAAAATGGTGACAGCATCCGTGGTTGCCGCGGCGGCCTCCGCGTTTTGACCAGCGTTCGAAAGCCTACTGCCGAGACTGATGAGCCGGGATGCACGCTGGCTGGTGCCTGGCGATGTGAGGTGCACGATCCGACGCGCAATCACTACCGCCGGTTCTGCGAGGGCAAGCGTGCGGTCCGGGATGATGCTGTCGAAAGCTAGCAGGGTCGCCGCGTCAATTTCCTCCTTCTCCACAGTCTGTGCGATGAGACTGCCGACAGCAGGGTCGGTCTCGATCGCGACTGGGATCAGCGGCGGGATCAGCACGTGCGGAAAGGCAGCCAACGCTTCCTGGAGCCAGGTGATGACCCGACTGTCGGTCTGGGCGGCGCGAACCGCAATGGTCAACGCTCGCAGCAATCGCCGTGACTCAAGTGCCGTGAGCATTGCCTGCAGTGGGCCCGGATCATTGGCCAGCAGATCTCCGATGAGTCGCTCGGCGAGCCGGTCCGGCTGTAATGAACCCAGCCATTCTGGGTACCCGACAGTGCTGCCGTCCGAATCGGCCGGGTACAGGTCGCGCAGCCAGCGTGCAGCCCTTCCACGTAGTTCCGGTGACGCAATGAGATCGGGAACATACCGGAGCAGATCGGCGGCAGCGGTCTCGCTGTTGGCGCCTATCCATGTTCCCAGCGCGACCGCTCGGCGTTCAACGCTCGCATCGAGGAGGAGCACGCGCGCCCGCGCCGTTTGGTGCCAATAGCGCTCTTCATGTCGGAGCAGACGAGCGAAAACGTCGGTGCCAACGCCAAGTGTTACCGTCGAGTCTGTTTCACCCTGTTGTTCGACCACGGCCAGCAGGGCCGCTGCGTGCAGGGCAAGGATTACTATCTTCGGCTCGTGATCCGTGAAGACTGCGTCGGGCGGAGGAAGGCGGAGCCTCGCAGCAAACGCACTAACCGCGTCAACGAACGCTTCTTGACTGCTGCTGGCGGGCATCGCCTCAAGAGTGAGCGGTGGCGAGGCGATCAACGCCTCACTCAACGAGTCATCACAGCTATTGAGGAGTTCCTCCCACCACTCTCCGGCGCTACGCGCCAAGAGCAGGACCCGAAGCGGCGGCTGGTCCGGAACGCTCGCTGCGGCCCGAACTAGTTGCAGCAGGCCATTCCTTGTCTCG
Organism: Streptomyces sp. NPDC026515; assembly: GCF_055567595.1. Lineage (NCBI taxonomy): Bacteria > Bacillati > Actinomycetota > Actinomycetes > Kitasatosporales > Streptomycetaceae > Streptomyces > Streptomyces sp. NPDC026515. The sequence continues at coordinate 503,404 of NZ_JBVHQD010000003.1, forward strand.
GCGTAGTCGACCACCAAGAGCACTGATTGACGCAACTCGCTCGCGATACGAACGGCATCGGCCTCTTCGCCCCGACGTACCCATCGCGTCTGCCATTTCGCATCAACAAGGTCGCGTCCGAGCTGCACGGTCAAACGGGTCTTTCCGGCACCACCTTCCCCAGTGATCAGCCGCACTTTCTGCTGCTGGGGATTCTGGCACCATTGAAGCAACTCCGCCGACTCCGGCCGACGGCGAAAGGGGACAACTTCGTTCTCCGGCCGTAACAGATCCGTGATGCTCTCGGTCGCGGCGTGCGAAACCATCGGCTGAAACACGGATTCGGCGTGTTCAGCCGTCGCCTCGCTACTGTTCCGCCGGGTGATGGCCGCCTCCCACAGCACTGGCGCAAAAAGTCCTCCCAGTCCAGTTGCGGCACCGATCCATGCTTCTGTCCAGAAGCCGAGCACGACCGCCACCACCACTGCACCACTGGCCAGAGCGATGACCCGTGTATCCACCCTCATGCTCGAAATTATCCCCTACAGAGCGTCAGGGCCGCGACGGTTGCGCACGCTCGAGTCTGTACGGTAAGTGGTGTAACTCGCGAGCTGGAAGCGGCAGCTGATGACTGACGTGACGAGTGATATCGAGGCCGGGGGGCCGTTGTGAGTGGGGCGGGCGCCGTGGATGACAGGCGGGTCGCCGAGCTGGTGGCCCGGGCCAGGCCGGTGGGGGTGAAAGCTCACCGGGGAGGGCGGTCTGCCACAGCAGCTGACCTGACCGGCGTACACGTGATCAGCGAGCGACGGACCTGACCTGGTCGACTGTCGACAGGGAGCTGGGCATCTCGTGGGTGATCCAGGCGTACTCCAGGGCCGCCAGGGCGGCACCCTTGCCGGTCGGCTCACCCGTCGGCGTTTCCGCAGGCCAGGACAGTGAGGGATGCGTTGAGTCACTGGTATTGGGGCTAGGCGCAATACCGGTAACTTAGGGCTTTGGTGTTTGTTTGACCCGTTTGGGTTTGGTGGCGCCAACGAGGGTGATGGCCGCGGTGGGTAGCGGGTGCGAGGCTCGATGGACAGCACGTTTGAGAGGCCAGTCGGCGACTCTACGTTTGATGACGCGGGGGTTGGTCCGGTGGCGTCGGGGAGGCAGGAGGCGTTCGAGGAGCTCGGTGTGGGTGGCTTTGATCGCGCGCGCGAGTCTGCCGGGGGAAAACGCCACCTGGTCGGTGACCTGGCGGCGCACGACGCGCAGCGAGCGGGGGAAGGAGATCCGGTCGGGGTCCCGGTCGGCTTGTCGTGCGGCCTGGTGCATCAGGTGCCGGATGGCGTGGTGGACGAGCAGGAAGCCGTGAAGTTCCTGCTCGGCCCCGTCGAGGTGCTGCGAACGCAGTACCAGGTGCGGCCCTCCGAGGCGGGTCTCGATTTCGTCGAGGGTGGGCTCGAACTCCCATCGCTGGGCGTAGAGGGCGGCCGGTTCCGCGGCCGGGGCCTGGTCCGGGTCGTGGATCGTGGTGAGGAGCCGGTAGACGCCCTCATGGCCGGCGATGGTGTATTCCACCGCACGTACCGGCACTCCACGACGGGTGTGGTGGATGTCGCTGCGGTCGAAGACTTCGGTGAGGTAGGAGCCGTCCGGCAGCTGCTCGACCACCGGCAGCACGAGGTCCTTGCGGACTCGCCACAGCAGGTCCGCCCCGGTGGCCACGGCTGCGCGCCACAGGTCCACGCCGTAGAAGCCGCGGTCGGCCAGCAGCATGCCCGGCCGCAGGGACACCAGGACCGAGTGGGCCAGAGCCCGCTCTCCGGTGCGCGGAGCCCCGATCGCAGCATCGAAGACAGCGTGAGTACCGCACTCCACCAGGCCGACCATGCGCAACTGCGGGTATCCGACATCCTGTTCGCCGCGCCCGGAGCGGGGCGGACGGCCGAACGCCTCCACGTTCGTCTTCGTGTCGGGCGGGTCGAATGTGGTGCCGTCGATCGCGGTCAGCCGCCAGTCGCGGTAGAAGGCGCCCTGAGTGTCCGGTGTGGCAATCGGACGGCACACCCGCGCGAACAACTGCCGCAACGGCGCCACCCCCAGCCGGGACCTGGCTTTCCAGATCGCCGCCGCACTCGGCACCACCCATGACGTGAGCCAGCGCCGAGCACCCTGCAAACCCGTGGTCAGCAGCCGGGCGACTTCCTCATAGCTCTGCCCGGAGAACGGGCGCATCGCCAACACGAAGTAGACCACCAGCCGGGCCGGAAACAGCCGGTTCCGCTGCTGCACGCGCCCCGTCTCCGCCAACACCTCGTCCACCAGCGACTGAGGAAACGCCTGCGTCAGCACCCCGACCGCGATCCGGTCCGACAACCGCTCACCAGATGACTTCAGTTGACCCGCTCTTGCCACACCAACAACAACGACCGCATTGCCCCTAAATTACCGGTATTGGGGCTAGGAGGGGCGGGCGTGACTGGCGTGGGATCGGATGAGATCCGGGTCGGAGGGCGGCTGAACGGCCGGCCGCTGTGATTTGATCACACCCGGATCGATATGGATAATGTGGGCGTATCCGCCCGTGTCGAATTTCTGGTACGTGCGTCGGTAATGCGCGTTGTTGTGGGCGTCGACGGTGGAATCCGCATCGCCCTTCACTTCTTGGGCCACGAGACCCGTGTGCAGCTTGTCCGAGTAGTCCGAGTTGAAGATGACCACCACGTCGCCGGGTTGAGCCTGGGCGGGGTTGTCGCCGATGTCCGCGCCGAGTTTGTAGTCCATGATGAAGTCGTAGAGGCTCCGGTAGCCGACGACGTCCGAGATCAGCAAGAGGTCGTATTCCTTGCCGTTCGGTGCCTTGTAGTGGTAGTAGGAATCCTGAGGATCATCCGGCCTGAGTCCGGGGATGAGGCCGCCCGCGGCAAGAGCGCGAGCGACGAACTCGGCGCATTCGAAATAGGGCTGAGCCTGGCCCTCCTTCACCCGCGGGATGTTGTCGTCCCATGCGCTCCAGTTCCAGTGGTTGTCCGCGTACTGGACGGCCGTCTTGCGCCAGTCGTCGGAAGCACGGGCGGCTTTCTGCGTTTTCTGGTGCGCGGCTGGAACCGCTTGCACGTGACCGGCGCTCATCCCCAGAAGTGCCGCTCCCAGGGTGACGGCGGGGAAAATGCGAAGGGATTTCCTCAGGACGGGCATGGAGGGCGCCTCTCTGTGGTTTCAGGTATCGCGCGCGGTCGTGCACTCGTGCGGCGGCACGCTGCCGTACCTCAGGACGATCTTGTCCGCGGAGCACCCCTTTACCTGCGGTCTGCCGAAAACTCACTCGGTAGGCCGAAGGAAATCCCCTCAGCGCACTCTCAATTCCGCAAGGCTGTTCCAAACGGGATCTCGGCCGATGCGGCTCCAGCGAGACCGGCGCGGCGTCGTCAACTTCGGCGAGCGGCCGCCAGGCCGTCGGTTGCCGAGGCGACCGCACCGTGACCGGACCGAAGACGCCCGCATGGTCCCCCCGTTCCTCGGCTCGGCGGCTGAGTTCTCACCGGCCACCGTCACCCGGCTCACCCAGCAGTGGCAGTCGACCATGCCGCCTTCATGGACCGCGACTTGTCCGAGGCCGACTACGTGTACGTGTGGGCCGATGGCATCCACCTCAACGTCCGGTTGGAGCAGGCCAAAGCCTGCGTCCTGGTCCTCATCGGGGTCCGCGTCGATGGCTCGAAGGAGCTGGTCGCTTTCAAGGACGGCTACCGCGAATCCGCAGCATCCTGGGCGGACCTGATGCACGACCGCGCCCGCCGGGGCGTGCGCGCCCCGGTCCTGGCGGTCGGCGACGGCGCCCTGGGCCTCTGGAAGGCCCTGTCCCAGGTGTTCCCGGCCACCCGCGAGCAAAGGTGCTGGGTTCACAAAACGGCCATCGTCCTCGGCTCCATGCCGAAGTCCGCGCGGCCCGGCGCGAAGAAGGCCATCCAGGACATCTGCAACGCCGAGGACCGCGACCACGCCGAGGCGGCGATCAAAACGTTCGCCAAAGCTCTACGCCGCGAAGTTGCGTGAGGCTGCGGACCAAGGTCACCCGCGTCTCCGGCTCCCGCACCGCCGTCCTGGCCATGGTCTTCAAACTCGTCGAGTCCGCCCAGCAGCGGTGGACGGCGGTCAACGCACCCACCTCGTGGCCCTCGTCCGGCCTTGGTGCAGCCGTGGTGGTCCAGGGCGGGCCGGCCTTTGGAATAGTTCGCGGCGGGGATCGTGGCCGATGGCGACGACAGGCCGGTCACGTCCGGGTCGCGGTTCTTGCCGGTGAAGACGTCGTGCAGGACGAGGCCGGAGAGCTTGCCGTCCTCTTCCTTGAGCTGGGCGATCCCGGTGTCGAAAGCGAAGAAGATCTTTTCGTCGGAGAAGGCGGGGTTCTGCATCACCTGGTAGGCCCACAGGCTGGAGCGCCGGCGGACGACGGTGATGGAGCGGACGAAGCGGGTGAGGAATGTGGCCTCTTCCATCGCGGTGTCGCCGCCGACGACCACGATGTCGCGGTCGTGGAAGAAGAAGCCGTCGCGGGTCGCGCACCAGGACACCCCGCGGTCCGAGAGTTCGTCCTCCTTGGGGATGTCGAGCTTGCGGTGGCCGGAGCCGGTGGGGACGATCACGGACCTGGCGTGGTGCACGGTGCCCGTGGTGTCGGAGACGGTCTCGATGTCGGTGGTGACGTCGGCCGGGACGATGTCGTCGTCGATCATCTCGGCCCCGGACCGCCGAGCCTGGGCGTGCATGTCGGCCATGGGGTCCGGGCCGTCGATGCCGTCGGGAGAGCCGGGGGAGTTTCCGACCTCGGTCGTCGTGGTGGGCGTACCGCGGACTCAGTTGGCGCCGCCGAAGATCAGCGGCTTGAGCTGGGCCCGCGCGGTGCGGAGGGCGGCGGTGCATCCGGCGGGGCCGGAGCCTGGTTGCATCCCTGGCCTGTCTGGGGGCGGTCCGGAGATCCCGCGTGATACCGCTCACGTCCGCCTGTGCTGGACCGTCCGCTCACGGTTTCCGGCGTGCAGGGGCCGCCAAAGCCGCAGTCGGCGTGCGTCCGTCCCAGCCCGAGTCCTGGAAATGTGACGTTTGATCGGTCGGGTGCGCTGGTATCCCAGGGCACTCCGGTGACGGCTGTGCCCAGCGATGGCTTATGACAACAACGGATCTTCTGGGTGGGGCATGAGAACTGAACACAGCGTCCGGCACGGTCGCCGTCGATCCGGTCCGAAGACGCGGACGTGGGTGGCGTTGGGGGCGGTAGTCCTCGGTGGCGGTGTGGCTGCGGCGACCGTCGCCCTGGCCGGCTCACCAGGCCATGGGGCGCCGTCCGCGCAGGGACCGATCAAGACGCATGTCCACTCACTGTCCCTGACCGGAGAAGGTGCGTCGCTCAAGACGCTGGGGACCCGGTCCACAGCTCCGTTCAGCATGGTCGGTGTCACCTGGAACGGCGCGCACGCCAAGTTGCGCGGCACGGTGGAGGTACGGACCCGTTCCGCCACTGACGGGCACTGGACCCAGTGGCTGAAGATGCAGCAGCCGGACGATCTCCCCGATGCCGCCGAGCTGAACCGTCCCGGTGTACGCGGCGGGATGTCCCCGATGTGGTCGGGGCCGTCGAACGGAATCCAGGTGCGCGCGACCGGCGCGGGCAGGACGACCGCATTGCCCGCCGGGCTGCGGGTGGACCTGGTCGATCCGGGCAGGCCCGCCACCAGCGGAACGCGGGACTCCGGCATGGGGCTGGCGAACTACGCCATGGATGCGACGGCCACCGACACGGCCTCCCCGACGGTCACCGACACCAGCTCGCCGACGGACAGCCCCGCCCCGGCGAGCACCGCGACGGCCACCACGGGCACCGGCGCCTCGGACACCCCGACCGCGACGGACTCCGTGCCGCCCACAGACACCGCCACGGCCACGGACCCCGTCTCCGCCACCCCGTCCGCCGGGACCTCCGCCCCGACCTCGCCGAGCGCGTCCCCGACGGCCTGGCCCGGCCAGCTTCCGACGATGTCCGAGGCGTACCCCTCCTGCACGGCCGCCCCGTCCGCGTCGGCGACCCCGCCCGACCCGATGCCGGCCGCGACCGTCTCGGTGGTGGCACCGCCCACCGTGGTGACCCGGGCCGGCTGGGGCGCGGATGAGTGCGCGCGGGAATCGGGCTACCCGTCGTACGGCTCGGCTGCGAAGGTGATGTTCGTCCACCACACGGACACCACCAACAGCTACTCCTGCGCCGACTCCCCGGCGATCGTGCGCGGCATCTACGCCGAGCACCTCAACCAGGGCTGGCGCGACCTGGGTTACAACTTCCTCGTCGACAAGTGCGGGACGATCTTCGAGGGCCGCTTCGGTGGGATGGCGCTACCCGTCGTCGGCGCCCAGACCTACGGGTTCAACACCAACAGCATGGGCGTGGCCGCCATCGGTACTTACACCGACCTCAGCGGCGGCGACTCCACGGCCAGCACCTTCACCGGGGCCGCGCCGAGCCAGGCGATGCTGGGCTCCATCGCCCGCATCGCGGCCTGGAAGTTCGGCATGACCGGCGTGAACCCGGGCACCGGTACCGCGTCTTTGCCCGAGGGCGCCGGCGACAGCTACGGCTTCACCCTGGGCAAGAGCTACAGCTTCAACGCGATCTCCGGCCACCGCAACGGCTTCGCTACCGACTGCCCCGGCAACCAGCTCTACAACGCGCTCAGCACGATCCGCTCCTACGCGGCCGGCCCAGTCGGCGCGGTCTCCGTCACCGGTTTGTCCGGCGGAGCCACCAAGTCCGGGACGAGCTACTACACCAAGGGCGCGGCCACGGTGAGCTGGACGACCACCACGCCATCCGCGGTGATCTCCGGCTTCGACGTCCTGATCGACGGCAAGGCCGTGGCCCACGCCTCCGGCTCCGTCCGCTCCGCCTCGATCTCGGTCGCCTCCGGCAGCCACACCGTCCAGGTGCGCGCCACCCACGTCCGAGGGACGACCACGCTTTCCGGCTCGGTCACCCTGGTCGGCGACACCACCGGGCCCACGTTCCCGACGGCTCCCGGAGTGCGAGTGCGCACCGGCACGGTGACTTCCACCTCTGTCCCGGTCACGGTGAGCTGGAAGGCCGCCGACAACGCGGCGCTCGCCAAAGTGACGGCGACCTCGCCGTCCTCGGCCACCTTCGGCCCGACGGTGACCTCCTGGTCGACCAGCGCCAAGCCCGGCACGTCGGACCTGTTCGCCCTGAAGGCGTACGACATGGCCGGCAACCCGACCGCCGCCTCCGTCTACCGGACGCCGAAGATCGTCCAGGAGACCTCCACCACCCGGACCGGCACCTGGACGCACAAGAACAGCACCAGCTACCTGGGCGGGTACTCCTACAGTTCCTCGTCCGCCAGGGCCTCGATCAGCTGGACCTTCACCGGACGCTCGGTGGCCTGGATCGTCTCGCGGGCCTCCGCCTCGGGCCAGGCGTACGTCTACGTCGACGGCACCAAGGCCACCACGGTGGACCTGAAGTCCTCCACCACCCTCTACCGCCAGGCGATCTGGACCAAGAGCTGGTCGACGGCCGCCAAGCACACCCTGAAAATCGTCGTGGTCGGCACCGCGGGCCGCCCGACCGTCACCACCGACGGCATCGCAACCGTCGGCTGAACCGCCGGCCGCACCTCACGAAGGAGCCCTCTGCCTCCGGGAAGTCCCGAGCGGAGGGCTCCTTCGGGCACATGAGGAATGCAGCCCCCCACCGTCTCTCCCGGGTTCTCAACTGCGCGGCAGGCGACGCTCTGCGTGTCCCGTTCGTGGGGCCGGGGCGAGGGAAGTGCGGACGTTGTGAACCGTTCCGGGTTCGGCAGACAGCTGGGATGTCACGCGCGGACGGGTTCGTTGGCGCGGGTGTGCTGGTGATGGTAGGCGGTTTTGAACTCGGCTGGTGCTGTGTGACCGAGAGCCCTGTGGAGCCGGCGGTGGTTGTACCAGTCGATCCCCTCGGCGGTGGCGAACTCGACGTCCGTGGAGGTCTTCCACCGCCCGCGGCGGTTGATCAGCTCGGTCTTGAACAGGCCGATGGTCCACTCGGCGAGGGCGTTGTCGTGCGCATCGGCGACACCGCCGATCGAGGGGGCGATGCCGGCCCAGCAGGGCACGTAGGTGAAGTCCGCCACCCACAGCCGGTCCGGGCGCGGCGCACGGAAGTCACAGTTGACCAGGTCGCCCGCGCGTCGTCCGTCCTTGCCGGGCACTGTGGTGCGGACCTTGCGGCCCCGCACCGCCCCGCCCAGGCCCGCGGCACGCATCAGGCGCTCGACCGTGCAACGGGCCACCGGTATGCCCTCACGCCGCAGGTGGTGCCAGACCTCTTCGCGCCACGTAGACCCTGTATCCGGCCTCGTGGATCCACTGGACCTCGGCGGTCGGCTCAGCGTCGCGCACCGACCGCGCCGCAGGCGGACGGCGCTCGGCCGCGTAGTACGTCGAAGGGCGATGGCCAGGATGCGGCGGATCGGTTCGACTCCGAACCGGTCGCGAAGGTTGTCGATGAAGCAGATCAGCGTGGCTGTCGGGGGTCGAGTTCCGCTGCGAAGAGAGCAGCTGCGGCCTGGAGAATCTAATTCACCCGCCGCAACTCGGCGTTCTCCTTCTCCAACTGCCGGATCCGCCCGGAATCGTCGCGGGTCGCAGCGGCCTGCGGGTCAGCCTGGGCATCGTGCTTCTTCATCCAGTGCCGCAAAGCCCCGGGATGAACGCCGGCGCCCTCTGCCGAACCCGGAACGGTTCATCGGGGACTGCTGCAGGGTCGCGTGACACCCTGGCCTGCCGCACGTCCTGGATTCCAGTTCTGGTGGCTGACTGACAGTCCTTCACGGAAGGCAGACAGTCATGCGCCGTCCCGCAGTCAGCCGGGGCTCGGGACGTTCGTACGGCTGGGGCCTTGTACTGCGGAAGTGGCTACAGCCTGTCGTCCGAAGGCATGCCCTCATCAACGGGGAAGCCAGGCTGATGGCAGGAGAGGGCTGTAGGTCCGGTCGTGTCACAGGTGCCGGTAGCCGTAGCCCTTGTCTCCGCGGGGTTTTCCGGGCCGTCCGCGTCGGGAGCCGTGCGCGGATGGGCGGCGTTGCCGGGCGGCGCCCGCCCGGCCCGGCCCAGCCCTCGTCCGCGCCACGCGCCGATCACCTCTTCCATGTCATCGCGCGCGATTCTGCCGAGTTGACGAACGTGCGGAGCGGCGACGCCGAGGTGGAATTCCGTCCTCGGGCTCATGGCTGCGTCTGCCGGGGGACCAGCGAACTGCCGACAAACCGTGCTGTCGGTGGTCTTCTGAAAGAGGACCAGTGTCGACCCAGGGCGGGCGAGCACTGGTTCAGCCTTCGAAGACCGCCGACACCGCGCTCCGGCGCGACGATCGAGGTGCGGGGCGCCAGGGCGGCGCCGGTTCCGCCCTCGTGACCAAAGTGGTTGTTCCGGTCGGATCGCACTCCCTTCGACCGTGCTTGGCCGCCCATACGGGCACGTCGAGGGCATGGCGCCGGACGGCAGGGGAGGAATGCGTCTGCATCGTTGCTTCCGCGACCCGGATGCCTGGACATCCAGAGCTCCCGAATGGTGCGTCGCCGATGTGCATCGGACCGAGTGACGGCACTGGGACGTGCGCTCTCGGCTCCGGAGAGTCTCTTCCCTCGTCTCGGTCGACCATGGTGCGGTCCTGTGTCCGCCGTAGTCACACCGCTGCCGACCATCACGGCCCGCTCTCAAGGCTCGCCGAGCGGCTGTTTGTTCTTGCCGTTGCCCTGGCCGCCGTTCGCCTGCCCGCCGTTCGCCTGGCCGTTGCCGGCCGCGGCGGTGCCGCCTGCTGTGCCGGCGGCGGAGTGCGCGGCGCTCCTGCCGGACTTGCCCGAGCCGGTCGCGTGGCTCGGCTCGGCCGCCGCGCCTGCCAGCTGTTCGGCGCAGTAGGCGGCCACCTTGTCCTTACCGCCGGCTGCTGTGATCAACTCCTGCCAGGCCGTCGCGCCGAGCGTCTTGCCGTGGCCCTGGACATGGTCATAGGCGCGGCAGTGGGCTTCGGTGTCCTGGTCGGTGGCGGGCCGGTCCGTCGGCCGGGCCTTGCCGGAGGGCGGTGCCGAGGCGGCGCCGCCCGGCCGATTCGAAGCGGCCGCCGACGGGCTCGCCGTGCCCCGGCTCTGTCCGGCACCCTCGGTGGAGGTACCGACGGAACCGATGGCCGCGACCGCCACACCGCCCAGGGCAAGGCTGACGAAGACCACGCCGAACGTCAGCCTGACCGGGCGCCGCGCCCGCCGCTCGGCTGCCGGTCGCCAGTCGTCCCGGCGCCGGGTACGTGCACGATGCGCACCCGCAGCGCGGGCGGCCCGGAACGCGGCCACGGCCTGCTGCTCGCCTTGCGACCCGGGATCACCTGCACGAACGGCGACGGCCAGCGCGGTCTCCAGCGCTGCGTCCTCAAGTACGGTGTCGTCGCCCGCGTCCCGAGGGTCCGACAGGGTGCCGTCGGGCCGCACACGCCGACGGCCCCCCACCCCGTCGCCGCTCAGCCGTTCACCCATGTCCGTTTCCGTTTCTGTCCGACCGCTTCGGTTCGTCCGCCATGCCGGCTCGCACGCCTTTCGGTCGATCCTGCCGCGGTTGCCGTTCACGTCGGCTCCCCCAGCGCGCGGGAAGCCACATCCGTCACACGCTGCTCCACTTCGCCACCGATATCCAGCTGACGGGCGAGGCGTTTCAGGCCCCGGTGGGCGGCCGTGCGCACCGCACCCGGCCGCTTGCCCAGGACGCGCGCGGCCGCCGGACCGTCCAGACCGACCACGACCCGCAGCAGCACGGCCTCGGCCTGGTCCTGCGGCAGTCCGTGGATCAGCTCCAGAGCCCACTTCGTGGAGAGGGACTCCAGAGCCTGCTCATGAGTGTTGTACGGGCCGGCCAGATCCAGTACGTCCTGGTCGGTACCGCTGGCCTGGGGCCGCACCCGCCGACGGCGCAGGTGGTCCAGCGCCCGGTGCCGGGCGATGGTCGCGGTCCAGCCGCGAAAGCCGGCGCCATCCCCCTTGAAGCGTCCGAGGTCACGGGCTATCTCCAGCCAGGCGTCGGACGCCACGTCCTCCGCGTCGTCGCCGACGACGCCCCGCAGGTAGCCCAGAAGGCCCGGCTGCACGATCTGGTAGGCGACCGCGAAGGAACTCTCGTCGCCCCGCTGCGCGCGCACGACCGCCGCACCCAGCTCCCCGTCGTACTCATGTACACGCCGGGGTTGCCGTACCTGGCCCAAGATTGCCCTCGTTCGCACCGTTCACAACCGAATTCCGCCGTCCGTCGCGCTCCGGTCGCAACGACGGCCCCACGACAATCAGCGCACGCTCTCCCGGAAACGTCACAACGCCCAGGAGCCCTGTCCGCTATCGCCTGTCTCCCGGTGATCAAGTGCTGGATTCGGCAGGCACGACGGCGACTGAGCGGGACCGGTGCCGTCCGAACAGGGCGACGCTTCCAGCGGGCCCCGCGCTGGGGAGCTGGTCGAGCCCGGTACCGCACCGGTAGCGGCGATCCCCACCGGTTGTCGGGCCCCAGCCCGCCCTCGGCCCTCTCTCTGTGTGCCGTTTACGACTCGCCCCGCGAGCGGCGCGGAGAGGACCGGACAGACTCGAGGCGAGCGGTCGCTCCCGTCCCCCCGCACCGTGGGGCGTGTGATGTTCCGGCACTTCCGTGCGCTCCCTCTGTCATGAGTACGCATGTCCGTCTGCGAGCGGTGCCAGCCCCGGCACTGCGCAACAGTCCGGCCTGGCTTGGGCGACTTTTCGCGAGCGACGGGGAGTCCCTCCGCCACCTGGTCGGCCGGTGCCCCGAGGGGATCCTGGACGCGTGTTGTCTGGACCAGGAGCGTATTTACACCAGCGCTCCGCTGGAGGCTCCAGGGGGCCGGCTCCAGGCCCAGGTGGTGCTCGGCGGCCGCCCAGTGTTCCGCAACCGGAGCGAGCCGCCGTTGCTGGTCCTCACGGCGGCCCAGACCCGCCGGGTGGCCGGATTTCTGGAGCACGCCGACTTCGACGCACTGTGGGACCTCGCCCGGGACCGGCTGCTTCCTGGTGACGGTGGGATGACCGAGGCCGAGACGTCACACGCGTTCATCGTCACGCACCGGGCGCTACGGGCGTTCTACACGCACGCGGCCCAGTGGGGGGCAGCGGTGGTGAAGTGCTGTTCCGAGGTGTGAGGGGTCGCGATCCAGGACGGGCCGGGAACCGCCGCGAGGCGGGACCTGCGGATCCGCGGGGTGGGACGTGTGGCTGTGTGAGGTGGGAGGTGTAACAGTTTCGGCCCGCTGCGCTCTTTTCATGCGAACGACCACGTTGGTCGTCCTGGAGAGGAGGCGGGACTCGTGCAGTGGACGGGCGATGGTGGCGCAGGGTACGGCGAGGAGCCCCATGCCGGCCCGGGTCATGGGTATGCCCATGGTCAAGAGGCCACCGGGGGCACTACCGCTGACACGGTCACGGCGGATCCGGCGCCCTCGGCCGCCGGTGGGCCGGTGTTCGTCACCGGGCCGGACCACCCCGCCGGGGCGGAGTGGGACTCTCCGCACGGTGACGTCATCACGGTGCTGCCGGCGGACCATGACGAGCCCGGCCGCCCGGTAGCGGAACCGGACACGCCGGAGAGCGATCCGGCGCCCGTCTTCGTGGACGCCTCGGGTCGCCGTCAGCACCGCGTGCGCCGCGCCGCGCAGTTGCTGGTGATCCCCGCCGCCTGCTACGTCGCCCTGCTCATCAGCACGGTCCTGGGCGGCCCCACCATCAGTGCCCCGTTCGTCCCGTTGCCCGATACCCCTCGCACGGCCACGCCCCACGCGATCGTCCCCGACTCCCGGTCCGGCGCCGGCCACTCCGCAGGGAGTGCAGGCTCCAGCGAGGCGTTCGACAGCCCCGGTCCCGGTGCGCGTCAGACGGCCTCCGGCTTGGCCGGTCGTCCGACGGCCTCGATCGCCCCCGTGGCCACGCCCGAGCCCACCACGGCGACGAGCGGCACCACCTCGCCGGCAGGCACCGCGTCGCCGACCGCCACCACCGCGACTCCCAGCGCCACTCCCACCACGGCGCACTCCACCAAGGGGCGCACCATCGCCTCGTCCCACAAGCCCGTGAAGTGAGCCAAGGCCCTGACGTGACCGATCGCCGACGCCGCACCGTTACGCCGCGCCTCCGCGGCCGCACCCGCAGAGTCACCCCCCGCACTCACTGGCTGTTGCTGTGCGTGCTCGTGGTGACCCTGTCTGCGGCCCTGCTGCTGCAGGGCTACACCCACCACATGTTCCAGATCACCTCGGACGACGTGACCGGTCCCCTTGGCCGTGCCGACACGGTGCCCGGGCAGGTGGCGCACGGCGGCCCCGTGATTGCGGGCGCCGCCGGTTCCCCGCACACCGCCCGCCCGAAGACCCGCACCATCGCCCTGACCTTCGACGACGGCCCCGACCCGGTCTGGACGCCACGCATCCTGGACGTGCTGCGCCGCAATCACGTGCACGCGACCTTCTTCGTGGTCGGCACCCAGGTGGTCGCCCACCCGGAACTGGTCCGCCGGATCGTCGCCGAGGGACACCAGATCGGCATCCACACCTTCACCCACCCAGACCTCTCCCGCATCGCCCCCTGGCAGCGCTCCCTGGAGCTGCGCGAGACCCAACTGGCGGTGGCGGGGGCCGCCGGCGTCACCACCGCGCTTCTCCGACCGCCGTACTCCTCGGAGAACGACGCCCTGGACGACGCCGACTGGTCCGTCCTCGAACAGGCGGACACGGCCGGGTACGTCACGGTGCTCTCCACCCTGGACGCCGAGGACTGGCAGCGCCCCGGCACCGCCCGCGTCCTCGCGAACGCGACACCGCGCGGCAAGGCCGGGCAGGTGGTGCTGATGCACGACGCCGGAGGCGACCGTTCCCAGACCGTCGCCGCCCTGAACGCCCTCATCCCCCGGCTCAAGGCACAGGGCTTCCGGTTCTCGACGGTCGGCGCCGCGGTCGGCATGGCGGACCCCGTCCGGCCTGCCGGGCTGGGCGACCATCTCCAGGGCATCGCCCTCGTCAAGATGCTGCAACTCGGCGACGGGACCATCCGGCTGCTCGGCGTGCTGATGTACGCGGCCGGAGCGATCAGCGTGCTGCGCGCGGGGGCCGTACTGGTTGCGGCCCGCAGGCACCGACAACTGCGGACGGGACGCCGGGCCAGGCCCTGGGGGCCGCCGGTGACCGAACCGGTCAGCGTCATCGTCCCGGCGTACAACGAGAGCGCCGGAATCGAGGCGGCCGTACGTTCCCTGGTCGCCTCGGACCATCCGGTGGAGATCATCGTGGTCGACGACGGCTCCACCGACGGCACCGCAGACCTGGTCGAGTCCCTCGGTCTGCCGGGAGTGCGGGTGATCCGGCAGCGGAACGCGGGCAAGCCGGCCGCGCTCAACACCGGCCTGGCCGCCGCCACCTGCGACCTGGCGGTCATGGTCGACGGCGACACCGTCTTCGAACCCGACACCGTCCGCACGATCGTGCAGCCCTTCGCCGACCCTCGGGTGGGCGCCGTCTCGGGCAACGCGAAGGTCGTCAACCGCGGTGGCCTGCTGGGCCGTTGGCAGCACATCGAGTACGTGGTCGGCTTCAATCTCGACCGCCGCCTCTTCGACCTCGCCGAGTGCATGCCGACCGTGCCCGGCGCGGTCGGGGCGTTCCGGCGCCGGGCACTGCTCGCCCTCGGTGGGGTCAGCGACGTCACCCTTGCTGAGGACACCGACCTCACCATGGCGCTGTGCCGGGCCGGCTGGCGTGTGGTGTACGAGGAAGGGGCGGTCGCCTGGACCGAGGCGCCCGCATCGCTCGGCGCCCTGTGGCGGCAGCGGTACCGTTGGTGCTACGGCACCCTGCAGGCGATGTGGAAGCACCGCGGCGCGCTGGTGCAACGCGGCGCCGCCGGAAAGCTCGGCCGCCGTGGCCTTGTCTATCTCCTCCTCTTCCAGGTCCTGCTGCCCCTGCTGGCACCGGTCGTGGACGTCTTCGCCGTCTACGGCCTGCTCTTCCTCGACCCGGTCCGGATCACCGCCCTGTGGCTCGCCTTCCTGCTTCTGCAACTGCTGATGGGCCTGTACGCGTTCCGCCTCGACGGCGAACGCCCCGGCCCGCTGTGGAGCCTGCCGCTGCAGCAGTTCGTCTACCGCCAGCTGATGTACCTGGTGGTCATCCAGTCCGTCTTCACAGCCGTGTCGGGTTCACGGCTGCGGTGGCAGCGCATGGAGCGCTACGGCAGCCTCCAGGCGCCGACGGGCAAGCAGACATCCGCCCCGGAGCCGTCACCGTACGAGTCCGTCCAGCAGTCGACGTCGTACGAGGGTCATCCACCGATCCGGACCGGCGCTGTCCGCGGGTATGCACCCGGAGAACGACATCGTCGGCAGTGAGGCGTGCCTTCGGCCGGTCCAGGCCGTCATCAGTGGACGGCGCGTCCTCGCCCGCTCGCCCGATGGGAGAGCAACGCCTGACCCTGGCCGCCTTCCCGGACGGCTGGGACGCGGCGGGCGGGGAGCACCGTAGTAGCGCTGTGCGGGCGCTGCCGAGCCGCGTCACAGCAGGGAAGAGAGAAGGGCCGGGGCGGAGTGCGGGGAGCGCTGCGTGACCGTGGGCCCGGGGGTGGGGCACAGATCCTGCGCCGCGGTGCGGGAGGAGATCCGACCGTGCTGCCTGCACCTGCTGGCAGGGGGCCGGCGTTTCACGCGGCGTCGACGTCACGATGCGCCGACGGAGATCGCCCAGCGCATGGCCACGATGCGTCCTGATCGGCTCGCCGACAGGTCAGGCCAGGGACGACGGTTCGACGTCGAGGTGGTCGGTGAGCCCTTCACAGCAGGGACAGAGGACCTGCCACCTGCGACCTCGGCGCACCCGCCACCGGTTCGGCCTTTGCCGGGGCTCGATCCCGACCGACTCCAGCAGCCACTGCTGCGCGGGCGCGAGCCGGTCCCCCCGGCCCGCTGCCCGGCCGCCCACACCCCCAGGTCCTCGCCCCGGACGATGAGTTCACCCGCTCTGGCCGGGACGCCGCCGCCCGCCTTCCTGTGGGCGAGGACGAGCCGGCAGCTCCCACGCGGAGCACCATCCGGGGTCGAGGTCGGCCAGGGCCTCGATACGCGCCTCTGACAGCCCTCCCGTGTACGGAAGGATCGATTCACCCGCTAACGAGCAAAACGGTGAGCGATTCTGTCGCCCTGACCGATCGCTGCGGTGCCGCCGGGCCGCGCCTCGCCTCGCCGCCCGCATACTGCCCACCGACGGCACCGCCCTCCGTCCCGCCGTCGGGCACGCCGCGGCCCCGGCGCCTGATCCGTCAGCCCTGTGCGGTGGGGCGGACGACGAGCTCATTGACGTCGACGTTCGATGGCTGGCTGATGGCGAAGGCGATCGCTTCGGCGATGGCCGCGGCGGGGATCGCCAGCTGCTCAGCCGCCGCGCGGGCAGCGCCCTGGGCTTCCGGTGAGCCGCCGCGGTGCGTCAGCTCGCTGCGTGTGAATCCGGGGCTGACGACAGTGACCCGGATGTCCCGGCTCTCCTGCCGCAGCCCCTCCGACACGGCTGCCACGGCGAACTTGGTGGCACTGTAGACGGCGGCCGTCGGATCCACCCGGTGCCCCGACACCGACGACACGTTCACGATGTGGCCACCTGCCTGCCGCCGCATCTGGGGCAGCACGGCGGCGATTCCGTGAAGCACGCCGCGCAGGTTGACATCGATCATCTGTTCCCACTCGGCGATGCGCAGATCCTCGACCGGTGACAACGGCATCACGCCGGCGTTGTTGATCAGCACGTCGATGCCGCCGTACTCCTCCACGCCGGCCGCGGCGAAGGCACGCACGGAGTCGAGACGGGTCACGTCGAGTTCGCGGTGGGTGACCGAACCGCCCGCCGCACGGAGCTCTCCGGCGATGGCGGCCAGCCGGTCGGTCCGGCGGGCGCCGAGAAGCACACGGTGGCCGAGCCCGGCGAGCCGGCGCGCGGTGGCCTCGCCGATGCCGCTGCTGGCGCCGGTGATCAGGACGGTCTTGGATTGTGCTGGCGTGTCCACGTGTGCTCCTTCAGATATGCCAAGACGGCGAATGCCGCGCCTTCGACTTCACCGCGTCGGCGAGGCGCGGGCAAGGGACCGTGAGCCTGGGTGCCGGGCACCCAGGCTCACGCACCCTTCTTCGCCGTGGGACGCGGGTGGAGGCTGGAGGAACCGGTGAGGACGTCGGCCTGAGGCTGAACGCGTCTGCCGGGACGACACGAGAGGGCCGCCATGAGCGACGAACGTAAGATCCAGGAGGTCCTGGCGCGCTATGTACGGGCCACGGACCAGCGCGACGGCAGGGCCCAGGGGGCGCTGTTCACCGACGACGCGGTCGTGCAGAGTTTCTTCAAGACGGGGCCCGGCAGCCACGAGCCGGTCGCCCCGCCGATGATCGGCGGGGCCGCCGTGGAGTACGCGGTGGACCACTACATGGCCCCGCACCCCGTGGGCGGCTCCAGCCACCACGTGACCGCCGACCACATCATCGAGATCGACGGCGACCGCGCCCACATGAGCGCCCAGTTCATCGTCTTCCGCGTCCAGGCCGCCGCGCGGCCCGAGAGTGGCTGGGCGGACGGCACCTTCGGCTCCCAGGGCACTGTGCAACCCATCGAGTCCGGGTACTACGACACCGACCTGCGTCGGATCGACGGCGAATGGAAGATCGTGGGCCACCGGATCCTGCTGGACATGCCCTATGTCATTCCGGGCGTCTGAGCGGCGCGCCGCGATGCCAGGGAAGGGAGTGCGTCCGTGATCAGGTGTCTGACGGTCCCGAACCGACCGATCGCCGATCCGGCGGGCGGAGCTAGCATCGGTGGCATGAACCCCCGCGACAACGACCTCGGCGCCTTCCTCCGCGCGAGCCGCTCGCGTCTGGAGCCGGGCGACGCGGGGCTGGCCGGCGGGGTCTCAGGGCGACGCGTTCGCGGCCTGCGACGCGAGGAGGTCGCCGTGCTCGCCGGGGTCAGCGCGGACTACTACGCCCGTCTCGAGCAGGGACGCGAGCGCAATCCCTCCGTCCAGGTGATCGATGCCCTGGGACACGCCCTACGCCTCGCGCCCGAGGCACGTGAGCACCTGTTCCGGCTGGCGGGGCTCAATCCCCGGCTGGGCCCGGACAGTCCCCGGGACCTCGTGCACCCGTCGCTGCTGGGGCTGCTGGAATCCTTCTCCCGGGCGGCGGCATACGTGCTCGGCCCGGCCCTCGACGTGCTCGCGGCGAACCCGATCGCCGAGGCGCTGCTCGCCCCCTTCGGCACCGAGCGGAACATGCCCCGTGTCCTGTTCACCGATCCCCGGGCCAAGGAGGTGTTCGCCGACTGGGAGCTGCAGCTGAGCAGCAGCGTCTACGCGCTGCGCCTGAACGCGGGGCGCTTCCCGGACGACGCGGAGATCACCGACCTCGTCGCCGAACTCAGCGCGGCCTCGCCGCAGTTCAAGGCGCTGTGGGCCGACCACGACGTCGCGGGCCTCACCCGGAAGTTCAAGGTGTTCGTGCACCCCGAGGTCGGCCGCGTCGAGCTGACCTACCAGACGTTCGAAGTGGTCGACGCTCCCGGCCAGCAACTGCTCGTCGGCACCCCCGAGCCCGGTAGCCGCAGCGAGGAAGCCCTGACGTACCTGGCCTCGATGGCGGAGCAGGCCTGAGCATTCCGTCACCACGCCCGGACCACGCCCCTTCCCGGGTGCCGCACACCGGGGCGGCCCCGCCTCCCGCCCACCGGGCGGCACGCACGCCGTGGAAACGCGACCGGACGGTATCCGCCGCGCCGGAACCTGCAGGAGGGCATCCGCCGAGCCGCGACCTCCGCCCCGTAGGAAAGGACAGCCTGTCATTCCCGAGATCCTGGAAATCACCACCCTCCGCCCCGCGCCGGGCCTCACGCCGGAGGACTTCGTCGCGGCGAACGCGGACATCAACGAGTACCTCAGAGGCAGGCCCGGTTTTCAGTGGCGCCGGATCGTCGTGCGCGCCGACGGCACGGTCCTCGACATCGTCGCCTACGACAGCATCGAGCACGCCCGCTCGGGAGCCGCCGGGATCACCGGGGAGATGGGCGGCTCGCCCGTGCACGACGCGATCGACCATGCCACCGTCGACTGGCAGTTCACGACCGTGGTCCAGTACGTGGAGCCCTGACCGACGGGAGGAGACGACGATGCCCTTCACCGACGAACTCGTCAACGGCCACACCGTGCGGCTGCTGACCCGAGCCGTCCGTTCCGCGCTGCCCGGCGTGGAACCCGCCTCGCTGCGGGCCGCTGCGCAACGCCTCGGCCCCCTCCCGCTGCGCGAACGGGCGGACCTGCTGCGCGACGCCCTCCTGGCGGACGTGCCCGGCGGATACGCAGAGCTGGCGGGCGTGGTGCGGGCCGCCCGGGACGCCGTGCCGGGGTTCGGTGGGTGGCTCATCTGGCCGGTCACGAGTGCTGTCGCCGCGAAGGCGGTGGCCGAGGGCACCGACACCGCCTTCGACGACGCGATGGCGCTTCTCGCCGACCTCACCGGGCGGCTGACCTCCGAGTTCGCCCTGCGCATCCTGCTGCGGCACGACCTGGACCGGGCGCTCGGGATCATCGCCGGATGGACGGCTGTCACCGACCCCGATGTGCGCCGCCTCGCCGCCGAGGGCACTCGGCCCTGCCTCCCCCGATCGGTCCCGGTGCCGGAGCTCGTCGCCCGTCCCGGTGCGACCGTGCCCGTCCTCGACGCCCTCCACCGCGACGACAGCGAGTACGTCCGGCGATCCGTCGCCGACCACCTCGACGACCTCGGCCGTGGCCACGCAGACCTCGCCGTGGCCACCGCCAGAC
This sequence comes from Streptomyces sp. NPDC026515, assembly GCF_055567595.1. NCBI lineage: Bacteria > Bacillati > Actinomycetota > Actinomycetes > Kitasatosporales > Streptomycetaceae > Streptomyces > Streptomyces sp. NPDC026515. The sequence goes on from NZ_JBVHQD010000003.1 coordinate 523,299, forward strand.
GCTGGCTGGATGCTCCTGCACCGACGACGGGACGGCTCGTGCGCCGCGGACTGCGCACGCTCGTCAAACGCGGCCACCCCGGGGCCCTCGAACTGCTCGGTTTCACCTCGGCGACGCTCGAGGTCGACGGTCCGGTGCTCGACCGTACCCGTGTTCCGTTCGGCGGGAGCGTTCGCTTCACCGCGACCATCCGTAACGTCGGAGCCTCGGACGCCCGGCTGGCGATCGACTACGTGGTCCACCACCGCGGGGCCGACGGGTCGCGAACTACCAGGACGTTCAAGCTCACGGCCCGCGCCATCGCCCCGGGCGAGACGATCGCGGTGACCCGGGAACACTCCTTCCGGCCCCTTGCCACCCGCCGCTGCCACCCGGGCCGGCACGCAATCGCCCTGCACATCAACGGCGTCACCTCGGACCGCGCGGAGTTCGAACTCCAGGCGCCCTGAGTAGGAGGACTCCGTCAGGTCTGCCTTGATCTTGGTGTCGAGGGAGTCCGGCGGCAGGGGCTGGTGGCAGCGTGGCGGCTCTTCTCGTCCCCTTCGAGGACCGGGGCGTGACGATACGGGCGTGGGCGTACGGTGATCAGTGGGTCGGCACGGGTACGGCGCGGGACGCAGAGGGAGCCGAGCGGCCGGCGCTGGTGGTCGCTCACAGGGAGGTGCCCGCACCCCTGGCGGCCGCTCCGGGCGAGGACGTCGAGTGGATGCAGCGGCTTGTACGGATCACCGGCTGGACACAGGCCGCCCGGCGGCCAGACGTGGACCGAGCGGAGGTCGAGTCACGCCTGGGCACCGCGGTGCCGAGCGACTACAAGCGGACGGTCGAGACGTTCGGCGAAGGCGCCGGCGACGGTTTTCTGGACCTGAACCAGGAGCCATGGGTGGGCCTCGGGGAGGACGGACTGCTCAGCTGGGCGGGCAGAAGGCAGCGATCTTAGATCTGTAGACGCCGGAAGGCCGGTTCCCTTCTGGCCGCTTCTTTCGCTGCTCCCCGTGCCGTGGCAGGCGTGCCACTGCTGCGGCAGGGGCGATGCATTCTCAGGCTGTGAGTCGGAGCATGGCGATAGCGTGATGGGGTTGTGACCTGTAGTGATCGACTGCGGCGGCAATGTTGGCCCAGCCTGTTTGGCGCATGAGTCCGATGGCGAGGTTGCGCAGGGCAGCCATGGCGCGGGGTGCGGTGCAGGTGCGTACTTGCGAGGCATCCTCGCCGAACGTGACGTCTCGGATGTGGTGCAGGGCCTCAACTGACCAGTGGTTCTGGACGAGTTCGGCAAGTTGTTGCGGGCTGGCCTGCTCGGGCGGCAGGCTGGTGACCGCGTAGACGGTCTTCGTCTCGACCTTGCCGGTCTTGCGGCGGTGCGGCGGCGCTTGATCTCCATGGCCCGGACAGCGTGCGGGAAGAGCAGACCGGGACGGACGGGGCAGACTTTCAGACGGCGGACCTCGCGGCGGCCGTGCCCGGCCCCGGTGGTGCGGGCCTGCAGCGGAATCTCATGCCAGGGCAGGCGCCGCAGCTGCTTGCGCAGCTTCTTCTGATTCCCCTTGGCCACCAGGAGGTAGTGACCGCCGACGGCGATGACGTGCCCGGCGTGGGTGCGCTGGGTGTGCATCGCATCGGCGACGACGACGCCGCGCAGGTCGATCCGGTCCAGCAGCGGGACGAAGGCGGGGATTTCGTTGCTCTTCGCGGCGACCTGGCGCTGGGCGATCACGGTCTGGCATGAGTGAAGCGCAGCGGCGAGCAGGTGGACGGCTTGGCCGTCGGTGCGGGACCCGCGCACGGTGTTGCGGTCGACGGCAAGACCGACCAGCGTGTCGCCGGGTTCGTCGACCGGATCGGTGGCGTATCGGGCGAGCCAGGCACCCACGGCGTCGTCGAGCGCGTCGCCGTCCAGGCGGGCCAGGAGCCTTCCCAGCGTGGAGGCGTTCGGCGTGCTGGAGGTCAGTCCGAGTTGTTCGCGCAGGTCGGAGTCGGTGTCGGCAGCAAATCGGGCGACGGCGGCCAGGGACGTGGCCCCGCCGAGGACGGCGACCAGGCACAGCGCGAGCAGGGAGCCCAGGCGGTAGCGGCGGACACGGCGCGGATCGGGTATCTGCGCCAGCACCTCGGCCAAAGAGGTGAACTGCCGTGGTTCGAGTTCCGGGCAGGCGGATTCGGCGTCCGCGCAGTGGCGCTGCAGGACACCGATCAGGGAGGATGGCACGCGAACGCGACACCTGTTCATGATCAAAGGCTTCGACAACCTTGATCATCAGGGGTCGCGTCTCTCGTTGCCGAACGAGGTTAAGCGACCACGCCTGCGCCTGCTTCTCCGTCAAGTTCAGCGTGTTGAGCCGCGCTGGCCAGCGTCTCGGTCGCGCCGAAGGCGGGCCCCCACACCGGGCTCTCGGAGAGGAACCGACCAGGTTTTGGCTCTGCGCATCAGACGTGGCCATCTTCGCAGGCCATGTGCTACAGGCTTTGTGGGGCGATGCGGTGACCAACCAAGAAGGCGGCGATACCGCTTGCTGTGGCGTCGAGAGGTCAGACGCGGAGCAGGTCGGTCGAGACCGTCCAGAGGTGCTTGGCAGTGGCGGGATCGAGCGCCCATTCCTTGACACCGTGCGGGTGCTGGGCGAGGTCGGCGTCGTTCGTCACGGTGTAGGCCTCTTGTGAATCGTCGAGGTAGTGGCCTCCGGAGTGCGCGAACTCCGGGGCGACGGCCGCAACGATGCTGGTGGCAGCCCCCTGCTCGACCGTTTTGTACGTGAAGACCCCGGCGGCTTCGGCCGCATCGAGCGACTCCTTCTGTTGTGTTGTGAAGTTCCGCTGCAGTCCCGTTGCGACACCGCCGGGGTTCACCGCATTGGCAATGATGCCGTCGGACGCCCAGAGGCGACTTGCCTCGACGGCGAACAGGGAGTTCGCCGTCTTCGACTGGGCGTAGGCAATCTGCGGATCGTAGCTGCGACGCTCGAAGTGGAGGTCGTCGAAGTCGATGCCGGCACGCATGTGCGCCGTCGAACTGACCGAGACGATCCGTGCTCCGTCGCGGTCGGCGGCTCCCAGGGCCAGGGCGTCATGCAGGCCGGTGGCGAGGGCGAAGTGGCCAAGATGGTTCGTCGCGAATTGCAGTTCCCAGCCCTCACGTGTGCGTTCGAGGCCACCAGTGACCACGCCCGCATTGTTGATCAGCAGGTGCAGAGGGCCGTCCCACGCGTCAACGAATCGCGTGACGGCGGTCCTGTCGGCGAGGTCGAGCCGGACGGCTCGGGGCCGTATCCCTCCGGTCGTCTTCTCGATCGTCTCAGCGACGGCGTCCCCCGCCGTCGTGTTCCGGACAGCGAGCGTCACCTCCGCACCGGCAGCGGTCAGCGCGCGAGCCGTCTCGATCCCGATTCCGGAGGAAGCTCCCGTCACGATCGCGCGGACGCCGGTGAGGTCGACACCCCGCAGTACCTCGTCCGCGGTGCTGGAGGCGGTGAAGGGTGTGGAGATGGGATCGCGAGTAGTCATGGCGGTGACTATACTCACTAGCCTTGATTTGTATAGTACGACTCTCGCTCGTATGATCGGTCCATGAACAGTCCCGCCGCCAGCCACCCGCCGTCGACAGTCGCCGACACCGACCGTCGGACCATGGTTCTGGACTCCGCCATGGTCACGTTCGCGCGATTCGGTTACCGGAAGACCTCGATGGAGGAGGTGGCGCGGGCGGCGGACATCTCCCGGCCCGGGCTCTACTTCCTCTTCTCCTCGAAGGAGAGCCTGTTCCGCGCCGCCGTCACCCAGGCAGTGGAGCGCGACATCACAGCGGTCGAACACGTCCTGGCCGACACCGGTCGACCCCTTGCAGAGCGTCTCCTCGATGCGTTCGACCAGTGGGCGGGCCGATACATCGGCCCGCTGACACGCGATGTGGCGGTGGTCATCGAGGACAACCCCGGCCTCCTGGGGGAGATCGTCGAGACCACGCCGCAACGTTTCGAGCAACTGGTCACAGACGCGATCGCCGTCGAGGCAGGACAAGCGGCGGCCCGTCAAATCGCCCAGACGATCATCAGCGCATCGACCGGCCTCAAACACCAGGCCGCAGCACGGGACTTCTACCTCGAACGACTGGAGGTCGCCATCGATCTCCTGGTGCACTGAAGACGCTTACCGAAGCCGCAGGAGAGAGCCCGGCCGAACAGCCAGGTCCGCCCGCCCGGCCAGAACTGGCACCGATCCCCCGCCATCCGAGGATCCTCCGGCACCCGGAACGTACGCCAGACCGGCACGCTTCCAACCCGGTTCGATCCGCTTCAACACGTCGATCCAACAGGGAAGATGACGCAGGCGATCAGCTCATCTCGCCGACTGGGAACGCGTCAGCCCTGACTGCTGCGGGGGGCCGGTGCTGTCTGCGGGGCGGCGGGTCAGGTGCCCGCAGCCTTGATTGCGGAAAGGAATTCCTCGACGTTGAGAGTCGCGTGCGATATGAGTGGATACCGCAGGATCATGGCGTCGTATGCGGGGCGTCCGCCGTAGGCTGCTGTCGCGTCCGTGAACGTCGTGACGTGAAAACCGTGTTCCATGCAACTGCGCGCGGTCGATTCCACACACATGGTTCCGACCATGCCGGCGATGGCGATGTACTCGACATCGTGCTGCCGCATCTGTACTTCGAGGTCCGTATTGGCCAGAACGTCGATGTTCTTGTGTGGGATGATGACAATCTCACCGTCGATGGGGGAGAGGTCCGGGTGAAAGTCGGCACCCCAGCTCCCTTCCACGAACAGGCGGTTGTCGAACATTTCGTGGTGCACGCCTGAGATGTGCTTCCAGGTCGTGTAGTCGCTTTCCGTGTATGACATGGGGGCGTGAAAGACGGGGAAACCTTGCTCCCGGGCTCCCGCGAGGAGAGTCTTGAGGTTTTCGAGGGTGCCGATCCGCTCGAATTCCTCCTTGAAGACTCTGTATGCCTTCCCGTCTTCGGAGAATACGTCGTTGACGGTGTCTATGAGGAGCAGTCCTATGCGTCCCCGCTCGTACGACAGAGCGTTCATCTAGACCTCCGTTGCCGCTTTGCTCGTAGAGATATTCTAAGACGAAGCATCTGGTGGCGCGCGCTGGCAGCCAGACCGTGCTCGAAACGCTGAGGCCGGTCTTTCACGAGATTTTGTGACAGCTTGCTCGTCGCGGACGGGACAGACCCGAATGGCGCCGCCGCCGTGCCATATGGCTCGTGCGGGGGTGACTCCCGGGCTGTGTGCGCAGCTCATTTCGGGGAGGCCTTGGTTGCACGCGCGGGTTCGGTTTGCCTGTCGGCTGGAGCGTCGCCTCGCATCGGCTGCCTGCGGGAGCGATGATCGCTGAGGAGGCGTCACGGAAGCACCCGGGCAGGGTGGTCACGGAACGGAGTACGTATTTGACCGGCCGCAAGTATCTGGTGGCTCCCAATCTCTTCGGCATCAGCTTTGGTCTGGCAGGTCTGGCTCAAGCGTGGACAGCGGCACACAGCGTGGCGCGCACACCCGGATGGCCGGGAATCGTTCTGTGGTTGGGTGCCGGCCTTCTGTGGCTTCTGACCATGGCTGCCTACGTGGTGAATGTCAGTTCTCGGGGACATCTGGGGAAAGAGTTCACACACCCGGTTACTGGCCCGTTCATTTCACTGGTGCCGATCGTTCCCATGCTCATCGGTGTCGCCCTGAAACCGTACGCGGACACAGCCGGTAAATGTATTTACCTCGTCGCATTTGTCGTCACGGTTACTCTGGGCGGATTCCTGACCGGCGCGTGGATCCGCGTCGACATGAAACTCGTTGACTGGCATCCAGGATATTTCCTGCCTACCGTGGCCGGCGGTCTGCTGGCGGCGGGTGGGGCAGCGTCATTCGGCTGGGTCAGACTTTCCGAGCTCATGTTCGGGTTCGGGTTCATCTGCTGGGTCGTCCTCGGCTCGATTCTCCTCCTCAGATTGTTCACGCAGCCCGCACTGCCGAATCGGCTGCTGCCCGTCATCGCCATCGAATTCGCTCCGCCTGTCGTGGCCGGGAACGTCTGGTTTGCGATGAACGGAGGAAGAGCGGATTTCGTGGCGAGCGGACTGGCAGGCTACGCACTGCTCATGGCACTCGTGCAGATTTCCATGATTCCCTCGTACCGGACGGCTCCTTTCGGGCCGCCCTACTGGGCGTTCGCCTTCACGTACGTCGCCGCTGTCACGGATGTGATCTTCTGGCTGAGAGCCGAGGACGTCGATCATTCGAGGGTGATCGCGTACGTTCTCCTCGCACTCTCCACCCTTGGCTATGCGGCACTTGCGGCACGCACGGTAAAGGGCATGGTTCAAGGCACATTTCTTCCCGAGTATCCGGCTGCGCGCTGACCCGACCGGGTTCCGGTGGGGCCGACGGGCAGGGGGACGCAGGGTGGTGAAAGTGCTCAGCGCCGCCTGGGCCCTCGTAAACTGTGCGGAGGTGTCACACGAGCGAAGTCTGCTTCGTGAGCTCGCCTGCAGCGCCCCGCACTTGTGCGCCAACGCCTGGCGAGTTGCGTCGGTGCGACGTTCAGGTGACTCGTCCGACAGGGCCCACGCGATATGGGCGTCAGGCCGGCCCAGCACACTTTTATCGTCGAGCCCTGTGCGGACACGGTCTCCACTTTGTCGGACCGTCCGCCGATCATCGAGGCGAGGGTGGAGGGAGTCGTCCGAGGTGACAAGCATGAACCGGCGGGCACGAAGTGCCTCGTAGAGTCGGCGCCCGTCGCTCGGAGGGTCAATCGGGTGCGCTGGTCGATGATCCGGGCTGCCGCGGACTTCGAGACGCCGGACAGCGGGGCGAGTTGGCGCAATACTGAAAGTGCTGGGCGAGACGGCACCCGCCCTCCTTGTAACCCTGACGACGTGGGCCGATGGGTCCGTCAGTTCGCGGAGCGTGGCAGTACGGCGAGGGCGGTGCGAGCGATGTCCGTCAGTGTCTCCTCGTCGGCTCCGGCCTTGGCCAGTGCTTCGATGCCCCGCAGTACGGCGAGCACCAGCGCGGCCAACTGTCCGGGATCCGCCTTCGCGTCGAGGTCGCCGTTGCGCTGGCAGGCGGCGATGTCGTCCTTCAGCAGTGCGTGCAGCGCTTCGATGGCTGTGTGCGCACGCTGGGCCACGGTTTTGTCGTGTTCGGCCAGCTCGGCGGTGCCTTTGGCCAGCAGGCATCCGCGCTGGGCGGTGTCTGCGGCGGCTGCGGCCACCGCGTGAATGTGGGCGGACAATCGCGTGTACGCGTTCTCGTCATCGCCGCGCAGCTGCTGGGCTGTGGCGTCGACTACTGAGGTGCAGTAGTCGTCGAACACGCGGTGGAAGAGGTTCTGCTTGCCGCCGAACGCGCCGTACAGGCTGCCTTTGCCGAGGCCTGTCGCCGCTGCTATGTCGTCCATGCTCGTGGCGGCGTACCCCCCCGCCCAGAACCGCTCCCGTGCGGTCGCCACTACCTGCTGCTCGTCGAATTTCCGAGGTCGTGCCATGAAGGAGATCCTATGCGTTCTTGACTGCTTCGTCCATAACGGCTAGCGTTATGGACGAAGCAGTCAAGAACTATCGAGGAGTGGCGCGTCATGACGGCAGTACTCACAGGCAAAGTGGCCGTGGTCACCGGGGCGAACAGCGGCATCGGGCTGGCTGCGGCGCGGCGATTCGCCGCTGAAGGCGCCCACGTGATCATCACCGGCCGACGCCAGGATGCGCTGGACGCGGCCGCCGCCGAGATCGGCCACAACGTCACCGCCGTCCGCGGAGACATAGCCAGCCCAGCCGACCTCGACCGGCTCTTCTCGGTCATCGCCGAGCAGGGCCGCCGCATCGACGTACTCTTCGCGAACGCCGGCGGCGGGGAATTCGCAACCCTGGAGAAGGTGACGGAGCAGCACTTCGACGACACGTTCAACATCAATGTTCGCGGGACGCTCTTCACCGTGCAGAAAGCACTTCCGCTCCTCAATGACGGCGCCTCGGTGATCCTGACCGGATCCACCGCCGCCACCACCGGCGGAGAGGCGTTCGGCGTCTACGCCGCGTCGAAGGCGGCCGTCCGCTCCTTCTCGCGCACCTGGGCCAACGAGCTGCGTGGCCGTGGCATCCGTGTCAACACCCTGGTGCCCGGACCGATCAAGACCCCGGGAATCACCGGCCTCGCGCCCAATGAGGAAGAGGCCAAGTCGCTGCACGCCTTCTTCGCGCAGCAGGTTCCTCTCGGCCGCATGGGCGAGCCCGCCGAAGCGGCCGCGGCTGCTCTCTTCCTCGCGTCCGACCAGAGCAGTTTCGTCACCGGTTCCGAGCTCTACGTCGACGGTGGACTGAACCAGATCTGAGCGATCCTCCGTCCCGCGGCGGGGCCGAGAGAGCCCTCACCTGCAGCACAACAGAATCCGACTGCCGCGTGACACTGTCGTACCGGGCGTACCGTCCGATCAACGCAGCAGGTCACCGGCGCGCCTGCGGTGCGCCCCACCTGGCCGGCGATCCACCGGGCCGAGTGCGCGCCTCGTTCTCATGGTCACGCCGTTGTGACCGCGGCCGCTCACGTCCCACCGTTGTGGCCCGCGGGCCGCGGACACGGACCGTCCTCGGTCCGCCCGGTGAGGATCTGGGCCGCCGTGCAGGCCTGCGGGTGCACTGCCGCTCCCGGCGCGGTCGGTCACGGGGCGGGCAGGGCGGTGTGGTGGCGGTGTGTTCGCCGGTGACGAGGTGGACCATGCGGCGGGCAAGGAGACGGGGTGGTCGGCGAAACGTTCGTAATTGCGGCCTAGTACTCCAGCAGCACTTTGACGTTTTCCCTGTTCAGGGGCGGTCTGGGTGAGTGTAGAGGGCTGATGACCGGCCTGTGATCTCTTTCCCGGGC